>CAYYMD010000045.1:0-24435 GCA_964472875.1 uncultured Planctomycetaceae bacterium
GGACGAAACAACACCTTTGCGCGCGCAAACCGCGCCCGGAGGGCATACCCGCAATTCATAACCCACGGCCGGGAGAAGACATAAAAAAAAATTTTATTTTTTCCCCGCCAATGTCGAAATTCCCCGCGCCACTGCGCGCGCAGGACAGCATCTCTTGCTTCGTTCTGAAACATTTTGCACAACAGCATGCGTCGGGAGATGATGCGGCTATATGCTATGCGGTTGCGGCCGTTTGGGGTTGGGCGTTTTGGCGAACGATTTGGTTCCAGTATTTTTCGTTGAAAATGCAGCCCGGGTCACCGGCGGCGACGTCGCCGAAATACGAATAAGCCCGCGCCCGGCAGCCGCCGCAGTAATTTTTGTAATCGCACACGCCGCAGTGGTGCGTCCGCCGGCCGCGGTCGTTCAGGATTTCGTAATACGGGTTTTCACGGTAGATATCCACAAGCGGGCGGCGGCGGAGGTTGCCCATGACCTGGTGCGGCATGTACACGCACGGGGTGACATCGCCGTTTGGCTGGATGCAAACGTAAGTCCGCCCCGCACCGCAGCCGCCGAGGTACTTGGCCACCACGCGGGCCTTGGCGCCGCTGCCGCTTCCGGCATGCGAGCATGTCATCTTCCCGCCCGGGTAGCCGCCCAGGCACACCCGGCCCAGTTGCGGCGCGGTGGAGATTACGCCCATGCCGCCTTCCTGCATCTTTTCGTTGAGCATCTCCAGCAGTTGCTGGCGCTGCTGCGGTGTGATGTCGTCCTCGGCCATGTCCACGCCCCGCCCGACGGGTATGAAGTTGAAGTGCGCGAAGCACCCCGCGCCGAGGTCCTCGGCCAGTTTTATCATCTCGGGCACCTCGTGCAGGTTGCCGCGGTGCACGCACATGGCGATGCCCAGCCGCAGGCCCTCTGTGGCCACCACGGCCCCGGCCCCGGCCACGGACCGCTTCCACATGCCGGGTATGCCGCGGAACTCGTCGTGGCGGGCCGGATCGGGCGAGTCCAGCGATATCTCCACGTATCGCACGCCGGCGTCGGCCAGGCGCTTGGCCGAGTCGGGCGTGATGGTGGTTCCGTTGGTCGCCAGCGAGATGTGCATTTTGTACTTCTGCGTCCGCCGCAGCACCGGCAGCAGGTCCTCGCTGAGCGTGGGTTCGCCGCCGGAGAGAGCCAGCATGGGCATGTGGGCGCGGCCCATCTGGTCGACTACGTCGAGTTTCTCATCCAGCGACAGTTCGTCGCGTGCCGCCCGCGGGCCGCTGGACTGGTAGCAGTGGCGGCAGGTCAGGTTGCAGCGGTTGGTGAAGTTCCACACCGCAAACAGCGGCGAACAGAACCGCTGCGGCACGGTCAGGCCGTACTCGGCCACGCTGCGGGCGGCCACGACCAGCCCACGGACGGTGGGGGCGTGCTCGGCTATTCTCTGCCGTACGGATTCCCGGTCGGTATCGCCGCGGAGGTAGTCTATGACGCGGTGGACGGGCCAGTATTTCAGTCGTTGCAAAAGCGGCAGACCCGGCCGTGCGTATGCGGCCACCGCCCGCTCGATGGGCGTTACGCCGTCGCCGTCGGCCCTGGTAAGCCAGCCCAGCAGCCGACGCACGTACGGCCGGTCGAGCCAGTCCTCGATCGGGTGGTGGTAATCCGGTTGCAGAAGGCGGGGCGCTTCGCCGTTTTTTTCTTCGGCGGCGGTCATTGTGATTTCCCTTTCGCGCCCGGCGGCCGGGCGAAAGCCCGCTCGACGAAGCGGCGGTACTCGGGCCCGCAGTTGTACGTGCAGAACGGGAACACGCCGGCGGGCGTGGAGTAAAGTATTACGCAGCGGCGGATGCGGTCTACGTCGAAGTTGTACCGGTCCTGGAAGTGCATTCCCGCGCACAGCAGCGTCTTGTACGTTACCTTCTCGCCCTCGCCGCGGCCCTTGTGTTTGTCTACCAGGCCCTCCAGCGAGCGGACGAAACGCTTGACGTCCAGGCCGGGCGGCGCGGCGTCGGCGTTGAAGTGCCGCTTGAACATCCGCATCACGCGGATTTTGTCGAACCAGGTGAGTTTGCCCTTGCGGCGGATGTCGGCCGCGATGCGGTTCATTTGGCTGAACATCCCCTCTACGTTGATTACCTGCGGGAACGGGTAGGCCTTGCCTTCGGGCGAGACGAGGAAATACGTCCCGAACGCGCAGTCGGGGTGGCAGGAGGGTGTGATTTTCGCCCGGCCGGTCAGGGCCTCCAGTATCTGCGACAGCGGCACTACTATGCTCAGCGGGTACATGTCCCGCAGCGGGCTTGCCCCGGATGCGTCGGCGATGCCGTGGGCCAGGTCGCCGAGTGTGTACCGGCGGGCGGCCAGTTCTTTCTCGTCAATCCGGCCGGTGAAGGAGACCGGCTGGAAACTGATTGCGCTTACGGTGTCGATGTTGTCCACGGCGAAGCGGAAAATCTCGCCGACCTGCCCGTCGTTTATACCCATAAGGATAGTAGGCACCAGGCAGACCTTCAGCCCCAGCGCGCGGCAGTTTTCGATGACGGCGAGTTTCTTCTCCCATATGCCCGGGTGATTTCGCGTGTGGCGATAGGGCTCTTCGCCGACGCCGTCGAACTGGAGATACAGCGTGTGCAGGCCCGCCTCGCCCGCCCGGCGGGCGAATTTTTCATCGGCCATCTTCAGGCCGTTGGTGGCTATCTGTATGTGCGAGAAGCCCATGCCCGCGGCGGTGGAGACTATCTGCAGAAACTCCGGGTGTATCGTCGGCTCCCCGCCGGTGAACTGCACCGCGGTGGCGGGCGGGTCAAGTTCGCGAAGGGTTTTCAGTTGCCGCACGACCTGGTCGTAATCCGGCTCGACGACGTAGCCGGTCGCTCCGGCGCTTGCGAAGCATATCGGGCAGTTCATGTTGCAGCGATTGGTCAAATCAATCTGGCCCAGGCACGTGCCGGAGAGGTGCTGGTTGCACAGGCCGCAGTCCGAGGGGCAGTGCTCGGCGCCGCTGACCTGCGGGCGCCGCTGGCCGGGTCGCTCCTGGAAAGTCCACCACTGCGCCTTGGCATAGAGCGTCGCGTCGGAGCTGAGGCGGTCGCGGAAGTGGCCGTGGTCGGGGCAGGATTTTTCCATGAATACCGCGCCGTCGGCGACGAACACACGCCCGGGTATTATCGCGCCGCAGTCGGGGCATAGCGTCTCGACGGTCCGCGGCAGGCGGCGGATTACCGGGCGGATGCGCGAGCCGCTGCAGGTCTGCGTGGCGCTGCCGGGGAAGTCGCTTACGGCCGGCGTCCATATATTGTCGTGGTGGACTTCCTCCACGCGGCCGCAGTTGGGGCAGTCGTATCGCAGGATGACCTGCCCGCCGGCCTTTTCGAAAGTGGCGGCCACGACGCTGCGGCATTTGGGGCAGGTGGCCTGCGTGGCTACGGGCAGTTCGGCGAACCGCTCGGCGAAGCGCCTCATGGAGCGCCTGAAGCCGGCCATTTGCTCCAAGGCCTCGGGACCGACCGAGAGCGGGCCTTCTCCCGCCGCCCCGAAACCAGTGCTGTTGGCCACCGCCTGTTCACTCATTGCAAATCCGGTCCTGCCGTTTGTCAGCGTGCTTAATCCTCGAAGAACGAGGGGTACCGCCGCTTTTTCGTTTTGCGCTTTTGATAGTTTTCGGCCAGTTCCATGAATATGTCCAGGTCGCGGTCCATGTTGGAACTGCTGTCGTCGAAGTAGAAAATTCTTATCGGCATGCCCTCGTGGTCGCGCGAGACGGAATGGTAAACCGCCTCGGATATGATGCCGTTCATGCACGAGAACGGGCTGATGTCTATGATGCCGTCGGCGCCGTTCTCGTAGAGATAGATGCTCTTGCCGATGGAAAGGGCCATCTCGCCCAGGGCGCCGTCGGCCGGCAGATAGGGCCAGCCCGGCAGCAGGACTTCGTGTTCCAGGTCGTGCGGCTCCTCGTAGCCGACGAAGTCCTCCTCGAACGGCGCCAGCAGTTTCTCCTCGTCGCGCCGCTGCATGGAATTTTTAATAACGGCCCCGAGCATCTCCAGCGACAGCGTCCTGCCGTCGCGCTTGAGCAGGGCCTTCTGCGACCAGTTGGTGTACCACACCCATTCCGAGACATCCGATATCCACGCCTCGCCGCCGTGGGCCTCGATCCGCCGCACCGCGTCGCGGTTGGAGAACGTGTTCATGCGGCAGAATATCTCGCCCACAACGCCGATGAGCGGGCGGTCCTTCGTATATCGGGCGGGGACGGCTCGGTACATGTCGCGGCAGTCGGTCAGCGTCTCGACGAGTTTCTCGAACCGCTGTGCGGGCTTGAGGCCGCGGTCCTCCACGACCTTTTCCACCATCGACAGCGACTTTTCGAACACCTCGTCGCTGCGGCCGGGGTCGGTCTCGTATGGGCGGGTCTTCAGCAGCATCTTCCGCAGGACGTCGCCGGCCACCAGCGCCCACCACAACTGGCGGATGGTCTTCATGCCGTCGGCGCCAAGGCCGTCATAACTGTTCTTGGAACTCGGCGAGACCACGGGTATGTCCGGGTGGCCCATCTCCCGCAGCACCTGCCGCAGGTAGGGGGCGTACTGGCCGAAGCGGCACGGACCCTCAGCCGTGGGCATGAAAAATGCCGTGCGGTCCGCCTCAAAGTCCGGCTCGTCCATTATTCGCAAAAAGTCGCCGAGCGTCACCTTCTGGGGAAAACACTCTTCGCCCGACAGGTACAGCCCCGCCAGTTCGAGTGTGCGCTCATCCGACGGCGGGGTTATCTCGGCGTCTATGCCGATGGACCGCATGACGGCCGCGAACATCTTCGCCCCTGCGTAGGTCATACGCGGCACCCACAGTCGCCGGCCTTCCAGCCGCTCTATCATGTCTCTTTTTTCTGTCGCCTGTTGTGTTTTGCCCATTACCCGTTGCCTTTTTGTTATTACCTGCCTTGCCGCGTCGAAGCCCGCACGGGCCAGGACGGGCGCCTCTCGCCTGCTGTTGTCCAAGCCAGCGGTGAGATTCGAACTCACAACCTCGGCTTTACAAAAGCCGTGCTCTGCCGTTGAGCTACGCTGGCGGCAAATATCAGTATCAGTATACACGATAAAATTTATTTAAAGAACACTTAACGGTCAAGAAACGTTGAGTAAAGCCGCAATAAATATATCATCTGTTAAAGAAGTTAATTTTTGTGCGGAGTATATTGTCGGCAGATAATGCAAATAATGGTTAGTCTAGCTTATGGCTACTACTGACTTCCGAATTGGGACACCCGGTCAATGGATCAGATCGTAGACCTGCTGCTGCTCGGCATCCATCTGCAGTAAAATCCGACGCAACGCGGGGTCGTTCGGCAGCTTGAAAGTCATTTCATACATGGTCTGCGTAAGCTCTGCTGCACGCTTTGGACTCATCGACAGCCCAGCATAATCTGCGGGTTCTGGAACTTGCCGTCTTTGGAGAAGCCGATCTTCCGCAGGTCATCCTCGTCTTCGGCCTCAAAGTACAGGCTGGTCATGTCGTAAAAGACGACACTGATCCGCTTGAGGAATACCGGTAGGTGATGGATTGCGCCTGCCGACTGTAACCTTTCGGCCGCGACGACTTT
Source organism: uncultured Planctomycetaceae bacterium (assembly GCA_964472875.1). Classification (GTDB taxonomy): domain Bacteria; phylum Planctomycetota; class Phycisphaerae; order SM23-33; family SM23-33; genus CAYYMD01. The sequence continues at coordinate 5,579 of CAYYMD010000045.1, forward strand.
TACACATGGCTCCAGGGCGGCAAGAAGAAGGCGCTCATCCGGGGCGACTGGAAACTGGTCGATAACCGCTTCGAGGGGACGAAATACGAATTGTACAACCTCAGGAAGGACCCGCGCGAACAGAATGACGTTTCCGGCAAGTATCCCGAAATATTCGCCGAGATGAAAAAGGCCATGGCCGACCAGATGGAACGCGCCAAAAAGGTTCCCTGGACCAGGCCCGGCCAGAAAAAACCAAAGACATTACCGGATTGAGGATTGTTTCGGCTCCACAAAGCCGTACGGGTTGCTGTGATATATAAAGGTGGGATTTGCCTCGATATAATTAATCGTCCGTGTCGGTGGCGATTTTGGTCTCGAGGTATTTGTGCTTGTACTGTTCGGAGCGGCCGTGGCGGGCACGGATGTTTTCCTGCTCCGCGCGCGCGAGCGTGCCGGGAGTGAGCACGACGGGGCGGACCGGTCCGAGCCGCTGCGAATGGCGCTTGGAGCGATATTCCATATTCAATTCCGCAAGGGCGGCCTCGAACGCTTCGGCGAGTTTATGGGCGGTGTTATCCTCTGCCTCAATGTGCAGTTCGTAATGCGGCGGGTTGGCGAACCTGCCGCGGACAACGAACCGCCGGCATCGTGCGCCTACAGCCGAGGCCGCGCGGTCCATCGCCTCGACGACCTGGTTTTCGGTGATTTTCTCGCCGGTGATGTTGGCCGTCTGTGACCCGCGGCAGACGAACTCGAAGACCGGGCTCATACCCAGCCGGTCCGTCACGCGGACGCGGTCGTCGATGTCATATCGCCACAGGCCCGCCCAGTTGCTGGCCACCAGGAAATATTCGCCGCCGACCTCGACCTCGTGCGCGCGAAGAACGTCGGGGTCGGGCCTGCCGCGCTGCTCGGCCGGGATGAACTCCAGGAAGTTGTTGGTAATTTCGGCCACGCCGGCCGGCGTATCGTCGCGCATAGGGATGGAGAAGCGGCCTTCGCTGGCCAGCAGGCCGATGTCGCGAATGGGCACGCCGGGGAATAGTTCGCGAAGGCGCGGCATGTAGAGTTTGAGCGTGCCGCCGGTCCAGTTGGTCAGGAACGTAACGTCCCAGAAGTGCCTCGGCAGCAGCCGCCCGTCGTCGGCGAGTTGGCTGCGGAGTTTGTCGGCCAGTTTCTTCCGCGGGCGGAAGCGGAATTTTGCCGCGGTCCGCGGGTCGATTTCGCCCGGCGGGTTCAGTGTGCCGCGGGCAATGTCGTCGATGAGACGGTCGGCGTGCTCCTGGCCGGTCTCTATCAGTTTAATCGTGCTGGAGGGGTTGGCGGTGGTGATGATGGCCACATCCTTTTCCACGGCCGAGCGGAGGATGGTGTAGTACTTGGCGGCGGGGTCGGTAATTTCCCCCACGCGCGGGCTGGCGGCATACATGCGGCGGACGATGCGTTTCTGCGTGGCGGCCAGCAGCCCGCTTATTGACCCGCACGGCACGCCGGAGGGGCTTGTGTGCTCGTTCATGGGCGAGGAAATCTGGACGATGTTTCTAAGCCACGCCTCGGAGTGGTCGTTGAGCACCATCAGGCCGAAGATATTCCATCCCTGCCGCATCTGTGCCAGGAACCGCGGCGGCACGGGTATGTGCTTTGGCCGGCCAGTCGTGCCGGATGTCATCGAGAACATCAGAGGCGCTTGCCCCTTCGGCAGCAGGGCGGAGGCCCTCCCGCCGAGAACGCGGTCGATGTAAGGCCGGATGCCTTCGTAGTCGCTCACAGGTACGGCGGATGTGAAGTCGTCGTAATTTTTGATGCGGGCGAAGCCGTGGTCGCGGCCGAAGTCGGTATCGGCATGGGCGGCAAGAAGTTTGTGCAGAAGATTGTCCTGGATTTCCTCCGTGCGCTGGTGCGCGCGGATGAACGCCGCGGCCTGGCGGGAGGCGTGGGCCCCGGCGGCGAACGCCACGGGTTTTAACAGCAAACGTGCGAGATTCATATATTGTGAATATAACCGCGAACGGCCGGCTTGACCAGAGATGGAAATTTGCGGCGACTTGCGGTTGATTTATTCCGAGCCGCTTTCCAGCGAAGATTCGATAAGTTCATCCAGCGAGGCGGTGGCCACGCATATGGCCGTGTCGGCCGCGCCGTAATACACCTTTACCTCGCCGTCGTCCTCCACAATTGCTCCACAGGCGAAGACCACGTTATTTACGTCGCCGATGCGCTCGTAGTCCTCCCGCGGGCTGAGGACGGGCACGTAGCTCCTGCCGATTACCTTTGACGGGTCGTCGCCGTCGAGCATTACTGTGCCTATGCGGTAAATCGGTCCGGCGGAGGTCATCTTTACGCCGTGATAAATCTCCAGCCAGCCGCGGTCGGTGCGTATCGGCGGGGCCGATGCGCCGATGTGGTTGGAGTCCCAGTATCGTTGCCGCGGATGCAGCAGACACTTGCTGCGGCCCCAGTGAATCATATCCGGCGAGTAAGAAATCCAGATGCTGTCGTTACGGCCGCGGGTGGGGCGGTCCAGGCGGGCGTACATGCCGTCTATCTTCTCGGGGAACAGCACGCCGTCCTTGTTGCCCGGGTCGGATATCACGGCTATCCGCCTGTAATGCCGGAAGTCCTCTACCTCAGCCAGTGCGATGCGGAAGCCGTGCCCGCTCACGGCCGTGTAAAGCATGTAATATTTGTCGTCGATGAACGTCAGGCGGGGGTCCTCTATACCGAATTCCTCCCACTTTTTGAACGGCGTGGCCGAGTCCGGCAGCATGCACGGCAGTTCGTCCACATCGAAATTAAGCCCGTCGTCGCTGCGGGCCAGGGCGAAGAAGGAGTAGCCCTGCTGGCCCTCTACGCGGACTATCATGAAATATCCGTCGGGCGTCTTGACCGGCGAGCCGTTGAACACGGTGTTACACCTGAACGGTATGTCATTGAGCGTCAGTATGGGGTTGTCTTCCCAGCGGTGCAGCAGGTCTCTTCCCTCTCGCGGGGACATAATTATATTCCTCCCATGTGTCCGGAGCATATGTGAAGTATTTCGCTCAGCGGCGCCGTACCCAGGCAGATGCAGCTGTCGGCCCCGCCGTAATACAGTTGCAGCGTGTCGTCTTTGGGCAGCAGCGCCCCGCAGGAGAACACCAGGTTTCCCACGTCGCCGAGTCGCTCGTAGCGTTCGCGCGGGGCGAGGATGGGTATGTTCGAGCGGACCAGCACTTTTGACGGGTCTTTCTTGTCGAGCACGGCAGCGCCGAGGCGGAACAGCGGCCCGGCCGAGGTGAACTTCTCGCCGTAGTAAATCAGCAGCCAGCCGGCGTCTGTCTCTATCGGCGGGGCGGCGGCGCCGACCTTGTTGGCGTCCCAGAAGCCGCCTCGGGGCGAGAGAACAACGTCCGAGCAGCCCCAATACACCAGGTCCTCGGAATAACTTATCCATATGCTGCCGCCGTGTTCGGGGCGGGTGAGGATGGCGTATTTGTCCTTTATTTTGCGAGGGAACAGTGCGCAGCCCTTGGTGTCCGGCTGGGAGACAAGCGAGACGCGTTCGACGTTGGTGAAGTCTTTCGTCCGCGCCAGGCCCACGCGGAAGCCGTCGGTTCCCTGCGCGATGTAGGCGATGTAATAGCAGCCGTCTATGTAAGTCACACGCGGGTCGCGCACGCCGAGATTCTCCGCCGGGGCGAAGGGGCCCGTTTCGGCCCCGGCCATGAACGGCTCGTCCTCGACGGTGAAGTTGTAGCCGTCGCTGCTGCGGGCCGGGTATATCCGCACGAACCCTTCCAGCATCTCAATGGTGACCAGCAGGAGGTATTGCCCCTCGAAACACACCACGCCGGCGTTGTGCACGTCCATGCACTGGAACGGCACGTCCCGCAGTGTTATCAGCGGGTTTTTCTCGGACCTGGATATAACGTCACGGCCTTTGCGTTTAATCATTCTTTTAAGCCACTGTTGTTTTTGCGGGATTGGTTATCAGTTCGCCGTCGATTTCTTCCCCGGCCAGGTATTTCCGGAAAAACGCCACTGTCCTCGCGGCGTACTGCTCCGGCTGGACCGACACCGACTGGTTGTGCTTGGCGTTGGGAACTATCCACAGGAACTTATCCTGCGGGGCCTGTTCGTACAGCAGGCGGGTCTGGTCCTCGCGGATGTAACTGTCCTTCTGCCCGTGGATGAAAAATATCGGGCGGGGATGCATTTCCTTCAGCGACCGGCGGACGGAGGGGAACTTCCGCCCAAGTTTCGGCTGGGCAAAACGCATCAGCAGCCACAGCAGCGTCTTCCAGAAGATGGCCGGGTGGTATCCGTAAACCATGTTCACCCGCGCGAAGATGTGCGCCCAGCGTTTCATCAGCGCGATGAGCGTGGTGTCGGTGCTGAAGGCCCCGTCGCATACGATGGCCTTGATGTTCGGGTCGCTTGCGGCCGCCAGCAGGCCCGCCCCAGCGCCGCGGGAGACGCCGAACAGGCCTATCTCCGCGGGCTTGTCCTCGGAAGCCAGTGCGGATTCTATGTACATGCACGCCCCGAGGACGTCTTCGAGTTCCTTGTCGCTGGGCCACTGGATGGGTTTGTAATTGCCGCCCTTGCTGCTTTCGCCGTGGGCGCGGAAGTCGAAGGTGAAAATATCGAACCCGGCCTCCAGCAGCGGGTTGGTGTAGCGGGCGCAGGAGTACATGTCCGAGCCGTATTCGTGGCAGAACACGATGGTGCCCCTGTAGGCGGACTTGTCGGGCGTGCGGAGGCGCATGCCGCGCAGGGACGTTCCGTCGAAACTGCGGAAGCGGACAATCTCCCCGTGCAGGGGGCGGAAGTCCACCGGCTGCATCGACAGCGGCGGGGGGGTATCCACGAAGATGTTCAGGCAGATGCGGATGTACTTGGCCAACAGCAGCACAACGAACAACACCAGTGATGCGCACGTGATGGCGATGGCCAGGAACGCCCAGTTTTGCGATATCCATTGCCACTGGGCCAATATGATTTCACCGTCAAATACCATCAATGTCTCCGCCGAAGCAAGTCGTGGTAATTATATAAATGAATCGGCCGCCGGTATTTGAACAAAAAGACATGCGGGGGGAAAGGTAAAATCAAAAAACTGAAAACTTAAAAAGCAGTTATGAGTTCCGAGGTCCAAGATAAAAATCCCATATTTCAAATATTAAACCCGCCCAACGGATGGCGGGCGGGTTCGAACCGGATCCGAATTCACAAACACAAGCGAGGACCCCACACCTTCGGACAGGCCCGGGCGGCAAGTTTCGGTATTTTCCCCCTGTTATTTGCTTTGAGGGGAACGGCTGGAATAATAATCGCGAATGTGGTTTTTTATTCTCGGCCGGGAGTCTCTTATCCGTTGAATTGCCTTGAGGCGCTGCGCACGCGGGGCGCCGAGGCCTGGTTACGGTATTGCATTATCGGCGTGATGACGCTAAAGTCGCACTGAGGCAAAAAATCTCAAAAACACGGCGACGAGTACCCGAGGTCGAAGATATGAACAAAAAGCAACTTGTGATTTTGGCAATTGCGGCGGTGGTTGTGGTTTCCGGCGTGGTGGTTGCGTGGATTGTTTTGGGCGGCGATAATGTTCCCACCATAGAGGAATATCAAAATTCGGTCATCCGCAGGCGCCGCGAGGAACTACGGCCACTGGATGCGTCCAAGGCGGGCAAGAGCATCGCCGAGGCGCCCGCCGGAACGTATTTCTTCGCAAAGCCGGAACTACTGGCTTGCGGGCCCGGTCAGGTCGCAGACATGATGAGCCGCAAGGGCATACTGGCCGAGCGGGAAAATTCAGGTTGCTTCGAGATTCACAAGGCACCGAGCCGGCGCCACGGAACGGTTTATCTGATTGGTTTTGTCCCGTCCTGGGATGTTCCCGGGAGCGGCGAAGCGGATGAGCGCACTTTATATCCCTATCAGTGCAAGGAGGCCAGGCGACTGCTTATCCTCATGCTCCCGCAGAATCTGGTTCAGGCCGAGACGAGAAAGGTTGCTCTTGACGACGGCAATGAGGTGACGGTTTTGGATATGGTCCTTTCCCCGGAGGGCTGAGCGGCTACGGCGCCCAGTATCTTTCGATAATCTTGTCCCGCTTTTCGTGGTTCGGATGGTCGAAGTTTATCTTATCCGGATTCATCAGTTTGACGCTTCCATCCATAAAGGCCACGTTGGCCTTGCCGAAATGGCGCGGCGCTATGTATTCGTCAAACGGCATGTTGGCATTGAAATAATCGTCGAAATATATGCTGGGTTTTTTATATTCCACGAGTTTTATCTGCCTCGGACGCGGAATGTTTGTGGACGCTGCGCTGTTTACGGCGTAACTGGGGAACGCACCTTCCATATTGGCGGGCTTGGTGATTATTCTTGTGTCCTCACTGTCTCCGGTAACATCTAATTGATCGAACACCACCGTTCGACGATCGTCCTTCAGGGTAATCCGTTCCTGCCTCGGTGTGCCATTATTGATCCAAAATGTTTCATAACCGCGGTACGCCGTTCCCGTGGTGTAAAGCGTTCCCTCACTGCCCAGAACTCTGTCGGAATTACTGAGGGCACTTGTGGTTACTATTATGCCTATAATCTCGGCTGGCGCTCTGAATACACCGTTTGTCAAAATGCCGGGGGAACCCCTCTTCGGGTTGAAATGTACAAAATAGCAATCCACATTTCGACCGGCCGGGATGGTATCCCGCGTGCGCCCGAAATAACCCGGACTGTTTTGACGTTCACTGTCGTATGTTCCCGGTTCGGTGATATCCACGGTCACCGAAGACGGCAGTGTGTAGTTCGTTTGCTCCGTGAAGATAAGTACCTCGTTGTTGCTTTCTGGTCCATTCTTCTGGGAGACATCTGGTGGAGGTGGACATCCCTCGGATTTAGGGCAGGCGAGTTGAGCCGCGTAGGCGAAACTCTTTGAGGTTTCCCCGCCTTCGATGCTCGCGACGGCGCCCTGCGACAGCGCGTCGTTGACCAACTGATGCATATAGGACTGGCACTTGGCCAGGTATCCGTGCTCCCGCACCTGTCTGAACGAGGGAACTATTATAGCCACAAGCATAGCGATTATGGCGATGACCACCAGCAGTTCGACCAGAGTAAACGCGGTGCCCCGCCATCTGCCGTGAAGATGAGATGCGCCTCGAATATTTCCGTTCGTGTTTCTGCAAGGATAAATATTCATTGCATTTACCGCATTTACCTTTCCATGAAGACAGTAATATATGCTCTTCTATAATATTATACCAATTCTTCCTCGTTTGTGGCAAGCATAATACATCCGGCGGGAAGGGGATAGGTTACAGGGTATAGTAAACACATGCCGGGGGCGGGCAGGCCCCGCGGGCAATGTCCGTTACCACTCGAGATGCGCCGATGAACTAATCAATTAATCTTCGGGCGGTTTGATGATGAGCGTGTTGTTCTGGCCGCCGAAGCCGAAACTGTTGGACATGCAGATTTTCAGGTCGGCCTTTCGCGGCTCGTTCGGCACGTAGTCCAGGTCGCAGTTGGGGTCCGGGTGATTGTAGTTGGTGGTCGGCGGTATGACCTGGTCGCGCAGTGCCATAACGCACGAGATAAGTTCGGTCGCCCCGGCGGCGGCGATGAGGTGGCCTATCATGCTCTTTACGCTGGAGACGGGCACGTCATGCGCCCGCTCGGCGAAGACTTTCTTGATGGCCCTGGTCTCCACCAGGTCGTTCTGCTGCGTGGCCGTGCCGTGGGCCGAGATATAATCGATGTCGGCCGGCGTAAGTTTCGCGTCTTGCAGCGCGGCGGACATGCTCCCGGCCGCGCCATCGCCTTCGGGGTCCTGGTCGGTGATGCGGAAGGCGTCGGCGCTGGCGCCGTAGCCGATAATCTCGGCCAGTATCTTCGCCCCGCGTGCCTTGGCGTGCTCGTAGTCCTCGATAATCAGCACGCTGGCGCCCTCGCCCAGGACAAATCCGTCGCGCGTCATGTCGAACGGGCGGGAGGCGGTTTCCACCTCGTCGTTGCGCGTGGAAAGCGCGGTCAGCCGCACGAAGCCGGTCACGCCGTAGGGGTGTATCATGCTGTGGGCCCCGCCGGTGATGATGGCCTCGGCGTCGCCGCGGCGGATTTGCAGCACGGCCTCGCCGATGGCCTGCGTGCTGGCGGCGCAGGCGGTCAGGACGTTGAACGCCGGCCCGCGGACGTCGAACTCGTTGGCCAGGTGAGCCACGACCATGTTCGATTCCTGCTCCACCTCGCGGTAAAGGTCCATCCGCTGATGCGCCAGTTGCGCCCATTTGCGGGTGTCCACGCCGCCGTCGCTCCAGGCGTCCACCAGCAGGGAGGTGAAATTGTCGAAGTCCAGCGAGCCCTCGCCGCTGCCGAGGTAGATGCCGGTGTTGGACCTGTCCAGTTCGCTGGCGTCGTCCATGTGGGCCTGTTTCCACGCCTGCGAGGCGGCGGCCAGGGCGAACTTGCAGTGCCGCCCGGCGTGGCGGTGTTTTTCGGGGTTGTCCAGGTGAGCCGCAAAGTCGAAGTCCTTCACCTGCGCCGAAAAGGTCGAGGGGAAAGTTTCGGCGTCGAAGAGTTCCGTTTTGCTGATGCCGTTTTCGCCGGCCAGCATTGCGCTCCACGTGTCCTCGACGTTGTGGGCCAGCGGGTTGACCGAGCCCATTCCGGTTATTACTACTCGTCTGTCGCTCATGATTCGATTCGCCTCAGCACGCACGCCCCGCTCTGGCCGCCCACGCTGAACGAGCCGGTGACGGCGTATTCGATGTCCGCCTTGCGTGCGGTGTCGGAAAAGTTCAGTTTGCAGTCCCTGTCGCATTCGTCCAGGTTCGCCGTCGGCGGGACGGTCTGGTTTTTCACGGCCATGGCCGCCACGGCCAGTTCCACGCCACCGGCGCCGGCAAACAGCGAGCCGATGGTTCCAGTGATCGACGTGGCGTGCACTTCCTGAGCCCTTTGCCCCAGCGCCGCGGACCACGCCTCCACCTCGCGGCGGTCCTCGTCCGGCACGGCCGTGCCGTGCGTGACGACCAGGTCCACGTCCTGCGGCCCTATGCCGGCGTCGGCCATGGCCCGTTCGACGGCCAGGTCGAGAGAGCCGGCGGTGGGGCGGGTGATGTCGATGCCGTCGGGGTCGCAGGCGGCCCCGAAGCCGACAATTTCCGCGTACGGTTTCTTGTCGCGTTTTTGGGCGCGTTGCAGGTCTTCCAGTATCAGCAGGCCTCCGCCCTCGCCGATGACGGTTCCGCAGTGGGCGGCGTCGAACGGGCGGGGCGCGGTTTCCGGCCTGTCGTTGGCGGTGGTGCACAGCCGACCCAGGAGTTTCTGTCGCAGCAGGCCCATGGAATTCAGTTTGCTCTCGGCGCTGCCGCATATGACAGCGTCGGCCCGCCCGGCCGCCAGCAGCCGCGACGCCTCGCCGGCGGCCAGGTGCCCCGACGCGTCGCCGCAGGTTATCGTGTTGGACGGCCCCTTGGCGCAGTGGATTATGGTCACGTGGCAGGCCAGCATGTTCGGCAGGTATTTCAGCAGCCACAGGGGGGTGAGGTTGTTGATGCCTTTTTCGCCCCAGGTTTTCATGTTGAATTTGCCGTCGACCACGGCGGTGTTTATGGCCGAGCCGAGTTCGTCCAGGTCGGTGCAGATAAGCCCGGCGCCGATGTTGCATCCGAACCGCCAGGAGTCGATGTCGGGGTTGTCCGCATCTATTGCGCAGGAGGTTATCTCCGCGTCGCGGACGGCCAGGTCAGAGGCCGCAACCGCCAGTTCAATGTCCCGGGCCATCACCTTCACCGACTTGCGGTAATTTTTCGGCACGAACTTTCTGGCCGAGAAGCCCTCTATCTGCCCGGCGATGCTGCAGGGGAACTCGCCGGCGTCGAAAAGGGATATCGGGCGGATGAACTTTTCACCGTTCACCAGCGCCTCCCACAGCGCCTGTGCGCCTATGCCCGCCGGAGATACGACCCCCAGGCCTGTTATTGCCGTGCGCCGTTCACTCATCGGCGCCCTCCATGAACGGTGCGATGAGCCGCATGAACTGTCCGGTGAAAACGAAGTTTTCCTTGGGGAATTTAACCCCCGCGGTGTTGTGGTCTACGTGTGAGAACATAAGGTCTATCTGTCCGATTTCCCGGCCGTTTTTAAGCACCGTGCCCTTGGTGACGGCGGCCTCGTCGGCCAGCATTGTTATCTCGGCCCGGTAGGTTATGGTGTCCCCGGGCGTTACGATATCGTCGAACTGCGCCTTTGATATCTTGGCCAGCACGACCTTTTCGGCGAAGTTTTTGGCGTGTCCCACCAGTATTCCGGCCGTCTGGGCCATTCCCTCTATCATGAGGGAGGCGGGCATCACGGGGTAGTCTTCCCAGTGGTCGTGCAGGTGTTCCTCGGCCAGGGATACGTTTTTCACGGCCGAGGCGTGCTTCTCGGGTTCGAATTCGACGATTCGGTCAATCCATATCCAGCGCATAAAATCCTCACCCGCGACGGGAAGCCGGCGTCAGTTGACCTTGCTCTTGAGGTAGTTGACGATAGTCTGGACCTTGAACATTTCGGCCAGTTTGTTCACGTCCGGGTCCTGCTCGAACTCGCTGAGGTCAACGTGCGGCATCCGCTCCTTGAGTTGCTCAAGACCGGCCGGGGTGAGTTTGCCGTCCTGAACGAATTCGGGGTTGTTCAGGATGTTGTCGGGGAACAGTTCCCCCCGGGGTATCTTGATTCCGAACGCCTTCTCCAGGCGGAAAACTATGTCGAGGAAGTCGATGCTCTCGGCGCCGAGGTCGCCAGTGAGCGTTGCCTCGGGTGTTACCTCGTCGTCGTCAACGCCGAGCGCCTCAACCAGAGTCTCCTGCACCTTTTCGAAAACCTGCTCTTCGCTCATCGCCATTTTTCGTTTCTCCTGTGGCCGGCGTGTCCGGCCGAACTATTATATAAGTAACTAAACTTTCTGGCTTCACACTAATCTATAGGGTCAAAAACCGCATAAGTCAAGCATCTAACGTCAGGGCGCGCCGCTGCGCGCCCGCCACGGCTACGACTGGCCGGCCCCGGACATCGCCTCGGGCCCGCCGATAAGTTTAAACCGTTGCTTTAACTGCTCTATTATCTGCTTATCCGCCGCCGGCGCGCCCGGCCGGTCGGCGAGGTTGAAACTCCGCAACTCGATTTTGGCCGAGACGGCGTGCGTTTCGTCGACAAAGCCGTCGCATTTAAATTTCGATATTTCCTCACCTATTTCCTTCGCTTCCACGCGGCACCGCAGGACATTGCCCGGCCGCACGAAACTGGCGTAACGGACGTTGCGGGCCGTCGAGAGAACCACGATGCTGCGGCTCCAGTCCTGCTCAATGCGCACCAGCCACGCCGCCGACTGCGTCATGGCCTCGAGCATCATCACGCCCGGAAGCACCGGAAAGGCCGGAAAGTGGTCGGCCAGGTATTCCTCCGCCAGCGACAGCGCCTTGACGGTCTCGATGCTCTGGCCGGGGCGGAGGGATTCTATTCTGTCGACAAGGTAAAATTTCATTTTTCCTGCCTGCTAAGTAATTGGGAACTTTTAGTAATTTCCACGCGCTAATGCAAGTCTTTTTCCGGATTTTGCAATGTAAGGTGTGTCCTGATGTGTCTGAACCGCCATTATGTTCTTCTATGGCCGGATGAGTGTGACAGAGGGGAAATATTTTTCGAAGCGGCCGGTGTCACGTGTTATCAGGTCGAGTTTTTCGACCGCGGCGTGGGCGCCGATGAAAAAGTCAGGCAGGGGAGTGTCCTTGGCGCCGCCGCGACGACGATACTTTAGGAAGCATTTTCCGGCCAGAAAGGCCGCCTCGCGCGGTATCGTACGGTACTCGAATGCGTCGAATGGCAGGGCGGTTTCCAATTCTTCGATTCGCACGAATCGTATCGAGACCTCTGCGTAGATAACCGGATTGATGACCAGCAGGCCGCGGTCTGCCTGGCCGGCCAGCGCCGCCGCCGACCAGTCGAACCATTCGGGATCCTCGGTCAGGATGTCCAGCAGCACGCAGGAATCGACCATCGCGGCCGTCATTTTTTGCCCCGTGTAAGCGCGAGGATCTCGTTGGTGCTCATTCGCACGCCGCCCCGGCCGCGCATCCGGCCGACCAGCCGCTTTCCACGGCCGGGTCCCTTGACCTTGTGAAGGTATAGACGGCCGTTCTTTTCGGCGAACTCGACCTCGCTGCCGGGGACGATTCCTGCCTTCTTCCGCAGCCGCTGCGGTATCGTAACCTGTCCCTTGGATGTAACTCTCATGATGCTATCCTTGTATTACTCTTACCGGTAAGAATTATACAGGATAAAAATCGACAAGACAATGTTAATGGTTTAGTAAGTATCTATGACAAAGGTGTTGCAGGCCCTGCTTGTCCGAACAATCACGCCAGTGATTTAAGAATTTCCAGGCCTTTTGCGAGTTTTTCGTCGCTGGTGGCGTAGGAGAGGCGGAAGTGGGTGTCCTTCTCGGAGAAGACGTTGCCGGGGATGATTAGCACGTTGTTCTCGATGGCTTTTTTGACGAAGGCCGTGGCGTCGCCGCCCGGGGCTGGCACGAACGCGTAGAAAGCCCCGCCGGGCTTAACCAGCCCGAATGTCTCGCCGAGTGCCTCGTGCACCATGTCGCGCTTTTTCTTGTACGCGGCCGCGTAATGTGACACGTCAGTCGCCAGCGCCTCCACGCCGCCGTCCTGTGCCATCGGCGGGGCGCAGACGAAACTGTACTGCTGCAGCATGGTCATCTTCTCGATAATCTCCCGCGGGCCGGTGCACCAGCCCAGCCGCCAGCCGGTCATCGCGTAAGACTTGGAGAAGCCGCGCATCAGCAGCGTGTTCTCGTACTCGGCCGCGAGCGAGGCGAACGGCGAGTCGTAGCAGAACAGGTTGTAAATCTCGTCGGATATCACCAGTATGTCGCGCCGCCGCGCGATATCCGCAAGCTCGCGCATTTCCTGTTGCGTCCAGACGTAGCCGGTGGGGTTCGACGGCGAGTTGACCAGTATCATCCGCGTGCGGTCGGTGATGGCGTCGGAGAGTTTGTTAAAGTCCGGGCGGAAGTCCGGATACGTGTCCACCGTCACGCACTTTCCCCCGGCCAGGTGCACAAGGTGCTTGTACATTACGAAGTAGGGGTCTATGAACATCACCTCGTCGCCGGGGTTGACAAGCGTGAGCATCGCCAGCATCAGGGCCCCGCTTACGCCGCAGGTGATAAGGTACTGCCGCTCGCCGGCGTCCGACCAGCCGAACTCCGAGGTGCATTTTTCGGCGATGGCGGCGCGCAGTTCGGCCGTGCCCTGTGTCTGCGTGTATTTGTTCCGGCCGCCCTCTATCGCCTCCACGGCCCGGCGCTTGATGTTGTCGGGCACGTCGAAGTCCGGCTGGCCTATCGAGAGGTTCACCGGATCCTTCAGGCGGGCCGCCAGGTCGAAAACCTTTCGTATACCCGAGGCGTCCAGAAGACGCATTCGCTCGGCGATGGCGTGTGGACCTGGGTTCATGGATTTGATGAATTAACCCTTTGGTATTGCCGGTGTAGCTTGCTTTACTTTTTTTCTTCGGCCGACTTTTCGCCCTCTTCGGCGGACTGTTCGCCTTCGGCCGCGGCCTCGGCGGCGGCTTCTTCGGGTTCTTCCTCGGCCTTCTTGGCCTTTTTGCCGGCCCTGGACTGGCGAACCTTCAGCTTGGGCAGGCCCATGGGGCTGTCGGCCTCGGGGTCGAACTTTCCTTCTTCTATCAGCCGTTCGATGCGTTCGGCGCGGCTCAGTACGCTGCGCGTCCGCATTAATCCGCCGTGCGTCTTCAGTGTGCGATCCAATGACATTACAAAACTCCGTTCGTTAATTTCCGCTTCGGGACGATCCCTTGTATTTTACGAACCAGGGGTCGAATTTGCCGTCGCGTCTCTGTCTGAAATCGTAATCTCCGGGATATCTCTTTCCCATCTCTTCGATGGCCCTGGCGTGCTGTTTCGCCTCTGTGCCGGAGGGCGACTCGAACGGCGTAAGCGACCACACCACCAGCTGGTCTCCGTACCTGGCCACGGATGCGGGCTCGCCGTTCTTGCGGCAGTAGTTCACTATCTTGTACGCCTCTTTCTTGAGGCGCGGGCTGTCGCCCATCATGCTCTGGATTACCAGGTAATATTTTCCTTTTTGCCGTTTCGGCGCGGCGGCGGGGCTTTGCGCGCCGCCTGCTTCGCCGTCGCCGTCCCGGCCGCCGGTCACGGCCGGATTATACGGGGCGTCCATTCCGGCCTGTTGGGCGGGGGCCTGCGGAGACGTCGTGCGTCCCAGCCAGAACGCCACGGCCAGCAGAACGATAAAGCCCACCGCTATGGCGGTGCAGCTGATGTAGTCCAGCGACAGTTTCAGCCGCCCGCCTTCGGTCGAGACCGACGGGGCCGAGAGGCGCTTTGCCGGCTGCGCCCTGGCCGCACGCGTCTCGGGTTCCGTCTCGGGCGGGACCTGCTCCGCGCGCTGCTGCGGGGGCGGCGCCGGGGCCTGTTGCTGCTGCGATTCTTCCGGCGGGGCCTCTTGCCGGGGGGCTTGCTGCTCCTGCGGGGCCTGCCCGGCTTTTCCCATCCAGCCGGGAACGCCAAGGTCCTTCTTGCTTTGCCGTTCCTTGTTTCGGGTGATAACCTCGAACAGGGCCACTGAATCTTTCTTCTTGCCCACGACGTTGCTCCTTCCCGGTACGGGGGCAAACTCCGGGCGTCGAGTCAACCTGTTCGCCGTCGAAGTAAAACCCGCCACGCGCCACGGTATATTATATCCGCCGCGCGTGCGTGTCAAGGTCGCTTTCGGCGGTTTCGGGCGATAATGTTCCGACTGGCGCTTTGTGTCGCCGTCGCAAAAGTGATAGAATTCCGCGGGCCGGCGCCGGCCGGATATAATTCGACAAACGCAAGGATATGAAAATTAAAGGAAATCAAAGGAGACGATCATGACCGAGTATTTCGAAGGCATTAACAAAATCGAGTACGAAGGACCGGATTCGAAGAACCCCCTGGCGTTCAAGCATTATAACCGCGACGAGGTCGTCGCCGGCAAATCCATGGCCGAGCACCTGAAATTTTCGGTGGCATACTGGCACTCGTTCTGCAACGGCGGGGCGGACCCGTTCGGCGCCGAGACGCGCATCATGCCCTGGAACGACGCCCGCGACCCGCTTGCGGCCGCCATCCAGCGGGCCGAGGCGTGCTTCGAATTCTGCGAGAAACTCGGCGTGGACTACTACTGCTTCCACGATCGCGACGTCGCCCCCGAGGGCGAGAACCTGGCCGAGACCAACCGCAACCTCGACGAGGTGGCCAAGGTCCTGTCCGACCAGCAGCAGCGCACGGGCGTGAAACTGCTTTGGGGCACGGCCAACCTGTTCTCCAACCCGCGTTTCATGCACGGTGCGGGCACCAGTTGCAACGCCGACGTGTTCGCCTACGCCGGCGCGCAGGTGGCCAAGGCGCTGGAAATCACCAACGACCTCGGCGGCAGCGGTTACACGTTCTGGGGCGGACGCGAGGGTTACAAGTCGCTGCTGAACACCGACATGGCCCGCGAGATGGACAACCTCGCACGCCTGCTACAGATGGCCGTGGACTACAAGAAGGAAATCGGCTTCGACGGGCAGTTCTACATCGAGCCCAAGCCAAAGGAGCCGACCAAGCACCAGTACGACTTCGACGCCGCCGCCTGCCACGCGTTCCTGCAGAAATACAACCTCGACGAGCACTTCAAACTGAACATCGAGGCCAACCACGCCACGCTGGCCGGGCATACCTTCGCCCACGAGTTGACATACGCGGCCGCCAACGACCTGCTCGGCTCGGTCGACGCCAATCGCGGCGACCTGCTGCTGGGCTGGGACACCGACCAGTTTCCCACGGACATTTACGACACGAGCATGGCCATGCTGATTATCCTCGACGCCGGCGGTTTCAAAACCGGCGGGCTGAACTTCGATGCGCACGTCCACCGCGAGAGCGTCGAGCCGGAGGACCTGTTCCACGCGCACATCGGCGCTATGGACGCCTTCGCGCGTGGTCTGAAGATTGCGGCCGCCATCAAAGAAGACGGCGTGCTGGATGACTTCGTCCACCAGCGTTACGCCTCGTGGCGGCAGGGCATCGGCGCCGACATCGAGTCCGGGCACGTGACGCTCGGGGGGCTCAAAAAATATATGCTGGAAAAAGGCAATCCCGACGATAACGAATCAGGACGCGTCGAAATGCTCGAGAACATTATCAACGAGTATATTCGCTGAAAAAACTTAAACCTGTCCGCCGTAGGCGGAGCTGAAATCCTGAAACTGGAAACTTAAAAAAAACAGGTCCGCCAATCGTGGCGGAAAAAGGGATTGTCCCTGTTAAAATGCGGAGAAATATCATGGATAAAAACGCACTTCTGTCCAGACTTGGGTCGCTGGTATCACTTCCGATGGCGCTTCTGTTGGTGATTTTCTTTTTTCTTCCGTGGCTGAAGGTCAGTTGCGGCGGCATGGGCGAAATCGGCACATCCTCCGGCCTCCAGATAACCACCGGCGACATGACCAGCAAGTTGCCCGAGAACATGGGCCAGCAGGGCCAGGGCGTCAAGGTAGAGAAAAAAGACCCGGGCGAGGATATCAGCGCCCGCCCGTGGGCGATACTCGGCCTGATTGTTCCCATCGGCATACTCGCCGTGGCGGGGGCGAGTCTGGCCGGCAAACTGACCTCCGCAAATTCCGGGGGGATAATAGTCGTTATGGCGATTGTAGGGCTGCTGGTGATGATATTGGCCGCGAATATAAATTACGTGGACGACATGATCGAAGCCCAGAAAGACAAGCAAAAGCAGCAGTCCGCCGGCGCAAACTCCGCCATGCAGGCGAACATGCAAAAGCAGATGGAAGACCAGATGAAACAGGCGATGAGGACCGAAGGCACGGGCATACTGTGGACAAGTATCGTGTTTTACGCGCTGCTGTTTCTGGCCGGGCTTGCCAATCTGTTTATAGAGAAGAACCTCACGGCCGCGGGCGCGCGACGTCCGGCGCCACCGTCTTCGGGCGGACAACATCAGCCGCAACAACAGGCCCCCGAGCCCCCGCAGATCGGACCTGAAGTGTCCCAGCCGCCGGATGACCGGCAAACTTAGCAGTGACCCCGGCGCGCCGGGACAGGTTGATGGGGTAATTGAATTTATAAGAAATAAAAGGCGGCCCCGGATTGCATTGCCGGGGCCGCTCTTTTAGTTATACATCGGACCGGGTCGGGATTTACTCCATCTTCCGCAGGTTGCGATAGACGTCGTCGAGAGCGTAGCGGAGTATCCACGCCTGTCGCGTGGCGCGGTGGTCTTTGCGGATGTCCGACAATGCCTTGCGGAGTCGCCGGCGCGAGGCCTCATCCAGCACGTCGGTGTGGCCGTCCAGCAGCGACCGGGCGGCGACTTCGTAAACGGCCGCGCACGCATCCGGCTTGTGGCTGTTGTACAGCGGAACTCCCCGCTCGATGGCCAGTTCTATCAGCGCCATGGCCTTGCGGACGGGCGTGGCCTCGGGCAGTTCCGGCATCAGCACGCGGTCGATAACGTGAACCACGCCGTTTGTTGTCTTCACGTCGGCCAGCAGCACCTTCGCCTCGTTGACGCGATAGTCGCCGGCCGGGCGGATGTCCAGTTCGCCGCCCTGTAGCGTTTTTGACTGCCTCTGGCCCAGCAGCACCCGCCCGGGCACAACGTGATATTTCAGGATGGCCGCGAGGCGGTCGCGGTTTTCCGGCTGAAGCAGGTCATCGACCGTGCCCGGCGGAAGTGCGGCGAAGGCCTCATCCGTTGGTGCGAAGACGGTAATAGGGCCATCGCCCTTGAGGGCTTCGACCAGCCCTGCGGCCTTGGCGGCGGCCAGCAGTGTTTTGAACTGTCCGGCCGCGGCCGCGGTGTCCACGATGTCGCCGGGCATCAGCACCGAGTCTATAACGTGGATGACGCCGTTGGAGGCGGCTATGTCGGCCTTGACCACCTTCGCGCCGCCCACGCGGAGGCCGTCGCCTTCGGATGAAATCAGCACGCTGGCGCCCCGGACCGTGTCGGCCTTGGGCAGGTCGGCGGCCTCGCCGGATGATACCCGTCCGGGCACGACGTGATACGTGAGTATCTCGACGAGTTTGCCGCGGTTCTCATCCTTCAGCAGCGACTCAATCGCGCCCTCGGGCAGTTTTGAGAACGCCTCGTCGGTCGGCGCGAAGACGGTGAACGGGCCCGGGCCCTTGAGAGTGTCGACCAGTTCGGCGGCCCGGACGGCCTTGACCAGCGTTTTGAACTGACCGGCGGCGGCCGCGGTGTCGACGATGTCCTTTTGCTTCTGGCCCGCGCAGGCCGGCGCGACGAAAACCAACAGAAGCACCGCAACAGATAATAGATTTTTGTTTTTCATCTCAGGTCTCCTTATTACGGTTTGGGTTCAGTTAATTGTATGCACCCGGTTTGGAGGAAGTGCGATTTGTTTTAAAATTTGCCCCTGCCGGCAGTCGTAGTCCTTCTTCGCCCCGTGGGCTGCGAAGGACAAGTTAACGCGGACTTGTCCGCCCGCCTGCGGCGGGTAAAATTAACTGATGAACCAGGGGTAGGGCGTGTCCCGATTCATCGGGACTGCACGCGGGGATAATAACGCCGGTATATAGAGGAACACCGAAAAACTATCCCCCGCTTGAGGGCGGGGGCTTACTAACGCGGCCGGATGGGCAAAATCCGAAATCCGAATTCCGGAATCCCTGCTGATTTGCGCGCGCAGTTTGTCCGCAGAAGCGGCCACATCGCCCGAAAAAAAAATA
Organism: uncultured Planctomycetaceae bacterium; assembly: GCA_964472875.1. Taxonomy (GTDB): domain Bacteria; phylum Planctomycetota; class Phycisphaerae; order SM23-33; family SM23-33; genus CAYYMD01. Next base: position 24,375 of record CAYYMD010000045.1, read on the forward strand.
AAAAAATTTATTACCGTCCCAAAGGTGTAGGAACGATCTGTATCTTCCGAAGTAACCACAT
>CAYYMD010000046.1:0-24184 GCA_964472875.1 uncultured Planctomycetaceae bacterium
GGATGACACGATCAACACCAATCCACAAAGTTACACACAATTAATTACACCACTACCGCGCGCGGACCAGCGGCACGTCCTGTCCGGGCGTTTCCACCAGGTCGATTTCCACGCCGTAGGTTTGGCCCAGCACGTCCTTGCGTATGACCTCTGCCGGCGCGCCGTCTGCAATGATGCGTCCATCCCGCATCAGCAGCATCTCGTCGGCAAAGCGTGCGGCCAGGTTAACGTCGTGGCTGACGCACACCACGGCCATGTGCCACTGGTCCGCCAGCCGCCGCATCATGCGGTATATCTTCAACTGGTTCTTCACGTCCAGGTGGCTGGTCGGTTCGTCCAGCAGCATGACCGTCGGCTGCTGGGCCAGCGCGCGGGCTATCATCACGCACTGGGCTTCACCGCCGGAAAGTTCATCCAGCGTCCTGTCGGCGAACCGGCCGGTGTCGGTCATTTTCATCGCCAGTTCCGCCACGCGACGGTCCTGCCGCCCCGTCAGGCCCGTCGGTCCCGTGTGGGCGAATCGGCCCATGAGCACAATCTGCCGCGCGGTGAACGAAAACGCCGAGGTCGGGAACTGCGGCACATACGCCAGCATCCGCGCAAGGCCGCGGCGGGAGTATTTTTCGATTTCCCGCCCGTCCAGCACCACGCGACCCTTCTGCGGGTGAAGGTGACCCAGCAGGCAGCGCAGAAGCGTGGTCTTGCCCGAGCCGTTCGGACCGAGGATACACAACAGTTTGCCGGCCGAGGCGGTCATGCCGACGCCGTGCAGCACGGGCGCATCGGGACCGTAGCCAAAAACCAGCCCCTCGGCGGATATTACGTGCTGCCGGTCGCTCACGGGGAGACCTCCCGGAACCTGCGGCGAAGCAGGAAAATAAAGAACGGGCCGCCGCACAGGGCCGTTATTATGCCCACGGGTATCAGACTCAGGCCCACCATGGCGCCTGCGTGTCGACAAAGCGCCTCGGCGCCGACAAGGAAACCCGCACCGGCAAGGCCGCTTACCAGTATCAGCCGGCGGTGTTCGGGGCCGAGTATGAGCCGGACTATGTGTGGCACGATTAATCCGAGGAAGCCGACCGGCCCGGCCAGCGCGACCGCCGCGGCCGTCATCAGCCCCACACACGCGAAGGTCGCGATGCGCAGGCGGTTGACGCCCACGCCGGAAGACGCCGCCACCTCGTCGCCCAGGCCCAGCACGTTGAACGCGCCGCCCGCCGCCGCAAGCACCGCCCAGCCGGCCGCTACGAACGCCCCGCAGGCAGCAAGCATCACCACGTCGACCGAGTCCGGCAGGCGGCCCATCGCCCAGTGCGAGAAGTCCGCGATGCGGTGCGGGTCGATATACAGGAACATCGCCAGCATAATGGCAGCATTGAACGTATTTATTATCACGCCGGAGAGGATTAGTGCGTAGGAGTCGAGCCGTCCGCGGCGCTGTGCCACGGTGTAAACCACAACGCAGGTGGTAATCGCCCCGATAAACGCCAGAGCGGGAGTGGAGGCCCATTGCGGCACGGCCCACCATCCCGAAAGCGCAAGGCCCAGCAGCACGCCCACTCCCGCGCCGCTGGATATGCCCAGGATGTACGGCTCGGCCAGCGGATTGCGCAGCAGCCCCTGCAGCGCCGCACCCGCCGCGGCCAGCGCGGCCCCCACCACGGCCGCGGCCAGCAGACGATACAACCGCGCCACCCACAGCGATGTTCCGGCCTCGACAGCAGCCGGCGCGGTTGCCGGGGATGCAGGGTGAAGCATTCTGTACATCCGCAGCGACAGGTCCGCAAGGTTCGTCGAGGGTATAGTCCAGCCCTTCGAGGTAACCACGTGCACGCGCCCCGATGCGGCGGCAGGGATGCCGCTCCATTGCATCCAGTATTGCCTCGCGTCCTCGGCTCGGGCAGGTTTCTCAACCATGCAGATAATCACCTGCGGAGAGGCGCTGACGATGTCGTCTATGTGCGTGCGATGCCAGCGCGTTTGGCCGGGGATGTCCGCCCCCGCGTTGATGCCTCCCGCTGCTACAATCAAATCGCCGATGAAATTGTTCGCGCCCGCGGCGGTCGGCCTGTCTGTACCCATCACGAACAGCACGCGCGGGCGGTCCTTGCCGGCGGCCTTGCGACGGATGTAGTCAATCTTCGCCTCGAAAGCCGCGGCGTGCTGGCCGGCGCGGTCGGGACGGCCGAGTATCCGTCCGATGCGCCTTATTGCGGCCGGAATGTCCTCGAGCCGCTCGATTCGCAACTGCTCTACTCGTACGTGCGGGTCGACGTCGGTAACGCCGGTGAATTTCCGCGGGTCGGTCTGTGTAAGGATGACGTCCGGGCGAACGGAGAGGATTTTTTCTGCGTTCACGGTGAACTGGTCGCCGAGTCGCGGACGACTGACGCCGTCTGGCAGGCGGCAGAAACGCGTAACGCCCACGACGCAATCGCCGAAACCGATCTCCAAGAGTATATCCGTTATCGCGGGTGAAAAGCTCACCACCCGCGGTGCGCCGCCAGCATCGCGCGGCGCGGACTCGGCCGGCCGGACCGGCGTATCGGCACAAACGCCGCCGACGATGACCAGCAGAATGGCTGCGCTAATCGCCGCCGGCCTGTTCATGTGCATCCCTTATGGCTCGGGGGAGAAAGTCCAGCAAATCCGTGGCGATAAGCGACGGCTGGCCCAGCGCCTCGGCAGCCAGGTCGCCTGCCAGGCCGTGCACATACACCGCCAGTTGAGCCGCGTCGAATGCGCTTAGACCCTGCCCGGCAAACGCGGCCACAAGGCCCGTCAGCACGTCGCCGCTGCCGCCGCTGGCCATGCCCGGATTGCCGGTTGTGTTCACGTAAACCCCCTGCCCGTCGGTGACCACGGTGCCCGCGCCCTTGAGCACGCAGACCAGTTCGCCGACGCCCTGCCGCCACTTTGCCGCGGCGGTTACGGCCGCGCCCTCGCGATCGGACTGGATATCCTTTATGGATGAGCCGGTTAGCCGTGCGAACTCTCCCGGGTGCGGCGTGAGAATAAGCGGTTGGCCGGTTTGTCCGCGGCGCTGCGGCCAGTTCTCCATGGTCGCAAGGTTGTTCAGCCCGTCCGCGTCGATGACCAACGGCCGCGGACGGTCCAGAGCTGCGGCGAGCAGGTTGCGCGCCGCCGGTGTTGTGCTCATACCCGGGCCCACGGCCATGACGTCGCAGTTTTCGCTCGCTTTTGCCAGTTGCGAAAGGGCCGACGGCACCAGCTCGCCTTTATCGTCGCAGTCCAGCGGCAGCGACGTGGCGCAGGGACACAACGTGGCGATGAACGGCTGAACCGTGGCCGGTGCGGCAAAAGTGACCAGTCCCGCCCCGCCGCGAAGGGCAGCATTGGCCGCCAGGGATACCGCGCCTATCATGCCCCGCGAACCGCCGACCACCAGCACACGGCCAAAATTGCCCTTGTGCGCGTTTAGCTTGCGTGGAGGAAGTTGGGCCAAGTCGGTGATTTTTTCGGTATCGTCCGGCATTATTTTTCATTCTCCGCCGCAAGCCGGTTTATCATGGACGCTACGTAACCGCCGCCGAAGCCGTTGTCTATGTTCACCACCGTCACGTTCGAGGCGCAACTGTTGAGCATCGTAAGCAGCGCCGCCACTCCCTTGAAACTCGCCCCGTAGCCGACAGATGTCGGCACGGCGATAACGGGAACCGCCACCAGGCCGCCCACCACGCTGGCAAGCGCCCCTTCCATGCCGGCCACCACTACTATCGCGTTGGCCTTGCGGATGTCGTCCAGGTGCGCAAGCAGGCGATGCAGACCGGCCACGCCGACGTCGTAATGCGTGGAGACCTCCGCGCCCACCATCTCGGCGGTAACGCGTGCCTCCTCGGCCACGGGCAGGTCGCTCGTTCCGGCGGCCACCACGGCCACGTGCCCTAACGTCGCGGAACCGTCTTCTGGTCGCAGCGTTATGGCGCGGGCAAGTTCGTTGTATTCGGCGCGGGGGAATTTTTCCGCCACGGCATTGTAAATTTCTTCATTGGCGCGAGTGGCCAGCACCGGCCCGGATGCATTGTCGCCGCCGCCGCGGGAAGCGACCTTCTCGAATATTGCCACAATCTGGGCGGTGGTCTTTCCGGGGCAGAAGATGACCTCGCAGAATCCACAGCGCAGCGAGCGGTGATGGTCCACCGTTGCAAAGTCCGTAGTCTCAAACGGCAACTGGGCCAGCCGCTCGGCGGCGGCGTCGACGTCCATTTTACCGCTGCTTACATCGGTCAGTATCTGTTTCAGCGTTTTTCGTTCCATGGGGTCATTATAACCATCAGCGGCCGCTCGTGCAGCAATGTATCCGCGGGGCGAACTTTACCCTTGTTCCAATATATATTATGATTCAATACACTGAAAAATAAAGGTAAAGGGTATGACTATGACTGATGAACTGTTCAACATCGAAGGTAAACGAGTGGCGATAACCGGCGGCGCGGGCGTGCTGTGCGCTGCGATAGCAAAAGGACTGGGCGAAAGGGGCGCAAAGGTCGCCGTGCTGGACATCCGGGACGAGGCCGCCGAGGCCCTGGCCGGCGAAATAAATTCGGCCGGCGGCGAGGCCATTGCGGTACACTGCAACGTGCTGGAGAAAAAATCAATCGCCGCCGCCGCCGAACGCTGCGGCGAGGAATTCGGGCAAATCGACGTGCTTATAAACGGCGCCGGCGGCAACAAGCCCGAGGCCACATGCGCGCCGCCGAAAAAATTCTTCGACCTGCCGGACGACGCCATAAGATGGGTGTTCGAGTTGAACTGCATGGGGACGATACTTCCTTCGCAGGTTTTCGGTCGGGCCATGGCCGATCGCGGCGAGGGCGCGATAATCAACGTTTCGAGCATGAACGCATTCCGCCCGCTGACCAACATAGCGGCATATTCGGCGGCCAAGGCGGCGGTGAGCAATTTCACGCAGTGGCTGGCGGTTTACATGGCCCAGGGACATTCCCAGAAAATACGCGTAAACGCCATCGCGCCGGGATTCTTTCTGACGGAACAGAACCGCTTCCTGCTGACCGAAGAGGAAACCGGCGAACTCACCCCTCGCGGTAAAACTATCGTGGAGCATACACCGCTGGGCCGCCTCGGCCGGGCCGAAGAACTGGTCGGGACGGTAGTTTGGCTGCTGTCCGATGCGGCGTGCTTTATTACGGGAGCCGTGGTTCCCATCGACGGCGGCTTTAACGCCTTCAGCGGGGTATGAATATGAAATCCAAATCGATAATCAACTTTTTTCTGGCGACAATTCTTTTTTCGATGATCGCGGCCTCGGGCGCAGGAAAGATGAAGGGCAAACCGCTGGCGGGCATGCGGGGCGGACCACCAGAGCAAGATGTGAAGAAAAAAGACTTCTATCCGTTCATCGACCGTTTCGGGCAGTACGTTCACGATGACTGGCCGGGTAAGATTCATTCCCAAGACGATTTCGCCGACCGCCTCATCGCCGAGAAAAAGGACTTCGCCGACCACCCCGGACCGGAAAACTGGAACCGGCTGGGCGGATGGAAGGACGGGCCTAAGTTCAAGGCCACCGGGCACTTTTACACCAAAAAATACGAGGGCAAGTGGTGGCTGGTGGACCCCACGGGGCGGCTGTTCTTTTCCCACGGCATCGACTGCGTCCGACCCGGCACGAAAACCATAATCCAAGACCGAAAGAAATGGTTCGAACACCTGCCGTCGCATAACGGACCGTTCGGCGATTTTTATTTTCACTGCGGGCACGTGCTTCGTGGCCCGCACGCGGGCAAAAGGCCGATGTGCTACGATTTCGGTTCGGCCAATCTGATGCTGAAATACGGCAGGTTCTGGCACAATAAGCATAACGCGCTGGCCCACGCGCGTCTGCGGAGTTGGGGACTGAACACCATCGGCAACTGGTCCGATTTGCTAATTTACAACATGAGCGAAACGCCGTACGTGGTAACCGCCTCCACCGGCCGGTGCCGGCGAATAGAGGGCAGCAAGGGATACTGGAGGAAATTCCCCGATGTGTTCGATGAAGATTTCGCCGAAAACGTCTACAAGGCCGTGGCATCCGAGTCGAAAGCAGCGGCCAAAGACCCCTTGTGCATCGGATTCTTCGTGGATAATGAATTCTCCTGGGGCGACAAGAAGTTTCTGGCCTCGGCAGCGATGAAATCGCCGGCGGACCAACCGGCGAAGATGGCGTTCGTTAAGGTCCTGCGGGAAAAATACGGCGACATCGACAAACTCAACGCAGAATGGGGCGCCAAGTACGACTCGTGGAAGGCGATGCTGAAGGACCGCAATGGCCCGCCTAAATCAAAAGCCGCCGCGGCTGACCTGGCCGACTTCACCGGCAAAATCGCCGGGCAATACTTCAAGACCTGCCGCGCCGCGATGCGTAAGGCCGCCCCGAAAAAACTCTACCTCGGCTGCCGGTTCGCGTGGGTGAATCCAATCGCGGCGGCACAGGCCGCAAAGTACTGCGACGTGGTCAGTTTCAATCGCTATAACAGGGATGTGAGCAGGTTTGAGTTACCCGGCGGTGCGGACGTTCCGATCATTATCGGCGAGTTCCACTTCGGTACGCTGGACAGGGGAATGTTCCACACGGGCTTGCAGGCGACCAAAGACCAGGACGCCCGCGCCGAGGCCTATAAAAAATACGTCCTCGGCGCGTTGAAGCACCCAAACCTGATCGGCTGCCACTGGTTCAAGTACAAGGACCAGGCCACCACCGGCCGACCTCTCGACGGGGAAAACTATCAGATCGGATTCCTCGACATCGCCGACACGCCGTATCCGGAAATAATCGCTGCCTCCCGCGCCATAGGACGGGAGATGTACGAATACCGTCTGAAAAAATAGTCGCGCGTAACTATCGCTTGCTGGATTTTCTGGTCTTCTTGGTGCGGGCGGATTTTTTGCGCTTCTTGCGGCGGGAGGAGGGTTTCTTCTTAACCGATTTTTTGGGCTTTTTCTTTTTTCCGGTCTTCTTGGTTTTTTTGGCGCGTGATTTTTTCGCCCTGGATTTTTTTCCGGCGGCTTTCTTTTTAGGTTTCTTTTTGGCCTTTGTTTTCTTCTTTTTCTTTTTTGATTTGGCTTTGGATTTCTTTGCGGCGGCCTTTTTCTTTTTGGTCTTTTTCTTTTTGGCGGTCTTCTTTTTGGTTTTTGCTTTTGCTTTTTTCTTCGGGGCCTTTTTGGGAACGGGCTTCGGTTTCTTCTGGGCATATCGGCGCAAATAACTGTGCGCGGCGACGGCATCCTTGAGCGGTATGACGCGTTCGAGGAATTTCTGGGCCTCTTCGGCGTCGGCTTCGGGGTGGATGTAACCGTCGCCCTTTAGGTGCGCCAGAAGACGCTCATCGACGGCCACGGCATGTCCGCCGAAGCACAGCAGCGTAACACACGCGGCCGCATACTGGCCCAGCCCCACTTCCAGCAGGTGCTGGCGCAGGTCGCGTTTGGTCATCTCCTCCATGTAGCCGGTCCAAAGGCGATCGCAATGGTAATATATCCCGTTAAGCGCACTCCTCAGCTGTTCTGCCTTTCGACGGGCGTCAGGATAATCTTTACCGATGCACTCGACGATTTCCTTCGACTGTGCTACACGCAGTTCGTTGAAGTCCACGTATTCTTCGCGCAGCGCCCGCTCGGCGCGTTCGGCGGCCTTGACCGTAGCGTCTTCCTCCAGCACCGCCCTTATCAGCGTTTCGAGCGTATCGTGCCGGTCCTGGCCTTTGGAGGCACTCTTTTTAATGTCCGACAATAATTTCTTGACTGCCTTTTCGTAACTGCGCGCGTTTTTCATTTAACGTGATTTCCTTATTTTTCCCCGCCCTGGTCCGTGTCTTCGTCGGCGGCATCCTGCTGTCCACTGTCTTTGGAGCGTATTTCCTCCATGGCCTTGTCGATAAGCTCGTAAGTTTCCATCGCTTTTTTCAACTGCTTATCCACCACAAAATTCAGCACCGGCGTGTGACGCAGGCGCAGGCGCGAGGAAATTATATCCTGCATGAATCCGGATGCGTTCTGCAGGGCCTTTACGGTCTTTCGCTGCTCAACCTCGGTCCCCATGACGGATACGCTTACCTTCGCCGAGAGCAGATCCTCGGGAACCTCCACCCGCGTGACAGACGTCTTGGCCGTGTCCACGCGCGGATCGGATATCTTGGTTAGTATCGTCTGGGCGATAATGTACTTTATGGAATTGCTTATTCGCTTTGTACGGCGGGACATTTTCATTTTGCATCGAATCCGTTTTTTCTAAAGCCATTCAATTTCGTAATCGGCAAGGACCATATCCCTGTGTTTTTCGGCGGCGTTTATCACTCGCTGCAGCGCCCCCTGGAGATGACGCTTGTCGTGACCGACCAGCGCCACTGCCAGGACGGCGTACTGGCGCCTGTTCTGCCCGTCCACCTCCGCCACGGACACCTTGTACCTGTCGGCCAGGCGGTCCTTGAAACTCTTTACGATGCGCCGCTTGTCTTTGAGACTGCCCGCCTGGGAGATTCTCAGCCACAGGTGAACGAGTCCTACTGTTGTGGGCATTTTCGACCTCGGAACAATGCCGCCAACTGTGTTTACCGTTTATTCCGGAAGCGTGCGTGCGACCTCGACATGGCGGTAAAACTCCAGCACGTCGCCTTCCTTCAGGTCGTCGTAACCGGCGACCTTTACGCCACACTCCATGCCGTTGCGCACCTGGCGTGCGTCGTTCTTGAACCGCTTGAGACTGTCCACGTCGCGCTCTTCGACGACAACCTTGCCGTCGCGGATGACACGGACCTTGGCGTTTCGCTCGGCCTGGCCGTCGGTTACGTAACAACCGGCGATCGTGCCGAGTCTCGATATCTTGAACACCTGCCTGACTTCCGCGCGCCCCACGGTTTCCTGCCGAACTTCCGGCGCCAGGCCTTCGGAAACCACCTTGCGAATGTCGTCTATCGCCTCGTATATGACGCTGTAAAGGCGAATGTCCACGCCCTTCTGCTCGGCAAGTGACCTGGCGGCCGGGTCGGTCGAGATATTGAAACCGATTATCAGCGCCTCCGACGCCTCGGCCAGCGTTACGTCGCCGGTGCTTATGGCGCCCACGGCCGAGTGAATAATATTAACGCCGACCTCTTCGGACTGAATCTTCTCCAGCGACGAGCACACCGCCTCCACGGAGCCCTGAGTGTCGGCCTTGACGATAAGCGAGACTTCGTTCTTTTCGCCGGCCTGGATTCTGCCCAGAAGGTCTTCCAGAGTGGCGGGCCTGGTCTCGGCCAGTTCCTCGCTGCGGGCCCGCTGCCTGCGGTCTTCGGCCACCTGCCGCGCCTTTTCGATATCTTCGACCACCATGAACCTGTCGCCGGCCTGGGGAACCTCATCGAGCCCGGCTACTTCCGCAGGCGTTGACGGCCCGGCCTTTTCGATACTGTTTCCGCGGTCGTCGTTCATCTGGCGAACGCGACCGTAACCCACGCCGGCCAGGACGATGTCGCCCACATTCAATTCGCCGTCGCGGACCAGCAGCGTCGCCAGCGGTCCCAGACCCGGGTCCTGGCGGGCTTCCACTATGTATCCGCTTGCGGGGGCTTCGGCGTCGGCCTTGAGTTCGAGAATTTCGGCCTCCAGCGAAAGCGTCTCCACAAGTTCGTCGATTCCCTGTCCCGTCTCGGCGCTGGTCTGGATAACTTCGACCTCTCCGCCCCACCGTTGAGGATTCAGGCCGTGCTCTGCCAGCTGACCAAGCACCCTGTCGACGTTGGCCCCGGGCAGGTCCATCTTGTTCAGCGCAACGACGATGGGTACCTTCGCGGCCTTGGCGTGGTTGATCGCCTCCACGGTCTGGGGCATGACACCGTCGTCGGCGGCCACCACCAGCACTACCACGTCGGTAATGCTGGCCCCGCGGGCGCGCATCTCCGTGAACGCCTCGTGGCCCGGAGTGTCGAGGAAAACGACCTGTTTTCCGCCCACGTCATATCGGTATGCGCCGATGTGCTGTGTGATGCCGCCGGACTCGCCGGAGACCACGCTGGTCTCCCTGATACGGTCGAGCAGCGAGGTTTTTCCGTGGTCCACGTGACCGAGGAAGGTCACAGCCGCCGGACGAGGAACTTCTTTTCCCCTCTTGCGCGCCTCGAACTCCTCATAAAGCTCTTCCTCTGCGGTCTTGGCCCGACGCACAACAAGTTCGATGTCGAAATCCATAGCCACGGATTCGGCCAGGTCTCTGGGCAGCGACTGGTTGGCGGTGGCCATCGTTCCCTGCTTCATGAGGTTCTTGATTATGTCAGCGGTCTTGATACCGGTCGCGGCCGAAAGACTCTTGACCGTGATGGGTTCTTCGATTTCCACTTTTCCGGGCTTGACGCTCGGCCTGCTTTCGGTGGACTTGCTCGACATCGACGCCCGTCTTCGACGAAGCGTTCCGCCGGTTGCGGCCGCCAGCCGCTGTGAACGTTCCTGAAGGTCGCGATCGCGCCACTCCTTGATTCCCTCGCCACTGGCAGCACTGCGACCGCCGCGACGGCGGGGGCTGCGACGCCGGGGCTTTTTGCCCTCGCCCTCTTTACGTCGGGGCCCACCTTTTTTGCCCTTGCCCTTCTTCGGTCCGGCAACATCTGTCTCCATCGAAGAAAGTGGTATCAGTGGTTTGCGCCGCGGCCTGGCGGGCTCCGGTTTCTCCACGCGCACAACACGGGGACCTTTAAGCTTGGGCCGCTCGGGAACAACCTTGGGGCCGGCCGGCTTTATTTCTTCTTTCGGCTTTTCCTCCGGTTCTTCCCGGGGCTCTTCTTCGGGTTCTTCCTTCGGAGGTTTTTTCGCTTTGGCTGGTTTTTCTTCTTTAGGCGGTTTCTTTTGCTCAGGAGGTTTTTCCTCTTCTGCGGGTTTGGTTTCTGCCTCGGCGGTTTCGGGCGGTTGTTCCGCCACAGCCGCGGTGGTTTCTTCGGCAGGTTGCTCGGTGGCCTCCTCTTCATGCTCGGCAGGTTCGCCTTCGGCCCCGACTTCGGTTTCAGTCGGCGGGGCTTCGGCCTCAGCGGCGGATTTTTCTTCCTCGACCGGCTCTTCGGGCTTTGCCTTTCTCCTTCGACGCGCCTTTTTAGCCGCTTCGCGTTCCTTGGCGACGTCGATGTGCCCGGCCTCTTCCACGGCCGTACCGCCGCCTGCCTCCTCGCTGAACCACTCGCGGATGGATGCTTCGAGCCCGGCCGAAACGGCCGACATGTGGTTCTTTACGTCCACGCCTTCGGCGCGGCACTTGTCCAGCACGGCCTTGCTTTTGACGCCAAGCTCTCTGGCTATCTCGAATATTCGCTTATGCTTTGCCAAAATATTCCTCAAATATGCTCAAATAGGCATTCAAAACTAAATCGCCCGAGATAATTATTTTTCGTCGCCGGAGTCTTTCTGCTCCGTGTCCTCGGACTCGGATGTATCAGCCGGACCTTCGTGCTCGGCAGCAGGTTCCGGCGGAGTTTGAGCGGGAGTCTCTTCGGTGTTTTCGCCCGCGGGCGGTTGTGGTTCCCCGCTTTCCGGCGGCGCGGGAGATTCGGTCTCTGATTCGGGGGAAGGTTCCCGCGACTCAACGCCGCCCTGTTCGGCGGGTTTTTCAGCTTCGGGCTCCGTCGGCTGCTCGGGCTGAGGTCCTTCTGCGACCGGTTGCGGCTGTTCGGCCTCACCCTGAGATTCCTGCGGCGCCTGTTCGGGTTCGGCGGCGGTTTGCTCCTGTGGCTGCCGGCCTTCCTTCTCGGCCGCTACTTTTGCTGCCGCCTGTGCCTGCCTGGCCTGTTCCGCCGCCTCCTTGGCGGCGTTGGAACACTGCGAAACAACCTGCTCGACCAACTCGCGGTCGAGGCCAAGTTCGTTAACCAGCGGGTCGGCGCCGACTTCTTCCACGTCCATCACGTTGACCATTCCCATGGCCACTATCTGGTCGACCACGGTCGAGTCAACGCCTTCGACCTTGCGTATCGACTTTTCCAGCAGGTCAAGCCCGGCGTTGAACTCATCGGGCGTGAGGATGTCAATATCCCAGCCGGTCAGCCGAGCCGCCAGGCGGACGTTCTGTCCGCGCTTGCCGATGGCAAGCGACAACTGGTCCTCGGTAACCACCACGGTTGCCCGGCCCAGTTCGAAGCAAAGGGCTATCTCGGTTACGCGCGCGGGCTTCAGCGCGTTTTCTATCAGCACTTTGGAAGAATCATTCCACCGGACGATGTCAATTTTCTCACCGCCGAGTTCCTCGACGATATTCTTAATCCTGCTGCCGCGAATGCCCACGCACGCCCCCACCGCGTCCACCTTCGTGTCCATGCTGTCGACGGCCACCTTCGTGCGGTAGCCCGCCTCGCGGGAAAGGGCCTTTATCTCGATTACCCCCTCGGCCACCTCGGGAACCTCAAGTTCGAACAGCGCCCGGATGAAATCCGGATGCGTGCGGGTGAGTATTATCTTCACGTGGCCGGGCTGCTCGCGAACGTCCAGCACCATGGCGTGAATTCGCTCGTCGGGCATGAGCGACTCGCCCGGTATCTGCTCGCTGCGGGGCAGTATGGCCTCTGTGCGATTCAGATCGACCACGAGCGAGCCGGACTCCCACCGGACGGTCCGCCCGCTGACGATCTGCCCCCGCTGCTCCATATATTCTTCGTAAATGCTTCCACGTTCGGCTTCGCGAAGGCGCTGAATTATCACCTGCTTTGCGGTCTGTGCGGCTATCCTGCCCAGGTCCTGGATGCTCTTGGCCTTGCCTTCCACGTAGGCGGTAATCTCGCCGCTCTGGCGGTCTATGCGCACCTGTATGTCCTCGGTCTGGACATTGGTCTTACGGATGGCCGACAACATAGCCGCCTCCAGGTCCTCGAACACCGTCTCGCGGTCGATGTTCTTGTCCCTTGCAAGGCCATCCACTATGCGTAGCAATTCCTGGTTCATTTAATTCCTTATTCCTTTGCGTTTCCGTCTGTCCGTCCCAACCCGCCGGAACGGCCAGATAAACTACGGCTACAAAAAAAGTGGGTTTTTTTAAGCCCACTTTCCAAGCCGCTAATGCGAGTCGCACGCGGCCGACGCCGGATAATTGCGCACCCACTACGGGGGCGGTCCGTGCCATATGGCTCTGCACGGGAGGCCGTAAATCCACCGCAGACCCATTAGAAGCGTAATGGGTCGGGCACTACTCACCGGCTTGGCCCTTCATCAGACAACTCACGTCTATTACTCCTACCTTCGCCCGGCAAAGCGATTCTTCGCCGCCGCAAAGTCAGGCCTGAAAAGTTTCCTTATGCTCTATTTACGCCCGGCTGTTATATCTATCGGCATATATACCTTTTGCCGACTACGGTAATATTTAACCGGGTAAAAGGACTTACTTACATACGTATTTTACACGCTTTGTCCTAACACTGCAAATTATAAGAAATTGCCGCTGACGGTCAAACAAAATATATTCATTCGCCTGCCGGATAGCGCGAAATAAAACTTGCACATAATATTTGACACTACACCGAATTTAAAAAAAGTTGAACTGCGTTACAAAAACGTGTTATAATGTCGCAGTTGAGGTGGATAATGAATCGAGAAACACAAAGACTCTATAAGCTGAAGGCCGACGTTATTGCGGCGGCCGGGCATCCGATCCGGCTTGCAATTATTGACTTCCTGAAAGATGGCGAGCAATGCGTCTGTGATATTGCCGAATTCGTTGGCGCAAAGCGGTCTAACGTCTCGCGACACCTGGGGGTTCTCAATAAGGCCGGTATCGTAAGCCAGCGGAAGGATGGACTTAAGATGATGTATGGTCTCAAAACGCCCTGCGTGCTGAATTTTACGAAATGTGTGGAAGGTGTCCTGCAAGAGAACGCCAGGGAGGCCAGCGCGGTGATGAATAACCTTTAATTAAGGATTGGTTATCTTTTTTTTGTTTGGCTATGTGAGTGCAACGTAACATAAACACACAGGAACTATCTTATGACAGAGTGGAAACAAGAATGGAAAAAGCTGTTTTTAATCGTGGGCGTGTTCCTGCTTTTCTTCTGGCTGCCGGTGGGCTGGGAACGGTTCAGCGGCGGCATTATGGAGGCCCTTCACCTGGCCAAGTGGTACGCCCGAGAGCACGTGCTACTGTGCCTGGCGCCGGCATTCTTCATCGCCGGGGCGATAGGCGTCTTTGTAAGCCAGGCGTCGGTAATGAAGTACCTCGGGGCCAAGGCCAACAAGGTGCTGGCCTACGGCGTGGCCAGCGTGTCGGGGTCGATCCTGGCGGTCTGCTCGTGCACCGTGCTGCCGCTGTTCGGCGGCATCTGGCGGATGGGCGCAGGACTGGGCCCCGCCACGGCCTTCCTTTATTCCGGCCCGGCCATCAACGTGCTGGCGATCATCCTGACCGCCCGCATTCTGGGGCTGGAACTCGGAATCGCCCGGGCGGTCGGCGCGATCGGCTTCAGCGTGGTCATCGGCCTGATCATGCACTTCATCTACCGCAAGGAGGAGATGGAGAAGGCCAATGGTCAGCTCGGCATGCCCGAGCCGGAGGTCTCCCGGCCGCTGTGGAAAAACGCGGTGTTCTTTTTCGTGATGGTCGGCGTGCTGGTGTTCGCCAACTGGGGCGCGCCGGGCACGTGGGACTATCAGACGCCCGGCGGCGAGACTGTTCGCGTCGACATCGCCGAGGCGCCGTTCGATTCGCATCAGCCGGAGGCGACCTACACCTTAAGGCCGGAAGGCGCACCGGCGGACGGCTCGCAGGACCTGAAAGTTCCGGCAGAGCGTTTTCTGGAGAATCGTTACCCGGCCCCCGGTTTCTGGTCCGACCTGTGGCGGAACAAGTGGCTGGTCACCTCCATCTTCGGCGTCGGCTTCGCCCTGGTGCTGATCTTCTGGTTCAGTATCGCGTGGTGGAAAGTAATACTGGCGGCGATTCCCCCGGCCATCCTGGCCCTTACCCTGCCGATACATGGCCTGTGGGTGCTTCTGCCGTTCTCGGCGGCGGTGGTCGGCCTGTCGGTGATTCTGGAGACCGGCAAGGGCGAGGGAGAGCAGTGGTTCAGCGCCACATGGGACTTCGCCAGGCAGATTTTGCCGCTCTTGTTCATCGGCGTGCTGGTGGCGGGTTTCCTGTTAGGTAGACCGGGCCACGCGGGGCTGATACCCGCAAGATATGTCGAAATGCTCGTGGGCGACAGCCCGAATGCGATGCTGGCCATCACCGGCTGGGGTGGCGGTAGTTTCGAAAGCTTCGCCCGGTCCGCGTGGCCGGTGTGGACGAACTTCTTCGCCAGCATCTTCGGCGCGTTCATGTACTTCGCCACGCTGACCGAAGTGCCCATCCTCCAGGGCCTCATAGGCGCCGGCATGGGCAAGGGACCGGCCCTGGCGCTGCTGCTGGCAGGCCCGGCGCTGTCGCTTCCCAACATGCTGGTCATCCGCAGCATCATGGGCACGCGGAAAACCATCGTGTTCTGCTCGCTGGTGGTCGTGATGGCCACGATCTCCGGCATGATTTACGGAACTATTTTTTAGGCGACCGTTTAAAACGCAGAGATAACTGAAAGGACAGAAGCCATGAAAAAGCTGCAAATACTTGGAACAGGCTGCCCGAAGTGCAAGAAACTAACCGAGAACACCGAAGCCGCCGCCGAGGCGCTCGGCCTCGAGTACGAAATCGAGAAGGTTACTGACATCAACGAGATCATGAAGATGGGCGTGATGATGACGCCGGCACTGGCCGTCGATGGCGAGATCAAGGTCACCGGCAAGGCGCCAGACGCCGATGCCATTAAAGACATGCTTGCGTAATCGGGCCGTTGCCTTGCTTACATGTAGCGGCCGCAGTATCGGTGACGGGCCATCAAAACAGATCGGTAAAATAATTATTTAAAGCATACTGAGGATGCATCGTTGTTTATACGGCCGATTTCTCCGTAACGTATACTCCCGGTGAGAAAATCACGCAGACGGCCGCTGGAGAAACGTCAAAGAATTTCCACCAAATTTTTCAAATTTTAGTAGACAAATTCATAAATAAACGTATAATGATATAATCATTTTTAAGAGAGACGTTCCAAGGGCAATTCTGAGTTTTGTGCGGCAGTATTGAGTAAGGACAGCAGTTCTTAATCGTTGCGATAGACGTTTGTGCCGGCATTATTTTTTAGCGGTCCCGTGCGGGTTGTTAAATTGAGGATGTCAGTTTTCAGTCAGGGATGACGACAGTTAAACAAAAGGAGAAATAAAATGCTTACTCGGACCCCCTCTCTATTGGTTGCGGCTGCGCTTACCGTGCTGGTAGTGTCCGGCACGTGTTCGGCAGGAATTAGTTATTCTGGTGCGCTGTCATCCTCAAGTGGCCTGTATGGTGCTGAAGATTGGACAAGCGGGGCTTCGATCTCATGGACCGTAGAGCAGATTGGAAGTCAATGGTCCTATACCTACGAAATCAACGTCGCGAACAAGGACGTCAGCCACTTCATCATCGAACTGTCAGACGGGGCCGTGAAGAGCGACTTTTGGGACGTCTCGCTGAATGACGTGACATACGAGTTGGAACATGAAGATTTCGACACGTACAATTCAAGCGGACAGGGAAATTCGAACCCGGGTATTCCGGATGACATCTACGGAATGAAGATCGAACCAGACGTCGAAGAGGAGTATTTTTTGAAATTCAGTTTCACCACATATCGTCAGCCGGTCTGGGCCGACTTTTACGCCAAGGATGGCAAAACCAGTGGTAATGACGTCTACATGTACAACGTTGGTTTCGGCGACCCCGACAGCGACCCGGACATGGACACGAATCCGGCCGCCCACAATTCTGTGGATTTCCACATACTTGCGCCGGATGATGTGCCCGAACCGGCCACGCTGGCGCTGATAGGCCTAGGTGGGATAGGGATGCTGCTTCGCAAACGACGTTAGCAGTGATTCAGGAATTGCAGAGGATTATAAATTTAATGCTAAAATAAAAGACGGCCGCCAAACAAAGAGCGGCCGTCTTTTTTAATTGGCCGAAAATGTCAGAAAACTTCCGTAATACAGCCGGGCTTCCGTGACAGAGGATTCAACCCTGCTCACTTAAACTCATGCCGACGTCGCCTTGACACGGTCTTCCTGCGACATCGCGGCCAGCTTTTCGACCTCGGCAGTATCAAGTCCGAGACCCTCGGCAACGCGGCGGCCGTAGTCCGCATCGGCCTTGAAAAACAAAGCCGTCTGCCGCAGCTGGATGCGCTTCTTCGCGTTGCCCAGGTGCGAAACTATATTACCGACAAGATGCTCGCGGTCGGTATCGGTCATAACCCGTCGGTACAGCTCGCCGGGCTGAACAAAGTCGTCGTCGCTCAGCGGCTGAGGATGACGGGCTGCCTGGCCCTCCAGGTCCGTCGGCGGCTCTGCAACACTCGCATCGGGCGCGGGACCGCCCATTGAGTTCGGCCAGTAATTCGGCCCGCCTCCACCGTTCTCGTCCGGTCTCATATGGCCGTCGCGCTGATAATTGGCGACTTTACACGCCTTGGGGGCGTTAATCGGCAGAAGCTGATAATTGGGCCCGAGGCGGTAAAGGTGCGCATCATGATAGCTGATGATTCGCGCCTGAAGCATCTTGTCGGGGGAAGGCCCGATACCCGGCACAAAGTTACCCGGACTGAAGGCCGACTGCTCGACCTCTGCAAAGTAATTTTCCGGATTTCTATTGAGTGTCATGCGCCCAATCTCAATCAGCGGGTAATCCGCATGCGGCCAGACCTTTGTGATGTCGAATATATTCCAGCGGTATTTCGCTGCATCGGCGGCGGGCATAATCTGGACACAGACGCGCCAGGCGGGAAAATCGCCGCCGGCAATAGCGTTGTAAAGGTCCTTCGTGGCGTGGTTGGCATCCTCACCGGCGAGTCGGCAGGCCTCCTGGCGGTTCAGATTCTCGATACCCTGCAGCGTCTTGAAGTGGTACTGCACCCAGAAGACCTCACCGTCGGCGTTCCACCATTTGAATGTATGGCTGGAATAGCCGTTCATGTGGCGGTATGTGCGAGGAGTGCCGCGGTCGGAGAAAAGGACGGTCACCTGGTGCAGCGACTCCGGCGTCAGAGACAGAAAGTCCCAGAACATATCCGGGTCGGGCGCGTTGGTGGCGGGGTGGCGCTTCTGCGTGTGAATGAAGTCGGGGAACTTCAACGGATCGCGGATGAAGAAGACCGGCGTGTTGTTCCCCGTCATGTCATAGTTGCCTTCCTCGGTGTAAAACTTCACCGCGAAGCCGCGCGGATCGCGGGCGGCGTCCGCCGAGCCCTTCTCTCCACCGACCGTGGAGAATCGGGCGAAGACCTCGGTCTTCTTGCCCGCTTCCGAGAGGAAGGCGGCACGCGTGTATTTGCTCATATCCGCGGTGCACTCGAAGACACCGTGCGCTCCGGCTCCCTTGGCGTGAACGACGCGCTCAGGAATACGCTCGCGGTTGAAATGCGCGAGCTTCTCCGCAAGGTGAACATCCTTCATAAGAGCAGGCCCATTAGGCCCGGCCGTAATGGTGTTCTGGTCGTCGTCCACCGGTGCGCCCGATGCTGTGGTCAGTTTGTCTTCACTGGGTTTGTTGGCCATGGCAAATCTCCTTATATTAGTATTATCTAATATAGTAATAATTATTATTCTCATGTCCAGTAAAATTAACGCTCAGAAAAATAATTTTTTTATAGGTATAAAACCGGTCCCCCCGCAAAAAGGCCGATTTTGTATATCTTGAATACGGTGAAAATCGTAAACTGCTGTCAGGTAAATGATTATGTCAGAATTAAACCGATTAAGACACAGGTGATATTTTAAAAGAGAATCCAGGTATACAGGCAATCTATTAGTGAAAATACAAGCAAATTAGTAATAACTCGATTGCAACCTACCTACCTCATCACCTCAAAGATTTTTTATCGCGTTCTTTTCGGTGTAGCACCTTTGATAACCGGACCGGGCCGCCCTTATCACTTCTCGAACCTGTCGTCGGCGATGCGAGCGTCGCGGCGGATATCGTCGAGCCAGCCCGCGCGGGCATCGGGGAAACAGTCGAACCGCGGTGAGTATGGCTTGATATCCAGAAGCGGCGTTCCGTCGAGGATATCAATCTCGCCCACGCGGAGAATATTGTCCTCCACGGCCAACAGGCGGACCGGCGATATGCCGACAGGGTTCGGCCGGCACGGCGCCCGCGTGGAAAACAGCCCGCGCTTGACCGTATCCCTGTACGGCACGAGCATCATGTCATTCGGCGGCGGCGCGGCCCGGTCCAGGTGGAACACCAGCCATATGCGGTCGAAGCCGTCCAGGTCGCTCAGCCCGGCCGAGTACCGCTCGTAAACCTCGACGGCGCCCTCCCCGCCATCGGCCATGGCCGGCTGTATCGGCGATCCCGAGTGCTTCCTGAACGGCGTGTGTATGATTCCAATCGGCTCAATGGTTATCTTATCCGTCATAATCAATCCTCTGTTCGCCGGTTATTAAGGTGATTGCTTGACTCGACAATGGCAGCAGTATAATCTGGCGGCCGGAATTTTGAAGGAACGTTAACGCATCGGCGCAGTTTAATGAAACATATAGGTCCGATAAAAACGCAAGCAAGGAGCAAAATGATGCCAGATATCATCCGCAAAGCCGTTATTGTTTTGATGTTGCTTTCATTCTCATCGGCCATGGGCGGCTGGAAGCCCGCCGGCGATAATCTCAAGACGCGATGGGCAGATAAAGTTAATCCGGACAACCCCCTGCCCGGGTATCCCCGCCCGCAGATGGTCCGTGACGAATGGACGAACCTCAACGGCCTGTGGGACTACGCCATCGTGGCAAAGGACTCCGCCAAACCCGAAAAATGGGATGGTAAAATTCTGGTTCCGTTCTGTGCCGAGTCGTCGCTGTCGGGCGTTATGAAGACCGTCGGGCCGAAAAACGCCCTGTGGTACCACCGCACGTTCACCACGCCCAACCCGGACGAGAAGCGTCTGCTGCTGCACTTCGGAGGCGTGGACTGGGACGCCACGGTGTGGATCAACGGCAAAGAGGTCGGCCGGCACAAGGGCGGATACGACACGTTCACGTTTGATATCACCGACCACCTGCGAAAAGACACCAACGAAATCGTCGTCCGCGTGTGGGACCCCGCCGACAAAGGGAACCAGCCGCGGGGCAAACAGGTTCTCAAGCCCCGCGGCATCTGGTACACGGCCGTGACGGGCATCTGGCAGACGGTCTGGCTGGAGTCCGTGCCCAAGGCATACATCCGCCGGGTCAAAATCACGCCCGACGTGGACAAAAGCATGGTCCGCGTGCTGGTTAACACAAACGAAGCCGGCTCGGGTGGCAATGTTGACTTGAATGTATCTCACGACGGTAATGACGTTGCCGATGCCCGCGGAAAAGTCGGCGAATCCATCGAGATAAAGGTTCCCGACGCCAAACTATGGAGCTCCGATTCGCCGTTTCTTTACGACCTGGAAGTAACCATGGGCGGCGATACGGTGAAAAGTTACTTCGGCATGCGGAAGATAGAGGTCAAAAAGGACCGCAGCGGCGTCAACCGCCTGTTCCTGAACGGCCGGCCGCTGTTCCACCTGGGCCCGCTGGACCAGGGCTGGTGGCCGGACGGGCTCTATACCGCCCCTACCGACGAGGCGCTGAAATACGACATCGAAGTGACGAAGAAACTCGGCTACAACTGCGCCCGCAAGCACGTCAAGGTCGAAACCGCACGCTGGTATTACTGGTGCGACAAACTGGGGTTGATGGTCTGGCAGGACATGCCCAACGGAAACAACAAGACGCCCGAGGCGAAACTGCAGTTCCGAAAGGAATTGCGGGCGGTGACAGATACGCTTTACAACCATCCATCCATCGTAATGTGGGTGCCGTTCAACGAGGGCTGGGGCCAGCATGGCACCGTCGAAATTACCGAGTGGCTTCAGTCTTATGATCCGACACGCCTGGTCAACAACGTCAGCGGGTGGCACGACAAGGGCGTCGGCGACGTGCACGACAAACACAGTTATCCCGGCCCGGCCATGCCCAAACTCGAAGACGACCGCGCGGCCGTCCTCGGCGAATTCGGCGGGCTTGGTTTGCCTATAAAGGGACACCTGTGGAAAATCGGCAAGCACTGGGGATACCGCAAATACGGCGGCAAAGAGGAACTGACCGAAAATTACAGAAGATTGCTGGACAAACTCCGCCCCCTTTATGCACGCGGACTGGCCGGGGCGATTTACACGCAGACCACCGACTGCGAAGGCGAGGTCAACGGGCTGATGACCTACGACCGGGCAATCACAAAACTACCCTTGTCGATAGCCAAAGAACACGAGAAGTTTTATCAGCCGCCGCCGATCATTAAAACACTGGCGCCCGCGGCCTGCGACACTAAAAAGGCCGCCTTGTGGCGATACACCACCAAAAAGCCGGCCGACGGATGGCAGAAACCCGGCTTCGACGATTCCGGATGGAAAAAAGGACAGGCGGGCTTCGGCGCCAAAGGAACGCCCGGGGCGATTATCGGGACCGAATGGAACGGTTCGGATATCTGGCTGCGGCGGACGTTCGAGACGGACAAAAAGCCCGCCGAACGGTTAATGCTGAAAATCCACCATGACGAGGATGCCGAGGTCTACATTAACGGCGTGAAGGCGGCGGACGTTGACGGCTACACCACGAATTACGTCACCGCCGGCGTCGAAAAGGCGGCCGCCGAGTCCCTCAAAAGCGGCACAAATACAATCGCCATTCACTGCCGCCAGACCGACGGCGGGCAGTACATAGACGCCGGCCTGGTTGTGGAGGCATCACAGGACAAAAGAAAATAAAGACACCAAATAGCGGAAGGAACAATCCGTAGGTGGTTTACATCCGGCGGGGATTCCCTGTACATTTTTCATGTAACAAATCTCTCTGTGCTTTTGGCAACCTCTGTGGTTAAATAGCAGGACCAGTATGAAAGATTTTAAACGTTCGTTGAAATACCTGTGGCCCTACCGGTCGCGTCTGGCGATTTCGGTGGTGTGCGTGATTTTCATCGCCGCTCTGTGGGGCGGCGGGCTTGGAATGATGCTGCCCGGGGCCAAGATTATGCTCTCCAGCGAAGGGCTTCACGGCTGGGCATGGAGCCGCCTGGCCGGCGACCGCCTCGGCATGAATGTCGTCCAGCGTCTGGTGCCGCCCAACACCACGGTCGAAGGCACGAAAGTCACGCTCGTGGCCGACGTTATAGAGGTGGACAAAAAGTCCCCCGCGGCCGGGGCCGGCGTCGAAAGCGGGCAGTGGATACTCAGCGTCGCCGATGCCTCACACAGAGGCGCCATAGAAATCGACCGCGGAGACCAGGTCATCCGCGACATCGCCCGCAGCCCGGCCGGCGCCCGCCTGGCCCTGCGGACGTACAACCCGTTCAACGACACCCAGCAGCGAGTAAACATAAAACTCGCCCGGGCCAACTTCGGCTCCCGCGTGCTCGGGATAGTGGCCGAAAGAGTGCCCGAGCCGCAGAGTTATCCCGGAAGGTTCAAAATATTCATAGGACTGCTTATCGTCGTGCTGATATTAACCGTCCTGCGCGATATCTTCAGGTTCATCCAGGAGTACCTCGTGGCGTCGGCGGTTTATCGCGGCGTTACGGACCTCCGCTGCGAAAATTACGGCGTTGTGCTGCGCCTGCCGACCACGTTCTTTTCGGCAAAGGGCACCACGGACACCATGAGCCGCTTCGTCCAGGACACCAACCAGCTCGCCCGCGGGCAGGTTACGCTGTTCGGAAAGACGATGGCCGAACCCGGCAAGGCGATCGGGGCGCTGGCGGTGGCTTTCCTGCTGTCATGGCGACTGACGCTTGTCGCGCTGATAGCCGGCCCGCCCACGTTCGTGCTGATACGCAAATTCGGCAAACTCATGCGCCGCGCCTCGCGCCGGGCGCTGGAGAGCTGGTCGGCGATGCTGGGCATACTCGAAGAGACACTAAGCGGCATACGCGTGGTCAAGGCCTATACGATGGAAGGCGCCGAGCGCAAACGGTTCAACCGGGAGAACCGCCGCCTGCTCAAACAGCAGAAACGCATGGCCAAGATAAACGCCGCCACCTCGCCGGCCGTAGAGGCCCTTGGCATAAGCGCGGCCATGGGCGCATCCGCGCTGGCGGGCTACTGGGTGTTCAACCGGCAGATGGACTCGGAGAAATTCCTCACGCTGATGGCGCTTCTGGCGGCGCTGTTCGACCCGCTGCGTAAACTCTCGAAGGTGGCCACGCGGTTCCAGCGCGCCGACGCCGCGGCCGCGAGGGTCTTCGAACTGCACGACCAGGAGGTGGAAAAAGCGCCGCCGGCCGCACCGACACTGCCGCCCCACAGCGAATCCGTGGAGTTCCGCAACGTGTATTTCCGTTACCCCGGCGCCCTCGGGGATGCGCTTAAGAACATAAACCTCAAGATCCCCTACAGCAGCACGCTGGCCGTCGTCGGCCCCAACGGCTCGGGCAAGACCACGATGGTCTCGCTGGTGCCGCGGCTGATAGACCCCACCGCCGGGCAGGTGCTCATCGACGGAAAAGACATACACGAGCATTCCATCCGCTCGCTGCGGAGGCAGATAGGGCTGGTCTGCCAGGAGACCATCATCTTCAACGCCACCATCGCCGAGAATATCGCCTACGGTCTCAGCCGGCCGCGGCGCGAGGACGTTATCGCGGCCGCGAAAAAGGCGTTCGTGGATGAGTTCGCCGAGGAACTGCCCGACGGATACGACACCATGGTCGGCGAGCACGGCGCGACGCTCTCGGGCGGCCAGCGGCAGAGAATCGCCATCGCGCGGGCGATACTGCGCGACCCGCGGATACTCATCTTCGACGAGGCCATGAGCCAGGTCGACGCCAATTCCGAGCGCAAGATTCACCAGGCCATGGGCGAATTCATAAAGGACCGCACCACGCTGCTCATCGCCCACCGTTTCGCCACGGTCCTCTCGGCCGACATCATCGCCGTTATCAGCAACGGCGAAATCATCGACTCCGGAACGCACGAGGAACTGCTCCGGCGCTGCGACCTCTACCGCCACCTCTACCAGACGCAGTTCGCCGACACGGGCGGATAGGTATTAACCAAAGAGGCAACAGAGGGCGCCGAGTAAAACTACTCATATTGACCGATTTTATGCCGCGAGGAGTTTTTCCACGCGGCGGATAACG
>CAYYMD010000047.1:0-23219 GCA_964472875.1 uncultured Planctomycetaceae bacterium
ATGCGGGGCTTTCCGTGGCGGCGGTTTGGATATTTGAGATTTGGTGCTTGTTTCGCATTTCGTGCTTCGTTTTTCTGATTTGTTTCGTTTTTCGATATTAGAATTTCGTATTTTTTTCATATTCCGAAATCCGAAATCATAAATCCGAAATTAATTCCCTCCATACTTGGACGAAACAACACCTTTGCGCGCGCAAACCGCGCCTGGCGGGCGTATCCGCAATTCGTAACCCACGGCCGGGAGAAGATATAAATTTTTTTTATTTTTTCGGGCGATGTGGCCGCTTCGGCGGACAAACTGCGCGCGCAAATCAGCAGGGATTCCGGAATTCGGAATTCGAATTGCGGATTTCGGATTCCGCCCATTTGGCCATCCGCCTGCCTTTTCCGGAGCGGTTTGGTAATTGTGAATCCCGGCGCGCCGGGATTCGTCATTTCTTCACCAGGGCAACCGAATTTAAGCTTTCAGTTTTTAGTTTTAAGCTTTTCGATATATTATCCCCGCATTCACATGCGGGGCTTGCCGCGGTGGCGTTTTTTGTTCCTACGCACGCGGCGCTTATTGACATGCGGGGCTTACAGGAAACTCCATCTCTAAAAAAAGGTCTGTTACTGTTTTTCCGTGAGGATTTTGTGTAATGTATTAGTCGGTCAATCATGATAGCGAGAATAAGCGGCAGACTGGAAGAGGCGGGCGACGGCGTGGCGCTGATAGACGTCGGCGGTGGGCTGTGGTACGAGGTAATGGTGCCGGCCTGCGACGTCGAGCGGCTCGGGCGGTGCATCGGCCAGGATGTTGTCCTGCACACGATACACTATTTCGAGGGCGACCCAAGCCGGGGCTTCCAGACGCCGCGGCTGGTGGGCTTTCTGACCGAGGCCGACAGGGACTTCTTCCGCCTGTTCACCACCGTCAAGGGCATAGGCGCGCGGAAGGCGCTACGCGCTCTGGTGAGGCCGGTGACGGAGGTGGCCGCGGCCATACAGGCAAAGGATACGGCGTTCCTGACGTCGCTGCCGGAGGTTGGCCGACGCACGGCCGAGCAGGTCATAGCCGAGCTGCACGACCGTCTGGACGAGTTCGCCGGCGCAGCGCCGGCGGCGGCCGAGGGCGAGCAGGAGATGTCTCAGCCGGCGGCCGAGGCGCTGGCCGTGCTGGTGCAACTGGGCGAGCGACGGGCCGATGCGGTGGCGCTGATACAGCGCATCACGGCCGCCTCGCCCGAAATCCAAAGCGCCGAGGAAATAATCCAGCGGGCGTACAGACTGAAGGTCGGAAACGTGTAATTTGATTTGAGATCTGCGATTTGAGATTTCAGAATTGAGATTAGAAGGCATGGCGCGTGAGAAGATAATAACGTCGGGCGGGGCGGGGCCCGAGGATGAGCAGTTCAACGCGGCGCTGCGGCCGCAGCGGCTGAACGAGTGCATCGGCGCCGAAGAACTGCTGGAGAAACTGCGGATATCGATAGAGGCCGCACGCCAGAGGCAGGAGCCGATGGAGCACGTGCTGTTACACGGTCCGCCGGGTCTGGGCAAGACCACCCTGGCGCACGTCATCGCCAACGAGATGGGCACGACGATAAAGGTGACCTCCGGCCCGGCGCTGACGCGGCCGGGCGACCTGGTGGGCATACTGACCAACCTGGAGCACGGAGATGTGCTGTTTATCGACGAGGTGCACCGGCTTGCGGCGGCGGTGGAGGAGTACATATATCCGGCCATGGAGGAGTTCAAGGTGGACTTCGTGGTGGACTCCGGCATGCACAGCCGCACGATAAACCTGCCGCTGAAGCCCTTCACGCTCATCGGTGCGACCACGCGCGTGGGCCTGCTGACGCCGCCGCTGCGGACGAGGTTCGGCATAGCCCACCACCTGGATTTCTGGACGCCTGAGGAACTGCTGCATCGCTGCCGCATGACGGCAGAGATGCTCGAGGTGAAGTACAAAGACGATGCGCTGAAGATGCTCGCCAGCCGCGCACGGGGCACGCCGCGGATAGCCAACAGACTGCTTCGGCGCTGCCGCGATTACGCACAGGTCGAGTCGCACGGCGAACTGACCGAAGATGTGGTGAACGCCGCGCTGGATCTGGAGCGGATAGACGCCCTCGGCCTGGACGAACTGGACAGGCGGCTGCTGCGGACGATTATCGACATCTACCACGGCGGTCCGGTGGGCGTCGAGGCCGTGGCCGCCACGCTCGGCGAGGAGACTGACACGCTGGTGGACGTGGTCGAACCGTTTCTGCTACAGACGGGTCTGCTGGCGCGGACGCGGCGGGGGCGCGTGGCCACCATCAAGGCGTACGAGCACCTGGGTATCAACGCCCCGGAAGAGAAGAAGAAAGGCAAACTTTTCAACACGGATTGAGGGGATTCGAGGTTTACTCGCCGATTTTTTCGCGGACCTGTTCGGCGCTTTTTGCATGTCCTTCGGCCGCGAGCAATTCCGCCAGCCGCTTTCCAATCCGGTAGTGCGATGTGTACTGGCGGTATGCGGTTTTTTTGGCGGTGGTTTTGGCCCATAACTTGCGGTACATTCTGATAGCCAGGTCTGGTCGGTTCTTGTTCAGTAGTATTTTTTCCGCGCCCTGTGCCGCACGCACCATAACGGGGCCGAAATTAGCCGTGCGGAGCGCGGCCTGTTCGTAGGTGTTAAGGGCGCCGGGCAGATTGTCCAGTTTTTTATAGTGCTCGGCCAGTGCGATCAGGATTTTGCCCTGGAGGTCCGGGCGGTGGGCATATACGCGGCGAGCCCTGTGATAGACTTTTTCCCTGTGCTTGTCATCCTCTATGGTGGGCGCGATCCGAAGCACCATCCGGCAGCTGTAATCGGGATATTGTTGCGCCGTGCGGGTGACGAGGACGTCGAAAAACTTGTCCAGGTCATCTACCGGTAGCGTGCCGGTATTTCTCAGTTCCGCGATGTAGTCCCAGGCGGGCTTGTGGGCGAGGTTGAGCTCGATGCTTTTGCGAAGTAGTGTCTCCACCAGTTTAATGTCTATATCCCTGTGAGGTTTGGGTCGCCCGGAGGAATTTTTGGAATTCTCCGGCCGGTGGCCGGCGGTCAGTTCCATTATTGCCGATGGCTTTTCCATCACGTCGGTTCCCATGGCGGAGGTTGCGATCTGGGCGAGTATCACCGCAGTGTCGGCCTGTTCGCGGCGCTTCAACGGAAGCTGCGCGGCCGCGCCGGACAGTTCCAGTTCGCTGTCGAGTATGGTCCGCCCGGTGGGAGCCCGCACGTCGCCCGTGTAGTAACGGTGGGCCGCGTACCGACCTGTATTGGAGTCCCATTCGGCGCGTTTGCCTCCGGCGGTCAGCTTCAGTGCGGCAACCCATGCGTGTCCCATTCCGCTGGCGCCCCGGCCGATGACGATACTGGCCGGTATGCCCAGCGTCTTGCAGACCTGGGAGGCGTAATACGACTGCTCTATGCACACACCGCCTACCTTAAGCAGGTTGGGCAGCGTGAAGTCCAGCGATTCAATCTTTTTATCCTTGCCCTTTTCATAATGTCCGTAGTCATACTCAAGGTAATGGTAAGACTTAGCCGGATTGCCCATTTTGGCGTATTTTGCCGCCGCCCAGCGGCGCTCCTCTACGCTGAGGCGGGAGTCGGCCAGGTACCAGGAAAGTTCGTAAGGCATTTTCTTGAGATTGTAGCGCAGCGGCACGCCGGATTCGGTGTACCACCTGAATGATTCCACCATGGTCGCCATTTTCGAGCGTTTGTCTTTTCTGAAATCCAGCGGTTGTGCGGTCGCGAACGCCACCGCCAGGTCCGGATATTCCAGGACCGCTTCCTCTTCCTCGGTCAGCAGGGTTCTGAAATTTTCTATGGCGCTCATGAAGTTGTTCACATTACTCATGGCCCGAAACAGCAGCCGCGAAACGTCTCGGTGCTCCACCAGCCATTTGTCCAGTTTCACGGCCTTCTTGCCGGAACTGTCTGAGTTTTCGGTTTCGGTCAGCGGCAGATAATCGCACGCGCGGAGCACGTAAACCATGTCGTTCAGTGCCGTCAGATTCTCCGTTCCACCGCATGCAAGCCGCTCTATGACGGCGCGGTTGACCAGGTCGCGCAGCTGCTCGTACTTGCCGCTTTCGGCCGCATTGTCTAATGCCTCGAGAACCGCCTTGCTGAGAACGGCGTCGCTGACCTGGACTTCCTTTGCCGCCGGGGCGGTGGCGGGAGTGGTTTTTGCAAAAGAGCTGCTGATGCCGGAGGCGACCAGCATCACCGCAAATATGGCGTATTTCGCCGTGGCATTCATAGCGTTCTACCTGTGTTAAACGGATACGGCGATTTTATTCTTTGATAAGAACCGTCGACCATTTCTCGTAAAGCATCGAGTAAACGAGGTCTATGTCTTTGTCGAGAAGACGGATGCAGCCCAGCGACTGGGCCTTTCCGACGCTTTCGGGCTCGTCGGTGCCGTGGATGCCGTAGCCGTTGTGGTTGCGGGTGTTCTCGTCTATGCCTTCCAGGCCTATCCAGTATCCCATTTTGCCCAGCGGATAGTCCGGGTCGCCCCATTTTATGGCGCGGGTGTGTTCGCTGGTGGCCGGGGGGTTCCAGGGCGCGAATTTCATCTTGCTGCCGAGTTCCACGCGCCACAGGCCGGCGGGAGTGGTGCCGTTTTTGCCGACTCCCACGGAAAGGCGCTTGACGTAGATTTTCGGCAGGCCCTCTCGGTGGAGATAAAGGTCCATGGTGAATTTGCTCTTGTCGATGACGGCGTGGACGGGGCCCTTGATGAGTTTCAGCGCTTGGCCGGCTCGGATATTGCGGGCGTCGGAGATGCCGTTGATTTTCAGGATGAACAGGGCGGGCACGCGGAGATTTTTGCGGCGGACCACACCGTTTTTTCCGGCCAGTGTCTCGCCCGGCTGAATGAAATACTGTTCGACGTACGGGTCGCCGTCGTAAATTTTCCGTGAGAAAACGATTTTATCGGCCAGATCGGTCAGCTTTTTTCGCGCGGCCGTGGCTCGCTGTTGGTCGAGTTCGCCCGACAGCAGCGCCGCAGACAGAGGCACGCGGCCCCGGACCGCATCGCCTTTTTCGACAAGTTCCATTCCCCGCTCATAATTTTTAACGGCCAAACTTTGCTCTTTTGGCGCTTTTTGCGTGGTGGCTTTGGATTGGCCGCCGCCGTTGTCTTCGTTGCCGCCGTCGCCTGTCTTGCCGGTTATCTGCCGGATTTTATCGCCGTTACCGCCGCCGGAACTGCCTGCCGGCTGGGTCGTCGGTTGTTCTTTCTCCGGCCAGAAAATAAACGCCGCAATTAATATTACCGCTGCGATTGCTGTGGCTATCAATATGCGCTTGCCTGTTGGTGTCATTATTAAAACTCCCGTACGGCCGGCGAAACCGGCCGTTAACTGAAACGCAAAACTTCGTGTTCGGTTACGAGCATATTTACGCGTCGGTCATCGGGGCCGACGGGTACAGCATCTACGATTTGCCGCGAAAATGCAAGCGCGCAGGCGGTTGCGCGGCCGGCGCGGGCCAGAAACCTGTCGTAATATCCGCCTCCGCGACCGAGGCGGTTTCCGCTGCGGTCGAACGCCACGCCGGGCGTGACGATGAAGTCCAGTTCCCCGGGCGGGATGATATCGCCGCCGGTCGGCTCGCGTATGCCGAACGCGCCAGCGCGGATGTCGTCGTCGAGCGAGCGGATGCGCACCGCCGCTATCCGCCGCTGTTCAATCTCCACACGCGGCACGGCCACGGACTTGCCGGCCGCGATGGCCGCCTCGATTACGCCGACGCAGTCAATTTCCCCGGCCAGCGGCATATAAGCCATTACGGTGCGCGCCGCGGCGAATTCCGGCACGGCCGACGCCAGCGCGCACGCCGCTGCCGAATGTTCGGCCGCCTCGTCATCGCCGATCGCCGCCAGCACTTCCCGAATACGCTTACGCATTTCGATTTTCGCCTGCATAGTCGAATTAAACCACAGAGTTCACGGAGTGAAAAGTAGAAGATAGTGATGTATGATTGATAAAGAAGTCATGAGTTACGGCATTTTGATGAAGATGATTCGAAAGAGAACTAAATGCTGCACATAACAGGTGGTGAGCATAAGGGCAGGAAGTTGCTGCCCCCGCCGAAGGGCAGGGGGCTTCGGCCGATGACCGGCGGCATACGCGAGTCGCTTTTTGCGTCGATGGGCGGGCGCGTGGAAGGCGCGGCCGTGGCCGACCTGTTCTGCGCCACCGGCACGGTGGGCCTGGAGGCGCTGTCGCGCGGCGCGGCGACGTGCTGCTTCGCCGAGCGGAACCGCGCGGCCGTGTCGCGACTGAGGCGCAACATCGAGGAAATCGGCCTGGCCGAGCGCTGCACCGTGTTGCGCGGGGATGTGACCAGGCGCCTTTCGGCCTGGCTGGAGAAACTCGACGGGCTTGACCTGGTCTTCGTGGACCCGCCACACGCCATGTGCCGCCCGCGGCCGCTGGAGTCCATTCGGCGGGGCGTGCTGGTCCCGGCCGCCGAGCACCTCAACCCCGGCGGGCTCGTCATCCTCCGCCTGCCGAAGAAAACCGACCCGCCGGAAGATATTCCGCTGCTGGCGGTGACGGGAGAGAAACGATACTCTAACGAGTTGGTCGTGTTTTACGAACAAGAATGTCAGGGCGAGTAATGGCGAAATCGGCGTACAAATATTTCGAGCCGCACCGCGTAGCGAAGTTGCAGAACATCTCGCTTGTGGCGCGGCAGGTGGTGGAGGGGTTCATCTCAGGCCTGCACCGCAGCCCGCACCGTGGCTTCTCGGTGGAGTTCAGCGAGCACCGCGAGTACAGCCCGGGCGACGACATCCGCCACCTCGACTGGATCGCATGGGGCAGGACCGACAAACTCTACATCAAGCAGTACGAGCAGGAGACCAACCTGCGGTGCTACATCCTTCTGGACGTCAGCGGCTCGATGAACTACCGCCTCGGCGGCGAAATCACCAAGTTCGAATACGGCTGCTACCTCAGCGCCTGCCTGGCGTACCTGATGAGCCGCCAGCAGGACGTGGTGGGCATGGCCGCGTTCGACGATAACATCCGCTTCCACCTGACGCCCAGTTCAACGCCGGCGCACATGGACCGCATCTTCCGCCACCTCGAGGATACCTCCCCCGGCAGCGAGACCGCCATCGCCGGCACGTTCCACGAACTGGCCGACCGCATCGCCAAGCGCGGCCTGGTGGTAATCATCTCGGACATGTACGACGACCCGGACGAGGTGATGCGCGGCCTGCAGCATTTCGTGTTCAAAAAGCACCAGATAATCCTCTTCCACCTGATGGACCCGGCCGAGCTGGAGTTCCCGTTTCGCAAGGTTCAGTCGTTCGTGGACCTGGAGACAAACGAGCGAATACAGGTTGACCCGCGGTTCGTCAAAGACGAGTACGTCCGCCAGGTGAACGCCTTCATCGATCGCTACCGTCGCGAGTGCGCCGACCGCAACATCGAATACATGCTCACGCGGACCGACACGCCGTACGATCGCATGTTGCTGAACTATCTCTCGATGCGGAGGACGCGGGCAAGATGACGCCGGCCTTTACATTCGCAACTCCACTTCTGCTGCTGGGGCTTTTGGCGGCCGCGGCGCCGGTGGTCATCCATCTGGTGTCGCGCGCCCGGGCTCAGGAAGTGTATTTCCCGTCGCTGCGGTTTCTGCGAATGTCCATGGAACGGACCGCGAGGCGGCGCAAATTCGAGCACCTGCTGCTGATGCTTCTTCGCATGCTTGTGCTTGCGCTGCTGGCCGTGGCCGTGGCCGAGCCGATATCCGAGGCCGTGGGCGGCTGGCTCGGCGGGCGGCGATACGCCGCCGTGGTCATCCTCGACAACAGCATGTCCATGGGCGCCCGCGGCAGGGACGGCGACCGCTTCTCGCACGCCATGACCGACGCCGCCTCTCTGCTTGGCGGCGATTACCAGCCGTCTGTGGCCGGGCTTATCACAACAAACGGCGGCTTTCGCTCCGAATCATTGACCGGCGAACTTGCGGCGCTGCGTAGGGGCCTACAGGGGGCCGAGGTGGCCCCGGCGAGGGCGTCCATCGAGCAATGTTATGCCGATGCGGCCGGAATGCTGCTGGAGACCACAGCTCCGCAGAAATCGATATACATTCTGTCGGACATGCAGAGGGCGAGTTTTGAGCAACTGCTAAAGGCCGACCCGCCGCCCGGGGCAGAGGATATTCACACGCTGATTGTGAACACGTCGCCGCAGGGGGTCACCAACGTGGGCGTGACGGATTTGAAGATAAGCGGGCGGAAGATTGTCGATGAGGTGGTGGAATTCACGGCCCGGCTGGAGAATTCATCCGAAGCGGCGATGACGGTTGACGTGGTGCTTCGAGTCGGCGGCGAGGCGACGCGCCAGCGGGCGCGGAAAACACTGAGCGCCGCGGGCGAAAAGGGCAGCGCGGCCACGGTAAAGTTCAGGCATCGCTTCACCGAGGCGGGGCCGGTTCTTGGCGAAGTGATGATAGAAACCCCGGATGACCTTGCGGCCGACAACGTCAGGCGATTCGCGCTGG
This sequence comes from uncultured Planctomycetaceae bacterium, assembly GCA_964472875.1. GTDB lineage: Bacteria > Planctomycetota > Phycisphaerae > SM23-33 > SM23-33 > CAYYMD01. The sequence goes on from CAYYMD010000047.1 coordinate 8,551, forward strand.
ACATCGGCCAAAGGGCCCGGGCGCTGGTGGTCCGGGGGGCATTCGCCGGCGGCGGGCGATGGACGGACCCGTCGGCGATACTGGCGCTTCAGCTTCAGCCGTACGAACCCGGCGCCGTTCCCTGGCCGGTCACCACGAGCGTAGTTGATTACGACGAACTCACCGCCGGCCGTCTCGCCGTCGCAGATGCAGCGTTCTTCTGCAACGTGCCGTCGTTCACCGCCGAGCAGGCCTCGGCCGTGGCGGATTTCGTCCGTCGCGGCGGCACGGCCGTGTTCTTTATGGGGCCGAACGTGCAGGCGGACAACTACAACCGGCGGTTCGTGCAGGATATTTCGTCGCAGGGAGGGCTGCTTCCCGGGCGGCTGGGCGAGCCGGTGGGGCAGATCGGCCCGGATGCCCCGGCCGCGCATCTCGAGTGGATAGACACGCGGCACGAGTATTTCAGCGGACTGTACGAGAATCCGGACGACTACCCTACAGTCCTGGCCCAGCGTTACTATCGCCTTAAGCCGGCGGCCGGGGGTGGCCAGACGCTTATGCAACTGGCGGATGAGGCCAAATCGCCGCTTGTAATCCGCAAGCCCTTTGGCCGCGGCGGCGTGGTGCTGTGCACTACTACCGCTTCTCCACGGTGGTCGAACCTGTGCATCAGCCCCTTATTTTTGCCGATGGTCAATCGCGCTACGCTGTTGGCCGCCGAGGATAGCGGCCGCGTGGAGACATATCTGGCCGGCTCGCCGGTAACTATTCGCGTGGATGTTCCCGACCTGCCGTCCAGGGCGGTGGTCAGCGTTACGCCGCCCGGCGAGCAAGCCGAAGGCGCATCGGCTGTGACGGTTCCTCAGCAGTTAAAAAAGACCGAAGGTGGATACGCGGCAGTGTTCGAGGACACCGGCCGGCTCGGCCGGTACAGGTGGAAGGTCGTTGCGCCGGGTCTGGACGACGCCGAGGCGCCGAGCGGAGCGTTCGTGGTGAATCCGCCCGGGACAGAGAGTGACCTTCGCACAATTGACGCCGGGCAATTCGCCGAGACCGCCGGCGAGCATGGCCTCGGGCGAGTGTACACGGGCGCCACGCTGGGCGAGGTGAACGCAGCGGCGTCTGCGGCGGCGCAGGGCAAAAACTGGTGGGACCTGGTAACCGTCATCGCCATCGTGGTGCTGGTGGTCGAGGTGCTGGTGAGCAACTGGATACGCGGCAGCGGCGAGGATGAAATGCCCGCCGAACTGAACCCGCGCGTAGCCGGACGGGCCGGTTAATCAGTATATCGTGATCTTCGGGAACCATATCCCGACTCGTACGTCAAAAGATTCGAAAGAGGTTCGTTCTACGAGTCAACGAATCGACTAAATAAAGAGGTGCAACTATGAATATACGGCGAATATTTGCAGCGGCGGTGATGATGGGGACAGTTTCGGTGGCTATGGGCGACGGCATGATAGTGCCGACACATCCGGATATCGCGGTCCGCGGGCACTGGGCGGTCAGGTATCACCGGGTCAATATCAAGGTCCGCGACCAGGTCGCCTCGGTCCACATCGACCAGGAATTCGTAAACATCGGGCGGGGTATGATAGAGGTCGAGTACCTTTTCCCGGTGCCGCCGGATGCGGCCATCGATTCCATGACAATGATAGTCGACGGCAAGGAGTACGCTGCGCGCCTGCTCAATGCGGATGAGGCGAGGAACGTCTACGAGGAAATCGTTCGCAAGAAGAAGGACCCCGCGCTGCTGGAATACGCCGGCTTCGGGCTGTACCGCACGAGGGCGTTTCCGCTGACCCCCGGCAAGCCCTGCAAGGTCGTTGTAACATACAAGAATCTCTGCCCTCGCGACAATAAACTGGTGGAGGTGTGGTACCCGCTGAACACCGAGAAGTTCTCGGCCAAGGCGATTGAGGATGTTTCGGTCAAGGTCGACATCCGCAACGACCGCAGCGATATCGCGGCCGTATACAGTCCCACGCACGACCTGACGGTCGACCGCCGCAAGACCAATCACGTTGTGGCGACCTTCTCGGCCAAAAATGTCATTCCGCAGACAGACTTCCAGGTTTTTTACAAGGCGACCAACGAGAAGGTCGCGGCCACGCTGCTGACGCACATGGCCAGCGGCGATGCCGACGGTTACTTCATGCTGCTGGCCGCCCCGTCGCCCCGGAAGCCCGACCGCAAGCCAATGGACAAGGATGTGCTGGTCGTGCTGGACCGCAGCGGCTCGATGAGCGGAAAGAAAATCGAACAAGCCGTCGAATCCGCGAAATTCATCGTCAACAATCTCAACCCCGGCGACCGCTTCAACGTCATCACCTACAGTGACTCGGTCGAGAAAATTTTCGACTCTCTGGTAGCTGCCGGCAGGGATAATATAAAAGAGGCGCGGCGGCGGCTCGGCGACGTTCAGGCCACAGGCGGTACGGACATTCACTCCGCGCTTGGTGAGGCGATGGATGTGCTGGATAAAAAGGCCGACGGCGACGCCGACAGGCCCGCATACGTTATCTTCCTGACCGACGGCAAGCCCACCGTCGGCAATACAAACGAGAAGGACATTATCGCCGACACGCAAAAGGCCAACCGGTCCGGGGCGAGGATGTTCGTCTTCGGCGTGGGCTACGACGTAAACGTTCGCCTGCTGGACAGACTCGCCATCGAGAACAGGGGCCGCAGCGACTACGTCAAGCCAAACGAGCCCATCGAGTCGAAGATTTCCGCTCTCTACCGCAAGATTAAGAACCCCGTCATGACAGACCTTGCGGTGAAGGTTCCCGGCGTGCGGCTGTTCAACGTATATCCGCGGGAAATTCCCGATTTATTCGAGGGCGACCAGATTGTTCTGTTCGGCCGCTACGACGGCAAAGACGCGGCAGGACTTCCGGTAGAGGTCGCCGGCGGGGGGCAGGGTCAGTTGCTAATCACGGGCGAGTATCTCGGCGCCAAAAAGTCGTTCGAGTATCCGGCGGCCCTGCGGACCCGGCCGAACAAGCCGTCCAATGTCTTTATCGAGCGGCTGTGGGCGATGCGCCGCGTTGGCTATCTGCTGGATGAGGTGCAGTTGCACGGCCGCAGCGATGAAGTTGTCGATGAGATTACCCGCCTTGGCAAGAAGTACGGGATAATGACGCCGTATACGAGTTTCCTGGCCGACGAGACGACTGCACTCCATTCGGAAGCGGAAGTTCACAAGAAGGCCGACGAGGTGGCTTATAAACTCGCAGGCACAATTAGCGGCGCCGGCGGGCAGATGGCTGCAGGTACAAGGCAGCAGCTCAAAGAGGCGAGGAACGCGCCCGCGCCAACCGACGCGGACGCCGGTAGCTCGGTGATGCAGGGCAACACGAACAGGGAGGACTACGAGGCAGGGCGAACCGAGACCGTCGCCAACGTCCGCCAGGTAGGCAACCAGGGCATTTACCGCCGCGGCGACAACGTCTGGATTGCCTCCAACGCCACGGACGTTGACCCCGAGAAAGACGAAGACAAAATCCGCGACGTCAATCGCTTCAGCGAGGAATACTTCGAACTGGTCAGGAAAAACACCGTCGAGCAGAACCAGGTACTCTCCTCCCAGCGTGGCGATGAGGAACTGTTAATACGCCTTCGCGGGCAGGTGTATCGCATAAAATAGCTATCAGCCCAAAAAACGTGCAGGGCGTGCAACTCAGGTCCGAAAAGCCGGGTTGCACGCGGGATTTATCGGCCCATAAAGGCGCGGAGCAGTCTTTCCTGTCGGGCGTGCATTTTCTCGGCCGCGGCTGCGGTGGTGTCGTCATAGTCCATGATGTGCAGCAGGCCGTGGACAACGTAGAGCAGCAGTTCGCGCCGGATGGATATTTTCATCCGTTTGGCGCGGCGGCGTGCCAGGTCGCCGCAGACCACGATTTGCCCGTCAACCACGCCGCTTTCGGTATCGGACAGGTCGAAACTGATGACGTCCGTCTCGTTGTCCCGGCCGAGGTATTGCCTATTTAACGACCGGATTTTCTTTTTCCCGACCACGGCCACATCTATCTCGCCCAGGCGGACGCCTTCTTTGCGTGCCACAAAGCGGGCAAGTTCGGCGATTTTCTTCTTCTCCACGCGCAGCGTCCGCATAGTGCTTGTGACTGTTATGTTTGTCTTGGCGGAAGTCATAACATGAGTATAACGCAGCGGCGGCTGGAGCGATACCGTCTTGACCCGGCGCCGGCGGCGCAGTAAAAGCAATGCACGAGATTAACCAACAATACAGGAGTAACATCATGGCGAAGATGGATTTCGGCGGAGTCAAAGAAGAAGTTATTACGCGAAAAGAGTTCCCGCTTTCAAAGGCCAGGCGGGTGCTCAAGAACGAGACCATAGCTGTTCTCGGCTACGGCGTTCAGGGACCGGCCCAGGCGCTGAACATGGGCGACAACGGCTTCAACGTCATCATCGGCCAGGCCAAGCAGTTCAAGAAGGACTGGGACCGCGCCGTGGCCGACGGCTGGAAGCCCGGTAAAACGCTGTTCGACATCGAGGAGGCCGCCCAGCGCGGCACGATAATCCAGATGCTGGTCTCCGACGCGGCCCAGAAGGCCATCTGGCCGAAGGTCAAAAAGTGCCTCAACGAAGGCGACGCGTTGTACTTCTCGCACGGGTTCTCCATCGTCTATAGGGACCAGACCAAGGTCATCCCTCCGGAAAACGTGGACGTCATCATGGTTGCGCCCAAGGGCTCGGGCACGTCTGTGCGACGGAATTTCCTCAGCGGGGCGGGCATTAACTCATCCTTCGCCGTCGAGCAGGACTACACAGGCAAGGCCCGCGACCGCTGCATCGCGGTGGGCATCGCCGTCGGCAGCGGATACCTGTTCCCCACCACGTTCGAGAAGGAAGTCTTCAGCGACCTGACCGGCGAGCGCGGCGTGCTGATGGGCGCGCTTGCGGGAATCATGGAGGCCCAGTACGACACGCTCCGCCGCCACGGCCACTCCCCGTCGGAGGCATTCAACGAGACCGTCGAGGAACTCACCCAGAGTCTCATCCGGCTGGTCGATGAGAAGGGCATGGACTGGATGTACTCCAACTGCTCGGCCACCGCACAACGCGGCGCGCTGGACTGGAAGCCGAAGTTCAAGCGGGCCGTCATGCCGGTTTTCCGCGAACTGTACCAGCGGGTTTCCGACGGGACCGAGACCAAGCGAGTCCTGCGACTGTGCGGGCGGAAGGATTATCCAAAGCGCATCGCAAAGGAACTGGCCGAGATGCGTAACAGCGAGATGTGGCAGGCCGGTGCGACCACGCGCTCATTGCGGCCGCACGAACGGGCAAAAAAGGTCACCAAGGCCACAAAGGGCGTCGGCGGCCGGTCAGGGTGATAGTTGAATCACGGAGTTCACAGGGTTCGCAAAGAAGAGAAAATTGGCTAATCGCACGGCGGCCCGCCTATGGATTGTCCACTCCCGGCGCCGGGATTGATGGGGCGGATAAACTTTCCTACGCCACCGCACCTGTCGTAGGATTTGATGATAGGGATTATTTAGTTTTGAATGATAATTAGGCATGAAATATCGGGATGTGGTAAAATTGATTGAACGGGACGGATGGTTCCTGGCTTCGCAAAAAGGAAGCCACAGGAAATACAAACATCCCGATAAAAAAGGCCGAGTAATTATACCGTATAGCCGTGACGGCAAGGATGTTCCGCCCGGAACGCTAAATAGTATTTTGAAACAAGCCGGCCTGAAGTGAGGTGGATTATGGAGCATAAATATCTGGTTGTGATAGAAAAGGCAGATGACGGCGGTTACAGCGCCTACGTTCCCGATTTGCCCGGATGCGTATCTTCGGCCGATACCGTCGATGAGCTGAAGCAACTTATCAAGGAAGCGATACATATGTACGTTCAGGACATGATCGCCGACGGCGAACCGGTTCCCGAGCCGAAGACGCAATGGACGGAGATGTCGGCTGCGGTTTGATCCATAAAATGGGGACAGATGCGGAACTTTACGAGTTCGGCGTCGTCAAATTGCATAAAGACTATTGAAATTATCAGTGGTGGTATGAAAGGGGTCGATCATGAAACATATCGTGGGATTATTCACGGTGATAGTAATTGTTGCTCTGTCGGGATGTGGGCGTTGGCTTACTGCGCAGCGCTCGGCGTTCGCGATAAGGCAAGGGCGATGCTGACCGAGTCTCGCAGGCCGCTTATCGACCATGACCCGCGCCCCCACCTCTGGCCTGGCGCCGGACTGTTCCCGAAATAGGATTGTTTTTATTTTACTATCGCCGAGACGATTTTTTTAAAGGCCGCGCCGACGGGACCGTCGGGCTCGGTGCGGACGAAGAGTTTTCCGCTGTCGCCGCCGACCACAACGCCCGGGTCCATGGGTATGCTGCCCAGTAATTTCAGATTCGTCTCCTCGGCCAGCGTCTGCCCGCCGCCTGTGGCAAAAAGGTCTATGTAACCGCCGCAGTGCGGGCAGGTCAGTCCGGACATGTTCTCCACGATGCCGAGGATGGGAATTTCCACCGCCTTGCAGAATGACACGCACCGCCGCACGTCGGCCACGGCCAGGGCCTGCGGCGTGGTCACCAGCACGGCCGAGGCGCCATCGCCGACCAGTTGCGCCACCGAAAGCGGCTCGTCGCCCGTGCCCGGGGGCGAGTCCACCACTAAGTAATCCAGCGGGCCCCAGTTTGCCTCGCCGAGAAACTGGCGGATGACGTTGAACTTCAGCGGCCCGCGCCAGATGACAGGATCGCTTCGGGCGGCGAGCATCAGGCCGATGGAAATAACCTTGAGATTATCACCGGCATCGACGGGTCGGATACCGTCATCATCTGCGGCCAGGCGGGCATCCTGAATGCCCGTCAGTTGCGGGATGCTCGGGCCGTGCACGTCAACGTCCAGCAGTCCGACCTTGTTGCCCTCCCGGGCCAGGGCCGCGGCGAGGTTGGCCGCCACGGTGCTCTTGCCAACTCCGCCCTTGCCAGACAATACAAGCAGTTTGCGTTTGACATCGCCCATACGCCGTTTGACGGATTCCTGCATGGCCTTGAGTTGCTCGGACTGATTCTGTTGTTGCGTATTTTCAGACATTTTTCCCTTTCCGGACTTATGGCTTCCTATTTAAGTTCTGCGGCCACGGCCGACCAGAGGTTTCGCACATCTGCGGCCACGCCGTTGGTGGAATATTCCACCACGGATTTTGCATGCACCTGAGCGTGTGTGACGGCCGGGTCGTAGCGGACCTTGCCGGCCACGGGGATTCCCTCCTCACGTGCGAAGTCTTCTATCTGCGTCGCCAGTTCCGCGTTAAGGTCCCACTTGTTAATGCAAACTAACGTTTCGATTTTGAAGTACTCGGCCAGTTCGACGACGCGCTTGAGATCGTGAAGGCCGCTGAGCGTAGGTTCGGCCACCACCAGCACCAGGTCTGCGTTGGTAATGGAGGCGATGACCGGACAGCCCACGCCCGGGGAGCCGTCGGAGATTATCAGCGGATATTTTTCATCCTCGGCCAGCTGCCCTGCGTGGTTGCGAACGGTGGAGACGAGTTTGCCGGAGTTTTCCTCGGCGATGCCCAGTTCGGCGTGGACCAGAGGCCCGAATCGCGTCTCGGAGACGAACCATTGACCGTTAACCACTGGTCCGAATTCAACCGCATCGGCCGGGCAGAATCTTGCGCAAAGCCCGCATCCCTCGCAGGCGATGGGGTCGATACGGCATGTCGCCTCGGCGTTCGCATTGGGCGGGCCGTCATTGTGCATCGCGCCGAAGCGGCACAGGTCGGCGCACTGGAAGCACCCGGCGCATTTTTCCGTAATAACCTCGGCCCGGCTGCCGCCGGAAAACGGTTCGCTGTGGCGTATGCGCGGCTCCAGCACCAGTTGCAGGTCCGCGGCGTCCACGTCGCAGTCGGCCATCACTACCTTTTCGGCCAGCGCCGCGAAGGAGGCCACTATGGATGTCTTGCCCGTGCCGCCCTTGCCGCTGATTATCACAAGTTCTTTTGCTTTGTTACTCATTGTCGGATTTGTTTGTGTCTCTTTTTGTCCCGTCGGCGAGTTCACTTGCCCTTTGCACGATATCGGTGAATATGTGGGCGAACTGCGGCGCGGCGTCGAATATCATCTCGCCGCGCGAGTACGCCTCCGCGATTTTCCTGTCATCCGGTATTTCGGCCAGTATTTCTATGTTCTCGCTGCGGCAGAATTCGTGCGTGCGGTCGTCGCCGACGCCGGCGCGGTTGATAACCACGCCGAACGGCAGTTTCAGGGCGCCGACCATTTTCACCGCCAGTTTCAGGTCATGCAGGCCGAACGGCGTCGGCTCGGTGACGAGGATGACGAAATCCGCATCCTCCACGCTCTGGATTACAGGACACGACGTGCCCGGCGGTGCGTCGAAAAAGGCCAAATCGACATTCGTCGCGACGACCTTTATCCTGCGGATAAGCGGGGGGCTCATCGCCTCGCCTATGTTGAGCATGCCTTGTGTGAAACTGATATCGCCGGCCCGGCCGGTCTCCATCGTGCCGATTTCGCGCTGCCTTTCGGTTATCGCATTTTGCGGGCACACCCAGTAGCATCCGCCGCACGAGTGGCATAACTGGTCGAACACAAGCACCTGCTCGCCCATGACTACGATGGCGTTGAACTGGCAGATGTCGCCGCATTTGCCGCAGTGGTTGCACATCTCGGCATCGACCTGAGGCACCGGCACGCATACGTCGCTGCGGCCGGTGATTTGCGGCTTGAGGAAGATGCCCCCGTTGGGCTCTTCCACGTCGCAGTCGACGTAGCTGACAGTCATTCCGTCGGATGAGGCGGCCATGGCGAGATTAGTCGCCACCGTGGTTTTGCCCGTGCCGCCCTTGCCGCTTGCAACCGCGATTTTCATGCTACACAGACCCTCGAGAATCGTTTTTCGCCGCCGAACAGAACAACTGCTGATGTTCTTCTATGACGCGCGCGACGTCGATCATGCAGTGTCCGCTGCCGGTGCAGTGAAGCGAACGCACCCACTGCGGATCGACCTGCGACAGCGGTCGGGACAGCAGGTAATCCCTGAGCGTCCCGAGTGTTTCTGCGCAGCCGGGCATATTATTGAATTCGAATGTCTCGAATCTCATCTGCCCGCTTTCGTCGCTGAGCGTGTATCGGATTTTGTCGTAGCAACCATCCATGATTAACGCTCCCGTCTCGGTGCGATTACGCATCGGTTTTCGTGTTTTGGCGGACAGCAACCGCCCGCCGGATAACTTATAATATCCTTTTATGAAAGTTTGTTTGGTTGCGACATTATAGGCCATGCGCCGGGGTATCCGCGGCGATATCGATTTTTTGTTCATAATCAGGTTTCGTGGCGTCCCGCGGTCCTAAAATATAATAGAGACTTAAAGGCAATATCGGCGTTTAATATACGATTAACAGTATGGGAAAAAGGTGACATAGCATGACCTTCGTTAACAAAATCAAATCATCCGCCGGGCTTTCAGCCGGTATCGTCCTGGCCGTGTTATTAATTGTATTGGCACATGGTTCGATTGCCGAGGCCGGCATCCGTATCCGTTATCACAGCGGCGATGGCTTTAACCTTGGCCTGCGGCTGCACCACGGCTACAGATACGGCAGATTCTACCGTTACCGCCGATACTATTTTCCGCACACCAGATACTACAGTTACCGTTATATCTACGGGTATCCGTATGGATACAGCTACAGTTACGATAACGATCGCCCGCAACACCTGGGGCTGTTCGGCAGGCCTCACCTGGGCTTCGGCGGCACATACGGCGGCTTCCGCCTCGGTCTGCCGAGTTACACCAGGCGATACCGTTATTACGACTCGCACGGCGGGTCTTACAGCGGGTCATATACGGATTACGACGACTACAACTACAACGATTCGTATTCCGACAGCGCGCCGGACTATTCTTATTCGACAAAACCTGCGCACGAATCGGTCAACCGCGACGAAGGGCAACAGGGCGATAAACAGCAGGACGGCTGGACGCTGCTTAGCCGCGGCCGTTCATCGCTGGCGGTGAGCCGGTTCTCACAGCAGGCCAGGGACAATCCCAAAGACGGTCGGTACAAGGTCGGCTTCGCTCTGGCCCTTGCCGACGACGGCAATCTATCCGGCGGTGTGTGGGCTATGCGCCGCGCGATGCGATTGTCTCCCAAGACCTTCCAAACACTGCAACTCAACGAATCCGTACAAATTCGCGTGCCGGCGATTCTCGATAAGTTCGCATCCGGCCGGGCCGATTACATCGGCGATGGCGACCGTGCATTTACGCGGGCCGCTTTGCATTATCTGCTCGGCGACAGCGAAAAGGCCCGCCATTTCGTCCGAGCCGCCGGGCAGGCCGGCGACAAGTCGCAGAGCACCGCCAACCTCGCCGAACTGCTCGGCGTCGTCCTCGAACAGAAGGGCGACAAAACGGGCAATGGCGGCTGGTCGCTTCTGGCCGCGAGTCATCCGCGACAGGCCCTGCTGTGGTTTGCCCATCGTGCGACTGATAACCCGCAGGCCGCCCGACCGAAGGTCGGTTATGCACTGGCGGTCGCCGCCGACGGCAATCTTTCCAGGGGCGTGTGGGCTATGCGCAGGGCGTTTCGCCTGCACGGGCCGGACATAGTTTACATGGTCCTGGACGAACCGCTGCACAAGCCCGTAGGCAAACTTATCGATGCTTACGATGCCGCTTCGCCGGATACTGTCGACAAGGCCGACAGCGCCTTCATGCGGGCGGCGATGAATTACCTTATCGGCCGCTACAAATCCGCAGAAGCACTGGCCGAAACCGCCCGCCGGGCCGGCGATAAATCACGCAGCATCGAACAACTCGAAACGATGCTCGCCGGGGACGCCGATTAGTTACTTTCGGCCGGTGGCGCGGCGCTGGCCACCACGCCACCGGGCAGTTTTCAAACGGCGTTCCTTACTTCTGGCCCGACTGGAGTTCTTCCATGCGGCCACGGATTTCCTGCAGAGAACTTTCGAGTTGCTCGGCCTGGGCCTTTAGCATCTCGAGTTCTTCGGCGGGATTGGCCGCCGGAGGCGCCGGCGCCACGGCCGGGCCGTAATTATACCCGGCGCCGTAGCCGTAGTGGGGCGGTGCGGCGGGGGGATAGCCGTACGCCGGGGCGGCGCCGTATCCGGATGCGCGCCAACCCCAGCCGCGTCCCCATCCGCGACCGCGACCCCAACCACGGCCCCAGCCGCGACCGAAGCCGCGACCGAAGCCGCGACCCCATCCGCGTCCTGGGATCGGGTTTATGTATCCGGGCGCGCCGTATCCGGCGCAGTACCCGGCCGCTCTGCCTGTCATCGGGCCATAGCCCATCGGTCCTGTTCCATCTCCACCTGGCATAGTAATTCTCCTTATGCTGATGGTTATCACTTACTCTCGAGTCATCGTTATTCCGCAATTTGGACACGTCACGGTATTGCACGGCTGTCCGGCCGCGTGGGGCACCTTGTGCCCGCAACCGGGGCAGACGCAGTATCCGGCCGGTCCGGCCGCACTGGGTCCGCCCATGCGTCCGCGACCGCCGCCGGCGCCTCTGCCGGCGCCGCCACCGCGACCACGACCTCGTCCGCGCCCGCGGCCCTGGCCGCCTCCGCGAACCGGGCCCTGTCCGTTCGGTCCTGTTCCGTCTCCACCTGGCATAGTCATCACTCCTTCCCTGCTAATGTTTGTTCCGATTCACTCTCTGCCGCGTGTATGAATTTTCCATCCGCGTGGCTAAGCACCATGCTTCCGAGAGGGTAGCCGATGTCATCGGCTATCACAGGGCACTTTATCTTCAGCGCGAAGAAGATTTCCTTGGAGACGCCGCTGAGCGATTCGTAGTTGCCCTGGCCCTTTGCTATCACCACGTCGGCCGCTTCGAATACGTCCCTGAACTGCTCGCTGCAGTCTTCCAGCACGGTGGCAGGGGCGTCCGAACCGTTGTCTATGACCTTCACCATGTCCGTCAGCCCGGCTACGCGTGCGTCGTCCATGGTGGCGTCGTTGAGAACCGGCGAACCCTTGACCGCCACGGTGACCTTATCCGGCGACAACCGCTCGATTAGCAGACGGTCGAAAACTATCTCGCCTGTATTGTCAGCCAGGTAAAGGATGTTTTCCGCCTCGGCCATGCGGGCGGCGAAGTTCTCGCCGTCGCCGCAAAGTTCCACCGTCAGCGCCGCATCGATAATCTCGCGGACCTCTTCCTCGCTGCGGGCGCCTGCCGGGCCGAAGTCGATTATGTTTCCCGCGATGGCCAGGCGCGCGGCCGCGTCCAGCGGGCTTTCCGACTCATCCACTTTTTTGCGCAGTTCATCAATCCAGCCAAGCGCGGCGGCGTTGAACCTGTCCTTAATGTCGCGGTATGGGTCCGCCTGGCCGGATAACTGCCGCACCAGCCGGTGAATCTTCTGGCCCATCTGCGGCGGCGTTATCGACAGGTCCATCTCGCTTACCATTGCCAGCACGCGCCGCAGCACCTGCTCGTGGACCGATTCGTCGTCGCTGGCCAGCCGGGCCGCCTCAAGCGCCTGCCGCGCGAAACACGGTATGCATTCAATCGCTGTCTTCATAAATTCACATCCAGTGGCCTTCGACGTTTGCGTCGTCGGCCGATTCGAGTTTACCCTCGTTGAACATCTTCATCGCTTCCTCGGCTGTGGCCTCCGGGGCCAGATATATCCTTATACCCCCGGCCTTTAGCGTAGCGAATGCCTTGGGGCCAACGTTGCCGGTGATGACCGCCTCGGCGCCGAGGTCGGCCACGTTCTTGGCCGACTGCACGCCCGCGCCCTGCATGGCATTCAGATTCTGCGTGTTGTCATGGGTTTGAAATTCTCCGCTTTCCGTGTCGGCCAGGATGAAATACCTGGCTCGCCCGAATCGCGGGTCAACGGCGTCTGAAATTTCCTTTCCCTGTGATGTAATTACCACTTTCATTTTGGCTTCCTTTCTTTTTGTCCGACAGGAGTCTGGCCTGTCGGTATTATCCCGGCCCTCTTCCACCGCGGAATCTCCGTCCGCGGCCGCGTCCACCACCGCCTCTGCCGCGCGGTCCGCCGCCCGCCGGACCGGGCGGATGTATAATCGGTCCGCCTTCTATCGCCAGGGCGCCGCCGGTTGTCAGCATCTGCGCTATCTTTGCCCGCGCCGAGGCAAGTATCCGCGTGACGGTAGGGCGGGAGACGCCCATCATCGCGGCCGCTTTTTCCTGGTCGAACCGCAGGCCGTCTATCAGCCGTATAACCTCGAACTCGTCAAGCGTCAGCGTTACCCACTGAAGTTCCCGTGCGGGCACGCCTGCCGGCTTGTAAACCGTCGCCGGCGGCGTGGCGCTGATTCTTCTCTGTCTGTATGGTCTTGGCATTTCAATTCGCTAAAGGATGCAGTTATTACGCGTTCGGCATTTATTGTTATGAACCTACGTTCATTATAGTATCGACAGGTAACCGAGTCAAGTCGGATGATAAATTTTACCCAAAATTTTTTACCCGCCGTAGGCCTCGGGCCGGGCGGGATACTGGGGCGTTCGGCCCTGGAGGACGGCTATTACGTCGTGGACCACCTCGCACATGTTTTCCATGGCCTTGGGCACACGCGCCGCTATGTGAGGCGTTAGGATGGCCTGCTCGGCCGGCAGGTCGAACAGCGGATAGTCCGTCGGCGGCGGTTCCGGGTCATGGCAGTCTATGGCGATGGCCGAGATTCGCCCGGCCTTTACCGCCTCGGCCAGTGCGGCGTAATCCACGCACGGCCCGCGGGCGGCATTTATGAATTGAGCGCCATTCCTGAACTGTCGCAGCGTCTCGACATTGATTAACTGCCGTGTAAGGTCCGTCAGCGGCACGTGCAGCGTGACCACGTCGCTGCGGGCGTAGAGGTCGGCCTTGTCGGCCGATTCGGCGTCGTAATCCAGCGAGATGGGGCGGATGTCGTTATAGATGACCTTTATGCCCAATCCCGCGGCAGCCCGGCCGACGCGGCTGCCGATTCGTCCGCAGCCGACAATGCCCAGCGTCATGTCGGCCAGGAATCGCCCGAACCGCTGCTTGCGGACTTTGTGGAACTGTTCAGGCGGCAGGTGGCCGTCCATCGGCCAGAATCGGCGGTTGAGCATGAGAATCATCGCGATGGTGTAATCGACCACGGCCAGCGTGTTTGCGGCCGGCGTGTGGACGACCTCGATGCCGCGGTTCTTCGCGGCGGGGACGTCTATGTTCTCCAGCGCCACGCCGGCGCGGCCGATGACCTTCAACCGTCCGGCATTTTCCAGAAGCGCCTCATCCACCTGCGTATAAGTTCGCACAACGAGCCCGTCGGCGCGGCCGATGACATCGCCAACATTTTCGGCCGATGAGCGAATCACCTCGGCGTGTTCGTTCAGATATTCAATCGCGCTGTCTGTAAGCGGCTCCGTAACGACGACCGTCGGCTTCTTTGACACCGTTTCGTGTGCAAACGAGTTGCCCGAACTACATTTCTTATCGGTATTCATAGCGTGAGTAATGTTAATGGGCCGGCAACAAGATTGTCCAGTGAATGCATCATTTTGACTGGATAATAATACGCCCTTGCCCGCGAATATTACGTCCGCGGCACAAAACATCGCGTCAATCTGAAAGTGGTGTAATTAATTGTGTGTAACTTTGTGGATTGGTGTTGATCGTGTCATCC
>CAYYMD010000048.1:0-23213 GCA_964472875.1 uncultured Planctomycetaceae bacterium
GGATGACACGATCAACACCAATCCGCAAAGTTACACACAATTAATTACACCACTGGAGAAAGCATGAAAAACTCTCAAATTCAATGTTTTAGACATTTTTTGCCACGCGGACACTTTGACAACGTCCGATAATATATGTTATGTGACGTTTTATATAACAAAACGCTCAATTAGCACAATTATGTTGGAATATTACCTTATCCGCTCAGAAATAACACGTCCGGTTATTGGGCGAACATTTTATCAAGTTCCTTGAACGCGACAAGGTCAATCGTATATGGCGAACGGGTTTGATTCGGGTAATAAACATTCAGGCGATTCTGATCAACGTTTATAACATAGACAAGCGAATGGCCGCCGAACCTGCCTGAAGCAGTAATATATTCGCCATATCGAGCAGTCGTACTTGCTGATGCCTGATCGGATGTATACAGACCGACCAGCATAACCAGCAACACAGCAGCCATAACAGACAGAACGATAATTGTCATATTCTGTGAACTTTTCATTTCTTATTACCTCAATCTCGATAACATAGATTAAATAACTAATCCCTTATCTGAAAATCGTTCGTTAGTCGACGTCCTTTGAAAGGAATCAGGTTTACGCGGTTGCCGGTGGATTCTCGTGGTGCAAAGCCCAGCATCTTTTGTGTTTTCATATCTATTATGATCACCGCGTCAGAATCACCGTCTGAGGCACCCGTCAGCATTACATAGTCGGTGCTTGGGAACCGCGCCGCCTTGGCACTGTCCGGCCGCAGGCCACTTACCAGCAACGTCACCACCAAAGCGACGTTCAGGCACACCAGCGCAATAATTACTTTCTTTTTCATAATTTATCTCCTGTATCAGACTAATATTAGCATTGCATATACAAAATATTATATTTCCCTTTTGGGATTTTTAAAAACTACGACCGCGACGGCGCACACAAAAACCACCGTATATAAAATTGGGACCCACAACGTGATTTGCCCCGGCGGTGAACTATACCCGTCGCTTACAGCCGCCCATGCCGGAACTGTAAATACTCCCAGCAGAGCCATAATCGCAATAGATAAACTTTGCATATTCATCCTTACATCATAAATATACACCCTATAGAGCCAGATTCAAGTCATCATGTGGGAATTTTATTTTACCGTGTTATAGAAATCCTGAAATATCTTTAACGTTGCGGGCAAAGACGGCCGCGGGAACTGTAATGGTTTTCCATTTTGCACTGCGTGTACGGCATGCTGTGAGGTAATCGTCCAGACTCATTGCGACAAAGGCGTAATGCCTGCCACGGTGCAGGTGAACATCTTCGAAAGGGCTTCTCTGCGGCGGTCCCTGCAGCCAGTATGCGAAGACAAGCATGGCCGTAAAATCCCGCCCGAACACCTTCTCCCACTGGCGAAGGCCATCGGCGTCGCCGCGGGTAATCCAGTTTTCCCAGGCACGCTGGCCTCTGCGTTTTTTGCCGCGGACGCCGTCGGGAAACTTGCGGCCTTTAACATCCACCAGAAGATTCGCGCCGGTAGAACTGTACACCAAAAAGTCGAAACTTTTTATGGAGGCATCGGCGAAGATGACCTTTTTGGCTTCATCGACCGCCACATAAGGCCAGCCACGCGCCCTGAGGTAATCCTCGAAGGCGGCTTCATAATGTACGCTGCGATGGGCCATTTGCCCCCTGCCGTTATTTTTTGCCGGCCGGGCCTGCTTTCGGGTTGGATAGGAACTTTTCCATCGAAGTTTCGATCTGCTCGCCCGTGGCCAGATCCTTAATTGCCAGTTCACCGTCGCGGACTATGACGGCATTGGCGGCGCCGCGGCGGTTGGCCTCTTTCATTTGCTTGCCAACCGATTGCCGCTTGTAGCCGAAATCGGCACTGAAGCCCTTTTGCCGCAGGACCCCCACCAGTTTTACTGCATCGGCGAAGAGTTCTTCTGCGCCGTCGATGACGAAATAGTCCAGTTCTCTCCGGCGCAGGTCTTTGGGAATTTTGCCTTTTTCTTCCAGGAGTATCTCCAGCACGGCATCCCCCATGCCGAAGCCGGTTGCCGGCACATCCGGCCCGCCAAGCGCGGCCAGAAGGTTATCGTAACGCCCTCCCCCCACCACTGCCCGTAACTGCCCTTCTGCGTCGAAAATTTCGTATACTATGCCCGTGTAATACGCCAGGCCGCGCACGACACCCGGGTCGTATCTGCACCACTGGTCCACGCCGAATTCAACCAGTGCTTTTTTAAATTCAATGAGTTCTTCAATCGCCGGTGTAATCGTTTTAGATAGATTCAGCCCAGTGGCTAAGGCGGCTGTTTCGGCATCTGTGGCCTCTTCTATAGCCCGGCCGGTGCCGAGAAACTTCAGTATCTTCTCGCGCACATCGTTTTCAGGCACTACCTCTGCCAGGATCTTCTCCCACGCGTCGGGCTTGACTTTATTGCGCTTATCTATAACACCCAGCACGGCCTCGATGTCCTTTTTGGCCACACCGGCGAACTTGATGGCCTCTGTGGTCAGGGAGCGGCTGGAATAACGCACCTCGACTTCATCATCGTTAAGGCCCAGTTCCCTCAGCGCATCCACGGCCGTGAACACGCACTCGGCATCGGCGAGGGGCGTGTCCGGGCCGATTATGTCAATGTTCCACTGAAAAAATTCACGCAACCTGCCCTTCTGCGGGTTTTCCGCCCTGCACAGTCGCGGAATGGAGAACCATTTAATCGGGCGCGGCAGAGAATTTATCTTTTCGTTTACCATCCTCGCCAGCGAAGGTGTTATCTCCGGGCGGATGGCCAGCCGCCGGCCGCCACGGTCGGTAAAGTTGAACAACTGGTCGGCTATTTCCTGCCCACTCTTGGCCGTGAAAAGGTCAAGGTATTCGAATATGGGCGCCTCGTATTCCTCGAAGCCGTTGCGTAGCGAAACCTTTCGCCACGTGTCGGCTATCCAGTTGCGCACTCGCATCTGCTCGGGGTAAAAATCGCGTGTTCCCTTGACCGGTTTGAATTTCACGAATGGTCTCCACAAGAGCGGATTACGGGTCTACTTTCGTTTTTTGCCTTTTTCGCTCTTTTTCTTCTTATGTTTCTTTTTGTTTTTCTTTTCGACCTTGGCCCGGGCCTTTGCCTTCTGCTTATTGTAGGTCTTTTTGCCCAGAAACTTCTTCGCGTAGGCGTCTATCTGCTCGGGGCTGGTGAACTCCTCTTCGTAATCGTAATCGCCGCCGGTATAATCGCACGAGTCAGGGTCATACTTGCGGCATATTATCGGACGGTCATCGTAAATCGTGCATTCGTTTTTGGAGTTCAGCATCTTACACGGATTAGCGATGGATATATACCAGTCGCCCTCGTCAATATGCACGCTGATGCCCTCGTGGCAAAGATACCAGCGGATGTCGTCGAATTCCTCGTACGAATCCGGCTCATCTATCTCGAAGCAGAAATACTTGCAGCACTGGGCGCCGCATTTTTTACACTGTCCGTTCATAAATCATTATCCACAGTAAAATTTACCTGCAGGTAAATTCCGGCCGCGCCGAAATACGTTTATTGATTATATGCATTCAGGCGGCACGTTCAATTACCTGCGCGGTGTATGTGGTAAATTGTTTCGACAAAACATGCCGCAATATATTATTGTTAAACGCCTTCAGGTTAATTGAAATGCGAATATTAAAAACAAAAATATTAATAGTTGTTTTTGCCGCAGCGTTCATGGGCGGCTGTGCGCCTACGACATCTTCCATCCCTACGAATCTCAAGCAATACCAGGCGCTTCAGGGACGGGATTCGGAATCGTATCCGGATTACGTTATAGTCCAGCACAACATGGCCCGGGCCATGGAGAGCGAGATTCCGGCGGAAAAGCGGGTGGAATCCCTGCAGCTGGTTAATCGCATCGGTGTAAGCGATCCGGATATCGGCGGACAGATCGCCTCCATATTATCCGAGAAAAATTGTCCGCCCCGTCTCCAAAAAGCGGCGCTGGAATTTCTGCTGAGCCAGGGGCATCCGGGAATAGCCGAGCACGTCGTTAAACTGTTGCCACAGGCCGAACCCGGCAGTGACCTGAGAAGAGAGATACTAAGATGGCTAACTCGTCACGCCCGCCCGGATGTTCTGTCGGAAGTGGTAAGTCTGTGGGCGCAGGAGCCGTCAAAAAGCGGCCCCAATGAGCCGTTGTTCAGGCAGATAGTGGAAAGGATAACCGGAAACAAATGGGATGCTGCGCTAATAGATGCACTGAATTCTTCCGATTTTAAAGCCCGCGGCTCGGCCATTGCAATTCTCCACCGCCGTGTATCGCAACGGGAACTGCGCCGCAGAATCATGCAAATCAATCCCGTCACCGACGCCTGCAGGGCGATAAAAATTTTCGCGGCGAGATTCAATTATATTCCCTCAGGACGCGAAGGGTTAATAGCCGCGGTTACCATAATGAAAACGCAGGATAATCTTCTTGGCCCGGCCGACCGACTTGCCGACAAATGGAGCAGCGATTACGGATACAGGTTCGATATCAGGGACTTTCATTTAATCAGCCACATCGCGACCGACCCTCTCCGTCCCGACATGAGGCGGACCCAGTTGATTCTCGAGCTCACGAGGTCGCTCACCCGCCGCGAACATGTTTATCCTCCTTCCCTGGGTAGGCGCGCCTCATTCGCCAGGCAGGCCGATATGCTCAGTATGCCCGATTTGTGGAACCTTTACCTGCTCGACGAAATGCTCTCCCGCAGATGGATGCGCAAGGCGCTGAAGTTAACTGCCCGGCGCGACCGCAGGGACGAATCGACGGCCTGGGGCGGACTGATTTTTTACGAAAACGGCAGGGCCACCGCGAAATTATACGAGCCCTCCCGCCAGGGCTCTTCGGACGACAAAACATACACGCCAAGCAGCAAGATGGAAATAGACGGGCTGGACGCCCTGTGCAGGTTCTGCACCCATTTCGAGAAAATCGACAATGCCTCAAGAGCCGGGCCGACAAAGCAGGAACTCCGTCGCGCACAAAACGAAAATTTCTACGGACTTGTGCTGACTTCTCTAAGCGAGCGTAAATTCTGCGCGCATTATTATAATCCCGAAGGCAACGTGATTTCGCTGGGTGTTTATTACTTCGTTCAGTAGACCGCCC
Organism: uncultured Planctomycetaceae bacterium; assembly: GCA_964472875.1. Taxonomy (GTDB): domain Bacteria; phylum Planctomycetota; class Phycisphaerae; order SM23-33; family SM23-33; genus CAYYMD01. Next base: position 5,134 of record CAYYMD010000048.1, read on the forward strand.
TCCTGAGACAGCTCAACCCAGTTTTTTCAGCACCTGCTCTATCGCCTCGTATTCGCTTTGCATTTCATCAAGACGGCGTCGGACCTGGTCCACCACCGCCGGAGGCGCCGATTCGAGAAACTCCTCGTCGGAGAGTTTGTCGTTAAGTTCATTTATCCTGTCGGCAAGTGTCTCGAGATGCTGGCGCAGCATTTCGATGCGTTCCTGGCGAGTGGTGGATTTGTTAAGCACATTATCGAGCACATGCTCGGCCACAAATATTGGTGTGTCCATAGCCGAGCCCAGTGCAATAGCGTCCGACGGTCGTGAATCGACCTCAATCAGCTCGCCGTTTTTCCTTATATAGAGCGTGGCGATAAAGGTTTGCGAGGCGTCGCCCTCAAGCACCTTACGAATGTCGTTAATGACGATTTTCTCCAGCCGCCCACCCATCGCCTCAATAACACCCGCCAGCAGGTCGTGCGTCATTGGACGTGGTGTTTCAACGCCCTTGAGCCGCCGGTCTATCGCCAGCGCCTCATTGATGCCGATCATAATGGGAAAGCTCCTGGGACCGTCTTTTTCCTTGAGAAAAATCAACTGTTCATGTCCCAGTTCGGTGATGAGGATTCTGGATAGTTCCATCGGCACGTCCATGGTGGCACCTCTTTTAACTCTGCCCTGTGAATTCGCCTGCTTATTGAGACGAAAATATTTATCGCATATTAATTTTATGACACTTCTGACACATTATACAAGACCCGTAGTAAATATGCTCACCTGCTCCGTTGTCGCTTATTCACATCTCCGCCGAACCGACCTGATCACTGACGGGTATAAGCATCGCGTATGCTATTCCGGGCTTGTCCATGTTCAGGCCGATCTTCTTAAGCGTCTCTTTTAACCGCCGGAGTATGTTGTCGTCTTCGGTCATTCCGAAAACGGTTTTGCTTTCGGCCTTGGGACGAGTAATCAGCTGTCGCAGCCCGGCGAATATAGGCGCTTCCTGCGCCAGGATATCGGCCACGCTGGACGTATCTACCGCCTGAAGTCCTATGACGTCCAGCTTCAGCAATGCGGAATAAAAATCTTCCATGCGATCCATCTCGTATACGACCAATATAAGCAGATTCATTGCTGATCTCCCTCTAATGATTCACCGGCGGGGATTTCCCCGGCCCGGGAAAGTGCGAGCCACGTTGTAACAGGCCCGATAATTTCAAACACAATGGTAGTTGCGGTAATTGTTGTAATCGTCATATTCGCCAGTTGCTGGCCAAGCTGTCCATACTGTGGTTCGCGCAGTTCGTGCGAGGCCGTCAGCGCCAATCCGATGGCCACGCCTGCCTGAGACAGTATACCCAGTCCAAGATATTTCCTGACCGTCGGCGATGCCCTGCTTATCCTCGCGCCGACGTACGCCCCGCCGACAAGGCCGCATACCCGCCCCACTATGTAAATTCCGCCTATCAGGCCCAGGCCGGTCAGCAGCCGCAGGTCCAGATGCGCCCCAGCCAGCACAAAAAACAACACGAATACCGGCTGAACTATGCTGTCAATGGCACCATAAGATCTTTCCGTCTGGCGCGTTGAAACGTTCGCCAGGACCGCCCCCACCACCAGGTTCGCCAGTATAAGCGAAAGGTGCATTGCAATGGCCACGCCCGTGGTTATCAGGATGGCACCCAGCGAGAGTGTCAGCACATCGGCACGGTCATGGGCAAAACGTAGTATTGCTCTCAGCAGTATTCCCACAACACCACCGAGTACTAAGGCCCCTAATATTTCAATACACGGCCCCCAGAAGAACGAAAGAATCGACGTTCCCACCCCGCCAAGAACGTACTTTGCCATGGCGGCAGCGAATGCATACAACAGAATGGCGAAGCCGTCATCCAGGCCGACCACCCCCAGCAACATTGAGGTCAGCGGCCCCCTGGCCTTGTATTCCTGTATGACTGCCACCGTGCCGGCCGGGGCACTCGCGGGCGCCATAGCTCCGAATATCAGCGCTCCCGCAAGTGCAAGTTCACCATTGTGGAATATAATCTCTCCCAGTAACCCTATCAGCAACGCAACAAGCGCAAAGGCGACCAGCGACTCGGTAACCATTATCACCAGCAGTTTCTTGCCGAGGCGGCGAATCATGCTGCGAGACAGTTCCGTGCCTATCATGAACGCCACGATGGCAAGGCCGAAATTAGTGATTAATTCAAGCGACTCGGCCGTTCGCACGTCGATGAAATTAAACACCGACTTGCCCAGGAGCACGCCGATAAGCAGATAGCCCACCACTGCCGGGGCGCGAATCGGCCGGGCAAGCTTTGCCCCCAGTCGTCCAATCACCAGCACCAGACCCACCAGCAGCCAGTTCTCGACGTTATGCAACTGGCGGTACATCCGGTCGAGTAACGAGATGGAAGAATTCTGCTTGGGTGTTTCTACGGCGGAGGTTTGTTCTTTATCAGCCGTAGGTGATGTGGCGGCATTGCCTTTATGTGTGGCCGGGTCCTGTTGAGCCCCGGCCCAGGATAATACGCCCAAACCTGTGGCCGCAATCAATAGGATTAACAGAATCCGAAAAGTATAATTTGAAAGAAGACGCCTCACAGGATGTATTGCTCCGGTTACTGTTCATGTCGGGTAAAACAGTCAATAATGCTTTTGGAGTCTTCGGCCTTGACTATCGAGTCTACGAAGTCTTTCTGCTTCATCAGCAGACTCATGTGGGCAAGCAGCTTTAGGTATTCATTGACCTTCACGGCGGGTATGCCCATGAGTATTACGAGGCGGACCGGATTGCCGTCGATGGCTTCGAACTCTATGCCGTTTTTGGATGCCCCCACCGCTACCACGAAGTCGTTAACGCTGTTGGTGCGGGCGTGCGGGATGGCGACTTCCTGGCCGATGCCGGTAGTGCCGGCCTTCTCACGTTGGTGAACGTCCTGCAGGAACTTGTCGAAGTCTTCCATTGAGGGATGATCCCTTAGCACTTCGGCGAGCTCATCTATTGCCTGGTCACGAGCGGTGGCCTGTAGGTCAAGTCGTACGGTCTCTTCTTTAAGGTACCTGTAAAGTTCCATCAGCGTGTCCCTCAGCCAGTGTTAAGCAACGATATGCACTCCCGACCGCGGGAGCGCATTAACCTATGAAGTTAAGTCAATTCACAGGTTCAATCAAGTTTTTCAAACCGATAATTTCGATAAATTTCAAAAGGACGCTTATTATTTAACTTGCTGTAGACTTTATATAATATAGCCATTACGATAAATGCGGCCTGGTAAGACACCAGTATTACCAAGCAGTAATCATGCGCCCGTAGCTCAATGGATAGAGCGCTTGCCTCCGGAGCAAGAGGTTGCGCGTTCGAGTCGCGCCGGGCGTAATCAAATGCTCCCTATCCGTAGGGAGCATTTTTACTAAAACAGTAGAGAATAAAATGGAGCACATGCGCCGCTCCGGGAGGTTCTGCTGGCTTTTTTGCCCCGAAATACCGATATTTCATATAAAGGCCCTTAATTGGTATTTCATAAGTGGGCGTGATACAATATATATGGAAGTTATGAGTTACGATATTGGACATATTCTAAATCAATGGCCCTATGATCCCGGACAGGTAACTGCCAGGCGAATCCGCGGACGCGACGGCAAAGAGAAAATCCAGCTCCGTCTTGACCTTGGCCTGTTGCAAATGGAAACCACGGGCCGGCCCGACGGCCAAAAGCCACACGGCTACGACAGTCTGCTGGATTATTACAACGCCAAACTCCGGCAGTATGTGGCCGAACACGGCACGGATGATGGTTTTGAAATTGACGAACAGGCATGCGAGGCACTGCGGACCGAAGGAACGATGTATTATCACCGTTACCTGGCAGAGTTCATACTCGAAGACTACACCAGCGTGGTCCGCGATACGAAAAGGAACCTGAACCTTTTCGACCTTTGCAATGCCTACGCGGCCGAGGAATCCGACCGCGATATTCTGGAACAGTATCGTCCGTATGTAATAATGATGATGGCTCGCGCCGCCGGCCAGAAAGCCCTTAATGACAAGAAGCCGCAGGCCGCACAGTTCGCCGTTCAGGACGGGATTGAAAGAATCCGCCAGTTTTACCAGCATATGGGGCGCGAAAAACTGTTCGAACGCTCCGGCGAAGTGGCCGTGCTGCGGATGATGTTGAAGGAAATCAAACTAAAACTCCCGCCCGACCCGCTCAAACGTCTCAAGCGTGCGCTGAATAAGGCCGTTGAGGATGAACGGTACGAAGAAGCCGCTAATCTGCGTGACAAAATAAAACGATATTCCCAACAGCATTCCGGCGGCGGATAGAAATATTTCCACAAAGCCGTCCTTGCCCGGACTCCACGGAAGATTTAAAATAAAAATGGTTCGCTGGGGGCGTCCCGGCAGTGCCGAGACTGAGATTGACCCCTGGAACCTGACCAGCAAAGGCCCGTTTTACGACGGGACAAACTGCGTAGGGAAGCGAGCCGGTATAGTGCATTAAGTGCATAGGCCGTCTCACTCCCACGAGGCGGCTTTTATATTATCCCGGCCGCGCCATGCTTAAGGCATCGAGGAGCAAAAATGACACAACTTCAACAGGCGAAAAAAGGCATCATAACCGACCAGATACGTCGCGTAGCGCAGCGCGAAGGGCTCGAGGCCGAATTTATCCGCGACGAGGTGGCTGCAGGGCGACTGGTGATCCCCGCTAATATCGGGCACATTAAGGGATCGCAGGAAACCGGCGTCAGCCTCGACCCGTGCGGTATCGGCCGTAACGTTTCCACTAAGATAAACGCCAACATCGGTGCCTCGTCCGTGCGCCACTGTCGTGACGAAGAGTTAATCAAACTTCAACTGGCGGCTCGCCACGGAGCCGATGCGGTTATGGATCTTTCCACGGGCGGTGAACTTGACGAAATCCGCCGGTTTATCATTTCCAACACCTCACTGCCGCTGGGTACCGTCCCTATCTACGCAATGGTCGCCCAAAAGCCCGTTGAAGAACTCACCTGCGACGACATACTTGCCGAAATAGAATCGCAGGCCGCCCAGGGCGTGGACTTCTTCACTATCCACGCCGGCATACTGCGGGACTATCTGCCGCTTGCCGCCAAGCGAAAAATGGGCACGGTATCGCGCGGCGGCAGTCTGCTGGCCAAGTGGATAACGCACCATGGCCGTGAGAACCCGCTCTATGAAATGTTCGATGAGATAAACGCAATAATGAGCCAGTATGATGTTACATACTCGCTTGGCGACGGACTGCGGCCGGGGTGTCTGGCCGACGCCTCCGACGACGCCCAGTTCGCAGAACTTCAAACACTCGGCGAACTGGTCGTCCGTGCCCGCGATGCCGGAGTGCAGGTGATGGTCGAAGGCCCCGGCCACGTGCCCTACGATCAGATTCAAATGAACATGGAACGTCAAGCCGAAATCTGCCACGGTGCGCCTTTCTATGTTCTTGGGCCGGTGGTGACGGACATTTTCCCCGGCTACGATCACATAACGGCCGCTATAGGCGCCACCGCCGCCGCCTATTACGGAGCGAGTTTCCTGTGTTACGTAACGCCTGCCGAACACCTCTCGCTTCCCCGACCGGATGATGTAAAGGCCGGCTGCATCGCTATGAAAATCGCCGCGCACTCTGCGGATGTGGCCAGAGGATTGCCCGGAGCACGAAAGAGTGACGACGAAATGGCCGACGCCCGCACCAACCTCGACTGGGAAAAGCAATTTCAGCTCGCCTTTGACCCCGAGTACGCCCGGCAACTGCGGGCCAGGGATATTCAAGGCGAAACCGATTACTGCTCGATGTGTGGTAGAGACTGGTGCGCTGTCCGCATCAGCCGCGAAACCCTCACGAAGAGCAAGACCGACCAGACACCCGAACCCGCTAAATCTCACGGGAAATAAGTGAAAACCGCCGATAAATCTGATAACCTTACGCTTGTTCGACGAAATCTGATTCTATGCGGAGTAATGCAATGATCAAACGGATCCTCGGCGGGATGCTTTACGCGGCCGTTCTTCTTGGGGGCTGTTCATCGTCTGCGGGGCCGGCCGCATCTTTTAACGATAATCTCAAAACGTACGAACTGTCCATGACGCCGGCGATTGCCTCGGGCCGGTCCAATACCCGTACGGATTCGCCCGATGAGAATCATCCACTCTGGCTGGCGGCGGAGGAAGACATCGGCGCCCGCTCCACCACGAAAAAATACATGCACAAGAACGGGAAAGCAAAAGGTCAGTATACGCCCTGGCCGAAACGCCGCGGGCCTGCGTATCCGGGCGATTTCTGGCGGAGTTTCGGCCGGGATTTGAAGGAATTGCCCGCCACCATCTGGGACGACACAAAGGCCACGTTCACCGATGAGGTCGGGCTTATAGGCATGGGCCTGGCGGGCGGCGCGGGAATAGCCCTTGCCAACACGGATGCCGACGACGAGGTCGAGGACCATTACAGCGAACACGGCTCTCAGCTGAACACGTTCTGGGATACCGTGGGCGACGTGGGCGGAAACCCCGGCGCTCACTTCGCCGTGGCCGGGGCAATGTATTTTACTTCGCTGGCGAAAGGCGACACGAAAACTTACGAGGTATCCCAAACACTGCTGAACGCCCTTGCAGTCAACGGTGCCACCACGCTGGCACTTAAGGGAGTCGTCAACAGCGAAGTGCCGAACGGCGGCAAGTTCGGCTGGCCCAGCGGGCACACCTCCAGCAGTTTCTGCTTCGCTACCGTCCTGCAGGAGGCCTACGGCCCCTGGGTGGGTGTCCCGCTGTATGCATTTGCCTCCTACGTTGGTTACGAGAGGGTCGATGCCCGCAACCACGATTTTTCGGATGTTATTTCGGGCGCAATCATCGGCACCGTAATCGGGCACACCGTGTCTCAAAACCACAAGGCGAGAATTTTCGGTATGGAGGTCGTACCGGTTACGGATCCATCCTCGGGTCTGGTTGGCCTGGGGCTGACCAAACAATGGTGATTGCTGTAATTACGCTATTCCATCCGGCATTGCCCTGGTTCCGTCGGGGCGGTGCTTCCAACGCCGGTGAACCCACAGGTATTGCCCGGGTGAGCGGCGGATAATGTTCTCCAGCGAAGATGTATACTGTTGCGTAATCCATTTCAGCGGATCATCCTTGTCGTCCCATTGCTCCGGATAGATTATACCTTCGATGCCTATCTCGAACCTGTAATCCTCCCCCAGCCGCCTGCCGTAGCCGACAATAATCGGGGCGCGGTGTCGCATCGCCAGCAGACCTATTGACTTGTATGTGCTGGCCGGCCTGTGAAAAAAGTCCACGAATACGCCTTTGCGGCCGGCATCCTGGTCGGCGATAAATGACAGTGCGCCCCTGTCCTCGAGCAGTTCATCCACCGAACGGCTGGCGCCCTTTTTATACAGAATACTCTGTCCGGTTCGCTCGCGTACGCCCATGATGTATTCGTTGACGTACTCGTTGTCCAGGGGTCGGGCCACCGAGACCGTCGGAAAACCGAGCGTGGCCATGGTATAGCCGACGACCTCCCAATTACCGAAATGCCCCGTAATAAAAATAACCCCGCTGGGCCTTTCGATGAGCAGACGAAGCGTCTCTTCCATGTTTGCCAGCCGCACATGCCGTTGCCAGCGGTAAGGCGTTATCAGACGCGGCGTGAACAGCACTTCTATTCCCAGGTACGTCATCTCGCGCATTGACTCCCGCGCGACGCGCTGGATTTTTTTCTCGTCCCATTCGGGGAAACTCCTGCGCAGATGCTCGGCCGCGCGGTGCCTGTGCCTGCGATCGAAAAAATAAATAATATCGCCCATCAGTCGGGCCGTATGATAATTCATCCGCACCGGAAACATGTGAACAAACATCGCGAACAGCCGAAGAGCCAGGTACTGAAGCAGGTCGATTATTTTATTCCTATGCTTTGCCATAACAGGTTACAGGTTTATAGATGATAGTCCCTTAGCCGAGAACCTCTCACCTTATTTCATCGCCTCCAAAATTTGCATAACGGCAGCAGATGCTTCGGCCGTGTTTATTTTTTCCGGCTCGGCAGCCGTGCGGCGTTTTACCTCTACCTTGTCTTCCTTCAGACCGCGCTGACCCACAACCACCTGTATGGGTATTCCGATTAAATCCGCGTCCTTAAATTTAACGCCCGGCCGGGCGTCTCGATCGTCTATGAGCACATCCACGCCGCCTGCCAGAAGATCATCGTATATCTTCTGAGCCGTCGATACGACCTGCGAATCATCATTGTTCAACGGTAGAACGACCACCTCGAAAGGTGCTATTGACGGCGGAAGCACACAGCCGTTCTTGTCGTGATAAAGTTCGATCGCTCCTGCCAGTATGCGGTTCACGCCGATGCCGTAGCAGCCCATCATGCAGATCTGCTCGCTGCCGTTTTCATCCAGGAACGTCGCCCCCAGGACCTTGCTGTACTTGTCGCCGAGCTTGAATACATGCCCCACTTCTATGCCGCGCGAGAATACAAGCGGCCTGTTCTCGTACGTGTCGCCTTCGGCCGCATTGCGGATATCGGCCACAATTACATTATCGCCTTCCAGCGGGAAGTCGCGCCCGGGCACCACGTTGCGAACGTGGTAGTCTTTTTCGTTGGCACCCGTTACAGCGCCTGTCATGGCTGTCACAGCGTGATCGATTATAAACTTGTCCGCCTTCTGGGCCAGACCCATCGGTCCGGCGAACCCCACCTCGGCGCTGGTGAATGTCTTTATCGCCTGCTCGTCGGCCAGTTCAAGATGGCTTGCCCCCGCCGCGCGGGCGAGTTTGCTCTCGTTAATCTCGTGGTCGCCCCGCACAATTGCGATCGTAGCACCTTGAGGGCCGGTGTAAACAAGTGTCTTTATCATCTCGGCGGGTTTGGTATCGAGAAACTCACAGACCGCCTCTATTGTGCCGACGTTCGGAGTATGGACCTTATCCATTGTGGGGATATTTTTGCGCACGGCCTCATTTGCCTGCGGCAGCGGGTCGACCTCGGCCTTTTCGATATTGGCGGAGTAGGAGTAATCATCGGTGTGGACGATAATGTCCTCGCCACTGTCGCAGGTGACCATGAACTCGTGGCTGGCAGAACCCCCTACCGGCCCCGACTCGGCCTCAACCACCACGTACTTTAGCCCGCAGCGGTCGAAGATGCGTTGGTATGCCTCGTACATCTTGCGGTATGACTGTTCAAGTCCGTCAAGGTTGACGTCGAAACTGTAAGCATCCTTCATGATGAACTCACGACTGCGGAGTGCACCGAACCGTGGGCGGAACTCATCGCGGAACTTGGTACTGATCTGGTACAGATTAAGCGGCAGTTGTTTGTAGGAGTTTATTTCCACGGCAACAAGCGTTGTTACCACCTCCTCGGCCGTGGGCGCCAGGACGTTCACCCGCCCGTGACGGTCGGTAAAGCGGCACATAGTCTGGCCGTAATCCTCGTCGCGGCCGGTCTTTTGCCACAACTCCACCGGTTGAAGCGCCGGAACAAGTATTTCCTGCGCTCCGGCGGCGTCTATTTCCTCGCGCACGATATCTATAATTTTGCGCAGCGACCGCCAGCCCAGCGGCAAATAGGTGTATGTGCCGCTGGCGACTTTGCGGATGAAGCCCGCGCGTATCATCAACTGGTGGGAAGGAATCTCCGCCTCGGCGGGCACTTCCTTTACCGTGGGAACAAGCAGTTGTGTGCGTCGCATTGTGTCTCCTCGTGGGTGCTTATTTCAACTTCGAGTTCTTTCTTCGGCAACGCTTATACACGCCGAATTGAATATTTTCAATCATCGCCGATACTGGTAGAATGCCGTCATGAACTCGAATCGACGATTTATCAATCAACTTCAGGCGGGCGAGACACTCGACCAGGTGTTTCTCGTGCGAGAAAAAGACCTCCGCACAACACGCTCGGGCGAGCTGTACATCGCCTGCACGCTGACCGATCGCAGCGGCAAAATTTCCGCACGGATGTGGCGTGCGTCGGAGGCGATTTTCAACTCTATACCTGCAGGCGGCTTTCTGCGTATCAAGGGCCGCACCGAGGAATACCGCGGAAACCTGCAGCTCGTCATAGACGCATGTCGGCCGTGTCCGGCCGAAAAAGTTGATATTGCCGATTATATGCCCACGACCGAACTGGACATTGAAGCCATGTGGGCCGAACTGCTGGAGATTCTCCGCGATATCAAGGACTCATCGCTGCGCATGTTGGTGAAGAAGTTCGTAGACGATAAGGACTTCGTGGCGGCGTTTAAGCGCGCGCCGGCCGCGCTGGAGATGCATAACCCGTTTATCGGCGGACTGCTGGAGCATACGCTGGCGATGGCCAAGGCCGCAAAGGCCCTGCTGCCGCTGTATCCAAAACTCAACGCGGATCTGATTCTGGCCGGCGTGCTGCTGCACGATGCGGGCAAAATTGAGGAATTGTCGGCCGACACCGCCATCAACTACACTGACCGGGGTCAGCTAATCGGCCACATTACCATAGGCGTGCTTATGGTCGAGAAAAAAGCCCGGGAAGTGGCCGAGGAAACCTCCGAACCGTTCCCGCGGCGAAAACTGGAATTGCTTCAGCACATAATTCTCTCGCACCACGGGATAATGGAGTATGGTTCACCGAAACTTCCGGCCATCCCAGAGGCGTATTTCCTACACTATATAGACAACCTTGACGCCAAGATGTACATGACGCTCAACGCCATCGCCTCCGACGCCGACGCCGAATCATCCTTCACCTCGTACATGCGGTCGCTTGAGACGCGAATTTACAAGCACAGCGGCGAACTGAGCGAGGATGAATAATTTATCCGCTTTGCGGAGTGGCCTTCGGCTGTGGCGTTTGACCGCCAACTTCCACCATGTGTTTGCTAATGGCTTGGTTGACCTTGCGCATAAGGTCCACATATTCGACCTGGGCGGCGGTTAATTCCTTAAACTCCGCAGCCGCCAGCAACTTGTTCTGCAGTTCTTCCAGGCGGTGTTTGTCTTCCGGCTCGACGGGCTTCTGCTCCTGTTCGAGCCGGGCTATCTTATCGCTCTGGGTCTGGTAGTCGTTAAGGAGTTTTTTCAGTTCGGGTTTTTCGTGCAGTGCCTTGCGGGCCTTCTCCATCCGTTGTGCCTGCGGCGAATCGGCTATCGCCTTTCCGAGTTTCTCGGCCAGTTCCGTTATCTGTTCCGTGTCCATGTCGTTCTCCAGTATTAATTTTAACAACTATCCGACATGATATAATTCCTATGATGATTTTGCCAGAGGGGGGTTTCGCGGAAGGAGATAATCATGACAGGCAAGGCGAAGATAGGCACATCCGGATTCACTTACAAGCACTGGCGGGATGTTTTCTACCCGCAGGGCGTGCCACAGAAGCGGTGGCTGGAGTATTACAGCGGGCATTTCAATACTGTGGAACTGAACGCAAGTTTCTACCATATGCCGCGGGAAAACGTTTGCGCCTCCTGGCGGCAGCGCACGCCGAATGGTTTCTGTTTTGTAATGAAACTTAACCGCCTGATAACCCATCGCAAGCGGCTGCTGGACTGCGGCGACCTGATAGATTCATTTCTGGATGCGGTGGACAACCTCGGCGACAAACTCGGTCCCATACTCGTCCAACTACCGCCGCGGTTCAAAGTGGCCCCCCGGCGTCTGGATGATTTTCTTATGCTGTGCCCGGCCGAATACCGCTGGGCACTGGAGTTCCGCAACAGTGACTGGCTGTGCGATGAGGTCTACGACGTGCTTCGCGGTCACAACACCGCGCTGGTCGTGCACGACCTGATAGATGACCATCCCCGCAAAGTTACCGCCGACTGGGTTTACCTGCGATATCACGGCCCGGGCGAGCGATACGCCAGCCGCTACCCGTGGCAGAAGATGAAGGCCGAAGCCGACAAAATCAAAAAAGACCTCAGCGCCGGCCGTGATGTTTACGCATACTTCAACAACGACATGCACGGATACGCTATCCAAAACGCACAACAACTGAAAAAATACATCTTCGGATAATTAGCGGATAATTCAAATATTCGGACAAAGACTTATGCGATCTTTTTGCCCGTTTCGAGGATATGCCCGTAGATGTTGCTCGGCCTCGCATCCTTAAGCCGACGGTCGCTGAATAAGTGCAATTCTACCTCCGCCCCCACAGCGAGATCAATCCGTGCGAGAATGTCGACTTTCTCATCCGGCTTTAATCTGTCGGCATCCGGACTGAATAATGCAATATCTATGTCGCTGTCGCCGCGGGCAGAGCCCTCGGCATATGATCCGAACAGATACGCCGCCGTCAACCGAAAGTGTTTTTCGGCCTCCATGACGGTCTTTTTCAGTATCGCGTCTAATTGCTCTGCTGTTTTAACCAATTCAGATATCTCCGTGTTGACTCAATAACTTCTCCGGCGATTGTTTTATTAATATCAGAGGCAAGTTTTTCCTGCTGGGAAGGATAACGTGTTTCAATGTAATAATTGTTTAAACGCATCAACATCAATGTTTGTTCTTCAGAATTATCTACACCGGCAAGGTTAGCCAAACGCGTCAGTTCATGAACCTTTGGGGCATCTTGGCGGTTTTCCTAACTATTGTGGCTTTTAAACATTTTTCAACGGCCTGCTGGCAGCAAAATACGACGTAAAGATATCGCCCTGCTTCGAACACCGCATTTGCAGTTTCAAAATCATAATCTGACCTGTTTGCCCAATCCCGTGCATCTTTTAACACGCCATCGTCCATATGCTATTATCCTTTTTACGATTACTATTTTAATCGGCAGTTGTTGTGCAAAAAGAAACTTTTAGTCGTCTGCAACTGATGTTAACGTTATTTAACCTGTCCACCTGAATCGGAATTTTGATTTATAATATGGATCAAAATAACACACACAAACCGGCTCTTCACCACAAGCACGCGGCGCTGGAAGCGAAGATGGCGGATGTTTCCGGCTGGCAGATGCCGCTTAGTTACGGCAGCGTCATCGACGAAGTGATGGCCGTGAGGCAACGCGCCAGTGTATTCGACATTACGCACCTTGGACGAATCCGTATTCGTGGCACCGAGGCCTCGGAACTCCTGCATAAAGTCTGCACCGCCGATGCTATGCGCCAGGAAGACGACACGGCCGTCTACACGCTGCTGCTGAACGAAAAAGGCGGCATACTGGCCGACGGATTTATTATCCGCCTGCCGGCGTTCCATGTTCTGACCGTGGCCGCGTGCAACCGCGACAAAATCCTGGAACACCTTCGGGCCGCCGCCGGCGCCCTGGATGTCAAAATCGACGACCAGACCGAAAAGACTACGCATCTGTGCGTGTGCGGGCCGAAAGCGTCGGAAATACTTGACTCCGTTTTGCCGATGAGCGTCTCGGACATGCCCCGCGGCGCCGCCCGTATGGGCTCGCTGATGATAGCCAGGTATATCGCGCTGCGGGCGGGTTTTTGTCGCCAGTGGGCTCTGGAGGTAATGGTTCCAAACATGGTCGCGGCCCAGGCATGGGATTACATCACGAAAAACGCCGGAGAGAACTGCATTGCCCCGGCCGGACATGCCGCTCGCGACGTGATACGCATCGAGGATGCCCTGCCCCGCTACGGCCATGAAATCAACGAGACAACCGACCCGGTTACTGCAGGTCTGACCCGCGCGGTAGATATGGAAACAGACTTCATCGGCCGTGACGCCATAGCCGGGATTCAAAGCCGCTCGCCGGATTTTAAAACGTGCGGGCTGATAGTCACCAATACGGGGCAAAGCGGCACTATACCAAGACAAGGGAATCCCATAACCGCCGAGGGCAGTGAAATAGGCACGGTCACCAGTTCGACGTATTCCCCTGCTCTTGAGTCCGTTATTGCAATGGCGCACATTCGGTCGACCTCGCATAAACTGCGACAAAAAGTATCCATTAAGGATGGGGATGATGACCTGCTGGCTGAAATTTGCACTCTTCCGTTTTACAAACCCGGTTGCGACTCTTGACTTATAGGCCATAAATGTGGAAGATTTCCGTTTCGAAGCCGCCTCACCTGCAACGACGGACGGCCTAATAACACCCTTTTACTGGATTAACTATGCTTGAAAAAGTTCGCGCAGACAGACAGGCCAAACTCGAGAAAATTCGCGAGATCGGTCTCGACCCTTACGGAGGACGGTACGATTCGGCCGAACCCATCGGCGATATACTTTCCCGATATGAAGACGACAAGGAAGGCCAGTCGGCCGACGCTGCCGGCCGTCTGGTATTGATGCGTAAGATGGGCAAACTTATGTTTGCTCACATCCGCGACGAAACCGGCGATATTCAGATAGCACTGCGGAAAAATGCTCTGGACGAAAAGTCCTGGGAACTTGCCGGTCTGCTGGACCTTGGCGACCTTGTGGCCGTGGCCGGGCCGCTTCATCGCACAAGGACCGGCGAGATAACCATCTGGGCCGAGCGGCTGACGCTGTTGTGCAAGTCGCTTGAGCCCATGCCGGAGAAATACCACGGCCTCCAGGATATCGAGACGCGATACCGCAGGCGGTACCTGGACCTTATGGCCAATCCCGAATCTCTAGGGGTCTTCAAGAAGCGCATTGCAATAATCGAACATTTCCGACAGTCGCTGAAATCCCGCGGCTACGTCGAGGTTGAAACTCCGATGATGCAGCCCATATACGGCGGTGCGGCCGCCAGACCGTTCATTACGCACCACAACACGCTCGACAGAGACCTTTACATGCGCATCAGTCCGGAGTTGTACCTCAAACGGTTGCTGGTGGGCGGGATGTCGAAGGTGTTTGAAATTAACCGCAATTTCCGAAACGAGGGCATCGACTCGCGCCACAATCCAGAGTTCACCATGCTTGAGGCCTATGAGGCCTATGGTGACTACAATACGATGATGGACCTTACCGAGGAACTCATCTCTACCGCTACCGAAAAAGTTTGCGGCAAAACCGCGGTCGAATACGGCGAACTGATGATAGACTTCAAGCGACCTTTCCGCCGGGCGACCTACGAGGAACTAATACAGGAACACGCAGGTGTGTCCATGCGCGATGTCGATGCCGTGCGCGAAAAGGCCGCCAACTACGGTATCGAGGTAGAGAACAAGGACGACGCCATCGTCCTTAACGACCTTTTCGAGATCACTGTGGAGTCGCACCTTATCTTCCCCACCTTCGTGGTGGACTACCCGGCCGAGTTGTGCCCGCTGACAAAACGTAAGGCCGACGATCCCACACTGGCGCTGCGGTTTGAACTCTACGCGATGGGCCTGGAGATAGCCAACGCCTACACAGAACTGAATGACCCGCAACTCCAGGAGGAGAATTTCCGCGACCAGGTTCGCGGGGAATCATGCGAGGAAACCATGCGGGTGATGGACGATGATTTTATAAAGGCGTTGAAGCACGGCATGCCGCCGGCCGGCGGGCTGGGCATAGGCATGGATCGCCTTGTTATGCTGCTGACCAATCGGCAGAACATTCGCGACGTGATACTGTTCCCGATTCTGCGGGACGAAACTATGGAATAGTTAATCAGTTAATCAGTCCGTCGGTTTACCGATTCACTGATTCACCGATTAACCAGTCAACTAATTAAAGATGTATAAACTTTTCCTGTGTCTGAGATATCTGCGCAGCAGGGTCATAGCATATTTCGCCGTGCTGGCGGTTGCTCTGTGCGTAGCGATGATGCTCATCGTCATCAGCGTCATGAGCGGCTTTCTGCAGAAGGTCGAGGATGCCGCTAAGGGCCTGTTCGGCGACGTCATTGTCACCTCCGGCACGCTCAGTGGCATGGGCCGCTACGATGAATTTATTTCCGATCTTCAGGAAAAAGTACCCCAGGTCGAGGCCGCTGCTCCTTCCATCATGACACAGGCAATACTCCGCAAGCCGGATGTGGCTTATCGTCACCTGGTGCAGGTGGTCGGCATCCGCCTGCCAGAGAGCACGCGCGTCTCGGACTTTGAGGAGGGCCTGTATTTCCAGAAAGGCAAATCCCGCCCGTCCTTCAATCCTCCGGCAGACCTTCTTATCAAAGGAATACGCCGTGAAAAGGACAAGGTCCGCGGTATGCTTAAGGAAAGCGAGCCGAGCACGCAGGAAGCCGGCGAGATAACTATCCAGGACAGGGCGAGGAATTCGCTGATATTCCTCAACGAGGCGCTGCTTCGTCTTCGACAGGCCGACCCGCACTGGCAAAAGATAGCCGAACTACACAGGCAACTCGAAGCCGCAGAGAAAGCCGCGCGGGGTCGAGACAGCGATAAGGTGGAAAAACTTCGCGAGGAACTGGCCGAACTTACAGAGAAGGCGGGCGTTCAGTCGCCAAACTACCGCATCATAATCGGCCAGGGGCTGCCCCAATTGAGTTATCATACAGATGACGGCCGCACCATCCGATATATCGTGCCGGGGCACGACCTGTACCTTTCGTTCATACCCCTCGGCCGCCGCTCCGGCGCGACCACGCTAACGCTCGACACGGCCGAGTTCACGGTCGTGGATGACTGTAAGACCGATGTATGGTCCATCGACAAGGAAACGGTCTATATCCCCTTTGAAACGCTTCAACTTTACAACAACATGTATCCGCGCTATTCGGCCGACGACCCGCCACAAGTGGTACAACCGGCCCGCTGCACACACATTCACGTTAAGGTCAAACAGGACTACGCCGACGTTGAAAAACTGCAGGTCGTGAAAAATGAAATTCAGAACCTGTGTGATGATTTTCTGCGACGGCACCCGGACGCCTCGCGGACATCGCTTTATGCCACCACGTGGCGCGAAATGCAGGCCGACCTTATAGGCCCAATAGAACGGCAACGCACATTGTCTGTAATTATGTTCGCGATTATATCGGTGGTGTCGGTTGTGCTGATATTCGTTATCTTCTACATGGTTGTGGTTCAGAAAACCCGCGATATCGGCGTTCTCAAGGCCGTCGGGGCCTCGAACGCAGGCGTGGCGGGAATCTTTCTGGCTTACGGCGCGGCCGTTGGGCTGGTCGGCTCGATTATCGGGGCCATCGGCGGGTACTACTTCGTGCGATACATAAACCCCATTCAGGACGCCGTCGACAGGTGGTTCGGCTTCCGCGTATGGACGGCAAAGACGTTCCTGTTCGAGAAGATTCCCAACCAGGTAAACCTGACTACGGCCGTGGTCATCGTCATCTGCGCCATCGTTGCCGGGCTCATCGGCGCATTCATCCCTGCCATGCGCGCCGCTCGCATGCATCCCGTCGAGGCGCTGAGATACGAGTAGATGTTCGTTAATTTGTTAATCAGTTAATCGGTGAATCGGTAATGGATGACATCAGCATATGCCTCGCGAATTAATGATCGCTCCTGTCCTTGAGCCGTTTACCCGCCACCATCCTCATTGATATCTTACCATCGTCGTAATAGCCGACATCAGGGGGAATATTCGGATAGTATTTTTCTGCAGGCGTGGATTTGGCGGCTTTGAACAATACTTGAATATTATTCTTGTCCATTTTAAGGATGTGTGCCAGGTTACTGCATAGATCGTTGCAAATGATTCCGTATGCTTCCAACCGGTCTTCTATGGGCGCCGCTTTCCAGATTTCCGTCGCCTCTTCGATGGTAACGCGATCCGCAATGGGTCGGACGCCAATAATAGATGATATTAAAATGTTCTCCTTGCCCAATCTGGGAACAGCTGAGAGCGGAAAAAATACTTTTTCTCCCGCTCCGATGCCCTACGGGCACCACGCCCGGCAGGACTCGAACCTGCAACCCTCGGTTCCGAAGACCGATGCTCTATCCAATTGAGCTACGGGCGCTGGGAAAATGATATTATCCGTTAATGCAAATCGCTTGCAAGTGTAATGACTGAGCGGATGAAATGAAAATCCCCACGGCAGAGTTAAAAACTGGGGAACTAGGATTCGAACCTAGACTAACTGGTCCAGAGCCAGTCGTGCTGCCATTACACCATTCCCCAGTGATGCACTATGCATAATATAGAGATAAGCCCCCTCATAGTCAAGACTTCGTGGTTCCGGGATAGTGTCAAATATTATGTGTAAGTTTTATTTTGTGCCATCTGGCGAGCTGG
>CAYYMD010000049.1:0-22923 GCA_964472875.1 uncultured Planctomycetaceae bacterium
ACGGCGGCGTGTTCGATCCCGGCAATCCGCTCTCGGACAAAAACGGCTTCCGCAAGGACGTCATAGCCGCCCTGAAAGAACTCAATGTGTCAGTCGTGCGCTGGCCGGGTGGCTGCTTCGCCAGCGGTTACCATTGGCAGGACGGCGTAGGCGAAAAACGCAAACCCGTGCCGGATCCCGTCTGGGGCGAGGTCGATCCCAATACCTTCGGAACCGACGAGTTCGTGAAATGGTGCCGTTTGATCGGCGCCGAGCCCTACATCTGCACCAACGCCGGCAGCGGCACTCCCGAAGAGATGGTCAACTGGCTGGAGTACTGCAACGCCACCGAAGGCAAGTACGCCGAGATGCGCGCAAAGAACGGACACCCGGAACCCTACAACGTCAAGTACTGGAGCATAGGCAACGAGAACTACGGCCATTGGGAGATCGGACGCCAGACCCCCAAGACGTGGGGTCCCCTCGTTCATAGATGCGCCCAAATGCTGCTGGGGGCCGATTCGGACATCGAATTGGCGGCCGCCGCCTGGCTGGCAAAGCGGAAATGGAATCTGCCCCTGCTCAAGGCCGCCGGTGACGACCTGGACTACATGGCAGTCCATCAGTATTGGCTTCCGCTCTGGCGGAAAAACCGGATTCCGCCCTATAAGCAGTGCGTCAAACTCTGCGACGGACCTGAAAAGACGATAACCGCGGTTATCGACGTCCTTGAGGAGGCGGGGTATCGCGGCGACATCAAGATTGCCTTCGACGAATGGAATCTGCGTGCATGGCACCATCCCGGCTTTCCGCGCAAGAATGCCGTCAAGCCGGGAGACGAGGAGGCCGCCGAGCAGATCGCCAAGCGCAAAATAAATGCGCTTCCGCGCCAGTACACTATGGCCGACGCAGTGTTCACCGCATATTTCCTGAACGCCTGCCTGCGTCATTGCGAGGATGTCGGGATGGCCAATATCGCGCCGATCGTCAACACGCGCGGGCCGATATACGTCCACCCTGACGGCATCGTCAAGCGCACCACCTTCTACGTTTTGAAGATATACGCCAACCGGCTGAAAGAACGGGTTGTGCCCGTGAAGATCACCGCCGGCGAAGCAGGCGACCGCACCAGAGATATTGACGCCATTGCCACGGTGGACGAAAGCGGCGGAAAATGGGCCGTGGCCCTTGTTAATCGCCATGCATCGGATGATATCGCCACCACGGTGAAACTGGACGGCAAGCCCCTCGACGGACACTACGAAGCAGTCGTTCTCTCAGGCGATTCGCCCGAGGCCTACAACGACGTGGAGCATCCCCATCGCGTGGTATCCAAAAAGAGAAAACTGGCTTTCGAGGATGGGATTGTCCGGATACCTCCGCATTCGGTAGTGATCGTCAACATTCACTAAGCGAAAATCAACGGCAGAGGTGAAAGATAACATCCGGACCGCCGGCCCGCGCAAGCATGGTGGGATAACTATTTCAACCCCTTGCTCGAGCGCATTGCCAAAATATCCGACCCCGACTCGGCCATGCGGGCGGTCATTGCCGAAACACAGGCAGAAATCGACCTGTTCCGGCAATACAGCCGGGTACTACGGTTACACTTTCTATGTGCTGACCGTATCCGCACCAACCGTCTGACGCCGCCTCTGGCGGACAATTCCGCTCCGGCTGCAGATGTAGTGGGCGCATCCGCAGGAAGCCCGCAATGACCGATATGCCGGATAACCCGGCCACGATGACCCCATCTTATCGGCGCAGGCGGGGATAAAAATTTGTGAAACACATCTGCCCGAAATCCTTTCAATGAAAGAATACAGATAATTTTAAATATTTATCAAGAAGAACAAAATTATCTTGAAAATCGTTGAAGGCGATGCAGGAATCAATATAATATAAATACTGCGGATTCGTAAAAAGTTTTGTATGTCCTTTTTAATCAGGGAGTAATTATGTTCGGTCGAATCCGGCATTTGGGGATAATTATTGGATTTTTGGCGGTGTTTTTATGCGGTTACGTCCGGGGCGGGCAAAACGCCGAACAACTCGTCAATCGGTTAATTTCCGGAGTGGATGACAACACAGAGAAGTCGCGGATATTCTACAAGGCCGCGGTTGAACTCAGTCGGGGAACCAGGACACGCATAATTTTGCTGGAAAAGGCCGTCATGTACGGCATGGACCGCAACAATACCGCCGGCGGCTGCGAGATCGCTGAAGATGCCCTCGAAGAGATGATTAAACTGAATTCCGGCGACAAACCTGATCTACTCGACAAAAAATGCAAACTATACGCAAAGTGGCTTGCTCTGATTACCGGGGCCAAAGAACGAAAGGAGATCAGAAAAAGATGGCTTGAGTCCCTGGTGGAACTGGCAGACGCATACGCTGATGCGGATAAATGGCTTAAAGCCGGCCGGGCTTACCGCCAGGCCGGGACGCTGTCAGAAAATATGGGCGACTCCAAAATGAATAGAGAACTGGATGAGTCCATGCAAAGGGCCTTCAGAATGGCGCAAATCTGCACCAAAGCCAAAAGCATGGCCAGAACGTTAAAAAGCAATCCCGACAATGCCACTCTCCGTGAGGAACTGATAACGGTCTACCTAGTGGAGATGAATGCTCCCGGGAAAGCCCTGTCTTATGTGAATGCCAGTGTGGATGAGGTATTAGCTACTTATGTCCCACTGGCGGCGAAGCAAATTTCCAAACTCGCCGAGGGTAACTGCAGAGAACTTGGCCACTGGTATTACAAAACGCTGCTTCCGCAGGCCTCAAAGCAGGCCCGGTTGCATATTCTCAATCGGGCTTATGATTACTACAGCCGGTTTCTGGAACTCCACAAGAAAAATGACGTGAATGCATTAAAGGTCAAATCCAGTCTGCAATCCGTGAAGAAACAACTGGAGAAATATGACCCTTTGTACGAATTTAAACAATTTATCAGGGGAGTTAAGGTTATTTCCGCCTCGTATAATTTGAATTACGCCGCGGAAATCTGGATTGGCGAGAAAATGATTTATAACAGCGAGCGGTTTCCCCGGGAATACGGGATAATCCTGGTTGCCTGTCACAATAAGAAGATTAGCAAACCCCGCATTTATAAGACTTATTATTATGAATCCGAAGCCAACAGACTCGCGGCCGACATAGAAAGTCTGCCGCAAGGCGCTTTTGTAATACTGGCCGTCAGGGGCAGCGGCTTTCGTGGATTTAACAACAGGGCTTACCGGGCAATACAGTCGATAGGAGGTAAGATTAATCTGAAACTTCATTACTCAAAGCAATATTATTGCATAGGAATGAAAGGCATGCAATCCGGACAGGCACTGGAGGCATCTTCCGAAGACTCGGTGGGATATCCGGCCGAGATCCAGAAGAAACTAAGCATAAGAAGGTAACATTAGCGTTCTGTCCGGCGGCAATACACGTATCTGAAAAACCGCGACAACAAGCATTTGTCGAGTTTTTATATTATAATTTTCAGTGAAATATTTATATCGATAATTTCCGGAACTGGCGATACCTTCGTCGTTGATGTTGTATATATGAATATGTTTGATCGGAAATTAGTAATTTCGTTGGTAGTGTTGCTGGCGTCTTTAACGGCTTGTGCATCCGGCGCACCGGAAGATAGCGAAGAACGTGTCAACGAGATAGTCTCCGGAGCAAAAAACAGCGCCGAGGCGGCCGGACGTCTGTATAAGGCCGCCGAAGAAATTCAGGACAACGCGGAGGGCAAAATATTTCTTCTTAACAAGGCCGTGGAATTCGGCATGGATCACGGCGGTTCATCGGAGGCGTATGCTGTTGCAGAAAAGGCCCTGAATAAGCTGAGTGAATTGCATCGCCGCGAGAGACCGGAGTTGGAGAAAAAACAATGCCAACTTTACGAAAAATGGTACCGCATCCGCGGGAGCAGGGACGAACGCCGAAGAATCGGACAAGAATGGTTTGAATCGGAGGTTGATCTCGCTGAGTCATATGCGGACAGCCAGAACTGGGCAGATGCTGTTGAGGCGTATCGTCGTGTAAATATTATTGGAGGGTCATTGAATGACCCATACACTGCTTACAGGTTAAAAATAATAAAAGAATCGCTTGTCCATGCCGACCACATGCTGGATGTTCAGCAGCAAGTCAAAAATCTTCAGCGTACATTAAATAACCATCCGGATAATATTAAACTCCGCGAAAATATTACCATGACTTGCCTCGTCGAATTAAATGACCCGACTTCGGCGAGAAAATATATTAAGGGAACTATTGATGAAGTGCTTGCCACTTATGTTCCATTGGCTGCGAAAGAGATTTCTCGGCTCAGTGAAGAGATTTGCCTTGAATTAGGTCGATGGTATTATAAAACTTTGTACAAGAAGGCCAAGTCGCGAGGTTCCAAGGTCGCGATGCTTAGACGCGCCCGTGATTATTACAGCAGGTATTTAAATTTACACCAGAAGAAGGATGCCGGCGCCTTAAACGTCACTACGCGACTGAATGAAATAAAAGATGAATACGAAAAGTACAAGCCGGAGGATGAATTCGAAAATTTCCTTAAACGTGTAAAAGTGCTTTCCGGCGGATACAGGAGCGGAAACATTGTGCAGATACGGGTGGGCGATGAACTCGTCCTGGGGTTCGAAGGCGAAGCGGAGGATGAAGATGAGTACAATGGCACTGGTATCAGCATGGTTGTATGCCGTGATGAAAACGTAGTAATGATCAGGAGTTATAATACATACTCCGGCAGATCCGCCGCAGACGAATTAGCTGCGACTGTTGATAAATTGCCGGTGGGGACTTATGTGGTCCTTGCAGTAAAGGACGAGGCAACTAAAAGATTTAATGAACGCGCATACCAGGCCGTTCGTTCCATCGGTGGAAAAATAAATCTCGCCAATGCTCCGTTTCGATGCTCGTATTTTTGCATAGGGCAGAAAGGTCGGGCGCCCGGCAGGGCAGTTGAGAAAATGAACAGAAAAAAGATGGCAGGGTATCCTTCGGATTTTATCGCGAAAATACGTGAAAAATATGCAGATGATGATTAAGAGCCCCTAACAAAACGCTGTTGGCTTCGGCCGGTTGCAACACTGAGATGCGGCGTCGAACGTGCCCGCCTCCTGTTTATTTAAGGATGGCAAGCGGGCTGCATCGACGATGCTGCGGCATCGCCTGCTTGGTTCTCCTTGCCTGGCGGCGTTTCGTTTGACCTCCGGCCGACACAGACGTTTTGTTGGAGGCTCTAACAATAATTTCTACAGGAAATTCTGGCCGGCCGACCGTGTTTGCCTCGTTCCTTAGTTAGCGTTAAATCGGAAGATTCCAGAGAGGCAACTTTAAATATCGCATGAGTCAGCGTAAAATATTCATATTGTGATTTTATTTAATTCGCAGTACTTTGGCCGCTATAGTGTTTAAATGAATTTGCAAAGACAATTAATAATAACACTGTTAACCGCGCCGCTGGTGTGTGCGGCATTTGGTGCGCCCGAGTCGCAGAAAGATATCGACAATCTCGTCAGGGATATTCTATCGGGCGCAACAGGCAACGCCGAATCCGCCCGCCGCCTGTATATGGCAGCCAGTAAAATTCAGGGAGACGCAGAGACCAAAGAGTTACTGCTTGAGAAGGCCGTTGAATACAGCGTGGACCGCGGCGGCTCCAGGGGAGTTTTCGCCATCGCCGAAAAGTCGCTGGATATGATGAGCGAGTTACGCAGCGACGGTAAACTGGAATTGATTGAAAAGCGGTGTCAACTTTATGAAAAGTGGTACCGTCTCTGTTCTCGCCGGAAAGAGCGTCGCGAAATTGGGCAAAAGTGGCTCGGTTCGGAAATAGACCTTGGACAAGCATACACTGCGGATAAACAGTGGAGCAATGCTGTCCGCAAGTACAGACGCGCCGGAATGTTAGCGAAATCTCTTGGCGATACATACACATTAGAAATCTTGCAAGAGCACATTCGCCGCGTGAGCCGGATGCAGCAGATTCAGGCAAAAGTCCAAAATCTCCAGCGCGCGCTTAAGAAAAATCCGGACAAAGTTAATCTTCGTGAAAACATTATTATGACTTACGTGGCCGAACTGAACGATCCGGCCTCAGCGCTGAAGTACTTGCGCAACGGCATCGACGAGGTGCTGGCCACCTACGTGCCGCTGGCGGCCAAAGACAAATCTCAACTGAGTGAATCGGTTTGCCTCGAACTTGGCCGGTGGTACTACAAAACATTATATAAAGAGGCACACTGGCCCGGCTCCAGGGCGGCGATTCTCCGACGCGCGCACGATTACTACACCAGGTATCTCGAACTTCACCGGAAAAAGGATGCCGGTGCATTACGCGCCGCCGCGCAGTTGAGTGAAATAAATGAGGAACTTAAAAAGTACAATACTGAGTCCACGCTCAAGGATTTCCTTCGCATGGTGAAGGTGGTTTCGGCCGGGTACGAATGTGGAAATATTGCCAAAATATTGCTGAAGGATAAACTCATACTGAGCACCGAACATAAAGAGGGGGGCGAAAATTACCGGAGGGGAATAAACATGGTTGTCTGGCGTGACGGAAAGGTAATTAAAACGGGCAGTTACGATAGTTATATATCCTCCAAAGAAGCGACCGAATTTGCTGAAGTCGTTAAAGAAATTCCCCAAGGCGCATTCGTGGTCATTGCAGTAAAAGATGAGGCCACAAAGCATTTTAACACAGATGCGTATCAGGCCATACGCTCCATCGGAGGGGAAACCGATCTGGGCGAAGCCCCTTTTAGATGTTCGTATTTTTGCATAGGACAAAAGGGCTTGGCGCCCGGAAAGGCAGTCGAGAAGATGAAGGCCGATGAAATGTTGGGTTATCCGCCTGATTTTATATCGAAAATCAGAAAAGAATTTCGGTAGGATGAAAAATAAGAGCTTCTGACAAAACGCTGTCGGCCGCCGTTTCGTTGCGGATATGACGATTGTTTTTAGATTTGCCCTGCAACGCGGACAGGTTCCGAACGAAATCGCGGATTTCATTGCGGACTCGGCGCAAAATTCGGACAAGTCTACCGCGCGCCATTGCACGCCCTGGACACGCAATCAAATTGCTGATGGAACATATCGGACCGTCTGACCACGGCAAAAGTTACCCGCGCAGAGAAACAGGACTCGAATCGGTCCGTATCCTGCTTCATTCGGTTTTATCCTCATGAAAAATCTCTCTGGCCACTGTGCTTTCGAGGGTAATTTTGCTAATAAATCCGGCGAATATTTTTTGCCGCAATAATTTATGGCGGTGTTCGTTTATAACAAACATCAGTATAAATATATCGTTCGGACAGGAAATATCATGCAATCGCGCTACGCGGCATTAACGCTTGTCGAGATGATAGTCGTCATTTCCTTACTGGCGATACTGCTGGCCATTCTCGTGCCGATGGTAGGGGACGTGATGCAGGTCTCCAGACGTGTAGCGTGTCGGGGTAACCTCCACCAGGCGGGTGTGGGGCTACGAATATACCTGGACAACAACAAGGACATAATGCCGGTTGCCACGGCTATGCCGTCTCTTCACCTAAATAATGAACCAAGAATCTATGACGTGCTGAGTAAGTATCTTTCCGACCCGCAAGTTTTGCTATGTCCTTCCGATGTAAACGAAAAATTCTTCAAGTCTGAGGGAAGCAGTTACGCCTACAATACCATGCTGGGTGGTAGAAAGGTGAAGGATGCATTTCTCACCCGCCGATTCGATGAAGGCCAGATACCCGTTATGCACGATTACGAGCCCTTCCACGGCCGGGCCGGCCGGGCCGGAGCGATGAACTACCTGTTTGCGGATATGAGCGTAGGCGACTTGGCGGATAAATAATTTCGGAGCACAGAAATGGCTAATATTAAAAATTACGCATTCGGAATAGTCGGCGGCGTGGGCGGCGCCTTGGCGGCTGTCGGCCGCACGATTAAACATCGCCGGCTGATATCCGTCGTGGTTGCCGGCTTGATGTTGCTGGCCGTGGCGGGGGCCGGATTGTATTTGTGGTTGCCTCGTGGAGGCAATTCTTCCGCTGCCGATCCCGAACAGCAAACGGATGAGGAGATTAAAGAATACGCGGCATCCGAGGGTTTCGGTCGGCTTAGCGTCGAGCAGCGGGACAAGTACATTAAAGAGGTCGTGGAGTCTCGCGCGAATCCGGACGACAACGCAGAGCAGGACGGAGGTCCAGGGCGGGCCGTGAGAAGACTGTTTCGTGGCATTGGGGAACTAACCGAAAAGCAGCGCGAACAATTGCATAAAAATCTTGCTCCGATTATGCGGCGGCGTTTTGAACAGCGACTCGACGAGTATTTTACCCTTTCGCCCAGGGAAAAGCAGGAGAAACTCGATGAGTTTATTGACCGCATGCAGCAATGGCGCAGCCGGCGCACCAGTCAAGAGCATCTTCAAAGCAGCGATGGCGATGCCAAGACCAAACACCGCAGGCGCCCGGGCGGACCATCTACCGAACGCATGAAAAGAATGATCGAAAGTACACCGCCGGAATTCCGCGCCAAGGTGACGGAGTTTATAAAGGATCTGCACAATCGCATGGAGGAAAGAGGCATCGAGCCGCCGGAACCTCCCGGCCGAGGACGACGGTGAGCCCTTGGTTTACCAGCCCTTCGGCCTTTGTTGCCCGTTGCGTGGCTGTGTAATTTGCACTTGCAAATTTCAGTGGTGTAATTAATGGTGGAAGTGTAATTAATTTCGTGTAACTTTGTGGTTGGCGTTGATCGTCTCATCCGTTTGAAGTGAAGGCGATCGCACGAGCAGTAGCGAAGGACAAGATTCTGGAAAGAGATTTTGAATTGTGTCGGCATTCAGAGGTGATTTATGGTCCGTTGGTTGCGACATCTGATAAGCATATCCCCGGACCCGCAATTATGGAAAGGAATATAACATTATGACCGAAGCAATGAACAAGGCGAAAATCCGGGAGGCCGCGGCTAACATTTCGTTCCGTACACAGTCTTTTATAGACGGTCGTTTTGTGGACGCGGCCGGCGGGAAAACCTTTGCAACGGAAAATCCGGCGACCGGAAAAGAACTGGCCCGGGTCGCTGAGTGTGACGACGAAGACGTCAACCGCGCCGTAGATGCATCGCGTCGGGCTTTCGAGTCGGGCATCTGGTCGCGAATAGCTCCAGCCAAGCGTAAAGCGGTCTTACTGCGACTGGCCGAGTTGATCGAATCGAACAGTAAAGAAATTGCATTGCTTGATTCACTTGAGGCGGGAAAGCCCATAAAGGATTGCATTGAGATTGACGTTCCCGAGACAGTTACATGCTTCCGATGGCACGCGGAAGTTGCCGACAAACTTTACGATCAGGTTGCACCGACAGACACAGATCATCTTGGATTAATAATACGCGAACCGATTGGTGTTGTAGGGGCGGTGATTCCCTGGAACTTCCCGGCTCTTATGGCTGCCTGGAAACTCGCGCCGGCTTTGGCATCTGGCAACAGCGTTATACTGAAACCGGCTGAGCAGACGTCGCTCAGCGCATTGCGGCTGGCGGAGCTGGCAGCCGAGGCGGGGTTACCCGAAGGCGTACTTAACGTTTTGCCCGGTTTTGGCGAAACGGCCGGACAGGCCATTGGTCGGCACATGGATGTAGATGCAGTAACTTTTACCGGATCGACTGAGGTGGGGCGTCTTTTCCTTAGATATTCGGCCGAAACGAATCTTAAGCGGATTGTCCTGGAGTGTGGCGGCAAAAGTCCGCAGTTGGTTATGGCCGATGCCGGTGACCTGGACGCCGTTGCCGAACACGCCTGCAACGCGGCTTTCTGGAACATGGGCGAGAACTGCAGTTGCGGTTCGCGCCTGATTGTCGATAGGCGAATCAAAGACCGCTTGCTCGAAAAGATCATTGCCGCCAGTAGTGAGTGGACAGTCGGCGACCCGCTCGATCCGGCCACGCGAGTAGGGGCTATGATAGAGCAACAGCACATGGAAAAGGTGCTTAGGTATATCGATGCCGGCCGGGATGAGGGCGCAAATGTTGTTCTTGGTGGTGGCCGTGTCCTTGCCGACACCGGAGGTTATTTTACCGAACCGACGGTGTTCGACAGCGTTCGCAACGATATGAAAATCGCGCGCGAGGAAATATTCGGACCCGTGCTTTCGACTATTACCTTTGAAAATGAGCAGGAAGGTATCGCCTTAGCCAATGACACCACATACGGCTTGGCTGCATCGCTTTATACCGACAACGTACATACTGCCCATCGTGTGTCCCGGGCCTTGAAGGCGGGTACGGTGTCTGTCAATTGCTATTCGGAAGGCGATATCACGACACCCTTCGGTGGATATAAACAGTCCGGTTTCGGCGGCCGCGACAATTCAGTCCTTGCTCACGAGCAGTATACCGAAACTAAGACTATCTGGATGGAGTTCAAGAGCCATAAATAAATTCTCAAGAGAATCGATTTGTCCGAAACCAAATATATATTAATGCATTAAAATTGTAAAACATGATGATCATCTCGCCAGCAAATACGTGTATAGTGTCTGTATGCATGCGTAAACTTCATGTGGAACTTAAGATATGAGATTTATTGTCATATTCGTTATTTGTGCGACGTTCCTGTTTTCGCTATACGGTGGACGTGTATTAGCCGACGCCGAAGAAGATTATCGTGCCATTTTTGGCGAGCAGGCTGAAAGAGTTGCTTCCAGTGCAACCAAAACAGACGACGCGGAATTTGCCGCCAAACTTTTAAAGGCCGCACGAAGTGCAACAGATTCCCCGAAACTTCAAATAGTGTTATGCCGCAAGGCCTATGAATTCGGTGTTTGCAATCCGACCGGTTATGACACCGCTATGAGTGCGGTTGATATGCTCAAAGATCTCGCTCCCGAACGGATGCAGCAGTGGAAGGCAGATGAGCTTGAATTACTTCGTAAATTTTATCGTTCGGCGCCGCCGAGTAAAAAACAACAGACCGCTGGAGAATATCTGACGGCACTTACGAATATGGGCGATGCCTCTGCGGCGGCGCACGATTACCAGCAGGCGCTGAAGCATTACAATAAGGCGATTCAGATAGCTGCTTATATAAAGTCACCGGCCAGGTCGGCTTTGATAAGAAAAGCCGGACGCATAAAAACCCTGCAGCAGCACAAATCCCGTGCCGAGGGCCTTAAGAAGGTACTGGAGAATAATCCCGATAAAACGGTAATCCGCCGGTCGCTGGTTATGCTTTACGTGGTGGAACTTGACCAGCCCAAAAAGGCGATCGAATACCTCAGCCCCGCCCTTAACGAGGTGCTGCGCAGTTACGTTCCTCTTGCGGCCGGAGATGTTAAAAAGATTCCGCGTGACACGCTGCCGGAACTGGGGCGATGGTATGAGTCACTTGTGAATGATGGTTCCAGGTACGGCAAGGTCAACGTTCTAAAGCGCGCCATATCGTACTATAGGCAATACCTTGAACTTGCCGAGAACAAAGACTCTGCGTATCTGAAAGTTCAGGCAGCTTTGAATGAGGCGGAGGACAAATTGATTCGCCTTCGCAGCGGCGGGCAGGTGGCGGCCTTGTTGAAAGGGGCGGCGGTGGTGCTGACTTTCGAGAAGGGGACGTTCTTCAAACGCAAAGAACATATTTACACCAGAGATGTCAGCGGCAGCGGTAATCATGGCGTGGTCCGCGGGCCGAAACCCACCAGCGGCCTGGCCGGTGATGCGCTTAAATTTGACGGCGAGAGTTACATTTATCTGAGTAATAAAGAATCTTTGCAGATTACCGGCGACCAGACTATTGCAATGTGGTTGAGGCCGGCGAACTTTAAATACCGTCGTAATCCTTACGGCAAGGCCTACGGCGGCGAAGGTACTATGACGCTCGAGAAGGACGGCACGATAAATTATTACTTCGGCCAGTCCGGAGAGAACTCCTCTCCGTATCAGTCATATCGCCTAAATGATAACCTGAAAGAGGGGCGGTGGACTCATATAGCCGTAGTGCGCGATTTGGATGCTAAAACGGTTACTTGGTACAAGAATGGTGTAATTGTGAACCGTTACAAGGTCGAATCCACTACGGTAAAGGCCTCGTCAAACTCCGCATATGTCGGCTATGCATATACAAAAAAGTTCCTTGGGCTGATTGACGAATTTGGCATGTGGTCGCGATCGCTTAGCGCGGAAGAAATACGCACACTTTACAAACTGGGCGCGAACGGTTTTCCGCTGAGTGGGTAGTAAGTTGGCTCGTACCTACAGTTGACGTCAAAGCCATTTTTTCCTGCGGAAGTACAGGATCATAATCAGTGCTACCACCGTCATCACAGCAAGCACGGCCGGATAGCCAAAGTACCACTTCAGCTCAGGCATATTTAGTGGTGAGGATTGCGGATCAAAGTTCATCCCGTATACGCCGGCAATGAACGTCAGCGGGATGAAAATGGTGGCTATGATGGTCAGCACCTTCATCACTTCATTGGTGCGGTTGGATATACTCGTCAGGTACGTGTCGCGCAGGCCCGCGAGCATCTCGCGATAGGTTTCTGTTGTGTCGATTGACTGGATAGCGTGGTCGTAAACATCTCTTAAATATGCGTTGATGTTTTGCCCGACCAGCGGCGAATCGTTTCGCTGAAGCGAACTTATAAGTTCCCGCACCGGCCAGACCGCACGCCGCAGAAATAGTCCTTCGCGCCTAAGCCGGTGAATTTCCCGCAGCGTCTGGTGGGTGGGATGGGTCATGGTGCGATTCTCCAGCATCTCGAGTTTGTCGCCGATTTTTTCCAGTACGAGATAATACCCATCCACCACGGCGTCGAGCAGACAGTAAGCCAAATAGTCGGCCTTCATCTTACGGATGCGCCCCTGATTGTTTCTGATTCTTTGACGGATTGATTCGAATACGTCGCCAGGACGCTGCTGGAAGGAGAGGACAAAATTTTTGCCGAGTATAAGACTCACCTGTTCCATCGCCATCTCATCGCGTTGCTCGTTCCACTGGAGCATCTTTATAATAATGTAGAGGTACTGGCCGAA
The DNA here is from genome assembly GCA_964472875.1 of uncultured Planctomycetaceae bacterium. Taxonomy (GTDB): domain Bacteria; phylum Planctomycetota; class Phycisphaerae; order SM23-33; family SM23-33; genus CAYYMD01. The sequence continues at coordinate 13,009 of CAYYMD010000049.1, forward strand.
GTCCTCCACCTTCGGCCGCTGAGACGTGTTAAGAATGTCTTCCTGAACCAGGGGATGCAGATCGAAGCCGTCGGCCAGGGGTTTTACGATGTCCGTGTTATGGATGCCGTCGATGTTAATCCATGTTACGGTTGGGGAGTCCTTCAGCGGGATGCACTGATCGGTAGATTCTACCACGGATTCCCGAATAGTGTCGGCGTCGTAATCGATGATGGTTATGTTAACGGGGTCTGTTTTTTTCTCGCCGAGATAAACAGGCGTTCCGGGTGGCATATATTTCTTTTTCGCCCGACCCATTACCAGTTCTCGTATCTTCATGACAGGTCCTTTCGGATTTTTTCCGCACCAGTCGGCGATGTGCGCAGTTAAATATAAAAGTGATTTTAATTGTTCGCTACCGGCTATACAAGCACCTGCAGGCAGAGCATTTACTTGAATATCTTGTCGGCGGCGTCCTATACTTAAACGCAACATTGTAAAGAAGACGTATAATTTAATACAGGTAACTATGGGCAAACAATTAAAACGACGAAGACTGTCGACTAAGGCCGCCGGAATTGCCGTGTTAGTTGTATTGTGTGCGGTCGCCGCAGGTGTATATATCAAGCAGTTCGATTTCAATCCCGCAGTGACCGAGGTAAGGGACGGACTGGACCTGACGGCCGAAGGCGGAGATAAATTCGACTTGTCGAGGTTCATTCCCGATTCGCTTGTGCCGTTTGGACCGCCTGAAAGTTTCGATTCGGGCACCCTATCGGAAAAGATTAACGGAAAGGCGGAACTCTACTTCAAGGCCGATTTCGAACAACTGCACTGCCGGCGTTTCGCTCCGCAGGGAGCCAGGCAGAAGTGGGTGGAGGTCTTCGTCTATGATATGGGTGAAGCACGTAACGCGTTTGCGGTTTTCAGCCAGCAGCGGCGTCGCCAAGCGCAGGAACTCGACCTGGCGGATAACGCATATCGGACCAGCAACGCTGTCTACTTCACCCGCGGACCATACTACGTGGAAGTAGTCGCTACTGCGGCCGAGGATGAATTGATAGAACCGGCGATTCAATTTGCCCGCAACTTCGCTTCGCAAATTGGCGGTGGCTCCGAGACCAACGAAAAAGAACTGTTTCCCGCAAAAGGACTGCAGGCCAAAAGCATATCACTGATTCCTGACGATGCGTTTGGCTTTTCACAAATGGACAACATCGTCACCGCCGATTACACATTCGACTCAAAAAAAGTTATGGGGTTCGTGTCGGTTCGCAATTCCAGTGCTGTGGCCGAAAAACTTGCGAAGGCGTACGCTGAGTTCCTCATCGAAAACGGCGGCAGCGCCGAGGAAATGGAAAACGTGTCGGGCGCCATTGTGATTAAGGATTTGTTCGACATGTACGAGGTGGTTTTCGCCCGCGGCAACATCCTTGCCGGAGTGCATCAGGCGCCGGACAAAGCCACGGCCGAAAAACTCGCCAAGATGCTCAGCCAGCAACTGGAACAGGCCGGACGGTGAAATATGCATAATGAAAAGAAGTTAAGCCGCAGAGAGATTCTCACCCGCGCAGTGCCCGCGGGCGCCACGGCTGTGGGAGCATGCTACCTCGGCGCGGAGTTATATACCACCGACCCGCCGCCCGCGCGTGCGGTGGAGCCGATTACGACACTCGGCAATTTCAGGATCTCGGGGGCCGCCGGGAGGATGAGTATCATTCGAGGAGCGGATCGCACTAAAACCGCCGCGGCCGCTGTCGACGCCATCGGCGGGATGGGGGCGTTCGTCAAAAAGGGGGACCGCGTGCTGGTTAAAGTCAACGCGGCGTTTGCCACGCCTCCCTCGCTGTCGGCCACCACGCATCCGGACCTCGTGGCCGAGATTGTCCGCCAGTGCCGATCCGCCGGGGCACAGGAAGTTATCGTAACCGACAATCCCATAAACGATCCCGCAAGTTGTTTCGAGCTCAGCGGTATTGCCGATGCCGCCCGCAAGGCCGGAGCGAAGGTAGTTCTTCCGCGGGCGAACATGTTCAACCTGTTCTCACTGCCGGATGGCGAGTTGATACTAAATTGGCCGGTGATGGCGGGGCCATTCGCCGGCGTGAACAAAATCATCGGCGCCACTCCAGTGAAACATCATGCCCGCGCTGGAGCTTCCATGAGCATGAAGAACTGGTACGGCCTGCTGGGCGGGCGGCGGAATATTTTCCACCGAAACATCAACCGCATCATCACAGAACTGGCGATGATGTCGCGGCCGACGCTGGTTTTCCTGGACGGTACTACGACGATGGTAACCAACGGGCCCACGGGCGGCTCGCTGGATGACCTGGAGCAGACCGACACCATGATAGCCGCCACGGACCAGGTGGCCGCCGACGCTTTCGGCGCTACCCTGCTGGGTCACGAGGCGGCCGACTTGCCGTACATAAAACAGGCGGCCGAGGCGGGTCTGGGGGTCGTGGACTATCGCTCACTGAACCCCGTGCAAAAGAGTATCTGAAAACATGAGAATCACGACAGTCAGGCGGATATCGCAGATCTTTTTCCTGCTGCTGTTTTTCTGGTTCTGCATCGTCGCAACCATAGGCGAGCAGTGGTGGGAACTTCGCGGCTGGCCCGTGAATTGGTTCCTGCAACTCGACCCGCTGGTGGCTGTGGCCACTGTGCTGAGCACAGGCGTGCTGTTCGCCGGATTGGCATGGGCACTGCTGAGTATCGTGCTGACTCTTATACTGGGGCGGTTCTTCTGTGGATGGGTGTGTCCGTTTGGGACTATGCACCAGTTCTTCGGCTACCTTGGCAAGCGCCGCAACAGACCGGTCGAAAGGATAAACAAGAACCGTTACCATCCGGCCCAGCGAATCAAGTATTACATTCTGCTGGTTATGCTGGCAGGAGCCGGCGGGCTGCTGGTGGCCCGTGCGGCGCGTATGCCGCTGGGACGGCCGTGGGTGTTCCTTGCGGTGGTCATTTTGCTCGTTATTGTGTTTGCATACATGGCAGCGCGGAAGGCCATCATCTCTCCGATGCGGGCGGCAGTCGCCTTGGCGGCGGTAGTGGTGCTGTGGGTGGCGCTGGGTTTCGTGCCGGCGCTGGAAAACACACTCTCGGCCGGAATCCAGACCGGCCTGCTGGACCCTATTCCACTGGTCTACCGTTCGATGAACCTGACGTTGGCGCCCATGGCCGACGGCACGGCCGGACTTATCTTTCCGGCTATGCGGCTTTACCAGTGGGCGTGGGTCATCGGTGTGATATTCGCCGCGACGCTGCTGATTAACTTTATCATTCCCCGCTTTTACTGCCGCTTCGTCTGCCCGCTCGGTGCACTGTTCGGGCTGCTTGCTGGGCGGAGCGTGTTCCGCATCCGCAAGACCGACCATCCGTGCCGCGACTGCAAACTTTGCGAGACCGACTGCGAAGGCGCGTGCAGCCCGTCGGAAAAGATCCGCCTCAGCGAATGTGTGCTTTGCATGAACTGCCGTCAGCCGTGTCCGGATGACTTGATACGATACGGTCCGCGGTCGTCGGCGAGCGGAGAATTTCACAACCCCGATGTAAACCGCCGCGGCGTGATGGCTTCGCTGGTCGGCGGACTGGCGGCTGTGCCGCTGCTGCGATTGGGAGGCAAAACCGGCGCCGAACGACGCAGCATTATCCGGCCCCCGGGTGCTCTTGACGAGAAGCGATTTTTACAGCGATGTATAAAGTGTGGCCAGTGCATGCGGGTATGCCCCACGAACGTGATTCAGCCGGCCGGTCTGGAATCCGGCCTGGAAGCGCTGTGGACGCCTTCGCTGAATAATCGCATGGGTACCAGCGGCTGCCAGTTGAACTGCGTGGCATGCTCGCAGATTTGCCCCACGGCGGCGATTCGCCCCATTACACTGGATGAGAAACAAGGCCGGGGCAAGTTCGCCGATGCCGGCCCGATAAAACTGGGCACCGCTTATGTTGACCGGAGCCGGTGCCTGCCGTGGGCGATGGGCACGCCGTGCATCGTCTGCCAGGAGAACTGTCCTGTCAGCCCCAAGGCGATTTTCCTCCGTGAAGATTACCAGACCGTCCGCGACGGCAGGTACACAGTTAGCGCAGTGGAAGGCAACAAGATTACTCTCGAGAATGCGAATTTGAAACCCGGCCAGTACGCCACTGGTGATTACTATCTCGCCCCGCCGAGCGGCTACGGCGAAGGTAGCGGGAGGGGTTCCGGTCAAGGTCGTGGCGGCGGAAGAGGACGAGGCGGAGGAAGTGGTCGCGGCCGTGGAGACGGTGACTTGCACAGCGAAGATGACTACGCCTCCGGAGTGACCAACTGGGGCGCAGGCCGCCATGCCACAAGCGAGAGAGCATGGCGCATCACCGCCAATACGTCCAACGCGATTACACTCGAGGCCGGCGAGATTGACCTCGAGGCCGGCTCGCGCGTCCGAATCCGCGTGCTGTTGTCTCGTCCATATGTGGACCAAGAACTCTGCATCGGCTGCGGCGTCTGCCAGCACGAATGTCCCGTTACCGGAAAAGGTGCTATAATAGTAAGACCGGATAACGAAACGCGAAGTACGGGTTGAACCAACCCTGGAGTGATATTTTATGTTTGAAGAAAAACATCAGGTAACCAGACGTAATATTTTACAGGTCGCCGGCGGGGGTATGATAGCGGCGACGGCGGGTCCGCTTGTCGGTGCCGAGGGCAAGAAAAAAGAACCTGAAATGCCGATACGACCGCTGGGTAAGACCGGCTACGAGGTTCCTATCCTCTCGATGGGCGGCGAGGTGGATTACACCCGCAATCTTTTACTGTTGCGGATGGCGCATAAGTCCGGCGTAAGTTACTGGGACACAGCTGTCATATACGCCGGCGGTAACAGCGAGCGCGGCATTGGAAAGTATTTCGAAAAACTTCCCAAGGCCCGTAAAAAAATCTTTCTGGCAACAAAGAGCACCAAGCGTGATCCGAGCGGGCTGTCGGCGGATTTGGAAAAGTCCCTCCAACTCCTGCAAACCGATTACGTCGAACTGTTCATGCTGCACATCGTCAACTCGCCGAAGGCGTTTTCCGGCGATGTTAAAAACTGGGCGGAAAAAGCCAAAAAGTCCGGCAAGATAAAACTATTCGGCTTCTCGACGCACAAGAACATGACGGAGTGCCTAACCGCGGCCGCTAAGGCCGGCTGGATAGATATGGCGATGACCACCTACAACTACCGCATGATGGACACGTTGGACAAGCCGATTGACAAGTGCCACAAGGCGGGCATGGGGCTGGTGGCCATTAAGACCCAGGCCAAGAGCGCCGGTAACAAGAGAAACTCCGAATCTTTAGATGGATATATAAAAAGGGGTTTTACCGAGGGACAGGCGAAGTTGAAGACGGTTTGGAAAGACGAGCGTATCTCCAGTGTGTGTTCGCAGATGCCTAACGTGAAACTGCTGAAAGAAAATGTGGCCGCCGCAAAGGACAAGACCGAACTGTCGGCCGCCAACCTGGAGCAGTTCAGACGTCACGCGCGGGCCACGTGCGGTGAATACTGCGCAGCGTGCGGAGCGTGCCAGCGTGCCACGGGACTGCCCATACCGGAAGTGATGCGTTACCTTATGTATGACAATTCCTACGGCCGCAGAAAGCACGCACGACAGTTGTTCGCACGGCTGGGGACCGAAACGCGGGCGCGGCTGGCGGCGGCGGATTTAACGGCTGCGGCCGGGCAGTGTCCCAATGGACTGGATATACCGTCACTGGTTGCCGAGGCGTTCGAGACGCTGGCCTGATGAGAATATTAGCCACGGCGGCAATTAGTATTGTATAAACGCCGCAAATGTATGATAATAATAAGGGCGGAAACGTTACATTCGACAAAAATAATTTTAAACAGGAATAAACATTATGATATTGAATTGCTTAATGGACATAAATGACGGAATGCTCGCCTTTTTCGGCGGACTCGGCCCGTGGGAGGTTATGGCCATCATGGCGGCGCTGCTGCTGCTTTTCGGCGGTAAGAAACTGCCCGAACTGGCCAAAGGAATGGGCAAGGGGCTGAGGCACTTCAAGCAGGAACTGCACGGCGTCAAAGAGGAAATCGAACGCGAGCCGGAAGAGGAAGAGGACACCTACGAGCCCGATACCGAAGACGAGTACAGCGAAGATTCCGGCGAAGAAATCGGCGAAGGCGAAAAAGAGACAAATAAGGAAGAAAAAAGCGGTTAGTCCGCTGATTATACCGCCACTGAAAGTTCTACTTCACGCCGGTTAATCCTCAGGTTCTTTTTGCTTCCTTGCCACAAGGAAATAGACCAGTACAACGCCCAGTTCGTAAAGAATCCACATCGGCAGCGCCAGTGCAAGCTGGCTGAACGGGTCCGGGGGGCTGAGGAATGCTGCAGATATAAGTATCCCCACGACTACATGACGGCGGTAGTGGTGCAGCGTTCTGACGCTGACGATGCCCATCTTGGCCAGTATGAGGACCGCCAGCGGCAACTGAAACGCCAGCCCGAACACGATAGTCAGTTTCAGCACGAAACTTATGTAGAACGTCGCCATTATCTGCGGCCGCCAGCCCAGCCATATGGAGAAGCCCAGGAAAAATTTCATCACCTGGCGAAGCACCACCAGCAGGAAAAACGCCGCACCGGCAATGAACAGCACGCTGGAGAACGGTACGGCGTAAGTGACATATTTACGTTCGCGTGGATACAGTCCGGCGGCCACGAACATCCACAACTGGTAAAATATCCACGGCGAGGATACCACTATGCCCGCCACGAGACCGACCATCAGGAACCTCGTAAACGCCTCGGTGGGGTGACGGATATTCAGGCCCTGCGGCTGGCCTAAATCGGCCATGGCCGCGTTGTACGAATATTCGAGCCCCTGCAGCATGAACTTGGAAAACGCCAGACACAATGCCATTGCCACAGCCAGACCGATAAGCGCATATATCAACCGCCAGCGCAGTTCCTCAAGATGCTCGCTGAGACTCATCTGAACATCGGATGGGTCCTCGGGCAGTTCTCTGCGATCCTTCTTATGCCTGGTCGATTTTTTAACGCCTTTGTCTTTGGCCATGACTGTTCGCGTAATAAGTCCCTATGAGAGTATAGCATAAATTCCGCATAAATAAATCTGTTGAGCGTGATCGTATGAATTTTTGGTAGTGCCGGGGCTTCTCGAATAGTATCCGCCGTATAACGCTCCAGTTTTTTTGCCGATAGTCCGATAGTTATCTTTGTAGCGCGACCGTGATGACATTGCGTCGCTAATTTTTAAACCGAAATTTTGTACGACATGGCGGAAAAATCAATAATCAATCAGTTCCTCACCTACCTGCGGACGCAGCGGAATTTCTCCGCTCACACCATCCGTTCATATGCGGCTGACCTGAAGCAGTTCGGCAGGTTCCTGGCCGGCGGAGATATTCGAAGCGGCACAAACAGCGACCGCACGCACTCTGAGGACAAAGAGGACAACGGCCACTGCCGCCAGGAGGATCTCGTCGCCGCCGGGCCGATGGATTTTCGGTCGTACCTGGCCGCGATTAGAAACGAAGGATATTCCCGCTCTACGGCCGCCCGGAAACTCGCTACGCTACGGAGTCTGTATAAATTTCTCGTCCGCACCGGCCGGATGAAATCCTCGCCGGTCAGCGTAATCCGCACGCCGCGCCAGGAAAAGCGACTGCCGAAATGCCTCGACGTCGAACAGGTGGGCGAGCTGCTGTCGGCGCCGGACGATGAAACGCTGTTCGGCCTCCGCGACAGGGCGATACTCGAAACTATCTATTCGTCCGGCCTGCGAATCAGCGAGGTGGTATCGCTGAACGTCGAAGACCTCAACGAGTTCGGCCGTGTGTTGCGGATTCGCGGAAAGGGCCGGAAGGAGCGCCTTGTCCCGCTGGGCTCGCAGGCCGCTAAGGCCATCGGCCTATATAGGCAAAAGCGCAGCGCCGAGTTCGGCCGCGCGGAGTCCGGGGCGCTGTTCGTCAACAAGTACGGCGACAGAATAAGCGACCGCTCGGTCCGCCGGTTATTTTCCAAGCACCTGGCCGAGGCGGGGCTGCCGCCGGACCTCAGCCCGCACGTGCTGCGGCATTCGTTCGCCACTCACATGCTCAACGCCGGGGCGGACCTGCGAAGCGTGCAGGAGATGCTCGGCCACCGCTCGCTGTCCACCACGCAGATATACACCCACCTGACCACCACGCGGCTGAAGGAAGTCTACGACCGGGCGCACCCCCTGGCCGAGAAATCCGCCTGAAAATATCAACCGCGGCGGTTACACGGACACGGTTTGCAGTTTTGTCGTCACGTCGTTACTTGGTCCGAGAATTAATCAAGTCATAATCAGCCGCAGCAGAACAAAGTATGCCGCGGCAAGTATGCCCGTAACAAGAATCGAGGGCAATATCTGCCGATAAACCGGCCCGTAGGCGGTCTTGAAGAAGCGGTTGGACACCACGTGGCACAGGTGCAGGGGGCTCAGCATCTGCCCCATGTGCCCGAACGCATAGCCCAGCACCACGTACGGCTCGATGGCCCCGTGGCCGGGTGAGGCCGCCACCAGGCCCAGCACGATGGGAAAACTCGTGCCCACGAACCCGGCCGCCAGACCGGTCACCACTCCGGCGATAAACGGCAGCAGCATCACAACCGCCTCCATCGGCACACGAAGGCGGTTCAGTTCGTCGCGAATCCTCGCCGGCGCGCCGACGTCCTTCAGCACGTACTGGAAAATCATCACGCACAGCACCAGCAGCGCGAGTTTATATATCCTGGCGGACTTAAGCACCTTGCCCACACGGGCGACGCCGAGGCGGTTGGAGATAATCGTCCACGCCAGTGCGGCCAGCAGGCCCACCGTCAGCGGCAGAAATTTATCGAGCGTAGCCATAAGCACCTGCACACCGGTCAGTTCGTCGCCGCCAAGCGTCTGTTTCGGCGGTGCGCCCAGCGTAGTCCTCATGATTATCTTTGCCGCGGCCCACACCAGCAGCACGCCCCATATCGGAGCGGCCGCCGCCAGCAACCGCCGCTTGGTGCCGCGGTCGGCCGGTGGCCCCGAGACACGCAGTTGCGGATGCACCCGCCGCATTATCAGCAGCCCCGCCGCTATCATGAAGGCCGACAGCGGCAGGTTGAATAAGATGAATCGGCCCATGTCTATCTTCGGGTCGGCCTGCCCGCTGACGGACACTGCCAGCAGCACGCCCGGATAAAGCGGCCACCAGAACTCCCACACGTGGCGGAACCAGTAGTTCACGGCCGAGAGTTTCCCGCCGGCCGTCTCCGCCTCGCCGGCCGCCGATTTGACCATCGGCGCCGAAAACAGCGCACCGCCCGGCATGGGTATCAGCCCTATAATCGCCGGCAGGGCGGCCATCGCAAGTGCCGGCCGGCGAAGCGCGGCCCCGGTCAGGGCGACTATCCGCTCCAGTTGACCGGCCTCTTTGAGCAGTTGCGACAGGATAAGCAGTATTATGACTATCAGAACCAGACACAGTGTCATCGGCTCGACCGCGCCCAGAAGCAGCGCGGCCGTAAGTTTGCCCGGGCCGAGCCCGAACAGCACGCCCAGCGCGGCCGCCCCGGCCAGTATCGCCGCCGCAAGCGGGACCTTCAGCCGAGTCAGCACCAGTATCAAAACAAAAACGCCTATTGTAATCGGCAGTGCGTGCATGAACCCATAAGGTTAGCGTATTCGCTGCTGAAATCCAATCTCTGCGTTCAATCGGGATGCATGTGAAACCGGATTTCAGTTTTAATCTTTTAGTTTTCAGTATCTTATCTCCCTGTCCTCTGTGCTCTCTGTGTTTTGACCAGCCGTTCCGGGATATTTTAGAAATTGCCGGTTTTTTGTGCGTTGTGCCAAGCCATTGCAGGTTTTTAGACCTTTTTGCGCGATATTGCGCGTTTTTTACCCTTGACAGG
>CAYYMD010000050.1:0-22221 GCA_964472875.1 uncultured Planctomycetaceae bacterium
TGACACGATCAACACCAATCCACAAAGTTACACACAATTAATTACACCACTCGCCCCGGAATGGATAAAAATTTTTCACACGGCCGCCGCTGAGGCAAAATTCACCCCAGGACAAGCGCGGCAATCAGGAAGATGAGCATCAATCCCTCGAACTGAGCCGACCGCGCGTCGATGTCGGGCAGCCGCCGGCCGGTGATTATGTTTTTCAGCGGCTTGGCAAGCGCCAGCAACAAAACCGGCGCCGCCAGCACCACCGGCGGGAGCATGCCCGCCGCCGCCATTGCGGCAAGGACAAGCACGCTGCCGACCTCCAGCGCCACATAAAGCGCCGGGGCGAACTTTCCGCCTGCTATGGCGGCTATGGTTTTTATGCCGGCGGCCGCATCCTCAAGGCGGTCGCGGATATTGTTGCCGACCAGTACGGCCGTGGTCGCAAAACCCACCGGAACCGACAGCAGCAGAACCCGCCAGTTAAGGTCTCCCGAAAGCGCGTAAGCCGCGCCACACACCAGCACCGGTCCGAACAGGATGAATATAAGCAGTTCGCCCAGGGCGTGGTACTTGAGTCTAAACGGCGGGCCGGTGTAGACGTACAGACCCAAAACTCCAGCCGCTCCGAACAGTAGAACGCCGGGCCCGCACCGCCACGCCAGGTATGCACCCGCCCCGGCCGCCAGCGCCGAGCACACGGCCACCAGTTTCAGATAATCCCGCTGCGACAATTCTCCCCGCACCAGCAGCCGGCCGGGACGATTCTCGTCCCCGTGAACCCGGCGGTCCACGCCGCTGCGAAAGTCGAAGATGTCATTCACCATGTTGCCCGTTACATTCAAAAGCGCCACGCCGGCAATCGCGGCCGTGAGTATGCCCGCATCCCAGACATCGACCGCGGCGGCCACGACCAGCACGGGCAGCACGGTAACAGGAAGTGAGAAAAGACGAAGCGCCCTGACCCTTTTTGCCAGCCAACCGCCCCCGGTGTGCTTAGTTTCCGCCTCGGCCATGATTATCCGAAATCGTCGTAATAAATGTCGTGGTCGGCGACGCCCTTCTCGTGGAGCACCTTGGTAACGGCTTCGATCATCGGCGGCGGACCACACAGGAATGCCTGGCGCTTCACGCCCTTTTCGAGATACTTGTCCACCGAGAGGTGAATGAAGCCAGTTTCGCCCTCCCACTTTTCTTCCGGGCCCAACTTGTCCGACAGGGCGTAAACCACGTGGAAATTCGGATGCTGGCGGGCTGTTTCCTTGAATTCCTCAAGGTAAAAAACATCCCGCGTGGTGCGGCAGCCGAAAAATAGCCAGACCGACCGCTCGGGCCAGCGCTTGTAGATGGAATTAATAATGTTCTTTACGGGCGCCATTCCGCAGCCGCCGGCCACGCATATTATCTCGGTGTCGGGGTCTTCGCTGAGGCGGAAATCGCCGTAGGGACCGGTGAATACCACCTTGTCGCCGACGCTTAAGTTGTGCAGGTAGGTCGAGCCGGCCCCGCCCGGAACCAGGCGGACCACCAGTTCGACGACGTCCTTGCGGTGTGCCGGTGAACTTATCGAATACGCCCGCCACACCGGCCCGTCCGGCGAAGGCGCCTGTACCTGGACGTACTGGCCCGGCCGATGTTCAATCTCTTCCGGCTCATCCAGCGAGAAGAGGATTTCCTTTATGTCGTTTGTGAGACTCCTGGTCGATTGCACCGTCGCCTGGTACATGCGGACGCTAAGCAATTCCTCGGGAATCTCCAGTGACATGTCGTTTCGGACTTTTACCTGACATGCCAGGCGCATGCCCCTGCGAACTTCACGCCGGTTCAGAAACGGCGTCTCTGTCGGCAGCACTTCTCCGCCGCCGGATAACACGGTTACCTTGCAGTGTCCGCAGGTTCCCTTGCCCCCACAGGCCGAAGGTATGAATATCTCGTTCTCGTAGAGCGACTCCAGCAGTGTCTCGCCGCCGGTAACCTCGAGTATTTCCTCCCCGGCGTTAATTTCAATGGTGCATGGTCCGTACGATACCAGCAGGCGCTCGGCGACCACCAGGCCCACCGCCAGCACGGTAAGCAGGCCTGTCACCACGGCAACCGATATTAAAAGCAAATTCAGCATCACTCACCTACTGAATGGCCACCATTCCGGCGAATCCCATAAACGCCAGCGCCATCACGCCGGTTATTATCATCGTTATCGCTGCGCCCTGGAACGGTTTGGGGATGTCGCTGTAAGTCATTTTCTGCCGCAGTCCGGCCATCAGCACTATCGCCAGGGCCCATCCGATACCGCCGCCGGCGCCAAAGCCGACCGTCTGCGCGAAGCCATAGCCGCGTATTATCATGAACAGCGACGTGCCCAGTATCGCGCAGTTTACGGTGATGAGCGGCAGGAAAATTCCAAGCGCGTGATAAAGTTTCGGCGAGAACCGCTCCACGATCATCTCCACCAGTTGCACGAAAGCCGCGATGACCGCGATGAATACTATGAACGTCAGATACGTAAGGTCCATCGCCACAAGCGGGGCATCCTTCACCAGCAGCCCGTAGTAAATCCCGTAATTGATAATCGTGGTAAAGAACACCACGAATATCACCGCCGCACCAAGTCCCAACGCCGTCCCGATGCGCTTGGAGCATGCCAGGAACGGACACATGCCCAGGAAGTTGGCCAGCAGTATGTTGTTGGTGAATATGGCCGCTATCAGTATTACCCATGCCGACGTCTCGTTCATGTCGTCGCCTCCTCCTGTTCGCCCTGTCCTAACACGTTGAACACCGCAATCAGCATCCCCAGCGTAATGAACGCCCCGGGCGCCAGTATCATCATCTGGTTGGGGCGGTACCAGCTTTCAGAAAGCACGGTAGCGCCCAGTATGGTGCCCGAACCGAGCAGTTCGCGGAAAAACCCCACCAGCGCCAGCACCAGTGTGTATCCCAGGCCGTTGCCCAGCCCGTCCACCATCGAAAGTACGGGGCGGTTCTGCATGGCGAACGACTCGGCCCGGCCCATCAGCAGGCAGTTGGTGATTATCAGCCCCACGTACGGCCCGAGCCGCCCGGACATTTCCCAGTAATACGCCTTGAGGAACAAATCGAAGATGATGACGAAGGTGGCGATTATGCCCACCTGCACAATCATGCGTATCCGCCGCGGGATGATACCCCGCATAAGCGAAACAAGCAGGTTCGCGCAAACGCCGGTGAAAATCACGGCCGCGCCCATCACCAGTGAATTCTCCAGGCGGTTCGTGACCGCCAGCGCAGAGCATATGCCCAGCACCTGGATTGATATAGGGTTCTCGCTCCACACGCCTCGCTTGAGCGTGGCGATGCCTTTGCCGCCGCACATTCCGCCGGTGGAGCACGTCATGCAGGATTGTGGATCGTTATCTGCCACGTCCGTTCCTCAGTTTCACTATCCGTTCGATTACCTCGTCCAGCATCTGCTCGACCTTGTTACATGTCAGCGTCGCGCCGGAGATGCCCTTAATCTCGTTGGCCTCGTCGGGGGCGCCCATGCGGAGGATTTCGATTCCGGGGTCCCCGGCCGCGTCCGTAAGCGACTTTCCGGCGAACCTCTGCTGGAAATCCTGTTCTTCAATCTGGGCGCCCAGGCCGGGAGTCTCTTCGTGATCGTAGAAATTTATGCCGCGGATTTTATCCAGGTCTACATTCAGAGCAAGCACGCCCCTGATGGGCCCCCACAGTCCCGGGCCGGAAAACCTCACGGCCACGGTCTTCATGCCCGCCTCGCCCGTGTAAGCGTAGGCGTCAAGGTCGCCCAGTTCGTAGGGGCTGACTTTTTCTTCGAATATGTTCAGAACCTCTTTGCCGGTGGCGTCCTTTATGCCTTCTACGCCCAGCGCCGCCAGTATGCTGCGGGCCTCCTGGGCCTGTTCGTTTATGTGCCGTCGCGGCCTGGTGACCTCCGCCACCGCCGCAAGCAGCGTCGCGCAGATGGCCCCGAAAGCCGCCGCGAACATGATCGTGTATATGTTACGTTTCACGCCGCAGCCTCCTCATCTCTATCTGCAACACTACTTCGTCCAGGACCGGTGCGCATATGTTGCCCAGCAGAATGGCGAACATCACGCCCTCGGGGTATGCGCTCATGTTCCTTATCAGCACGGTGCACAGGCCGATGATGAGCCCGTAGGCCCACTTGGCCTGGTTCGTGTTGGGGCTGGTCACCGGGCAGGTGGTCATGAAAAACGCCCCGAGCATGAACCCGCCGGCCAGTATGCCCCACCACGCGGGCGGGTAACTGGCAGGTGCGGCGGCGTGCATGGCTGCGGCCGGTATTAAAAAGCCGATAAACGTCCCGGCCACCGTGCGCCAGTTCGCCACCTTTATCGCGATAAGCGCCAATCCGCCGATTATCAGCAGCACGGCCGACGTCTCGCCCACGCTGCCGGAAATATTGCCCCAGAACATGTCCCACGCCGGGGCCAGCTGGCCGCTGCGGGCGTCGGCAAGCGGCGTGGCCTGTGTTACGGCCTCGGCCGCCGAAGATGTATACTCCCCGAACGCGCCCGTCCAGCCGCCGGCCGGCGGCAGCCAGTAGCCGCGAGACATCGGCTCGGGGTAGGCGATAGCCAGAAAACACCTGCCGACCAGCGCCGGGTTGAACAGGTTGCGGCCCGTGCCGCCGAACAGTTCCTTGCCTATAACCACGCCGAAGATTACCCCCACGGCCACCATCCACAGCGGCAGCGACGGCGGCAGCACCAGCGGAAACAACAGGCCGGTTACGAGGAACCCCTCGTTTATTTCTTCCTTGCGTATCACGGCGAATGCGACCTCGGCCGCGCCGCCCGCCGCGTAAGACACCACAATCATCGCCAGCACGTGCAGGCCGAAAAAGTATATCCCCGCCAGTGTCGCCGGAATAAGCGCCGCGATAACCACGGCCATGTACCGCTTAACGTCCAGCGGGTCGCGGATGTGCGGGGCCGTACGCGTGCGGTGAAGCGGCAGAAAGAAAATCGACTCAGCCGCGTCGAAGACGCACTTGAACGCGCGCAGCCGCCCGCCGGCGGCGAAGTGCCGACGGGAACGCTCGAATAATTTCCGCACGAAACTCACCACGGCGAACCCTTTCTTTCATCTCGCTGTGCGCGGGCTTCCCGCTCCCGCTGCTCGGCCTGTTCCTCGAGCATTTCCAGCCGAATCGCCTCGCGGGCGTCGACGAACTGCTCGCGTAGTTCTATCTTGGAGGGGCAAACGTAGGAGCACAGCCCGCAGTCTACGCACAGCTCCAGGCCCAGCGCCTCGGCGCGGTCGTTTTCTCCGGCGTAGAGTGCCTTGTGTATCATCTGCGGACGGATCGGCGCGGGGCAGACCTCGTCGCAATATCCGCACGCCACGCAGGCACGTTCTTCGCCCATCGTGGCCGTGTCGCGGACCGGGCGCAGTTTTTCGATGAACGCCCCGGCCACGCACCGGCTGTAAGACCGCATCGTAAACCACGGCCTGGCCCAGGAGAACATCGGCCGCTCGACCTGCTCGGGGATCGCCGTCAGGCCGGCACATTCGGCGTCCAGGCCGGCGTTCTCAGTATCTGTTTTCATGCCCGTCAGCGCCCCGCCGGAAAGGATGCGCACCTGCTCGGCGTTCATCCTGTCTTTTATTATTTCTTCAATGGGGTAGCCCGTCACGGCCCGCAAATGGATGGGGTTTTCCACGGCCGGTCCGCCGATGGAGACAATTCTCTCGGTGCACGGCTGGGACGTCTCCAGGGCCCTCTCGGCCGCGAGGACACCCTCAACACGCAGTCCCCATACCGGACCGCCGCTGCTTTTGAGGCCGAGCCCGCGGGCAAGGACGGTAAAGTTGTCGTAGGGGTACTTCAGCGGAACCGTCACCGGCTCGACCCACGCGTAGCCGCGGACCGCCTCGTGCACCTTCCGGCCCAGCTCCGACTGCACATCCGGCACGATAAGGTAAATCGGCTGGTATTCCAGCAGCGACTGGATGTGCTTGAGTCCGCGTGTGAACGTCTCCAGCGATTCGGCCAGCTGCACGTCGCCGCGGGCCAGAAACGGCTCCAGCGCCATGGTCGAGACAATAACCGCCTGCGGCGCCTCGGACGGGTCGGCGATGCGGCGGCTGTGCGCGTCGTAAACGAACTGCCAGGCGCCAAGGGCGAGCAGTTTCTGCTTAATTTCATCGGCCGATGATGGCGATTGCGGCACGTCAATGCCGGCTTGCGACAGGTCGAATCGGCCGTCCGTCGGCGGGGCGGCATCGCGGATTGTCACCCGCTCGCCGTCTTCGTCCACCTCCGCTTTTCCGCCGTAGGGCGCCAGAAGCGGCACGGAATAATTGTCCGGGTCGGTGGCCAGCGTCCGGCCCGGCCGGATGTCCTGCCCGTCGGAAACGCGCACGTCGGTAAATGCCAACCGCTCGCTCTTGAGCGGCAGGTGCAAAACGCCCGCGGGTCCGAGCGTTTCGATTTCGCCGGCAGGCCGGCCCGCCGGCTTCACATTGTAGCCCCCTCGCAGTTTCATCTATATCGCCTTTCTCAACTAATCAGGTAATCAGGAAATGCATTACTGTAACAACACAATGCGTATCAGGTAGTGGTGAATTTAAAGACCAATAAATATATATGCCCCTCCCATGACAGTCAAATACTTATGCCGGGAATATTGGGGCCGGACCCGGAGTGAAATTTTATCCAACACCGCGGCGAGGCGATGGGATGAAATTTTCACATTTCGATGCTGCGGGCGATATTCCGCGCCTTATCCCGGGCGGCCTCGAGAGACTGCTCGGCCGTTTGCGGGCCGCCGTGAAGCGTGGGCTCGATGATGACGTTGTGAATTTCCTCGAACCCGATGAAACGCAGTATGCTCTCAAGGTATGTCTTCTGGTAATCGAGCCCGGCCATCTCGCCGGTGTACGCCCCGCCGCGTGCCAGCAGCAGCACGGCCGACCTGCCCGTCACCAGGCCGCTGTAGCCCTCATCCGGCAAGAACGAGAACGTAAGCCCCGGCTGGACTATCACGTCTATGTATTGCTTGAGCCGCCAGGGTATCGAGAAGTTCCACATCGCGCTGGAGATGGCAACCACATCCGCGGCCTTGAACCGCTCGACGGCGTCGATGACCTGCTTCCACGCCCGCTGGGCGTCGCCCTGCGGCTCGCCGCCGCCCATGACGGCATACTTTGCGCCCGCGGCCGGTGCGCGAAAATCGTGAACCTCATCGGCGAACACATCCAGCGTGTCAACCTCCGCGCCGGCGTGGGCCTCTTTAAACGCGGCGACGAATTCCCGCCCCGCGCGAATCGAATACGATTCATCCCCCCGCGGACTCGCCTTTATATACAACAGTCTGGCCATGACAATTCTCCGGATTTGTTCTCGGCGGTTATACTTACCGGTACATTATAGTCGGAAAATAATGCCGCCATAAAATCACCTTGAGGCCGCGGCATCGAGGGACTGCATTTTGCTCAGTTCGGCCTGCTGGTAGCGGTGGGACATAAGTGGAATCATGCCGCCGAACACGACGGCCGTGATTCCACCTCCCAGCAACAGCGGGTAATACACGCCGTAGGGCTGGCCGGTCAGAACCGCCACAATTCCACCGGCAAGGCACGCACCGCCCACGCCGGCTATAATTTTCATCGTCGTCATCACCGTGCGGCGCGCCTTTCCGGTTCCGCCGAGTATTCCCACCACTGCGCCCATCAGGCCTATTACACTACCGCCTATGCCGCCTATAAGCCCGCCCCGGCGGTCGGACCACCACGCCCCGGAGGCCGCAAGCGGGTCCTCGCCCGCCTCGTACTGCACCAGGCGAAGCGGGCCGACCCACACCCTGCCTGTCGACGGCAGGACGACGTTGAGCGTGATTTTGTCCGGACGTTTGCCGTCCTTTGCGTAAAACGGCAAAACGAAGCGGCGGAAATTGCTGTCTCCGGTAAGCGGCTGCGTCGGGCCACCCTCGCCCAGCGTGCGGCTGAAGAACGGCCCTTCCTCGCCGAAACTGCTCCACATCTCAAGGTAACCCTCGCCTTCCACGTCGCGGTAAGCGACCTTGCCGACGACGGCGTATTTGCTTTTCGTAACGCCGGGCGAATCTATGGTGAGGATTTTGATGGTGGCCTTGTCCTGCTTTCGGTTCTCAACGAACAGACAGTGCAGGTTCCTCTCGCCCTTAGGCCCCAGGACTTCGCCATCAATTATCCGGCCGGCCTTGGAAATTTTCGGCCAGTGGAATTCCTTCAGGATCTGCTCGGCGCGACATGCGGCAGACACAGCCAGTATCACGGCGATTATGGCAATTTTTTTCATTTTGACGCCTCCTTTTCTTTTCTGTGCGCGGCCAGTATCCGGTTCATCGTGTCGGTGTCCATTTTGCCCTCGGCGCAGAGTATGCGCAGAGTGCGCTCGAATTCTGATGTGACGTTGTGGCTGTCCAGCAGTTTGATTTTTTCGATAAGACGGTCCAGCCGCAGGCGGACGGTGGGATAGGATATGCCGTAAATCCGGGCAAGTTCCTTAAGTGAGCCCGAAGCAAGGATGAACCGCTTGATGAAGGCCAGGTCGTCCCAGTTCATTTCGTCGGTCCATTTAGATTCTGTGTCGGTGTTTTCCATTACAATTCACCTTTAATATTAATCAACACTACATCAATTATATAATTAATTATATTAAAAAGCAAATAAATAATGTTAAATTTATAAAACTTTTTCCATATAGAAATTGGCATAAGTAATTATTATAAAAAGTATTATAGATAATATGCAAAATTCGAAACAAATCCCTATTCCCAAACATTTCCGCCGGGACGGATACTTTAGCCCCGAAGTTATAAATGAGAGCGACGGGTAAATTTTCGCCCAGACGCGCGGCCATACCACCGCAATCCGAAACAAATATATCTAACCGCTTACTTGCCCTTTTGGTATGACATGCCCAGGCCGAAGAGGCGGATGAATCCGCCGGCGTCAGCCGGAGTGAAGCCCGGGCCCATGCGGAAACTGGCCAGGTCGGTGGAATACATGCTGTTCGGCGATGTAACGCCGGCCACGGTCGCCCGTCCCTTAAAGCACTTCATCCGCACGGAGCCGGCCACGTTCTGCTGTGTGGAGTCCACGAACGCATCCATCGCCTCGCGCAGCGGGCAGAACCACTGGCCGAAGTAAACCAGTTCGGCGTACTTAAGCGACACCTGCTGCTTGTAGTGCAGCGTCTGGCGGTCCAGCGTTATCGACTCCAGCGCCTCGTGCGCGCGGTAGAGAATGGTTCCGCCGGGTGTCTCGTAGGCGCCGCGGCTCTTGATGCCCACCAGGCGGTTCTCGACCAGGTCCGCCTGGCCGACGGCGTGCTTGCCGCCAATGGCGTTGAGTTTTGCGATTAGTTCGTCGCCGTCGAGGCGGACGCCGTCCAGGGCCGCCGGAACGCCGGCCTCGAAGTCTATCTGCACATAGGCCGGGGCGTCCGGGGCCTTCGCCACCGGCTCGGACATGACCCACAGGTCGTCGCCGGGTTCGTTGGCGGGGTTTTCCAGTTCGCCGCCCTCGTGGGATATGTGCCACAGGTTGCGGTCGCGGGAGTAAATTTTTTCCTCGCTCTGCTCGATTGGTATGCCGCGGTCGCGCGCGTATTCCAGCGCGGCCTCGCGGCTGCGAAGCTCGAAACTCTCATCCCGCCACGGCGCGATTATTTTCAAATCCGGCGCAAGTGCCATGAAGGTCAGTTCGAACCGCACCTGGTCGTTGCCCTTGCCGGTGGCCCCGTGCGCCACGGCGTCGGCCCCCTCGTCGCGGGCGCAGCGGACCTGCGCCCGGGCGATGAGCGGGCGGGCGACGCTGGTGCCCAGCAGGTAATGATGCTCGTAGACGGCCCCGGCCTTTAGTATGCGGTAGCAGTACTGCTCGGCGAATTCCTTTTTCAAGTCCGCGATTACGCACTTGCTCGCCCCGCTGTCGGTGGCCTTCTGTTCGATGCCGTCGAGTTCGCCGGCGCCCTGGCCGACGTCGGCCACAAGGGCCACAACCTCGCAGCCGTACTTTTCCTTAAGCCACGGCAGTATCACCGAGGTGTCCAGCCCGCCGGAATAGGCGAGCACTATCTTGTTTACTTTCTCTTCGCTCATGCCGCTCTCCGCTTGAATTCAAAACGCTTATTCTATCAACACACGCGCGGATAAAAAAGCCCGCCTTTGCATTAATGACGGTGAGAACTGCGTATCCCGATGTTAATCGGACTTGTGTCGCACCGCCGCGGGCCGGTGTTGTTTTACGGGGCAGCGCGGCGGCAAAGATTCACCTGGATTCTTCGAACTCTTTTTCGAGTTCCTTGAGTTGACGTCGGACGGCCATCCTCCTGACCGAGCCCATGCGGTCGATTATCATCCGCCCGGCCAGGTGGTCGGTCTCGTGTTCGAACATGCGGGCGATAAGTTCCTCACCGGTTTCGGTGAATTCATTGCCTTCGAGGTCCTGCGCCTCGATGGTGACCTTCGCGTGGCGCTTGATTTTGCCGTAAATGTTAGGCAGTGACAGGCAGCCCTCTTCCTGCTCCTGCTCGCCTTCGGCCGAGACTATCCGCGGATTGACGTATACCTTCCGCTGGCTCGGTTCGCCGGTGGGGCAGGCAGTGAACATATTGACGGTAATCCCCACCTGCGAGGCGGCCAGGCCGACGCCGGAGGCCTTCGACATCAGTTCGAACATCCTCTCGACAAGTCGTCGCAGGTCGTCATCGAACTGCTCCACGGGCGTGGTCTGCTCCCGCAGGCGGGGATCCGGGTAATGGATTATCCGCAGTGCGGACAAATCCGCGTTTTTAATTTTTTCGCTGGAATTCGTCATCTTTCTATTTCTTCTGCCGGCAAAGGTGGCAGTTGCAAATAATCGACTTCGTCAACAAATTCCTGCGCACGGATTTCCTTCAGAACGTCCTCGGACGGTGCGTTGTCGAGACTGATGCCCACCAACGCCTTGGGCGGCTTGAGTTTCCGCGCGAAGGTCATGTCTGCGATGTTGATGTTGTGGGCGCCGAGAATCGAGCCATACTTACCGACGACGCCCGGCTTGTCATCGTTTGCGATGATAAGCACGTGGCCTTCGGGCTTGAGCTCCATGCGGAAGCCGTCTATGGAGATAACGCGCGGGAACCGGTTGCCGAATATGGTGCCGATTGCGGAGCGCTTTGCCTTGTCGGTATGGATCTGCACCTCCATCAGGTTGGTGAACTCCTTGACCTTCGCGGAGGTTATCTGGTCTATCTCGACGCCACGCTCTTCCGCCAGCACAGGCGCGTTGATGACGTTGATGGACTGATCCATGTGCGGCTGGAGCATGCCGACCATCAGGTATGTGGTTACCGGGTCCACGTTCATATCCGCGATTTTGCCGCGGTAAATAACCTCCACCTTCGACAGCGCGCCCGGCGTTATGGACGAAAGTATCGTTCCCATACGCATTGCCAGTTCGGTGTAAGGCACCAGCGTTTTGGAAATGGCCTTTTCGAAGCCCGGTGCGTTGATTGCGTTGCGGACTTCGCCGCCGCGAAGGGCCTCGACCAGTTGCTCGGCGGCATCGAGGGCGACCTGGGCCTGCGCCTCTTCGGTGGAGGCGCCCAGGTGCGGCACGGCCAGAACCTTCGGATGCGATATCAACGCCTTTTGCACGTCGGTTTCCGGTGGCTCGCAGGTGTAAACGTCCAGGGCCGCGCCGGCTATCTTGTCGGCCTCCAGTGCGTCCAGGAGGGCCTTCTCGTCTATAATCCCGCCGCGGGCGGCGTTGATGAAACGCGCCGTGGACTTGGCGGCCTCGAACTGCTCCGGGCCGATGAGACCGTCGGTTTCCTTGGTCTTGGGCGTGTGGACGGTGATGTAATCGGCCCGCTTGCACAACTCGTTGATGTCCTTGACCATCTCGATGTATTCTGCGGGCTGGCCCGCAAAGAACGGGTCGTGCCCGAGAATACGCATCTCCATGGCCTGGGCGCGGTGCGCCACCGCACGTCCGATCCGTCCCAGGCCCACGATGCCCAGCGTCTTGCCGGCCAACTGCGTGCCCTTGTAGGCCTTGCGGTTCCACTGGCCGGACTTCAGCGAGGCATTGGCCGGGGCTATGTTCCGCGACAGCGCCAGCATCAGCGACAGGGCGAGTTCGGCCGTGCTGATGGTGTTGCCGCCCGGCGTGTTCATGACGATTACACCCCTGGCCGTGGCCGTGGGAACGTCAATATTGTCCACGCCCACACCCGCACGGGCGATGACCTTCATCGCGCCGGGATTCTCCAGAACCTCTGCCGGAACCTTCACCCCGGAGCGGACTATCATTCCGTCGTACTGGCCGATTATCCCGGCCAGTTCCTCCGGCGGCAGACCCTGATTGATTTCGACTTCGACGTCTTCCTGCTCGTTAAGCCAGTCGATGCCGACCTGGCTGAGTTTGTCTGCAATTAATACTTTCACGTTCGTTCTCCTTTTACTTCCATTCGCGAAGGACTTTGCCGGCGGCGGCGACGCCTGCGCCTATCTGCACGTCGGCGCCGAGGTCGGCCAGCGTGTACTCGATGGCGGCCACCAGGCCAATCGTATCCAGCGGATCGACCCATCCCATGTGGGAGACGCGGAAGATTTTGCCCTTCGCGTCGGCCTGGCCGCCGGCCACGGACGCCCCGTACTTGTCCTGCATGACCTTTCTGAACTGGTCATCGACACCTTCGGGGTAACATATGGCCGTCACCGAATCGCTCGGCTGTTTGGAGAACAGTTCCAGTCCCAGCGCTTCCGCGGCCGCGCGGACTGCTTTTGCCAGGCAGGCCGTGCGGGCCCAGACGGTTTCTATGCCGGTTTCGTTAATCATGTCCACGGCCACCTTCAGACCCCGAACCAACGAGACGGGCGCCGTCCAGGGCGTGTCATCCTTGGCCAGGGACTTTCGGAACGCCTTCAAATCAAGGTAATAGGCCGGCGGGGTGATTTTTTCGGCGTTGGCCCAGGCCTTATCGCTGACGGCCACGAAGCCAAGACCCGGCGGCAGCATCATGGCCTTCTGGCTGCCGGATATCACCACGTCGACATTCCAGTCGTCCGTCCGCAGCGGCAGCGCGCCGGCGGCCGTGATGCAGTCGGCTATTAGTATCGCGTCCGTTCCGGCCACGACCTTGGCGATGGCCTCGAGGTCGCAGGCGGTGGCGGTGCTGGTTTCGCTGTAGCAGGTGGCCACGGCGCCGTACTGTCCGGTGTCGAGTTTTTCCTTGACGGTTTCCGGCTGCAGAGCGGTGCCCCATTCCAGGGTCACCTCGTCCACGTCGAGGCCGTATGCGGCGGCAATCTTCACCAGCCGCTCGCCGAACTTGCCGCCGTTGGCCACGAGGATTTTTTTATCCCGCGGCGCAAGGCATGCAATGGCGGCGTCCATGCCGGCCGTTCCCGACCCGGCGATGGTGATCACGTCGTTGTCGGTCATCAGCATCTTCTTCAGTCCCGCGTTGGCCTCGGCGAACATCCGGCGAAACCGCGGCGTGCGGTGGTGGAAGATGGGCCTGGACATCTCAGACAGAACTTCTGAGGGCACGTCAGTAGGACCCGGTGTAAATAGGCGTGACTTAATCATGAAAAAACCTCCCGATTACGGAGTTTACGACGGGTACAAGCCGGCAGAGCCGCAGCCCCTTGCTACGGTTGCCACCCGCCGCCGAAATATCTATTCAGGACGCCCGGGCCGCCCCGTCCGGCCTCGCGCATCAGAGAGAAACATTATAGTCACATGCGCCCGAGGCGTCAACCGCGGAAAATGCCGTGCGGTAAAATTTGTTCTCAAGCCCTGCATGCTGTTGCGGAGGACGCCGGCAGGGTGACCAGGGCCGTCGGCGTAGATGGCCTTGTTCCGCCGGCGGTCTACGACTTTTGATTTTTTACGACAGCCAATTCAATCGTCTTGCTATCCACGCCTGCGCCGATATAACTTGTTGTCATTAGAAGGATCCTTCCTTATGAGGTAATTTTTGGTAACAAACACAAATTTACCTAACATAGGGCAAGGATGCCTTCTCTTCATATCTTCAAACTCCTGACTCATATAGTCAATTCCTGTCATCTATTGGCAAAATAAGCGGTGATTTGCGGAAGCGGGGGCGGCCGAGGGGTTTGCGTAAACTGCGGCGTAAAGTCCGCACCTGACAAGAGAAAGGGCCGTCTGTCAACTCATGACACACGGGAAGGCGAATCGGGGCGACTGGATTTGAACCAGCGACCTCTCCTGACTTCCGAATTGGGACACCCGGTCAATAGATCAAATCGTAGACCTGCTGCTGCTGAACCTGTTGCTGGATAACTTCGCCAGCGTCTTGTCCTCCCGCAACGCGGCCCGCACAACCCTGGCCTTGAACTCCGCGGTAAACCGTCTTCGCTTGCCTGACATTCGATCGTCTCCTTCCGGCCCAAACGGGCGATTGTACCCGGAGACGATTACACCTTACACCAGCGCTCAGTTTTTGGGGACAAGCTCAATCGTAATGGTATTTTTAAAGTCTCATTACGGCCTGAGCCGACCTACCCCACTCCCTCTGATTGTAAAAATCAGAGGGAGTGTTTTGGGGTGGCTCGAAGAACAGGTTGTCCCAATTCTATTAGTAACTGGAGAACTGTGGCACGTCAGGTGTCTCCGAATTCTCACCATCTTTCTGGTCTTCCTTAATGGCTTTGACCAACTGAGGTGTGATATCCGTCGTCTTCACGTTATCATCTTTGTAAACTATTGTCATTGCGACAACTTTAACGCCAGCATCCTTTGCGGCCTCAGGCATAACTCTGGAAATGTCCTGCTGGACTTGCTTAACAGCTTGCTGGTAGGCGTTTTGATATTCTTGCTGAATTTGTTGCATCTTTTGCTGGTCATTTTCCTCCTGGGCCCTTTGCATTTGCTTTCTAGCCGATTGTAGGGTGTCTTCCAGTTGTTTTTGTGCAGGATGCTCCTTGTATACCTCGTCAGTATTATAGGTTCCGATATTCAAAGCAGCTGGTGAAGATTTTGATTCATTACCGCGTTGATTATCGCGCTGCTGAGGTTCTACCGGCTCTATAGGCACTTGGGCGTATGTAAAGATATGACTTGCTGTCAAAATACCTATAACTACCGCGATTCCAAAAAATATATTTTTCCGATTCATAATCAGTCGTTCCTTTCTGAAGGCCGGCCTGTTAGTTTCATGTTGAGTGGTCTTAGCCAGCCAAAATACAGACCATCAACATATATTAATCATCTATCTAATTACCGAACCATGATTTTTTCTGAGATTGTTTATCATTATCATCTTGTTTTTGTTGGGGAATGCGCTGTTGTTGAGCACTATCTTTCTGCGGTGTCCATTGCCGAGGTTGCTGCTGTTTGGGCTGCTGCTTCGGACTGCTTTGACGATACATCCTCTCATATTCCGTATCGTTCTGACTGCATCCTTGAATAACAGCCAAAACCAGCAAGGAAGATAGTGCTATTGTTGCTATTGCTATCCATCGTCTTGGCATTTTCATCTCCTATTTCATTTAGTTACCGTATGATTGTAAGATTTATCTACACATAAACTCTCGAAGCGGACAGAACCACATATTGGTAACTCTATCCGTAACAATTCACCACTGCATAGAATCCTGGCCACCTGGCTGTTTATCAGTATCGTCCTCGTCCTCGCCCTGCTCCTGAGGCGAGTCAGTCGGCTCCTCAGGCTGTTGCGGCTGATCTTGTGGGGGCGACCATCCCTGGGGCTGCTGGGGTTCCTGTGGCGGCGGTTTCTGTTCATCCTCGCAGCCAAGGAAAAAGACACTCAAAGCGATTGTCAATACGACCGCACTCAATTTAGTCAAATATCGTTTCAACATAATTATCTCCTTCACGCTTTTGATTACTAAGAGGCCTGTCCGACGTTCTCCGCCGGACTCAGCTCACGAATGTTACTATCTGATCTCGGGTATAGCCGGGTTGAACCAGGCGGCCCGCGCGAGCATGGTGTGTCTTTCTCTTCAAACCTCATCGAAATAACTCCTTCCTGGCTGCTTCCGTCGTGTGCAGGTCCATTTCGCGAATGGCCTGTTTGAGCCGGGGTATCTGAGTTGGATTCACACTAATCTCTCGGATTCTGAGGTTAAGCAGTCTGGGTAGTGCGCCAGTTCGACCGGCGAGTTCGCCGCAGACCGCGCACGGCTTGTTACCCGCAGCCCGGGCGGTGTCTTCAAGCAGGCGAAAGATGGCCGGGTGGTCCTGAAGGAAATAATCCGTCACGTGGCTGTTCTCGCGCCCGGCGGCCATAGTGTATTGCGTCAGATCGTTCGTACCTACACTGAGAAAATCGCTGACCTCGGCGATGGAATCTGCACAGATAGCCGCGGCCGGCGTCTCGATCATGCTTCCCAGCGGTGGCGGGTGATTGCAGCATAATTCCTTTACTCTTTGCTCATAAAGGTCACGAACGACCAACATGTCTGATGGCAGTGTGACCATCGGCACCAGGATTCGAATCTTGCGAAACTCAGCCAGTTGGATGAAGGCTCGCAGTTGGGTGATCAAGAGTTCTTGGAAGTCCAGCAGAAACCGCACGCCCCGTCGGCCCAACAATGGAGTAGATTCGGTCGGATGGTCCAGGTGCGGCAGTGGCTTATCGCCCCCAGTATCGAGCAGCCGTAGCGTGACAGGCATGTCCTTGTCGAACATTGCGAGCATCGCCTGCATGCTGTTGATCAGATCGTCCTCATCGGGCAGGTAATCGCGACCGAAGTAGAGATGCTCGATGCGATAGAGCCCGACGCCGTCGGCACCATATTCGGCGGCCAGTTCCGCGTCTTCCCGACAGGAGATGTTGGCCAGAACGGCGACGGACTCACCATCACGCGTTTTGGCGACCCCTCTGGCCCGCTTACGCTCAAGAGCCACGCGAGCCGTCAGTTCGGCCTGCTTATCCCGAAAGACGTTCGTCACGGCCTCGTCCGGCGCGATAACGACCGTGCCTTCAGTGGCGTCCACGAGAACGGTTTGACCGGCGGGAATCTTTTGTACGGCGTTTTCGACGCCGGAAATCGCCGGAATACCAAGCTCACGGGTGAGGATCGCCGCGTGACTGGCCGGCCCGCCCTGTTCCAGAACCACCGCAGAGACCGACTGTCTCGAGAAGTGCACCGTATCCGACGGTAACAGTCGGGTGGCCACTATAACAGAGTTCTCCGGCAGCGTCTTGACCTCGTGGGTGGCTTGGCCGGCCAGAGCTCTCAGGACGCGACGTGACAGGTCCCGGACGTCATCGGCACGTTCGGCCATGCGCGCATCGTCGCCTTGACGAAATTGCCCCTCCCTCCGACGTAAAACACCGTTGACGACACATTCGGCGTTCACGCGAATCCGTTGTATCATCGCGTACATTTCATCGCGTATAGAAGGGTCTTTGAGCATCTCGCGATGCGCGTGGAAGATCTTGGCAAAATCCTCGTTCAGCGTGCGATTCACATCCTTCTCGCCTCGCTCCAGATCGGCAAGAACCTTGTTGATGGCCCGATCCAGCCGCCGGCGCTCCTCGTCCACATCGTCGTCGGAGCGAAGGCAGTACACCGAATCAACCCGCTGAAGATTGTCTTGGTAGACATAGGCGATTCCCATACCCAGGCCCGGCGAAATCCCTTGCCCGGACAATCGAATGTTCTTATCTCTCTCGTGCATATCCGTTCATTCCTTGGTGACCTAGGTTTCCGTAACTGCTCGAACCTTTGCAATCAGGTCCTTGACAGCGAAAGGCTTGTCGAGCACGGTGACGGCCCCTAGTTCGCGAGCTCTTTTGTGCGTTTCTTCGTCACCAAAGGCGGTGATAAATATCGTCGGGGGGCAAGCGTCGGCGCAGTGAATTTCCTGCAGGATTCGCAATACATCCAATCCACCCATGCTGGGCATGCGGATGTCGGAAACGACGATATCGTAGGACACTCCCGTGGCTTTATACTCTGTGACATCGACCGATGTGGCCTCGCGAACGCAGGACTGGAACCACCACATCGCGTCACTGCATTCGGTAACCTGCCAGCCCTCCCCGCGAAAAGCTTCGGCCAACATCTCACGCATTACATCATCGTCTTCTATCAATAACACCTGCAGAGACTTACCTGTTTTCGTTTTATGGTGGTTGCCGTGGCTATCTTGTTTTGCATGATTGTTCATTAATTAGCTCTTACTCGTATATTGAGCATAATGCGTGCCATAACACATATTGCTGCGTGTAGATTGCTTTAAGTATCTGGCATAGACAAACTAACGTTCAGTTGAGTTTTTAGGAATAAAGTGGCTGATAATGTGATTCAAGATGGAAAAACGTGATCGCGAGCAGGCCATTATGGCACAGTGAGTCAATACGGCGCAATGACAGCACCGCTGCTACAGGTTCCATTGGTCAATCTTGCGATAGAGTGTTCGCCGCCCCAGACCGAGAATTCGAGCGGCGGTACTTTTGTTGCCGCCCACAGCATTCAGTACCTCTTGAATGTATTGTCTTTCAATCTCTTCCAATGGCACCAGCTCATCCGGAGTGTTCCCTTTTAATATCTTTCGCGCGGGCTGATAATCTCTAATGTAAGGAGGCAAATCTTCAAGGACAAGTTCTTCGAATCTTGTCAGGGCCACTGCTCCCTCCATGACATTCCTTAATTCACGAACATTACCCGGCCAGCTATATGCAAGAAGTTTCTCAGCCACTGCAGGAGAAAGTCCTTTGACAGGCTTCTCGCCACGTACAGCAACCTGACGCAGAAAATGCTGCGCCAAAAGCAGGATATCGCTGCCCCTTAACCGAAGCGGCGGCACATCAATTCTAACCACGTTGATGCGGAAAAACAGATCCTTGCGGAATTCCCCCGCTTTGACAGCTGCTTCCAGATCTTGATTAGTCGCAGCCAGCAGGCGAACATCACAAGTCATCTCCCTGCTCTCGCCCACCGGCCGGACTGTACCAGTTTCCATCGCTCGCAGAAGTTTGGGCTGTAATTCCGGAGCTATCTCGGTGATCTCATCAAGGAATAGCGTTCCGCCGTCCGCTTCCATGAAGAGCCCCTTGCGGCCTGATTTTGCGCCTGTGAAAGCCCCTTGGGAATGGCCGAACAACTCGCTTTCCAGTAAAGCTGCCGGCAACGCAGCGCAGTTGATCGGGACAAAGTTTCCGGTACGCCCACTATGGCGATGCAGTGCTCTTGCCACCAACTCCTTGCCAGTGCCTGATTCTCCCGTGATCATTACCGGCACGGGTTCGTCGGCGATGCGCGATATCTGTTCAAACACCTGTTCCATACAGCGGCTACTGGCGATGAATTCTCCGAAATCCCCGGCTTGCTCTTGTCCCTTCTTAAGAAACCGAACCTGCTCCTGCAAAGAGCGATGTTTCAAGGCGCGCTCAATGACCAGCGCCAGCATGTCGCGTTCAATCGGCTTGGTGACAAAGTCATATGCACCAGCCCGAATCGACTCGACTGCGGTATCTAAACTGCCAAAGGCAGTGATTACAATCACGGGCACATCAGCACGATTCTGTGCCAGACGTTTGCAGAAGTCGATACCGTCCAAACGAGGCATCTTGAGGTCGGTCACAACCGTGTCGAACGGCTCGGCCATAAAATGCGCGAATGCCTCTTCGGCCTCTGTATACCATTGTACGATGTGCCCTCTCTGTGACAGGTCATCGTAAAGCATTTCGCACATGCTCTTGTCGTCATCGACAATAAGAATACGCCCAGTCATTGAATATTCTCCTGTGGGAGGTAGATCATGAAGCAACTGCCCTCGCCGACCTTGCTGGATACGTCAATCCAGCCTCCATGCTCTCGTACGATACCATAGGCAATGGACAATCCCAGGCCCGTCCCTTCGCCTACGTCTTTAGTTGTAAAGAACGGGTCAAACACATTCGGTAGATCTTCGGGAGCAATACCCTTGCCCTGATCTTTTACGTTAATTCTGAGAAAGCGTTCGCTGTAAGCATCGACGCCCGTGGGCGGTTCAGTATTGACGGACTCGACGGAGACGACCGTTTCACCACCATCCGGCATGGCTTGAAAAGCGTTCTCGATTAGATTTGTCATTACCTGCTGCATCTGAACCGGATCCATCTCTGCCGAAAAAACGTCACGTGGTCCTTTAGTCTCTACCCGCACCTTCGTGGAATATCCGAGACAACTTACAAGCTCGACGGCCTGGCGAACCACATCTTCTCCGCTGGCCTCGACGCGCTTGGGTGGACTCTGCCTTGCAAAATCAAGCAAATGCCTGATGATCTGTGTCATGCGATCCGCCTGCGACTTTATTGTAGCAGCGCTGGTCTGAACCTTTTTCGAACCGAGCGATATCGTACCCTCAGAGATCATCTCCGCCCGTCCGCTGATTATGTTCAGCGGCGTGCCTAGTTCATGCGCTATTCCGGAAGCAAAACGTCCTATGGTGGTGAGGCGATCCATGTGACGCATTTGCTCCATAGCGTCAATCCGCTTCTGCGTTTCGTTATGTTCGCGTTCCCTGGCGGCAGCCAGTTTTGAACACATGTCGTTAAGTCCTTGCGCCAGGGCTGAGAGTTCGTCATGCCCTCCAAGCTCCAGTCTTTCAGAGAGCCTGCCATCACCGATTTGTCTTACTCTTTTCCGAAGACGATTGAGAGGGCCACCTATAACAAAAATGCCCAATAATATCATGGCCGTTCCACTACTAAATAGGACAACACCGCTGGCGATCACTTCTCGGATAAGAGCACGTCTGATATATCTACTCCTCTCTGCAAGCGGCTCGGCCATCTGGATTGCCCCACTTGCTTCCTGAACGTCGATCGGCACGAAGAAGTACTGCACCTCTCCCTGCTCGTCGTGGCGTCGTCGCAACGAAACCGTCTCGCCGTCGGCCAGCTTCGACAGAAAATCCGGGTCAAGGCGCGTCCTCAGGCCGCCCGGACCCTCCAGCGACACCCAAGACAGGTGCATCGGATGGCGGCCCACGTTCATAGCTTCAATCATGTCTAACGCTTGATCGCGACCATTCGCTGTCCAGGCGCTGCGAACAGAGTTGCGTAAAATTCGTCCAAACAAGCGAGCATCACGATCAATCGCCGCGTCAAGACGCGCAGTTTCACGCTGCACAGTCAGGAACCCTTCTACCGTTCTAATCCCAAGGAGTACAAGAAAGATCGCCAGAATAAATTTGAGAGTAAGCTTCATGACAACACCTCATCCGTATTACTGCCCAATTTCATCATAAAGCACTGTTTTATATTAGGCAAGTATCCCAACACGTGTTGGATATGGGCAAAACACAGTTGATAAATGTGCGTGTCGCTTTTGCAGGACTGTGCGCCAATTGGCCTGCACTATTGAGGTACCAACCGTTACCAGAGTCTGGAGTAATGGTTCCGCTATAAACGCCGGAGTAAAACCGCAGCTTGAGGCCATACGAGTGTTCTCGCAGTTGCGGCGTAAAGTCCGCCCCTGACAAGAGAAAGGCCCGATTATCAACTCCTGACACACGACCCAGCGAATCGGGGCGACTGGATTTGAACCAGCGACCTCTGCGTCCCGAACGCAGCGCTCTATCCAAGCTGAGCTACGCCCCGAATCATTAAAATCCGAAATCCTAAAACCGAAAACAACGGCACGTCTGCCGAGACACAAATACTCCGCGTGCAAGCAAGTTGCACGCCCTACTCTCTGTTAAAATCCGAATTCCGAAATTCGAAATCCTAAATTTGAGATCTCAAATATTCAAAGCGCCCGGCCGGACGGCTGTAAGCCGAGTTCTGTTCCGCCGGCGGTCGGGCATGCCGCCGACGGCGAAGACCATTTATCTCGGCCGCACATTGCTGCGCGGCTCACCCGATTCAATCGGGAAGCGGCCCACCTGCGACGCCGGCCTGAACCACGCCATGGTCGCTGCTTGGCCTTGCACCCGGTGGGGTTTGCCGTGCCGCCGGCCTCGCGGCCGACGCGGTGCGCTCTTACCGCACCTTTTCACCCTTACCCGTACGGGCGGTATATTTTCTGCGGCACTGTCCCGATCCCGACGTCAGTCAGGACGGTGGGCGTTACCCACCACCGCGGTTCAGTGGTGCTCGGACTTTCCTCCCCGAAGGGCGGTCTTCCGCGCATCCGGCCTGAATGCTCCAATTATAACACGTTCTCGGATTTATGCCATACCCGGCCGCGATTTGATAGTGTCAAATATTATGTGTAAGTTTTATTTTGTGCCATCTGGCGAGCTGGC
>CAYYMD010000051.1:0-21323 GCA_964472875.1 uncultured Planctomycetaceae bacterium
TCCGAAATCCGAAATCGAAAATCCGAAATGTCCTTACACCTTCCCCCGCAAAAAAGGGCCCTTTCGGGCGGGTGGCGGGCCAGAATTATGATTAACCACTGCAATACATACACTTACGGAATCCTGTCAAGGGTAAAAAACGCGCAATATCGCGCAAAAAGGTCTAAAAACCTGCAACAGCCCGGCACAACGCGCAAAAAACCGGCAATTTCTAAAATTACCCGCAACGGCTGTGCACAAAATGAGTCGCGGGCGACCAGAAGCCCCGGCCGCACGGCCGGCCGCGATCGACCTACCGTTGCCGGAGATATCTTTAACTCTCGCACGGGACGGTGGGGCGAATATAATTACATCGGAGAATTTACGGCCGGCACAGGCGTTCTATTCGGGAGCGACACATGACAGTAAGAATTCACAGGACGATTAAAACGGCATTTGCGGCCGGCTGGCTGCCGGTGATTCTGGTACTTGCCGCGGCCGGATGCAACGAAGGCAACGGCGAGGACGGTGAAGGCGCTGCGCGGCCGGGCGAACCGACGGTCGTCGGCGAAGCGGCCACGCACCCCGCCACTGCCACCGCGCCGGCAACGACGCAGGCGGCCACAAAACCGGCCCGGCGGTGGCGCCCGCCGCGCTTCGAGGCGCGACAGGAGGCCCGCGACCGCATGGTCGAGACAATCCGCAGTTACGGCCTGCAGGACAAGCGCGTTCTTGAGGCGATGTCGAACGTGCCGCGGCACGAATTCGTCCCGGACAAACACGCCCGCAGCGCGTACCGCGACTCGCCCCTGCCCATCGGCTACGGACAGACCATATCCCAGCCGTACATCGTCGCCGAGATGACCCGCTTGCTGCGGCTGGAGGGCGATGATCGCGTGCTGGAGGTCGGCACCGGCAGCGGCTACCAAGCGGCGGTGCTGAGCGAGTTTACACCGCACGTTTACACCATCGAGATAATCAAGCCGCTGGCGACCGCGGCCGCCGGGCGGCTCAAGCGTCTGGGCTACACCAACGTGACGGTCAGCCACGGCGACGGCTACTACGGCTGGAAGGAACATGCCCCGTTCGAGGCGATAGTGGTAACGGCCGCCGCGGCCGAGATACCGCCTCCGCTGGTGCGGCAACTTGCCTGCGGCGGGCGGATGGTCATTCCGGTCGGCCGGCCATTCGCCACGCAGTCGCTGATGCTGGTAACCAAAGACAAGCAGGGGAAGGTCCGCAGCCGCTCTCTGGCGGCCGTGCGGTTCGTCCCGCTGAGGCGCAAGGATGTCTCGGCCCGGTGAAACACCGGCGGGCGGCGAGCTGCCCGTGGTCCGCACGCGCCTTGCGGTGGGGCTGGTGTCGCTGGCGGTCATCGGCCTGGAGCTGGCGATGATGCGCGTGCTGTCGGTGCGGTTCTGGCACCACCTGGCGTACATGGTTATAAGCGTGGCCCTGCTGGGCTTCGGCGCATCCGGCACGGCGCTTACGCTGGTGCGCGGCCGCGTAGTCCGCCGCCGGAGGGCATGGACGTTCGGATTCATCCTGGCGCTGGCGATAAGCATACCGCTGACGGCGATTGCCAAGCGAAGTGTGCCGGTGAACGTGCAGTTCATGGCGTGGGACATCTCACAGGCGTGGGGGGTCTTCGCGCTGCAGTTGCTGATGTTCGCGCCGTTCCTGCTGGCCGGTGCGGTCATCGGCGTCGTGCTAACCGATCGCCCGGAGCGGCTCGGCGGACATTACGGGGCGAACCTCGCCGGCTCGGGCGCGGGCGGCCTGACGGCCGTGGCGCTGATGTACGCCCTCGGCGGAGAACAAATGCTGTGGGTGATGGCCGGGATATGTTACGCGGCCGCCGTGTTGGCGGCGCCGTGGCGGCGGGCGTCGGTGGCGGTGCTGGTGGTGGCCGGTGGCGCGGCGCTGGCGGTGCTGATATATTTCGCCCCGCAGGAGGCGGTCGTCTCGCAGTACAAGACGCTGTCTTACCTGAAGTCCATGCCGGATACGCGCGTGATTTACAGCGAGCCCGGGCCGCTGGGTCGGGTGGACGTGGTCGAGGGGCCCTCCATCCATCACACGCCGGGGTTGTCTCTCCAGTTCACCGGCGAGATACCGCGGCACCGGCTCATCGTCACAGACGGCTCGCAGACCAGCCCGGTCTACGACTGCGACCGGCCGGGACAGTGGCGGTTTGCCGACTACACCCCGCAGGCGGCGGCGTATCACCTGCGGACGGCCCGCAGGGCATGCATCGTCGGCGCCGGCGGCGGCAGCGGCATCGGGCTGGCCGTGTACCACGACACGCCGGACATCACCGCCATCGAGATTAACCCCGACCTTATCGAGGCGATGCGCGGCCCGCTGGCGGATGTCGGCGGGGACATTTACGACCGCCCGTCCGTGGAGGTGGTGAACCAGCCGGCGCGGGGGTACTTCGCAGCCGGCCGCAAGAAATTCGACGTTATCTCCGTGACGTCCATAAGCGGCCCCGGCGCATCGGGCGCGGGGCTCCTCGCGGCGCAGGAGTCGTACCTCTATACCGTGGAATCGTTCTCAAAAATGCTGGGGCGCCTGACCGACGGCGGCGTTCTGTCGGTCACGTGCTCGGCAAATACGCCACCGCGCGACGGGCTGAAGATATTCGACCTGGCCGCGCAGGCCGCCAGGCGGGCCGGACGGAACCCCGCCCGCTGCACGATGATGATCCGCAACTGGGCGGCGGTGACTGTGCTGGCGTCGAACCGTCCTTTCACGCCGCGGCAAATCCACAACCTGGAGCGGTTCTGCGATAAGCGGTCATTCGACATGTGCTACGCGCCTGGCATGGAGGCCTCGGCGGCGAACCGCTACCACTTGCTTGACCGGCCCTATTATTTCAGAGCCGCCGAATCGCTGCTGGGCGAAAGGCGTAGCGAGTTTCTGGATGAGTACCTGTTCGATGTGTCGGCCCCCACGGACGATCGGCCGTATTTCCACCACTTCTTCCGCTGGGAGACGCTGGAGACGATTCGCGAGCAACTCAAGGGCCGCAGCCGGGCGTTCGTGGAAATCGGGTATGTGCTTCTGCTTGCGGCGCTGGTGCAGATTGTGCCGCTGGCGGCGGTGCTGATTGTGCTGCCGCTGGCGTTTCGGGCCGGGGGCCTGCGGGGGGCAGGCGGCAGGTCGGCAACGCTGGGATATTTCCTGCTGCTGGGTGCGGGGTTCATGCTGCTGGAGATGGGCTTCCTGCAGAAGTTCATATTGTATCTGGCCCATCCGACGTATTCGGCGGGCGTTGTCATCGCGGGCTTCCTTGTCTTCGGTGGGCTGGGCAGTTATCTCAGCGGGCGGTGTCGCGCTGCGCCTGTACGGGTGACTACCATCGCCGCCGCGGTCGTGGTGGCGCTGTCGGCGGCGTATCTGCTGGTGCTGGAGGACTGGCTGGCGATGAGCCAGGCGGCCGCACTGCCGGCGCGGATAGTTATCGCGGCCGGGACGATTGCCCCGCTGGCGCTTGCGATGGGACACATGTTCCCGGCCGGGCTGAGGCAGGTCTCCGCTGCGGCGGGGGCTCTGGTTCCTTGGGCGTGGGCGGTCAACGGCTTCGCCTCGGTGACGGCTACGGTCCTGGCCCCGCTTTTAGGCATGCACCTGGGCTTCAGGTGGGTTCTGATTATCGCCCTGGCGTGTTACGCCCTTGCCGGTGTTGTGGGCCGACTGCTGCCGCGAACGCCCAAGCCGCTGCAAATGTGAGACTTCGGCCCTGTGATGTCAGTTGATGATTTACATAATCATCATCTAACCGGAACTGACAGCATGCCGTATAAAATTATTTCTTGCAGGCATAGGGCGCCGCGATAAAATCATCCTGCGGCCTATTGCTTTAACAGGCCACAGCCGCTTTGGCATGTTCCGGCTGAAAGGAAAGGAATGAGATGGCAATTCACTACACTTGCTCTCAATGCGGGGCCAAATTAGAAAGCCATGTGAGCATGGCCGGCCTAACCGACATTTGCCCAATTTGCGGAACGGAGTTCGAAGTTCCACAGCCCCCTCACAGGCGACGGCTGTTTATGGCCTGCGGAATCTCGGCTGTGGCGGCAGCGGGAATCGCAATAACGGTGCTTTTACTGCTGAACAGCAATTCACAAACATCTTCGAGGCCGCCACATGAGAATCCACAAGTTAGTTCCTCCCGGACAAATGCCGAATCAACATTACACTTGTCCGACAAGCCATCGTTGCCCGGCGATAATCAGCCGCAACCGATTGCAGAGGTGGAAAATTATTACGGTAGATGGCTTATAAAAAATGACAAAGAGCGTATTTGTGTAACAATCCGTCCCAACGGCACTGCCACGGTCGATTTTCAACTATACGAAGAGTTTCTGGAAAATGACGTCGGCGGAGCCGTGTTTACCCATCCCTATTCGTATGATACACGGCGCGGGATTATCCGTCTCAGGGGCGGTGTAGCGACACTGCGCGACGACGGTTCTTTGCAAGTCGCCTACAAGAAAGAGCCACTGGATTTCAAACGCATTCTTCCCAAAGACAAAACCACGCCAAGAACAGTTCGTCTATCCGATGAGGCCAAAGGGCCCGGCTTCACACAGCCATCCAAACCCATAAGAACGAACCGGAAGTCTGCCTCACCAGCACCATCGTCAGTTGTGCTGGTAGACGATAATGTCATCCGCATTTCACCGCCTCACAGTAACTGGCCGGAATCCGAGTGGGATTCTGTGCGGATCAGTCTGCTGAAACAGAAATATACAAAAACCGACAAACATCTTATGCCCGCCTGGGGCGATAAATTTAACCAACTTTCCATAGCCGTGGGCCTGTCCAAAGCCATGAGAGAACAGATGGGAATGATGGCCCGGAATAAATTTCAGGATATGGATGTTATCACCTCAAATACACCCACCGGCAAAAAAGGCATCATTGTCTGCGGATTCCAAAACCGCCGCGAACCCGGCAAAAAACTACTCCGTGTCGGAACGGTCTTGTCATATTTCCACCTCAATGACTGGAAGGATAAACGCGGAAACCTTCTGATAAGTCTACCAAATAATTACTGGGACGGACCCGGCAGGGCTAAAATATATCTCTGTGACCGCAAGGAAGTCGCCTTGGCGACACATACGTTGTCCCTCGGCATGAAAGACGGCGCGGCGGCTTCTTCTACCAAAATTAATAAACTTCAAAAATTCCGTCGCCTCAAAGGGCATACTACATCTATATGGTCCGTAGACTTTACACCCGACGGACAACATCTGCTCACCGGGTCAGGTAAATTCTACGTCGACGAAAACAATAAGGATAATACACTTCGGCTATGGGATATAGAAACGGGACGACAGTTGGCTTCGTCTGATTCACTGTCCTCAAGAGTAATCGGTGTCGGTGTGTTAACCGGCGGCCGTACGGTATGCATCGCCACCGAAACTGATTTACAACTCTGGTCCGTTAAACCAAAACTGCGCTTTTCCAAGGGTCTGGCTGAAGGTCTTTCTGTTAAGAGTTTCTCGTTATCCGGCGATCGTAAATGTCTTGCGGCATTCTGCCTGAAAACGAAAGAGATTTGTCTTTGGAAGATGCCCTCGGCCAACCTGCTCGCCAAAGTAGCCGCCAAGTCCTATTCATTAGCATTGGACAAAGCCGCCGAGACGTTGCTCTTTTGCCCGGGGGAAAAAGAAGTCGGAAGTTTCAATATTTCCAACCAACGAAAAAATACGGCACTTCTGCGAAAGGCGAAATGGGGATGGGTTAAGGCCCTTGCTGTTTCACCGGACGGCTCCACAGGTGTTGCAGCATATGCCTACATTCCCGCACTGACGGTTTTCAGGGTCTCCGACGGCAAGATTATCCGAACGCTGGGTGAAACCACTGTTAAGAATAAGGACGGCTGGGTTGCCGTTTCAGGCCGCGGCCGCGTCAATGCAATTGATTTCTCACCATGTGGAAATCGGATTGCCGTGGCCGGCGACCGGGGTGACGTGGACATATGGGATATTTCCTCCGGCAAGAAGCTTCACTCTTTTTCCATCGGAAAGAACAATGTGCACGCCGTGCGTTTTTCCCCTGACGGAAAATTATTAGCCGCCGGCGGCCGCGACTGTTGGGTGGAACTATGGAATATCCCATGAAAGCAGGTTAAATGTTACCGCCTTGTTACTTCAAAATAACACGGCAGAAGAATACGATGAAGTCGTATAAGCTTCTTATATTAGTTGGCTTGGCTATTTTGTCATTATTGCCCGGATGTGGAAATAACGGCGAAAATGCAAATTCTTACGATACCGATACGTACAAGGGCTGGAAGATTCGCTCGGCCGAAGTAATCGGTCGGGCAGCCGAAGTAACCACCGTTAACGAAATTGTAAAACCCAAAAGAGGTGTCTTCTTATTGGTGAAAGTCAGTTACAGCATGGCCGGCGACCAGACACCAAAAGAAAACCTGGTTTTGGGAAAGGATTCATCGCTCATAATTGACTGCGACGGAAACGAATTTCCCGCAGAAGGATTTGCGCTTTCGGGAACAAAACAAGGGAAAGCCGCCTTCTTGCTCCTGCCCGGAGGGTATTCTCTCGAAGGTCCGGCCGAACAAGATGAAATATACGACAACTTGATATGCTTCGACGTACCGAAAACATCCTATGGATTCCTTTTGAAGGTTGAACCAGAGGCGCCCGCCGTCCGTGTTCGGGGCGCCGGGCAGGATACGCCAAATCCGTAAGTTTAAGGCCTTTTAGATAGTCGATGGGTAATTCCGGATCTTTTACGGTTCATACCCACACCGCTGTCTGCAATTAAATAAGGAATATAGATACATGATTTGGGCGGAACAAATCGCCATAGAGTTATCCGGCCTCGCTTCCGCAGGTGCCCAAGCCGCTGCAAATGTGAGACTTCGCCGTGGAGGTCGCGATTTTCGCCCGGCGCGGCGTGAGAAGTAAAAATTTTCCGATTTTCTGGCTAATTTTCTTGACCTTTGACGATAGCAACACTATGTTGTCGCCAATGCGGCGCTGGCGGTTGCCGCGGCGGCTCGCTTGCTCGTTTACAACTCGCCGGAAGTGACAAACAGGTTTTATTAGTGGAATCAAGGACGATAAAAATTCTAACCGCCCTGCTGGCAGCAATGACCGTCGGCGCCATCGCCCTGATTGTCATGGAAACCGCCCCCATCAGTCCGCCCCAGTCGGCGTTTGCGTTGACGAACAAGGCCGACAACGGCAGCGAACCCGCAGTCTTCCAAACCGACGTGCCGATACAGGCGACCAAGTGGCGAAATGTTATCGTGCACTCCGCCAGTGACGGAGCCGTCGAGGGCAAATTTCATTTTGTCATCTCGGCCGAGGGCGACATCTCCGGCATGGTCGCGGCGACCAAACTCTGGAAGGACCAGTTGAGCGGCGGACACTGCAACATCCGCGGGCGGAACTTCAATTCCGACAGCATCGGCGTGTGCCTGGCGGGCGATTTCTCCCGCACGCCGCCCGGGAGAACGCAATTCCACGCACTGGTGCGACTGGTGCGGACGCTGCAGGACACCCTGTCCATTCCCGCCGACCGCGTGTACCTCTACAGCGACCTCGACGCCGACAGCAATTCACCCGGCATGGCCTTCCCCACAGAGGCGTTCTCGGCCCGGCTGATTGCCGGCCGCTGGTAAATCATCTCGAAGTTTAAAATTTTAACGTCACAACCAATTCTTACTCATTCCAAACCGCTGTCGTGCCGATATCAATTTATAGCAACTTCATAAATAAATTAATCCACAGCGGAGATAAGAAATGAAAGTTCTCGTTGTCGAACCCGACCGCCGATTCTCTCAGAAAGCCGCGAACTTCTTCGAATCACACGCTCACCTTACCGTACAGGAATCTTCGCCCTTCGCCGCCGCACAACAGGCCGCTAAATGGCGCCCGGATCTGGTTATCCTGGCCGCCGAGGCCGCCGACTACGACCTGACCGACTCACTCAAGGCCCTACGCCCGCGCCCCGCGATACTGCTGACAGGATGGCTCGACCGTTGCGACGCGGCGTGGCGGGCGTGGCGGCATTGCGGCGACGAACTGCTCATAAAGCCCGTATTCGACAGCCGGGAGCTGCACATGGCCATGGTAAAGGCCCTGCAAAACGCAAACCTCGCACCCGAACAAAAAACACTCACGGCCGCATCCGCCTGAGTTCACATTCGCATAATCCGCAGCAGCCGCGACAATCGGCAAAACATGTCTGCACATAACGCCCGTTTTACATATAATTAATATAAAAGCGGCAATCAGTTGAGATGCAGTGTGTATTGCGCCGAGAAAACCTTAAGTAAAGGAGAATATTATGTTTGATACGGCTTACAAAACTTTTCTGCTGGGCATAGGACTCGCGGCGGACACAAAAGATAAAATCAGGCAACAGATTGATGAAATGATAACCAAAGGCAAACTGACGGAGCAGGAAGGCCGGGAACTTTACGAAAAGGCGGCCGACAGGTCCCGTCAAACGCGCGAGAGGATTCACCGCCAGGTCGAGAAGTGGACACAGGAAACGGCCGACAAGATGAGCCTGGTCAGGAAGAGCGACCTGGCGAAACTGGAAGCCCGCATAGAAAAACTCGAGGCGGCCTCGAAGAAGAAGTCCGCCAAGAAAAAAACCAAAAAGAAATCGAAATAGTAACGGGATAAGAGGCCTTGTTTGATCGAATAATGTGGCTGGGGCGAAGTTATCGCCACGCCGTGCGGTACAGGCAGATTGCGGCCGTGCTGGTCCGCCATGGCCTGGAGGACCTTGCAGAGCGCGTCGGGCTGGGGCGGCATCTGCCCCGAGGCAAAAAGAGCGAGGCGAAACCCCATCAGCACGCCACGGGCTGGGCCCGCCTTCGGGTCATACTGGAGGAACTCGGGCCGTCGTTTATCAAGCTGGGACAGATGGCCTCCACCCGCCCGGACCTTATACCGCCGCCGGCATGCGAGGAACTGAGTAAACTCCAGGAAGAGGTTCCCCCATTCGGCCCGAAAGAAGTCCGGCAGATGATTCGTGACGAACTGGGCGAACCCATAGTAAAGATATTCCGCAGTTTCCATATCAAGCCCATTGCCTCAGCGTCAATCGCCCAGGTTCACAAGGCCGTCACGCTCGACGGCCATGAAGTGGCGGTGAAGATTCAGCGGCCGGGCATAAGGCGGACGGTTATCGCGGACCTGGAAATAATGTTCACACTGGCCAGGCATTTCGAGGCCCATTCCGACGAAGTGGAGGCGCTTCAGCCGGTGCAGCTGACGGATGAATTTTCCCGCACCATAAAAAAGGAACTGGACTTCGAGAACGAGGCGAGCAACATCGAGCGGTTCGCCCGCAACTTCCGCGACGACGAGACGGTGCACGTCCCGCAGGTCTACAGGGACCTGACCACGTCGAAGGTCCTTACCATGGAATACGTCACGGGCACCAAGGTATCGGACGTGCGGGCCCTGCGGGAATCCGGGGCCGACCCGGAAACCGTGGCCAAGCGCGGGGCCGATTACATAACAAAACAGATTTTCCAACACGGTTTCTTCCACTCCGACCCCCACGCCGGGAACATCCTGGTGATGCCCGGCAACGTCATATGCATGCTGGATTACGGGCAGACCGGCTCACTTTCGCAAAGGAACAGGGAGGCCCTGGGTGCATTCACGGTAGGAATGGCCCGTCGTAACGTTGGGCAGATGGCCCGGGCCCTGGCCCAGACCGCCAACGCCAGCACGGACCCTGATTCGCTGTCGACGCTGGAGGCCGACCTGGAGCACTTCACGGAGCAGTATCTGCACCGCCCGCTCGAGGAAATCCGCATGGACAAGGTCATCCACGAGGTCATCTCCACGCTCATCAGGCGCAGACTGCGCCTGCCACCGGTGTTCTACCTGCTGGGCAAGGCCCTGGCCGAGGCGGAGGGCAACGGAAGGCGCCTGTGGCCGCAGTTCAACCTCATCAGCCACCTCCAGCCGTTCATCCGCCGGATGCTGCGCCAGAGGTACGATCCGCGCAGAATTTCCGAGGAAGTCGCCACCACCCTGGCTGACTGGCGGCGCCTTCTGCGCAACATGCCCATAGAGATATCGGAAATTCTCGCGCGCACAAGGCAGGGCCGCCTCCGCGTGCAATTCGATCATCGCGGCCTGGAGCCGATGCTCAGGACGCACGACCGTATCAGCAATCGGGTAGTCTTCGGGCTTGTGCTGTCTGCGCTGATTATCGGTTCGGCTCTGGTGGTGCTGGCCGGCGTTCCGCCCATGTGGAACAACGTGCCAATCATCGGCATAGTCGGCTTTGTCGTTGCCGGACTGATGGGATTCGTGCTTCTGATTTCCATCATACACGGTTCGAAGATGTAGAGCGGCAGCGGTGAGGCGGCCGCGATGCTGCGGCATAAAACGATAAAGGGTTTATTGACCGTCACACAATGACTCAATAGAATCTTAAATGCCGCAGGCGGGATATGGAAGTCAGGTTACCTTCACCCGCCGATGATAATAATCGAGGAGTGATGAGATGAGTGAAATCAGAGTGGCGATAGCGGGAGTGGGAAACTGCGCATCATCCCTGGTCCAGGGAGTGCATTATTACGGTCAAAACGCAAGCGGAACGGCCGGGGATGTTGGATTAATGCATCCCACGCTCGGCGGCTATGGTGCCGGCGATATAAAAGTAGTGGCAGCCATTGACATAGACGCGCGTAAAGTGGGCCGGCCGCTAAACGAGGCCATTTTCGCCGCTCCGAACAACACCAAGGTCTTCTATGACAAAATCCCCGGCCAAGACGTCACGGTCCGCATGGGCGCCGTCATGGACGGCGTGGCAGACCACATGAAAGATTATCCCGAACACCGCAGGTTCATGCCGGCCGACGAGCCCGACGCCTCCGCCGAAGATATCGAAAAACTCCTTCGCGAAAGCGGCGCCGAGATACTGATGAACTACCTGCCGGTGGGCTCGCAAAAGGCCACGGAGTTCTACGCCGAATGCTGCCTGAACACGGGTGTGAGTCTGATAAACTGCATACCGGTGTTCATCGTATCCGAGCCGCAATGGGCCTCCCGCTTCGCCGAGGCGGGCATCCCCTGCGTAGGCGACGATATAAAGGCCCAGGTCGGCGCGACCATCGTGCACAGGATACTGGCCCGCATAATCGAGCAGCGCGGCGCGAAAATCGACGCCACTTACCAGTTGAACACGGGCGGCAACAC
Source organism: uncultured Planctomycetaceae bacterium (assembly GCA_964472875.1). Lineage (GTDB taxonomy): Bacteria > Planctomycetota > Phycisphaerae > SM23-33 > SM23-33 > CAYYMD01. The sequence goes on from CAYYMD010000051.1 coordinate 11,196, forward strand.
CGATTTCCTGAACATGCTCAACCAGGCGCGACTGGGTTCCAAGCGAATCTCAAAGACCGATGCAGTCCAGTCGCAACTGAAAAAGCCGCTGCCCGACGAGCAGATACACATAGGCCCGGCCGACTACGTCCCATGGCAGAACGACAACAAGGTGTGTTTCCTGCGCATCGAGGCGCGCGGTTTCGGCGGCGTGCCGCTGAACGTGGAGGCCCGCCTGAGCGTGGAGGATTCGACCAACTCGGCCGGTGAGACCATCGACGCCATCCGCTGCTGCAAACTCGCGCGCGGCAACGGCCTGGCCGGTCCGCTGGAAGCGATCAGCGCATGGACAATGAAACATCCCCCAAAGCAGTTCAGCGATTCCGAAGCGTACCGGATGCTGGAGCAGTTCATCGCCGAAAACTCCTCACCAGGGCAAACGTCCGAGCCGGACCAGCCCGCTTACCAGCCGACAGAAAATCAGGCCAAAGTGTAAAATCAGCGCCGGTGGCGCTACAATGAATCGTTAAACGAGGTATAAACCATGACTGAAGAGACGCAAAAAAACAATCCCCCCGCCGAAGAAAGCGGATTCGAACAGCAGGTCAGAATCACCGTTCAGGAAATACGCCCCGCCCTTCAGGCACACGGCGGTGACGTGGAACTGGTAGATACCGACGAGTCATCAGGTGTTGTTTCGGTAAAACTCACCGGCGCCTGCGCCGGCTGCCCCATGGCCACAATGACGCTCAAACAGGGCGTGGAGAAACACCTGAAGTCCAGAATCCCACAGGTCAAAGAAGTCCAGGCGGTGTGAAATACTATTGGTAAGTGTTTGCTTTCCAGATTGTATTTCACGAAGTATTCGCCGGCCGAGCAGGTGAATACTCATGTCTTATTGTTTTTAACGACCGTTCCGCTGAAGCGGGGTAGGTTATAACTGAACTCTACTTCTGCGCATCTTCTGGAAGTATTAAATATTCCCGGCCTGCCTTTGTGAGGAAGACGACGACACCTTTGGAAACCTCTTTGGTCTCGACCGCTTTGCCGCCGCAGGCAACCTTCACGGGAACGGCTGTACGAAGCCGGCACGGCTGACCCTTTTCGGAGTGTATGACGGCCTCGGTCAGCTTTCCATCCTTCCATTGCATATCCACTTCGAATGCGCCGTGGGCTCGCATGCCCTCGACTTTCCCGTCGGCCCACGCATCCGGCAACGCCGGGAGCAAATGCACCTGGCCCATGTGCGACTGCACCAGCATCTCGCAGACACCGGAAGCATACCCGAAGTTACCGTCGATCTGGAACGGCGGATGGTAGTCGAACAGGTTCGGATACACATTCCCTCGCATCATCCCTGACAACAGTTTGTAGGCGCGGTCCCCGTCGTGCAACCGGGCCCAGATATTAATCTTCCACGCCTTTGACCAGCCGGTAGCACCGTCGCCGCGGGCGTTCATGGAAACTTTCGCCGCCTCAGCGAACTTCGGCGTAGTAAGCGGCGATATCTGCCGGCCGGGATGAACGGCGATCATGTGCGACAGGTGCCGGTGGTGGTCGTTCTTTTTATCCCGGTCCACCATCCACTCCTGCAACTGTCCCCAACTGCCTATCTGCGGCCCCAGCAGACGCTCCTTCATGGATGCGATTTTCTGCCGGAACTCTTTGTCCTCGCCCAGCACCTTGGAGGATTCGATGAAGTTTGTGAAAAGATCCCACACCAGTTGCTGGTCAAAGGAGACACCGTCCTCGCGGGGCCCGTGCTCCGGCGAGAAACCGTTTGGCGAAACAAGCACCTTACCCTTGCCGTCGGGGGCGGGAATCTCCTTGAGGTCATCCACCCAGAACCGGCACAGTTCCTTCATGACCGGATAGGCCCGCTTGCGCAGATATTCCTCGTCAAGCGTAAAGGCGTAATGGTCCCACAGGTTCTGGGCGACCCAGGCGGCATCACCCTTGGACCACTTCCAGGTGGACCCGCCGAAAATGCCGTTTTCGGCGTGGGTAAGCCAGCCGCGGGTTCCGAACGCCTTCTTCGTCTCTTCTTTTCGGACCTCGCGTATTGAGTTGACCCATTCGGCCAATGGCCCAAAACATTCCGAGAGATTTGCCCGGTCGACGAACCAGTAGTTCATCTGGATGTTCACGTCCGTGTGATAATCGCACCTCCAAGGCGGTCTGTTCCTGTGGTTCCAGAGGCCCTGCAGGTTGGCCGGCATGGCGCCCGGTCGGGAGGAACTTATCATCAGGTAGCGTGCGTACTGAAACTGGAGTTCTTCCAGGTCCGGGTCAGGTTTTTGTTGTTTGTAGCGGATGAGGCGTTCATTCGTCGGCAGACGGAGGATTTCATCGGACGTCTCTCCCACGTTCAGCTCAAGGCGGTCATACAGACCCCTGTAATCCGCGATGTGCTCTTTCTTCAGTGCTTCGTAAGATTTGGCCGAGGCGGCCTTGAGTTGGGCGGTGATGCGATTGTGGGGATGCTCGCCTTTCCAGCCCTTGTCTCGCTGGTTGATGTAATCGGTATCGGCCGCCAGCAGAATGGTCAGAGCATCGCAGTTTTTGAATGCTATGTGGCCGTCGGCTGCGGTGACGGCGCCACCCTGGTTCAGCACGAGCACCTGTGACTCGTAATCCAGCACGATGTCGTAACTTTTACCTTTTCCTCCCCGGTATGTATAACCGGACAGGTCGCCCCGCGCCGTGATTCGGTTACCGTCAACGGTAATATCGGCCTTGTGTGCATCGGTAAGCGTGATTTTCCCGGTGTATGCGCCGGGCTTGTTGGCGGTAAATCGAAAAACCAGCACCTGCGCCGGATTGCTGGCAAAATACTCGCGGGTATACTTGATTCCGTCATGAGTGTACGCGGTGGTATGCACGGCCCGGGTAATGTCGAGTTCGCGCCGATAATCCTGCACATCCTTGTGACCCAGTTCAACGTAGACGTCTCCGAACGCCTGGTAAGCACCGGTGTCCTTTTCGTCTCCGATCCACAGACTGTCCTCGTTAAACTGTATATGCTCTTTTTCGAGGCCGCCGAAAATCATGCACCCCAGCCGGCCGTTGCCGATGGGCAGGGCTTCTTTCATCCAGTTCCCTGCCGGCTTGTCGTACCATAGCACCCGATTCGACACTTCCGAGTCGCCACGCGCCTCGGCCCGGCCGAAAAACGGAAGCAACACGGCGAATGTGGCAACCACGACCAACGTTCGAATAAGCAAAGTTTTTCTAATCATTTCTGAAATCCTATCCTGTCGTCTGACCTGTCTTATTTGCGGAAAAATAATCCCGGGAAACTTTCTTGTCCGGAATTTTTCGAATAGTCAATAATACAACAACTTAACAGGGCTGCAAGTTACGGTATTTTTGTGTTTTTAAACCGCGCGTAAATGCTCAATGATTAGCGGCCAATTTACAAATAATAAGTATTTGTTTGTCATCAATCGTTAAAAGCATATATTTTAATGCTGACATATTTTTAAAAGACCATAACGTCACATTGGCGCGAAATAATTTAGGCAATTTCGTACAATTCGGGTACAACACTTCAAAATAGTCCGGGTGTGCAGCCGGCCGAACGTTTACTATGCAGTAGTTGAGCATTAACCTAATTACAAGGCACAGCCATGACGGCAATACGTCACAGCAACAGAGAAAATCGAAATAACGGAACATTACCGGTTCTGGGCAAGGTGCTGCTGGCGGGGGTGGGATTATACATACTGGTTCTTTTGATATTAACGGCCGTCGGCGGTCTCGAAGGCCAGGCAGTTGCTTACAGTCTGGCGCCCAATGCGATTTTACTGATTACGGCCGCGTGGTTGCTGCGGGGGCGCTGGCAAGTTGCTTTCGAATTACTGCCTGGGTGTTTACTTTGGCAGTTGCTTGCGTTTTTTGTAACCTCCGGTGACAACTGGTTCGTGCCGTTGACCTTCGTGTTCGGTGCGTTTTTTGCGGTCATGACGGCGTTCGCGCCCTGGAAAAAAGGCGTTTCGGCCCTCAAGGCAGCTTTGAACACCGTGATCCCACCTTGCATATTCCTGCTTCAGATGCCGCTGGCCAGATTGTCGGCCGATTGGTTTGGCATAGAAAGATTCATCGCATTTCAACTTAAATTTATTCGCAGAATCGGCGAAGAATCATGGTTTATGATGACTGTGTGGGGTCCTATACTGGGCGTTGTGCTGCTGGCTGTAATCTTCTTTATTCACAGGGAATTGAATCGCCTCGACGGCCACGGGGGTCGCGGATAATCGGGCGAAAGGTATTATTGCGAAATCCCTTTTTGATTGAAAATCAGAGGAAGGTTTGCTAACTTCCCTGTTTAATAAAACAGTCCACACCGGTAACATAACCTGCCTTTAATATTCCACACGGAAGCCAATACTATGATTACAATCAGCGCTTTTGCGGATGAGATAGCAGCGGACCTCGATACACAGATAGACGTATGCCGCAGGTTCGCAATTAGCTGCATAGACATACGAAACATAGATGGCGTAAACGTCTCCGACATGACGCCGCAGCAGGTGGCCGAGCACAAGAAGAAACTCGACGCGGCCGGCTTCACCGTCCCGTGTATCGGCTCGCCCCTGGGCAAAATAACCATGGACGACGACTTCGATGCCCACATGGAAGTACTTTCCCGCTGCTGCGACGCGGCCGAGGGATTCGATACGAACCTCATCCGCGTTTTCAGTTTTTATCCCTCGCCCGGCCGCGACATCGCCGACCAGCGCGACGAGGTAATGCAGCGCATGTCGGCCATGGTAGAACTCGCCGAGCGCCGCGGCATGGTGCTGATGCTCGAAAACGAAAAACGTCTCTACGGCGCAGGACTGGAAGGGACGCTGGATTTGTTCAACACCATAAAATCTCCGCACATGAAATGCATCTTCGACCCGGCCAATTTCGTCGAAGAAGGTTACCGCCCCTACGACGACGTCTGGGCAAAAGGCGTGGGCGACATAGTCGAATATCTCCACGTCAAGGACAAGGTTCCAGGCCAGGACAAGTGTGTGCCCGCCGGGATGGGGCAGGGACAATTCGACGAAATTTTCGCGGACCTGAAAAAACGCAACTGGTCGGGCTACGCGACACTCGAACCACATCTTTCCGTGGCGGGTCAGTTCGACGGGTTCACCGGCCCGGAACTGTTCGGCACCGCCGTGGAATCCCTGACGGCCATGCTCTCCAAATACGGCATAGAACATAAGTGAGGATGCCGCCGGCTTCGAAAATTGCTGTTAGCACAGGCCCGAACGTGTGAGGCGCTTTTGACATTCTCCCCGTATGACAGGATTATATATTTATGGGAAAAGATAATGAACCACGGCAAGCCCCGGCGGGGAACGGCAGCCAAAGCCATCCACTGAAAAAATTCCTGGTGAAGCTCGGCCTGCTGCATTCCCGCACGATTATACCTATCCAGGTCTTTATCGTTTCCATGCTGGCGATAAGCATACACCGGCTGCTGATACTGCTCACCACGCCGGCATATTTCAGCGAGGCCTCGGCGGGCACAATCGCCATGTCTTTCATTGTGGGGCTTCGTTTTGATGCGTGCATCGCATGTTCGCTGATAGTTCCGCTAATGATACTGCTGTTTCCAGCGCCCCCGCAGTTTCTGCGCTGGCGGTGGTTTCGCTTGCTTGTTTCGTCACTCGCGGCCGCTATCGTTACCATTCTCATTATCGTTCTCACGGTCGACTTCTTTTTCTTCCAGGAGTTCGGGCGGCACCTGAATTACTACGTCATCGAGTACTTCGAATACGATTACGTCTGGAAGATTATCTGGGACCAGTTCCCGGTAATTCCCACAGTTATAGGCGGTGTAATTGTTCTTGTTGCGGCCATATTTATGCTTATGAAATTCGGCTTCAACGCACCTTACCGGGGCGCGCCCGCCTGGCGGATAATCGCCTGGTACGTGGTGATGATAGCCCTTGTAGTATTGGGTATTCGCGGTTCGCTGGGGCCCAAGGCCATCAATACAGGCCCGGCCTACTTCGCCGACTCCCCCGAAATCGCCCAGCTGACTCTCAACGGTCCATTCTCCTTGCGCGAAGCGGTTTACGACCATGTCGCGCGGAAACAATCGCTCGATGAACTTTATGACACTATCGACCGGGACGAGGCGTTCTCCACCGCCCGCAAGATGCTTGGCCGGGAAAACGACCGCTTCGTGGAGGCATCCGAAAATCCGCTGCGGCGCATCACAGACACCGGTAAACCGCAGAAGGACTACAACGTAGTGGTAGTCATCATGGAGTCCATGGGCTGGAATTATTTCGAACTGTTGGGCGGGCGCGAAGACCTTATGCCCAACCTGACTCGCATCACCAAACACGGCATACTGTTCGATAACTGCTACTCCGTCGGCTCGCGGACCACGCGCGGAGTAGTTGGCATATTAGGCGGGTTTCCCGACCTTCCCGGCCAGTCCGTCATCACCCGTTCACGCAGCGAGGGCAACTTCCTGACAATAGGAAGCGTCCTGCGTCGGCGCGGTTACAGAACGACATTTATTCACAGCGGCCAGCCCCATTACGATCACCGCCAGTCGTTCATGTCGTCCAACGGTTTCAGCGATTTCGTCTGGCCGGACGATTTCACCTACCAGACTTTCCGCACGCGCCTTGGCTGGTGCGACGGCGACATGTTCAACACTGCGCACGAATACCTGACAAAACACACCGCCGAAGGCCCCGTCTTCGCCGCATTGCTGACGCTGAGTCTGCACCGCCCATATTTAATTCCGGACGTCGGCGTCGAATCACCCTATCCCGACTCGCCCCACGCCGAGCATTTCCGTGCGGTCCGCTACGTCGACTGGGCAATAGGACAGTTTATTGAAAAGGCCCGTAAGAGCGACTATTTCGACAACACCATATTTCTGTTCACGGCCGACTCCTGCGGCGGCATCCTCAGCAAGTCGCAGCGCCACACCATTTACCGCATACCGCTGGTTATCTACGCCCCCGCTATCCTCAAAGACGAGGGCAGACGAATCTCGACGGTGTGCAGCCAGACGGACATCGCACCGACGATTATGAACATTCTCGGCGGCCGGTACCGCCACAGTTTCTTCGGCTCCAGCGCCCTGGACCGCCCCGAGGACAAAAGCTGGGCGCTTATACAGGACGACCGAATACTTATGCTTATAGACGGCAAGCGGCGAATGCTGATGCAGCCGCCTCACGGGCACGAACCCACCCTGGGGCGGTTATACCCGCCGGACCAGATGCGGCCCGTGGACGACCCCAACGGCAAACTGAAGCAAAAAATGCGTCGCTTCGCGATATCACTGCTGCAGTCGGCGCACTGGCTCTACACCCACGACGCCTATCGGTGAGGGAAAAACCGAAGAGCAAGCAAAAATCCGTACCGGCCTGTTCGGCAAATATAACCAATATTTTGACATTACCCCTATAACCGCACAAGATATCGCCATGGAAACACAAGAAAAAATACAACAACCCGACACCGAACCGAAGGCGCGGTGGCACTACCTGGTAGTGGTCGCGCTTGCGGCTGTGATAGTTTTCCTGAACCTCGGCGGGAAGGTGATGAACGATCACGAGGCCCGCCTTGCGCTGACCGCCAAGGGGATGCGGGGCAACGCACCATGGCTCATAGAGACCGACGAAGATTACGACGTGCCGCCGCAGACAAGGTTGAACCGCCTGATGGTTCCGGTTCATAACGGTCGCCCCCGGCTCGATAAAACCCCCCTTGCATACTGGGCCGCCGCGGCCGTGGCTAACCTGTGGAGCGGACATATGACGGACTTCACCGCACGGGCATACTCGGCCGTATCGGCCGTGATATGCGCGATTGTCCTGCTGGCCCTTGGCAGGCGGATGCTTTCGCGCCGCGCGGCGTTTTTCGGCGCACTTGTGTTCCTTACATGTATTCCCTTCCAGCGCGAGGGACGCGAGGCCAGGCCGGAGATGCTCCTGTGCATGCTGATGACGGCGGCGATGGCGAGTTTCTATTTCGGCATTCACGCTTCCACCTCCCGCAGGCGTAACGCCTGGATGATATTCTTCTGGGTGCTGATGGGACTGGCGAACCTCTCAAAGCAGTTCGTGCCGGTTCTGCTGTTCTGGCCCCTGCTGGTGTACCTGTTCTGGCGACAGTCCAGAGAAAGATTCGACGACGCAAAGGCGCTCGGCTCGCTGAGGGCGTTCATGATAGCCACCGGCGTGGGCCTGGTTGCTGTGCTGTGCATGCTGCATATAAGTGCGGTGAACACGGCCGTGATAAAACTGTTTTCGCACGGAAGAGGCATATACATCGTCACGGCGGCCGCATTCGGCCTGCCGCTGATATGGTACTTTTTACGCAGCCGGGGCTGGAGACCGCTGCTTAAACTGCTGCCCACCGGCATACCGGGACTGCTTATCATGATGGCACTTTTCGTTCCATGGCTCATATACATGGGTTATCTCTTTCCCAACATGACCGGGCAGGTCATGTCCGAGGAGGTTACCGAGCGGGCCGCGGGCCTGCGCAGCATAAAGCCCTCTTACTACTACGTTTACATACTCCTGAAGTACATATTGCCCTGGCTGGCGTTTCTGCCAGGGGCCCTTGCGGTGGCCCTTATGAACAGGTTCCACCGGCGCCGCGACGGGCTGGTGTTTCTGTTTGCGTGGTTCGTGGGAATTTTCGTGCTGTTCACCGCATCGGCGGGCAAGCGTCAGCACTACATTCTTCCGGCGATGCCCGCCCTGTGCCTGCTTATCGGCTTCATAGCCGAGGATGTCTTTTACCACCATAAGTGGATTAAGAACGGCCTGTCGCGCTTCGTGGGCGGCACGTATCTGCCGGTGGCCCCGGTAGGCATAATAGCCCTGGCGATTCTCTGGCTGCTTTACCCCCGGCACCAGATTTACGCACGGATGTGGCCACACATGATAGTGGTCCTGTGCATCGCGGGCGTGCCGCTGGTGGCGGCCGGCATCTTTGCCCGCCTGAACCGCTTCCGGGCGGTCATGCCTCTTGTGGTTGCCGGCCTGGCGATAATATACCTGGGCTACTTCGTGGGAGTGCCGAAATGGGACGAGCGGGCCCCCATCGCACGCTACGCGCGTCAGGCCAGAGACATAATCGATAAGAAAAATTACGATGGGATGATTTATCACTGGGGCAAACCGCAGTCGAAAACGGTCTTCTACTTCGGCGGCGACCGCCTGATACCCGCCCTGGAATGGCGTGTGGGCGACAAGGGCATAGCCGAGGTGCGGGAAAAACTCGGCAGGGAAAAAGCCCACGAAAAATGGGAAAAGTGGATTCACGACCCACAAACCGCTCCGTGGCTGATGGGGTATATGAATAACCCGGAAAAAATACTGGAACTTGGTTACAGGCCCTACCATACGGTCCAGAGCATACAGGATAAGCAACTGAAATTTACGCTTTTCCACCGGAGCCGGGAACCCGAGACACGCCCCGCAACGCAAAAATCCGAAGAATAAACAATTTAACGGCGTCCCAAAGGTGCGGGGCAGTTTACATGGCCGGGACCGGGGCCCCGGGTTTGCCGACGGAAATACCCCGAGAGTAATCAGTTCCGACTCGCCGGGTGGTTGACTGGTTGACTCGTTAATCGGTATATCAGTAACTCGGTGTAACTTGTCCGCCCCGGCTCCAACCAAGGTGGTTTCCGCTGCCTCTTTTTTAAGTTTTAGTTTTAAGTTTTTACTTTTCAGGGTTTTATCTCCCTGTCCTCTGTGCTCTCTGTGTTTTGGCCAGCCGTTCCGCGTTATTTGAGAAATTGCCGGTTTTTTGCGCGTTGTGCCAAGTTGTTGCAGGTTTTTAGACCTTTTTGCGCGATATTGCGCGTTTTTTACCCTTGACAAGAATTCGTAAGTGTATGTATTGCAGTGGTTAATCACAATTCTGACCCGCCGTCCGCCCGGAAGGGGCCTTTTTTTCGAGGGGGAAGGTGTAAGGACATTTCGGATTGCGAATTTCGGATTGCGGCCACTCGGCCGTCCGCCTGCCTTTTCCGGAGCAGTTTGAGATTTCTTGCTTTTTTCGCATTTCGGATTTTCATATTCTCCCATCCGGCCGCGTTTTTTGTAAGTAAGCCCCCGCTGTCAAGCGGGGGATATTATTCCGATAAGCGGCGTTATTATC
>CAYYMD010000052.1:0-20944 GCA_964472875.1 uncultured Planctomycetaceae bacterium
TAAGCGGCGTTATTATCCCCGCATTCACATGCGGGGCTTACCGTGGCAGCGTTTTTTGTAAGGAAATTGGACATTGTAAATCCCGGCGCGCCGGGATTGGCCATTTCTTCACCAGGGCCACTGGCCACATTTAAGTTTTCAGCTTTTAGTTTCAAGTTTTTACTTTCCCCTCCATACTTGGACGAAACAACGCCTTTGCGCGCGCAAACCGCGCCTGGAGGGCGTATCCGCAATTCGTAACCCACGGCCGTGAGAAGATATAAAAAATATTATTTTTTCCCCGCCAATCCCGAATTTCCCCGCGCCACTGCGCGCGCAGATTTGTTAGACGCGGCCGCGTTAGTGATTTTAGTAAGCCCCCGCTGTCAAGCGGGGGATAGTTTTCCCAATATACGGCGTTATTATCCCCGCATTCACATGCGGGGCTTACCGCGGTGGCTTTATTCATTCCGCGTGCAATCCCGATGAATCGGGACACGCCCTACTCCGGAGCGGTTTGATAATTGGGAATCCCGGCGCGCCGGGATTGGTCATTTTCCACCAGGTCAACCGAATTTAAGTTTTCAGTTTTTAGTTTTAAGTTTTGCAATATATTATCCCCGCATTCACACCCGCCATAAGGCCAGGCGGGCAGGTGCGGGGCTTGCCGCGGCGGCGTTTTTTGTAAGGGAATTGGAAATTGTGAATACCGGCGCGCGGAACGGTATTGCTCGCCATAGGAGTGCCCTACGCCGGTGCGCTTTTTATTGGAAGTCCCGAAAGTCAGTTCCGCTTTTGTGAATTTTCAACGTTGTTGTGTGGCGGGTTCTTTCATACCCGGCGGGGCGGGGAAGGAAGATTCGAAGTCCAGGCCCTCGCTGCTGCACTGGCGTCGCAGGAAAGGTTTGATCCTGTCGTAGAGTCGGCGCTTGGTTTCATCGTCCAGCGCCTGGTAAAGCCGCACCCTGTCTATCAGCGGAACGTTGTATCCGAGCATGTTGGGGCGAATCAGCATGTCGGCGGCGATGATGCTTTTAATGTCGTTGAAATCCTGCATTTGGTAGCGCTTGGCGGCGCTTTTATGAAAGGCCCTGTAGACTCTCCTGGCGTATCCCACGGCCGCGCGGTATCCGTCGATGTCATTGGAAGCCAGTTTTATCATGGCGGTGGTCAGCGCGGTGTTTATCTGGGAGACGGCCTGTTCGTGATTGGGCGCGGTGTCGCCCCTGATTCCGGCCAGGACGAACTGCTCCAGCGGAAGGTCCCACTGGCTGCCCGGCGGGTCGTAGTTTTCCTTAATCCATTCGAAATATTTACGCGCCAGCCCGTGTTTCTGGAGGGCGTAGAGCATCTGGATTGAGCCGATGAGATAATTTTTATGGCCGGAGCGGAACGGATTGTCCCTGGCCTCGGCGGGCGGCTTGCCGGTTATCGCCTTCACGTAAGCGATGTACTGCCGGTGCGTGGGCTCGATGTATCTCCAGTCCGACATGAAGTGCAGGAACGATTTTTCGGGGTTTTCTGTGTTTTCGACATACGCCGCACGGCCGCTGAAGGTCAGGTTCTTGAGGCAGAATAGCGCGATGCGGTCGGTGTTTTTGGCGGTGATATCCGACATTTCCAGACTCTCGCATCTGTGGATGCCGTAGGTTATCCAGTAGAGGCCGTGCGACCACGGCAGCCGCCAGTCCAGCGGGGCGTTATATTTTTTCATCAGCCCCAGCATCCAGTCGGGGTCCATTTTATAGACGTTCCACAGCAACTGGGCGCGGATAAAGGCGAGCAGTTTCTCACGCGCGCGGCCGTATTGTTCGTCATTTACAAGTGCGGAGACGGCCTTGTCGGCGGGCGTCTCGACCGCCGGAGGCCGGTCGCGGGCGACGCTTATGGAGGAGGTTTTGCTGAAGCGGTTGTAAGCGTCCAGGAGACTGCGGTCGGGGCCTATGTCGTATTCGTCCAGCGCCTCGAGATACTTCGCCACCTGCGGGTCTTCGGTCAGTTCGGCGAGTTTGTCGCTCTGGATGTGGCTGCGGCCCTGCAGGCCGGGGTCTTTATTCAGCGGGGCGCGGCTTACCGGCTCGAACGCCTCGATGGCCTGCCTGGTGGAGTTGTAGGGCGAGGCGCCCAGCAAATGCTGCATCTGTGAAATCCACCGCTTTTTGTAGGCCATGTGCATCTCGTCCATGTATCCGCCGATTTTGAAAAAGAATATCCAGCCCAGTTCCTTGTAAAGCGGCAGGGACCGGGGGTTCAGCGGTATTCCCTCATCCCGTAGAAGTTCCATACCGTTGGAGACCCACAGCCAGCGCTCCTGCGGCGTGTGCGTGGCCGCGGATATGTTCCACGCCATCTGCCACGCCTGGAATTCCCAAACGCCGGGGAACCGCGGCTGAAGTTTGCATATCATCCTGGCCAGCTGCATGGCGTCGAAGTGCCGCCCGGCCTGGTGGAGGTTCTGCGAGCGGATCCAGAGGTAGTTGAGTATCGGCGCGCGCAGGCCGCCGGGCGCTACGCGCATAAGGGCCACGGCCGGGTCTTTCCGGGCGAGCGACTCGTCCGGGCCGGAAAGCGCCTGGGAGCGGCTCTGCTCGTCGAGCGGGCCGTGCATCAGGCCCGTGACGACCAGCAGCCCCGCCGCCAGTGCGATAGAAACAAGTTTTATAAGCGTTCCGCGTGACACAATCGATGCTCCGGTTTTGTCGTTAAATTTTGTGAATTTTCAAATTCATGTCTGCGGCACGGCAAGTTCGCGTTTGTGGAATATAAGGCATCCGACGGCCAGGGCGATAAGTATTCTGGCTCCTATGGCCGCGCCCGCGGTTACGAGTACGCGGCGCCACGGAATGAACATTCCATCCACCAGCGCATCCGCCGGCGAGGTGGCGGCGAAGTTCGGGATGATCAGTCCCAGGAACTTTATCGTGTAATAGCCCAGGTACGTGGCGGCGCCAAGCTGGTGTGAGGCGGTGGTGATATCCACGGCTTCGTTGAGGAAGCTCTTGCCCAATGCGAAAGGCAGAATCGTAAAGCACAGCAGTGCGCCGACGGGCATTGACAGAAAACTGCCGGCAAAAACGCCCAGAGCTGCCAGGAACAGCAGTTGTATGAATATCAGCAGCATTCCGCGCGTGAAGTTCGCGCCGAAACCGCTGACGCGGTATAGCACGGATATGTCATCGTGGCCGATTGTTACGCTCCGGCCGCCGTCGCCCGCCCCGCGCGTCAGGTTGAAGAACTTCGCTATGGTCGTTCCCTTTTCGTTCACCAGGCGGCCCGAGAGCGTCAGTGTGGAGGTAATCTCAACGGGGTCGTCGCGGGATATCTGCTGCAGTGCGCCGGTAGTGGGGTTTTGCACCTGCCAGATGCACTCGACGGTGTCTGCGGGCACGGCCCCGACCGCAGTGGGCTTGTAGTTTATCTGGAAGGTGGTGTCTATTTCGACGGGGACGGTTTTGCCCTTGTCGAATTTGTCGAGGCGCCCCGACGCCTGCTGGTCTCTGCCGAACATCGCGTCGAAGTAATTCTCATTGGTGTTTATATCCGCCACACGCCCGTCGAGGCCGTCAACCCGCACCGGCCCGCGAAGTATGAGATGGCCGAGCATATCAGTCGAGGCGTTGATTCGCAGGACCTGCTTCCCGGGCGCCACGGCGGCGATTTCACCCTGGCCGGTTATTTGTCGCCCGGCCACGTGGATGTCCTCGAAACGCCACGCCATCGCTCCGCCGGCCCTGACGGACTGGATGTGTTTTTCAATCTGCTCGCGGATGTCCTCGCTCATCCTGGCCATGGCTTTCTGTTTGTCGCCATCGGACCGTAGCATGTAGGCCTCGAGCGCATCCTGTAAGCGGTTTTCCCTGCGGAGTTCTTCGATGCGCCGCTTCACCATGGCGTCAACATCGCGCGGGACGGGTGAGACTTTTTTGCGCGCGGTGAATATTTCCGCCTCTACCTGTTGGCGGTCCAGGTTGCCGATATCCTTGCGTGTCCGCAGGTACTCCGCCACGGAGTAAATCACCACCGACGCCCCGGCCAGCAGCACCGCGTTGAGCATGACAACGCCCGCCCAGCGGCCGAGTATATATTGCCATCGCGCCAGCGGCTTGGTGGCGATCAGGTACACGTGTTTGCGCTGGACGTCGCCGGAGACAGTGCCCACCGCCAGGAGAATCGTCGCAGCCGAGAGAAACAGCGCCGTAAGCGACGTGCTGTATGCCAGGAACGTGCGGATGGTGCCTGCGAGTGTGCCGTCGCCGGTCATCACGAACGGGAGCACGCCCAACGTGATTGCCAGAAGCAGCACGAACGTTACCGCCACCTTCGTGCGGAGGCATTGGATGAATGTTTCCCTGGCCAGTGCGAGCGTGCGTCGCATCATTGCCGCTCCTGCGATTCGGCGTTGCCGTCCCGGCCGCTTTCGCCCTTGTCTATGAGTTCGTCGATGACGTCGCGCTTCGGCCGAGGTGCCTGCGGTTTTTCGGCTGGTTTTTGCGGCTGTTTCCGGTCTTGTGATTCTTTTTCCTCGCCGCTTACCAGTTCACCGAGGACTTCCTCGGATGCCGGCCCGGCGGGCTGCTGCGGTTCGGCTTGCTCTTCGGGGGTTTCGGCGGCTTCTTCGGCGGCTTCGGATTCTTCGGTGAGCAGACTCTCGATGACCTCCCGCTCTTTATGACGTGTCGGTGTGCGGAGGAAGTCGGCCACTTCGCCCACGCCCACGGCCGCGGCTGCGTCGCCGGGGGCGGCGCGACGGCTGGCTTCTTCGACTATCTGGAGGAAATATTTCTCCAGTTTTTCGCGTGGAGCGCCCGCCTCGATGATTTCCTTGCCCTCGTCGGCCAGCAACCGGCGGATTTTCGCCAGCGTATCGTCGTCGAGCTGATCGGTGATTATCTGTGTGTGCGACTGGCGGGCGAGCAGCTGGTCCACGGTTCCCTGTTTCCACTTTCTTCCGGCGTAGAGTATGCACACGCGGTCGCACACGTCCTCGACGTCGGCCAGAAGATGGCTTGACAGTATGACGGTTTTGCCCCGGCGGCCCAGCGTGCGGATGAGTTCCTTGAACTGTCGCGTGCCGATGGGGTCCATGCCGGAGGTCGGCTCGTCGAGTATTAGCAGGTCCGGGTCGTTAATCAGGGCCTGGGCGATGCCTATTCTGCGCTGCATGCCCTTGGAATATTCGCCGATTCTCCTGTAAGCGGCGGCTTTGAGGCCGACCATATCCAGCAGCGTCTCTATGCGGCTGTTGCGGACCGACCGCGGCATGCGGAAGAGCCGGCCGTAGAAGTCAAGCGTCTCGTAGGCGTCCAGGAACGGGTAAAGGTACGACTCTTCCGGCAGAAAGCCGATGCGCGATTTCGTCTCGACGTCGGTGGGGCTTCGGCCGAAGACCGTCACACGCCCGCGCGTGGGAAACAGCAGGCCCAGAATCATCTTGATGGTGGTGGTCTTTCCGGATCCGTTCGGCCCCAGCAGGCCGAACACCTCGCCGGGTCGGATTTCAAGGTCCAGGTCGGTCACCGCAGCCACCTTGCGGCGCAGCCAGAAGTCCCTGAAAATTTTGGTCAACTGAATCGTTTTTACTACTGTATCGTTTGTCTGAGCCATGTAATTTATACCGATGGAATAATGTTGTTTGTTTTAGTTTCCTGAGTCTTTTTCTTCGCCGCTTCTGATTTGCTCTCTCAGGATGCGGCGCAGCACTTCGGGGTCACGACTTATGCGGAGTATGGTTTTCGGCCCGTCGGAGAGGTAGAACTTCTCGGCGGTGGGGGAGGTGAGTATTTCCTCCCGGGCCTCGGCCCAGAGGCGCTGGAGCATGAATTCCGGGTTCTTGCGGTATTCACCCAGCAGGTCGTTGAATTTTTTGGCCCGTCCCTTGACTACCTCGACAGTGGAGTTGCGATAGGCCTGTGCCTCGGAGATTACGCTGCGAACTTCTCCGCCGGCGTCGTTTACCAGCAGGTTGTCTATTTTTTCAAGCAGTTCTTCGGCCCGTTCGGTTTGGCCGTTGCGTCTGGCGCGGGCATATTGTCCTATCAGGTCGTAATCTTCTTCTTTTGCGGGTTTGGCGGAAGACTGGTTCCAGGGCTCGCCCACGAGTTTTCTGGAAACCTCCTGGCCGGCCGTGGAGTTCAGTATGCTGATGGCCTCGGCTCTCGCCTCTTCCCGCCGCTGCTGGGCGCTTTGTGATGCCTGTTGAGAGGCCCTGTAGGCCGACAACGCTCGCAGCGGCCAGGTTATCGAGTCGATGTCCGCGTTGGTTATTATCACGCCGGACAACTCCCCGGACCCGACATTCATCAGCGAATCCAGTTGCTTCTGGGCTTTATTCATTATGTCCGTGGCGAACGCCTCCCGGTTGGCGATTACTATGCTCTCGGCCGTGCGTTTGGCGGCGGCCGCAACGGCGGCGTTTGACGCTGCCGAGCGGACCAGTTCCTGCAGGTGCCGGTCCTTATCCTCGGGGCCGGCAGCGCCTGGCGCGGCGGACATTACGTATTTCGCATACAGCAGGGCGTTCTTTATCTTGTATGTGCAGGTGAATTTGGCGTGTATGAGTTGCCTGTCGCCGGTCAGTAGCGCGCCGTCCCATCCGGGCCTTAGCCCCTCGGCCGCGGGTCTTCGCTCGGAGAGTTTCAGCGTCTTGTCCCTTGCCGTCTCGTGCATCCAGAAGTCGTCCACGGGCACATCCTGTTCGCTGACGTTGACGATTTCGATTTCACCGACGGGGTAAGGCCAGGTATACGCCAGACCCTGGTGAGAGATGCCGATGAATTTTCCGAACCGCTTTTTGATGCCGACCTGGTTCGGCTGGATAGTCTTTACGCCGCTGAGCAGAAAGGCCACGCCGACCAGTATCATGATGATAATCAGCAGCCGGAAGCACCACCGAAGCGCCCTGGCCAGAGATTGGGCCGCCGTGTCCTGTCGGTCCGCGCCCTCGGCGGGTCCGCTTTGGGGTGCATTGACGTTTTCCGTGTTAATTGCGTTCATTTTATGCCCTGTTTATTTCCCGCCGTCGGTGTCGGCGTTCTCGTTATGCTTCTGTTGTTTGTCGTTGTCGGATTGCGGGATGAAGGGGCCCTTGCGGAAGAACTTGATGGCCTCTATCTCGCTGCCGTCCAGGATAATGACCGATTTTTCCTTCAGCCCCTTCTTGAGGGATTCCAGCGACCTGAGGAACGTGGCCAGGCCTGGGTTTTTCCGGAACTGGCTGTAAACTTCGGCCGCCTCGCGGTCGCCCTCGGCGCGGATTTCCGCGGCCTTCCTGTTGGTGAAGGCCATTATCCGCTCGCGCGCCAGACGGGCTCGTTCGGTTATAGCCCTGGCGTCGGATTCGCCTTCTGTCTGGAACTTTTTGACATACTGCTGCCGTTCGCCTATCTGCAGGTCGATGACGGCCTGCGAGACGCCTTCTGTAAGGGCCAGCCGCTCGATGCCGGAACTGTCCATGTGAATTTTTACCCCGTAATCCTTCATGGCCGACGCCCGGAGCGGTCCGAAGATTTTGCGTTCAATCTCGTCGAGTTTCATTTTTTCCGGATCGGTGTTAACGAACGCTCCCCATTCGTACTTGCCGACTATGTCGGACTTGAAACTCCTCAGCCGCTGCTTGAGCTGTTCCTCCATGGCCTCGACGAACTCCTGGGGGTTATCCGGGTCGGCGGTCTTCAGCGACGCGTGGAAGCGGACCGGGTCCGCTATCTGCCACGTGCAGTGCACCGTCATCAGCATGTGCTGCTGGTCGGAGGTCTGCACCTGGGTGTGGGTGTCCTCGAACAGGTGTGTGCGGGCGTCGTAGCGGATCAGTTTCTCGAACGGCCAGGGCCACTTGAAGTGCAGGCCCGGGTCTTCGCTGCCCCACACCACCTTGGTGACTTTGCCGAAGGTTTTTATCAGTACGACGTCCTGCAGTTCGTCCACCTGGTAGGCGACCGTGTATACGCCCAAAGCGGCCACCACCAGCACCGCCAGAATTATCAGTCCAATATGATTTCTCATTTGTCCGTTTTCCTTGTGTTATAAAAAGATTCAATAGTTCTCAAAATTTCACTCCGATCCGCCCTGGTAAGCGCCTTCCATCAGTTGCGGCTCGCGTTCGATGTTAAGCCAGATTTCCAGCTTTTCCCTGTCCACGCCCAGCACGTACTTTGTAATGTCCGGCAGGACCTCCTCCCACACGTCGAGCCACCGGTCTGTGGTGAATACTTCCGGGCAGGCCTGGTAGGCCATCACTGTCCCCAGGAAGTTACGGTAGTCCGCTCGCTCCGAGAACTCCTTCTTCCACCGGTACGCTTTGGCCTTTGCCATCAGCACGGCCGCCTGCCCGGATGCCTGCGAGAAAAGCGTCTCGACTTTTTCGCGCGTGTCGGCGAGGCCCTTTTGGACAAGCGGCGACAAATCCTTTTGCTCGGCCGTTGCTATTTCCTCGAGTTCCCGCATGTATTGCATGTGCATTTGTTTGAGGTCGATTATTTCGGTGGGTTTTCTGCCCAGGAGTTTTTCCTGTTTTATCAGGCCGCTCAGGCGGGCCACGTCGCTTTGGAGCGATCCCTTCAGTTCCTTAACGCGCTTCTGGAGGTCGGATGCATCTTTAAGAGTCTGCAGTTCTCGGGCCATTCTTATGCCGAACGACAGCCGCAGCGCGATGGAAGGGTCGCCGGCGACTTCGGCCAGCATGCGGTTTGCCTCGGCGCGGGCCTCGTAAAGTTTCTGGTCCACGCGCCGCTCCATTTCGGTAACTTTTTCGTAGGACTCGGCCGTTTCGGGCGGCGGATGCGCCGAGAGCACATCGACGTATTCTATATTCACGCCCATGTTCAGTTCGTTGGCGGCCTGCTGGATTATCCTGCGGAGATTCCGGCCGAGTTTTTCACGGCCGGAAGTGAGTATCGCCTGCGGGCGATCCGGCTGGCCGGGGATTTTTTCGTTCAGTGTCGCCGTGGCGCAGTAATCGGTCATTTGCCGATACGCGACGCTCTGAAGCACCTTGCCGGTGTCGGCGTAGTTATACGCGTAGGCGTACGGGTCCTTAATCGTGTAATTGACCGAAACCATCAGTTTGATAAGGTTAACGGGTGGGGGATTTTCTTGTTCGCTGGTGATTTTTATGTCGCGTTCTTTTTGCACGGCCACGAGAAAGTCGAGTTCCCTGTACTTGCCGTGCTCGGCTTTCCACAGGTAGATTTCCTTGCCCTTTACGAAATCGTTCTGGCGCTCCTTTTCGCTGCGGGTGCCGCCGCTGCCGATTATGGCGCGGCGTATCCGGGCGGTGTCGATTTCTTTGCCCCTGTCTATGGGCCAGGGCCACTTCAGGTGTATCCCCGGCCCGAGCGTGGTTCGATTGGGGCTGGTCTTGCCGAAGTGCAGGAGGATGCACTGCTGCCCCTCGTTGACGATGACTATCGAACTGATTCCAAACAGCACGACCGCGGCGAAAATTATCATCGGCACGAATGCGCGGCTGAGCAGTTGATAGAACCACGTTCGGGACACTTCGAACCCGAACTGGTAATTCAGTGCGTCGGCCACGGACCGTCCGATGCGGCCGGGTTCCGCAATAATGTTCAGCAGTCGGCTTTCAAACGGCGGGCGGTGAATTTCTCCCGGCACGCGGGGACGGTACAGGTCCAGCACGAAGTTCATCACCATTTCCGCCGCGAGTATCAACTGAACTGCCGGTCCCACGTAGGCCAGGTATAAGTCTCCGACCGGGTGTTTCTGCCAGGCGGACAGTAACCCGATAAGCACGGCGAGCATCACAATAACCCCGCCAAGCATGTAAGAGCCACACGCGCGCAGCAACCGCCACTCGCCGCGTGAGCTCATCCCGATTGTGTACTGGCTGAACAAAAAGGCCGCGAATCCCATAAGCACGACAAACAGCATACCGGCGTTGGTGTGCACCGGCTGGGCGGGGTCTTTGCCGGCGAGGTAATTAATAAGCAGAATTCCCACCGTGGCGTGTATGCCCGCCATCAGCAGCGTAAAAGACGGTATTATCCACTTGTCCATCCAGGCGCTGCGGGCGGCGGCGGGCCTGAGGTGTTCGGCTTCTTCCTCGAAGATTGTCTCGCCGCGGCCTGCGGCCATCGCCTCCAGTTCCATCTCTTCCTGTTTCTGGAGTTGGCGGCAGTAACTAAGCAGGGCGGCTACAATCCACAATGGTATTCCCGCCGCCAGCATCCACACACAGGTCAGGGCCGCGTAGGAGTCCGTCCACGACCACAGCACGGTCATGGCGACAGTCAGCGCCGTAAGAAGCAAAGCGCCGGCGACGGCCGTGTTTTTGGCACGTTTTTGGTTTACCATTTAATTATTCCTTCGGTGCAACAGTTGATATAGTCGTATCGTTCTTGTTCCCGGCGGGTTGATGACAATAGAATATTTCCGAACAATCGAAACACGCCGTGACGTCGCCGCGTAGTATTTTTATTCGCCCCCGGCCGAGCGAACCGGCCGGGCGGGCGTGGTCGCGACAACGCCAGAAGGCAGACAACGTATGATGAAAATATTTGCAATCGGTAAGAATACTTTTATGCAGGCGATTCGCCAGCCGGTCTACTGCATCATAATCCTTATCACCATAATGGTGCTGGTGCTGGATTTGCCGCTGAGCGGCTGGAGCGTGGGGGTCGAATACGAAAAGACCAACCAGAAGATGCTCGAAAATCTGGGTCTCAGCACGTTGCTGCTGGCGGGGCTGCTGGTGGCGGCCTTCGCCGCCTGCAACGTGGTTACTCGCGAAATACGCGACAGGACGGCCCTTACGGTGGTTTCCAAGCCCGTATCGCGGGTAATTTTCATACTCGGCAAATTCGCCGGCGTGGCCGCGGCCACGGCCGTGGCGTATTATCTCTGCAGCATCGTCTTTTTGATGACCGTTCGCCACCAGGTAGTGCCGACCGCCAGTTCGCCGATAGACTGGCCTGTCATCGTTATAGGCGTGGCGGCGTTCGTGTTGACGATATTGACGGCCATGATTGGCAACCTGTTGTTCGGGTGGACGTTCACCTCTTCCGGCGTGTTTTCCGCGCTGGCGTATTTCACGCTGGCGGCGCTGCTGGTCGCCTTTATCGGGAAGGGCTGGCAGGTTGTGCCGCCGGGTTACGACACTCCGCCAGTGCCGAAGGCGGGGGTAGTCAGGGTGGAATTCCAAAACTCGCAGGACCTTGACGCCCTGCGAAAGGCCGCCGCCGGCAGCGATTACGACATCGAAGAGGTCGATACCTTCCATAACACTCTCACGCTCCGCTTCGACAAGGATAAGTCGCTGGATGCGGCCGTCTACCGGGTGAGCCAATGGCCGGGTGCGGCCGAGGCCTCCGCCGTAACGGAGCCGCCCGTGATATATCCGCAGTTGCTCATCGGCGTGCTGCTGCTTTTCCTGGCGGACCTGCTTTTTGTGGCGGTCGCGGTGGCCGCAGGGGCTCGTCTCGGACCTGCCATGACTTTGATGGTGTGTTTTGCCGTGCTTTTTGTGGGGTCTATCCATCCCTACATCTTCGACCGGTGGTCGCAGGGCAATATCGCCGCACTGGTGCTGAGCTGGGTGGTTCCCAACCTGACTTACTTTTATGTTTTCGACGCCATAACGGCCGACATGGAAATACCACTGTGGTATGCCGGTTTGGCCGGGCTTTACTGCCTCGGTTACGCGGCGGCGGTGCTGGCCGTTGGTGTCGGATTGTTCCAGACCAGGGAGTTGACCGGCGAAGGCGGCGGGGGATTCGGGCCTGCGGGAACTATGGCCTGGATTGGAAAGGCCGCCGCCGTGGCGATGCTGGTCGCGGCCGTGATAATCGCGTTCGTTCCGGCATATCATACTTTCGCCGGCATTGCGCTTATCGGCGGACTCGTTATCGCAGCGGCGCTTACGTGGTTGTTCTGGAGTTATTTCGCCGGCGGCGCCCGATGGAGTTACTGGCTGGCGGTTGTGCTCAGCGGCGCAGTGGCGGCCGGGAGCATCACACTGGCCGTTGCGAAGGCCTATTACGGCTGGGGCGCAGAACGAATACCCGAAGGCCCCTGGCCGGTAGTCGCGGCCGCGGTCTCGGTCTGTGCCCTGGTATTGCTCTTTTTGCCGGGTACTCGACGTCATTTTAAATCTTCATCTGCGGCCCGAATCGCACGGACCTGAATTTTCAGGTAAATACTTGCGGACATTTCTAAGTGGCCGGCACCGGCGCCACCTTCGCACGCGGCGGAGGCGCCTCGGCGGGTTCGGTGGTGTGCAGATGTTCGCCGAACCGGACCAGCCGTGCGCTGTTGAAGACAACGAACGTGGCCGCCACCATGTGCAATATCGCGCCCGCGACCGGCTGTATCAGATTTAGCCCGGCCAGAATCTCGAACGTAACGATGAACAGAACGCCGAATATGAGATTCTGGTGAATAATTTTCAGTGTTCTGCGGCTGAGGCGAATCAGGAAGGGAAGCCGCCGCAGGTCGTTGTTCATCAGCGCCACCGTGGCGGAGTTAATGGCCACATCGCTTCCGGCCGCCCCCATGGCGATGGAAAGGTCGCCCGCGGCCAGGGCCGGCGCGTCGTTGACGCCGTCGCCGACAACCGCAACGCTGTGTCCCTTTTTCCGCAGTGCGTCGACCAGTTCCAGTTTGTCGGCCGGGAGAACCTCCGCCTGCACCTCGGTGCAGCCCATTTCCCCGGCCACGCGATGGGCGACGGACCAGCGGTCGCCGGTGACCATCACCAGTTCATGTATGCCCAGCGAGTGCAGGTCGTCGATGGCCTCGCGGGCCTCGTGGCGGGTGCGGTCTTCCAGGCCCAGCCAGCCGAGCAGTCTGCCGTCGCGGACCACGTAAAAGATGCTCAGGCCTTCCGGCTCGTCGAATTTCGAATCCTTGACCGGCGAAAAATCTATACCTTCCTCGACAAGCCAGCTGGGCTTGCCGACCATAATGTCGCTGCCGCGCGACTTGGCGCGGACGCCGCGGCCGGATACTTCCTCGAATTTTTCCGGTGTGTCTATCGAGACGTTGGCCTTTTTGGCCGTGGCGATGACCGCCCGGGCGATGGGGTGTTTGGAGAGGTTCTCGGCCGAGGCGGCGGTGGATAGCATTTCGGCCGGGTCTACGCCCTCTGCCGGCATCATCCGCGTTAAAGCCAGTTCGCCGGTGGTCAGCGTGCCGGTTTTGTCGAAGATGAACGCCGTGAGGTCCCGTGCGACCTCAATGTTGGAGACATCCTTAATAAGCACTCCCAGCCGCGCCGCCGCCGACAGCGCCGCCACCATTGCGGTGGGCACCGCCAGTATCAGCGCGCACGGACACGCCAGCACCAGCATGGTCACCGCCCGGTTCATGTCCTTGGTGAAGAAAAGCACCGTCCCGACGATCATCAGAATGGTGGGGGTGTACCAGCCGGCGTAACGGTCGATCATCCGCATAATGGGGATTTTGGATTTTTCCGCCTGAAGGATGAGTTTCTGGACCCGGCCGAGCGTTGTGTCTTCGCCTGCGCGGGTGACCCTGACATCCATCGCCCCGGCCAGGTTGTTCGTGCCGGAAAACACGTCGTCGCCGACGTTCTTATCCACCGGCAGCGACTCGCCCGTTACGTTCGCCTGGTTGACGGCGGACTGCCCGGCCACGACCACGCCGTCGGCGGGAATGTTGTCACCCGCTCGAACGCGGACTATGTCGTCCGGGCGTAATTGCCGCGGGTCGACGAGTTCCTCGTTTCCTTCGCTGTCCAATCGATGGGCTTTTTTGGGTGAGATTTTCAGCAGCGACTCTATGGACGCCCTCGCGCCCAGGGCCGTGCGGGTTTCTATGAGATTCGCCAGCAGCAGAAAGAATGCCACCGCGCCGGCGGCCTTGTAGTTGCCGGCCGCAAGGGCTGCTATCGCCGCCAGTGCGACAAGTTCGTCCATGTGCATGTGGCCTTTGAACAGTTGCCTTGCGGCGTGGGCGATGATGGGTATCCCCAGCATTGCCGCCCCCAGCAGCGCCAGTGTGCTGCTGTAAAAATCATCCTCGAATATCAACTCGGCGACGTAGGAGTTTATTACGAGCACTCCGCCCAGGAGTATTCCCACGATAAGCGCGCTGGCGCGGCCGGTCTGAGTGGATATGCTATCCTTCAGAATGTCATGTGCCATGTATTGCTCCGACTATGTATCAATTTATAAATATCGTATCAGGCGGCAATCGAACATATATGTTGTTTTACGAACGCACGACGGCGACGGTTCTCAGTTTTATACGGATTTATCGGGCCGGGCACCCGTATAAAGTTCCGCCGCATCGTGCGGACTTCAGTGAAAATTTAGTTTCCGCGGGCCGCGGTGTAAAGCACCAAAGGTTGCGGGCTTATGGAAGCGGGTCATCTGCGGCGGTTCTTGACATGGCTCCGGGTAGTAGGGAAATTATTATCCGGCCGAATTTGCGGCCGTATTAGCGAAAGGAAAAAACGCATGTTCGCAATCGAATCGCGCCAGAGCTCCGTCGGGCGGGAAATCCTCGGCGGTGTTACAACCTTCATGGCCATGAGTTATATCCTGTTTGTGCAGCCGGCGGTGCTTTCCAAGGCCGGGATGGACACCGGCGGCGTGTTCATGGCCACGTGCATATCGTCGGCGGCCGCGTGCATACTGATGGGCTTGCTGGCCAATTACCCCATTGCCCTGGCTCCGGGCATGGGCGAGAATTTCTTCTTCGTGTTCACGCTGTGCGGGGTAGGGGCCGCGGCGGCGGCGTTCAAACTGACCTGGCAGGAGGCCCTTGCGCTGACCGTGCTTATGGGTCTGCTGTTTTTGCTGATGGCGTTTGTGGGACTGCGTGCGAAAATCCTGAACTCCATTCCCGACTCGCTCAAAAACGGCATCGCCGCCGGAATCGGGTTGTTCATCGCATTAATCGGTTTTGAATGGGGCAACATCGTGCGAACGGACGCCGTGACGGGTGTGGCGCTGGCCGATATGCAGGGAAACTACGCCGCAGGCCTGACGCTGCTGGGCGTGGTGGTTATTCTGCTGCTTCTGGCTTTAAACATTCGAGGGGCGATGCTGATCGGCATACTGGCGATAACGGCCGCTACCTGGGCGGTGGGGCGAATATGGGATGTAAGCACGATTTCGTACAAGGGCATCTTCGGCATGCCCGTCGGGCTGGAGAACACGGCGGGCGGATTCCTGTCCGGATTCGCGGGCCTGTGGGATAAATTAGCCGGGCCGCACTGGATGGAGGTAATCGGCTTCGCATTTATTCTGCTGTTTATGGACCTGTTCGACACCGTCGGCACGCTGGTGGGAGTGGCGAGGCGTAGCGGGCTGATGGTCCACAACCAGTTGCCTCGCGCGCAATACGCCCTCTCGGCGGATGCGGCCGGGACGGTTATAGGCGCGTCGCTGGGCAGCAGCACCGTCACCAGTTATATCGAGTCGGTAACAGGCGTGGCCTCCGGTGCGCGGACGGGGCTGGCCGCTATTGTTGCGGGAGTTTTGATGCTGGCGGCGATGTTCTTTCAGCCGGTGGTCGAGATGGTCGGCGGCGGAGTGGTCGTGGGAACTTACGAGTGGGGCGACCCGATTGTCCGCTATCCTATGATAGCCCCGGCCCTGATAGTCGTCGGCTGCATGATGCTGCGCCCCATTGTCGAGATTCAGTGGGAGGATGCGACAGAATCCATCCCGGCCTTTTTGACGATGGTGACCATGCCGTTCGCCTATTCCATTTCGCACGGAATCGCCATCGGCTTTATCACTTACGCCGCGGGCAAACTGGTGACGGGTCGGCCGCGACAGTGCCCGGCGATTGTGTATATATTCGCGGTTCTGTTCGCTCTGCGTTACATCCTGCTGCCGGTTTAGCGGCCGCTTTCCACACATGCGCGGCGGCGTTCCCCGGCCGCTGCGCTATTTAAGACCGCGGACGAAGAAAATGCAGTCTCACCGCCCGCCCTGTCCGAGCGGCTGGCGGATAGTCTTTTTTCGCCCGTTGCGGATGAGTTTGATGGTGATGGTCTGGTTTGCGGCCGCCGCCTGTATCGCGCCGAGGTATTTGCCTATGTTCGGGGTATCGTGATTGTTAAGCGACGTGATAACGTCGCCGACCTTGAGCCGCCCGGCGCGGGCGGCCGGGCTTGACTTTATCAGCCCCACGACTTTAACGCCCTTTGAGTGATTTTTGACCATGGCCCCCAGGCGGGCCTGCGTGGTTCGCGTCTCGCCCAGCGGAAGTTTCAGTTCCTTCGCCCAGGCGACCCAGTCTTTCTGTATATCATCGATATCCTCGCCCAGCGCCTCTTCCAGGGCCTTTTTGCCGGTTTTGTCATTGTCGTAGCCGCGTTTGTAGAGCCGATACCATTTTTGCAGTTTGCCCCGCTGGTAGAGGTAGAGCATCAGGTAGCGCGCCTGGGCATAGCATAATTGAGTGCGCTCCATGAAGTCTTTCACGTCTGTTTGCGTAAAATCCTCCAGGTCTATCAGGTTTTCCTTGCGGATGGCCCGCTGGAGCGTCGTCAGCCGCAGATCGGTTCGTGGGCGCAGGCCGTCAGTTTCAATATCCGCCGCCTCGAACAGCGTGGCAAGGCCCTCCCATATCCAGATGGGATGCCGCTGTCCGGCGGCCGCGGCGTCGGCGTGGTGAAGGGCGTGTGTGAACTCGTGCAGGAGCACCCGGCCGCGGTCTATGGCGGTGAGCGTGCGGTCGGTGGGGCGGTAGAAGCCGGTAACTTCTTTCCGCGGGGCCAGTGGTTTGTAATCCTCAACAGTGGGTAGGATGACGGTTATTATCCAAGGGGCCGGCTCGCTCAGCAGCGTCTTTCTCTGGGCATCGGTGAAGCGCTCCAGCAGTTCGCGCATCTGGCTGAGGTGTTCCTTGTCCAGTGCGCTTATGTAAACCAGCCGCCTGTTCAGGTCTGTTTTTGCTGTGTAAGCGTCGCCGAATTCGTCCAGTTGCTTATCGACGATTTTCGCCGCCTGCCCTTTGAGGGCATCATTGTCGGCAGTTGCTGCCGACAGCGCAATCGCAAGAGCGCAGGCGGAAATTTTGAGCAAACGATTCATAGTTCCTCCACGTGATTTATTATCGTCCCGCTGACGTCGAAAAATAAGCAAGGATTCGGCGGGTTACTTGACGGATATCTCGGCCGTTTCGGGCAGGTGGGCGGCGATGTCGTAAACATTGATTTGTTTGGCCCAGGGCTTCAGCAGAACGCGGCAGGTAATGGTTTCGAAATTATGCTCGGTGTTTCGCGTATGCTCGCACGAGGTCACCTTCGCCCGGCGTTCCTTGAAGAATTCTTCCAGGGTGGCGATGTAATTCTTATCATTGATGGGGAATTTCACGTATACGTTTTTGTACTGGTACGTCGGCAGGTAGTCTTCCAGCAGCGACAGCCCCCACAGCACGAACACGACTACCGTCGCGGCGAAAATGGCAATGTATTTCATTCCGAATCCGCACGCCAGGCCGACAGAGGCCGTGCTCCACAGACTCGCGGCCGTAGTGAGACCTCGGATGCCGATGCCGTGGCGGATAATCGTGCCGGCGCCGATAAAGCCGATGCCCGCCATTACGCCGTATGCGAGTCTGGCCGGGTCCACCTGTACTGAGGTCGCATCGGGCGCTAGCGAGCCGTAAACCTCTCCGAAGTGCAGCGAGACTATCATCGCCAGGGCCGAGCCCATGCCGACAAGCAGGTGCGTTCTCAGGCCGGCGGCCCGGCCGTGCAGTTCGCGCTCAAGACCGATTAAGGCCCCCAGCAACGCCGCAAGCAGCAGGCGGATGACCGCTTCAGTACCGGTTGTAGTTTGTATCAACGCAAGCATGTCCATTTGAATTTTATCGACATGGGGGCCGGCCAACTGTCAACTTTTTGGCCTTCGCGGCGGATTTTTCGGACGGCATTTTACTTGACGCACAATATATGGGCGGATATTGTTCGGGCCGTCGCAAATATAGAAGCGCGTAATGCGCGGGAGGCGGATGTATGCAGTGTCCATTTTGTGGAAAGAACAGGGATAAGGTAATTGACTCCCGCAGCGCGGAGGGCGGACGGGCTGTCCGCCGTCGGCGCGAATGTCTTGAATGTCACAAGCGATACACCACGTACGAAAAAATCGAAGATGCAATTCGCATGACGGTGGTCAAAAAGGACGGGTCGCGCGAGCCGTATAATCGCAGGAAACTTATAGCGGGCCTCCAGCGGGCCTGCTACAAGCGGCCGGTCAGCGAGGAAAAAATAAGGGAGATTGTCGAACAGGTCGAGGAGCAGATGTTTCGTAATTACGATAAAGAAGTTCCCTCGGATTACGTCGGCGACATAGTGGCGAACATGCTAAGAAACGTGGACAAAATAGCGTACGTGCGTTACGCCAGCGTCTACCGCGACTTCCGCGACGTGGGCGAACTCATCAAGGAAGCACAGGAGGCCGAGTACACGCCGGTAATCGGACCGGAACAGAAACACCTGTTCGAGAGTCAGCAACCCGGCGAGTAGGGACTGTCCGGGATTCGCCGGTGCGGAACTATTGCATTACTGAAAAGCGGAACGAATCTGCTCGAACAGAAAGTATTTGCCGAGTAGGAAAAACACCACCGAAAGAACAGCGGCGGCCGGCACCGTGATAAGCCACGCGCCGAATATGTTCCGCGTGACTTTTCGGTTAATGCCGCCCAGGCCTCTTGCCAGTCCGATTCCAAGTATGGCTCCAACAAGTGTGTGTGTGGTGGAAACAGGCAGTCCCAGGCGGCTGCACGAGAGGATAGTTATGCTCGCGGCGATATCGGCCGCCACGCCGCGGGAGGGGGTTATGCGGGTAATTTTTGTGCCGACGGTTCGCATTACCCTGTAACCATAGGTTGCCAGACCGATAACTATTCCCCCGCCGCCCAGGGCAAGCACCCACAGGGGGACCGCCACCCGGGGGTGGATGGTGCCGCTTTGACAGACGTCAAAAATGGCCGCCAGAGGCCCGATTGCATTGGCCACGTCGTTGGCGCCCTGCGAAAACGCCACAGAACACGAACTGATAATCACCAGCGGTGCGAATGTGCGTTCAACCGATCGAAGCTGCTCGTGCATTGGAAGTTCGGACTTGTTTTTCATCGAGCGACGGACCACCAGACGGGTGAAAATAGCCGAAGCAAACGCAATAGCCAGGGAAATCAGAACGGCTACATTGCCGGTTAGCCACTTTGCCCGGCCGGATAGTAAATGGCCCAGCCCCTTATAAATCGTGGCCATGGTTATGACGAACGCCAGCAGGAAGACGATGTAAGGGGTAACCTTAACGGCCGCGCGAGCCGGTTTTCTCTTGCCGAGAATCAGCCGAATGATAATCCGGAAAATGATGAACGCCAGAATGATGCTGATAATCGGAGAAATAAACCAACTGGCGACAATCTGGCCGACCTTGGCCCAGTTCACGGCCGAGAAGCCGGCGGCGACAATCCCAAATCCGGCTATCCCTCCCACGATGGAATGTGTGGTGGACACAGGCAGGCCCACCCGCGTGGCGAGGTTAAGCCAAACCCCGGTTCCCAGTAAAGCCGCCCCCATGCCGAGTATGAACAACGTGGCGGCCTCGGGCGGACCGACCGACGGCAGGGAAGCCACCGCGTCCGGCGCCACTATGCCCTTGCGCACGGTATCGGTCACGTGGGAGCCCACCAGCACGGCCCCGGCGAAGTTACATACGCCTGCGGCAATAATGGCCCATTTAATGCTGAGTGAACCGGAACCAACCGCATCGGCCATGGCGTTGGCCACGTCGTTGGCGCCGATGTTCCACGCCATGTACAACCCGAGAACAACCGCGACTGCTGAGATAATCCAAAGGATTTCCATAAAACGTTATCCTCTTGAAATCATTCCTCTCAGCAGGTCGCCGGTGTTTTCGGCATCGTTTGCGATGCGCCCGAGCATCTGGAGTATCTTGTCGTAGAAAAATATCGTTACGGGATCGATTTCGTTCTCCAGTGAGTAAATTTTTGTGGACAATTTTCGCTGAAGCCGGTCGGCCTTCCATTCCTCTTCCCCGATATTCGCTATCCTCTGAAGGACGGCTCTGGCCTCGGCCCCGCCGAAGGATGTTTCGCTAAGGTCCTGGAGTTGCTCGGCCGCCTTCATCAGGATATCGCTGACGCGGACCACCTGGTCTACGAATACGAATAAATCATCCCGGAGGGACTCGTGTATTTTAGTCCTGCGGATGAGCAGGATTACGGCGAAATCTTCGACGCTGTCGGCCACCCTGTCCTGGCTGCGCAGAAAATTCTCCAGCGTGTTCCGGTTTATCGGCAGAAAATAACGCCTCGGCAACTGTTCGCGTATCTCGTTTTTGATTTCGTCGGCCTGGTATTCCAGTTTTGAGACCTGGTCCTGGAGTTCGTGAATGCGGTCGTAATCCTCCTCGACCATCGCCTCGGTCAGCGGCCTGATCATCTTCACGCATTCGTGCGCCTTCTTGGTGTGTTCGGAAAGTGCGCCCAAAGGCGACTGGCCGAATAAATCGCTTATAATTCCCATTTCTAATCTCCAAAAACAGCGGTTAGCTCACATGCGTAACGGAATCTTAATAAAATCTTAATATAATGCAAGTCTGTAGTAATGAAATAAATCTGGCATCCGTCGGCAGTGACGATGTTTCGGGCCCAAGCCCTGTGGACAGATTTAAATTTTAGATTTAAGTTTTTATTTTTCAGTATTTTATCTCTCTGTCCTCTGTGTTCTCCGTGGTTTGACCAACTGTTCCGCGTTATTTCAGAACTTGCCGGTTTTTTGCGCGTTGTGCCGGGCTGTTGCAGGTTTTTAGACCTTTTTGCGCGATATTGCGCGTTTTTTACCCTTGACAGGAATTCGTAAATGTATGTATTGCAGTGGATTATCATAATTCTAACCCGCCGTCCGCCCGGAAGGGGGCTTTTTTTCGAGGGGGAAGGTGGAAGGACATTTCGGACCGACGGCCCCTCCGGGCCCAAAGGTCCCGTCGGGATTGCG
>CAYYMD010000053.1:0-19756 GCA_964472875.1 uncultured Planctomycetaceae bacterium
TTCGGATTTGTTTCGTAATTCGTGCATTCGTCATTGATTCGACATTCGAATTTCGACATTCGTCATTTCTTCACCAGGGCCACCGGCCTCCGGCAGCATTTAAGTTTTCAGCTTTTAGTTTTAAGTTTTCACTTTCCCCTCCATACTTGGACGAAACAACGCCTTTGCGCGCGCAAACCGCGCCTGGCGGGCGTATCCGCAATTCGTAACCCACGGCCGGGAGAGGATATAAATTTTTTTATTTTTTTTTTCGCCAATCTCGAAATCCCCCGCGCCACTGCGCGCGCAAAACAGAGCAGGCGTGATGAATTCATTCGGCGAAAATCCTTACAAAGCCAACGGCACAAAATGAACGAATATATTGTCAAAAATGCATTAATAACTTATATTAAGAAGGGAGACGTCACTTCTGCGGATGCAGAAACGCTCCGTTTACATGTTATGTTATTGTCAAATAAGATGAAATTGATAGAGGAGGTGGGGCCTTAATGGAAAGTCGCAATACCAGGTGTCCGTCGTGTGGGACGATTCTCAACATCGGCAACGCTGCCGAAGGGGCGATGGTCCGCTGCGGCAAATGCAAGCATCGCTTCCGGATACCCGAAGCCGCCAAAGATCTGGAAGATACGGTTTTGGGATGGCTCGAAGACGAAACCGACGAGACGGATGAGGAACAAATTCAGCGGGAGTTTTCCCAGAAGCAAAAGCCGGCCGCGCCCGAAAAGAAACCGGCGCCTGCAAGTAAGGGCGAGATAAGTCTGGTCAATCTTAAACCTCCCCGCGCGACATTCGAATTTCCGGCCCGGCGTCTTACCGAGCCCGCCTTCCGGTGCGCCCTGCCGCGAAGATGCCTGCGATGCGGGACCCGCACGCATCTTCAGGCGCACGTAATCATCTACGCCCCGCAACTGGTGGACAGTTTTTCGCTCGAGGCCGAGCACTCCGCAGGCAAACTGGCCCTCGACGCCTCGCACCTGCAGAACCTGCCCTGCCGCGAAATTCTCAAGAATCTGCCGAAGGTGCCCAATGTTCCGCAACCGGCCGACAGACCCATGCCCTACTGGATATGCGACATGTGCGGTGCGTCGGATATGATATCCGGCCAGATAGAAGTCAACGATGAAACGGGCGAAGGTTCGTGCCGGCTGATGATAAACAACATCCGGCGCGCGGCGGAATTCATGGCCGCCGCCGGCGGCGAGGGCACACCCGGATACAAGGAGCTGATAGAATATATCAACGAGACCGACGAAAAACCGTGGGACCAGATTCCGCAGGCGGTCCAGCATCGCATCGAACAGTGGTTCAGGCCCAAAGACAACGAGCGGTTCCTTGCCTACGTTCCCGACAGAAATCACGCCCGCACCGAAGACGGCATGGCGGGCTTCGTTATTTCCAATCAGCGTTTTGTCTATCACACGGCCAGGCGGCATCGTGAGGTGACCGCGGACAAATCGCTGGAACTTGAACTGGCCATCGAAGGAGGAATGGGGAAAATACACATAAGCACGCCGACGTGGAGCGTGGAAAATGTAAAAGTCGACAGGGAAGGTATCCGCGGAATGAGACGGGCGTTGACTGCTGCGAATTTCTCCGCGCACTGGGAATGAGCCGCAGCATGACGGGGTGGCAAATTATTTCTTTTTGCCGGAGCGTCCTCGGTTTTTGCGCCGTCCCTTGCGCTTGGATTTGCCGGATTTTCTGCGGCGCCTCTTGCGTGGCGACTTACCTTTGGACCGCTTCGCGTCCTTTTTACTGTCGTCGGACTTTTTCTCCCGACCGGCATTTTTGTCGCCGCCGGATTTTTCAGGCGTCGCCCGGCCGGCAGGCGAACCAGCCGAAGCCGGCAAATCAACCTGATTCAGCGAATTCGGTTCGGGCAGGTCGCGCTCGATTATGTCCTCGTTGGCGACCACAAACTGGGCCCCTCCGGGGGTTACAATTCGAACCAGCTGCGTGAGGGTCTGGGTGTCGATTACCCTGCCGACACCCTGGGCGGCCTTAACCCAGGTATTCTTGCTGGGCAGTTTTTTGCGGAGCTCCTCGTAACCGGCATCCTCGTAACGCAGGCAGCACATGAGGCGGCCGCAACGCCCGGAAATTTTCGTCGGGTCGAGCGTGGCCTTCTGAACCTTGGCCATCCGCATGGATACGGGGCTGAGGTTCTTGAGAAACTCCCGGCAACAGCACTGCCTACCGCATCGCTCGCAGTCGGCCAGCAGTCTTGCCTCGTCGCGGCTGCCGACCTGCCGCATTTCGATTCGCGTGTGATACTGGCGGGCGAGGCGGCGCACCAGTTTGCTGTAGTCCACGCGTTTTTCCGCCGTGAAATAAATCACTATCCGCTCGCCGCCGAGGATGTGCTCGGCGGATGTGAGTTTCATTTTCAGCCCGAGTTCCTCCGCCTGCCGCCGACAGAACGCCAGTTCGTCCCCGGCCGAGTCCGCAAGATGCCTGGCGTCGATTATGTCCTGGTGATTGGCAACGCGAAGCACCTTTCCTTTCCGATTGAACGGATAGTCGGGGCCGTTGGAATCGAGATAGCTGTCCAGATGCTCACTACTTATTTGGCCGTAGTCCGTTTCCTGCGTGACGCCGGCGAGAACCTCGCCGAGTTCTATGCCCCGCTCGGTGCGCACAACGACCTTCGTCCCGCGCGTGGGGGGTGATTCCAGATTATGGCGAAACTCCCCTACCCGCTTCATCAGGCCGTAACGGACCACAACCGTCGGCCCGCCGGTGTCCTTTTTTTTATCCGCGGGGGCGATGTTTTCCGCCCGGCCGTTGTTTTCGCCGCCTTCGGGCGGAGATTCCACCGTTTCGGCGCCCGTGGTGTCTTCCGGTTCCTGCTGCCGGTCATTTTCCGGCGGTGTTTGCAACATTATAAACTCCGAATATTGTACTTAAGGTCTTTACCAGACCGTCGTTTCACTCTTATCTAAAATCGGCGGATGTTCTACATCTTATTATGGACGGAAGCCCGCCGGGCTTCTCACAACCCACCGTACCAACTATTTTAGGATAACGACGCATTATTGGCAAGAATCACGAGCCCCCGTAAAATGCGGCGACGCTTATCATTCGGGTATCATTGCGGTAACCTGCGACCAGCTTTTTATCTGCGTTACCCCCTCGCCGCTGTAATTGACGCGGCTGAGCACCAGAGACTCCAATCCGGCATCGGCGAATGCCTTAGCGGCCAGCCGGGAGGCCGAGAGACCGGTCTTCAGGCCGGGGAATTTTTCACGCAATTCATCCAGCGGACTCACCATACGGTCCTCCATAACAACACGATAATACGTAAAATTCCACCTTGTCACTTTCTTCAGGCGCCACCGCTTACGCTCCCATGCAATGATGGGACCGTCGGGATATCCATCCGCCTTGAGCTGCTTATGCGCGGCCGGGTAATCATTCACATCCCGCCGGCTCATATAGATTATATTTGTCTTCGGGAATATTTCACTCAGCGCAGCAACCGCCTGTTTTTTCTCGGGGGCCAAGCCCCCCGGCAGCGAATCCAGGTCCACCGCCAGCACCGGCTTGTCTTTGCTCCATGCGAACAAGGGCACGTCACGGGAAACTTCCTCGCCCTCGTAATCGCTGTGAGAAACCTCCAGTGTGTAACGTCCCGGCTCCTGAGGGGCCGGCAGTTTGACGGCGGCGTAGCCCTCGGCATCGGTATACGCCCCTTGGACCCTCGCATCCGCCGGGTGGAATCTCAACAGGGCCTCGTCGACCGGAAGGTTCAACACGAAAAAATCATTTCGGGCCAGGTGGCCTATCACAACGGTTTCGCCCCCCGCCGCAGCGAGCTGGTCCGGAACGGTCAGCGTGTAGTAACCGCCGCAGCCGCCGACCAATGCGAGGCACAATATGCCGCATATAAAAAGTCGCATAATTCTCTCCAGTGACGCATATTAGGCATTGGGCAAGGGCATTTGTCAAACGCAGCGGACAAAATTTTCGCCAGCCGGTGGTAATTGAAATCACATTCGCTGTCTGTTATCCTTCCGGTACAGTTCACCATAAGCGGTAACACAGGAGACGACATGGCCGATCAAAACTCAGCAGAGTTCATAAACGAAGACCCCTGGCGCGTATTCAGGATAATGAGCGAGTTCGTCGAGGGTTTCGAGACGATGTGCCGGGTAGGGCCGGCGGTGAGTATTTTCGGTTCCGCCCGGGCTACGCCGTCGAACACTCATTATCGCAAAGCACAGAAACTCGCCGGCGCCCTTGTGAAGAAGGATTTGGCGATAATCACCGGCGGCGGGCCGGGAATAATGGAAGCGGCCAACAGGGGCGCTTTCGAGGCCGGGGGTACTTCCATAGGGCTTAATATTTCATTGCCCCAAGAACAGGAATTCAACGCATACGCGGACGTCCGGCTGGACTTTCACTACTTCTTCGCGCGCCTGATGATGTTCGTCAAATACGCCTGCGCGTTCGTGTGTTTCCCCGGCGGTTTCGGCACGCTGCATGAATTTTTAAATTCAATGACGCTGATACAAACCGGCAAGGCCGAAAAATTTCCCGTCATCCTCATCGGACGCTCATTCTGGAGCGGCCTGGAACAGTGGATGCGAAAAACACTGACAAAAAAACCCAATCCCAAAATAGATCCCGAAGACCTCGAACTGTTTATAGTCACGGACAGTATCAGGGAAACCGTGAGTATTATAGAGCAGGCGCGTGATGTGGAAATTCAGCGGCGCAAACAGGCCGCCAGGCCCGGCGGCAAGCGATTCACGGGTGAAGGGACGATTATGGGCCAGCTGCCCACCGCCGCCCACCTGAAAAGATCCGTCGACCGAAAACGGAAGAAAAAATAATTCTCTCCTGCCGCATATTATCGCAGGGAGAATCCTTTAGCATTTTTACCGTCACGTTCTTATACTTTGTTTGTTTTGTATAATATGTATTGAAAAATCGATTATTACGTCAAGCAACAAGGAGTCGGACCATGAAAGGTGCTGCATTAAACGGAACAAGAACTCGCAGGGACGTATTAAAAGCCGCAGGCGCGGCAACCGCGGCGTGGATGCTGCCAAAAGCAGCACATGCAAAAACGGCCGACAGCCAAAATAAAAAGCCGAATTTCGTTATTATTTTTACCGACGACCAGGGCTACCACGACCTCGGCTGCTACGGCTCGGAGAAAATTGACACGCCGAACCTGGATCGCATGGCCAAGGAAGGCGTAAAGTTTACCGATTTCTACTCGGCCGCCTCTATATGCACACCTTCGCGCGCGGCCCTGATGACCGGCTGCTACGCCAAGCGGGTCGGACTTGGGGCCGGTGTAATATTCCCCAAGCACAACCACGGCCTGAACCCCAAAGAAATCACCATCGCCGATTTGCTGAAAAAACAGGGCTACGCCACCAAGTGCATAGGCAAGTGGCACCTGGGCCATAAGAACGAATTCCTTCCCACCGCCCAGGGGTTCGATTCTTACTTCGGCATTCCCTACTCCAACGACATGCACCATGAATTTCGCGGCAAAAAGGGCGTGCCACTGATGCGCGATAACGAAGTGATAGAACAGCCGGCCAACCAGAACACACTCACGAAACGATACACCGAGGAGGCGGTAAAATTCATAAAGGAAAATCGCGACAAACCCTTCCTGTGCTACCTGCCGCACACCATGCCGCACGTTCCGCTGCACGCCTCCGAGGAATTCCGCGGCCGCAGTGACCGGGGGCTTTACGGCGATGTAATCGAGGAAATCGACTGGAGCACCGGCCAAATCATCAAGACGCTGAAGGATCTCGGCATCGATGAAAACACGCTGGTAATTTTCACCTCCGACAACGGCCCGTGGCTGAGCAAGGGCAAGAACGGCGGCAGCGCCAAGCCGCTGCGAAACGGCAAGTTCAGCACATACGAAGGCGGCTTCAGAATGCCGTGCATAATGCGCTGGGCCGGGAAGATTCCGGCCGGAAAGACCTGCCGCCAGGTCGCCTCGACGCTGGATGTGCTGCCGACGCTGGCCTCACTGGCCGGCACCGAGGCGCCGGGCGACCGCATCATCGACGGACACGATATCAGTAAACTGCTGATGTCGCCCACAACCGGCGAGAGCCCGACAGAGGCGTTCTATTATTACAGCGGTCGCGGAAAACTCGAGGCCGTCCGCTGCGGGAAATGGAAACTCCGGACGGCGAAAAACAAGCCGGAACTATACAACCTCCGGGAAGACATCGGTGAAAAACACAATCTCGCCGACGAAAATCCCGACCTGGTCGAAAAACTCCAAAACCGGATGAACGCCTTCGACAAAAAACTGAAAAACAATAGCAGACCGGCCGGCAGGTAAAGCATAATAATGCCCGGCGTCTAATCGAAGTATTCATCATCCGGGTCGAAGGCGGGAACGGGTATGTTAATCACCCGCATTTTGCCCACGGCGCGGTGTCGGCAGCCGGGTTTTATCAACACGGCCGTCATGGGCCGCACCGGCACCATCTGGCCGTCCAGTTCCATGTGACCCTCGCCTTCGAGGATGATGTAGATTTCGGTGAGTTTCTTGTGATAATGGACCTTCGCCTCGCCGGCCACGTCCAGAAGATGTACCGTGGCGGTGGGGTTGTCCGGCGATACGAACGCACGCCGCGTCGTCCCGCACGAGCACTCGATGGGTTCAATCTCATCCAGACGGGTTATCATGTAATTGGCGGCCATCGCTGCAACTCTCTACTTTTTCTCGGTCTGCTGCGTTTTTAACTCGTCGATTTTGGAAACGTCCATGGCGTTCCTGCATTTGGGGAATCCGGAACAGGCCAGGAATTTGCCTCTTTTGCCGGTGCGGATAACCATTGGCTTGCCGCACTTGGGGCAGTTCACGCCGGCGGGCTTTGGCTTTTTCTTCGGCGGCGGCTCGACGCGCACGCCCTCCGGCAGCGGCTCGGTGTTCTTGCATTTGGGATAATTCGAACAGCCCATGAACGCCCGCCTGCCTTTGAATTTCACCGTCATTTTGCCGCCGCATTCCTCGCAGGTCTTTTCGACATCCTCGGCCTTGACGGTCTTGAGCGGGTTGCCCTCCTTGTCGCACGGCACGGTGCCCTTGCAGTCGGGATAGTCGCTGCAGCCGAGGAACGGCCCGTAGCGGCTGCGACGCAGTATCATGGGCTTCTTGCCGCACTGCGGGCAGGCGACGTCTATTTCCTTCCGCTCGATTTTCCTGCCCTTCTCATCCACCGGATTGGTCTGCTTGCAGTCCGGCCAGCCGCTGCACGCCAGGTACCAGCCGTTCTTGCTTATCTTGTAGACCATTTTCTTGCCGCAGGTCTCGCAGGTGTACTCGCTGGGGACCGACTCGGCCTTGGCGTGGACCATATTCTCGCGGGCGCTGTCGAGGTTGCGGCTGAACGGTTCGTAGAATTCCTCCAGGACCTCTTTCCAGTCGGCCTGGTGCTCTTCCACGCGGTCCAGCTGATCTTCCATGTGGGCGGTGAAGCCCACGTCAAATATCTGCGGGAAGTGCCTGACGAGTTTGTCGTTAACGAACATGCCCATGTCGGTGGGGAAAAACGTCCTGCCCTCCTGGCGGACATAATCGCGGTCCTGTATGGTCTGGATAATCGAGGCGTAGGTGCTGGGTCGGCCGATGCCCTTGGCCTCGAGCGTCTTGACCAGCGAGGCCTCGGTGTATCTCGGCGGCGGCGCGGTGAAGTTCTGCTGCGGGTTTATTTCCACCGGCTCGACACACCGGCCCTGTTTCAGTTCGGGCAGTATCTGCTTTTTTGTTTTCGGCACGCCCGCCACGCGCATGAATCCGTCGAACACCAGCCGCTGCCCCCTCGCCCTGAACACGGCCGGGCCGCCGGGCGTTTCGGCGGTAATTTTAGCATCCGTTACTTCCCACCGCGCGGGCGTCATCTGGCAGGCGACGAACCGCCGCCATATCAGGTTATAAAGTTTGAACTGGTCGCTGCTGAGCGCGCCGCGAAGGTCATCCGGCGTAAGGTTGACATCCGTCGGGCGGATGGCCTCGTGGGCCTCCTGGGCACGCCTGGCGGAGGTGTAATAGTTGGGCTTCCCGGGCAGGTAATCGCCGCCGTAGGTCTTCTCAATCAGCGAGCGGACCCCGCTGATGGCGCCGGCCGAGATGTTCATGCTGTCGGTTCGCATATACGTAATAAGGCCCACGCTGCCCCGGCCGGGTATGTCGATGCCCTCGTAGAGTTGCTGGGCGATGCGCATAGTACGCGAGGCCGAATACCGCAGCCGCACCGACGCCGACTGTTGCAGCGTGGCCGTGGCGAACGGCGCCGGCGGCTTGGAGCGGCGCTGCTTGCGATCAATCTCGTCGAGTTTATACTCCGGCGCATTTTCGGCGGGATGTCCCACCACCCGCACGAGGTTGCGGGCGGGCCCCTTGGCCTCCGGGTCTTCGCTGCGGTCGACCTGCTCGACATCCAGGCCGAGGTTTCGCGCTACCTCAATTGCTGTCTCGGCGTCGTCGGTCTTGAAGGGCTTGTTGTTGAACTCCATCAACTCGGCCCAAAACGCACTTCGGCCGGCCAGATATTCTGTCTGCTCATCGCGCGTTGGCGGGTTGCCCTTGTCGTCGAGACGGGCCATGAACTGCCGCCAGTCGCGGGCGATTTGCGAGGCCCCCTCCAGGTC
The DNA here is from genome assembly GCA_964472875.1 of uncultured Planctomycetaceae bacterium. Taxonomy (GTDB): domain Bacteria; phylum Planctomycetota; class Phycisphaerae; order SM23-33; family SM23-33; genus CAYYMD01. The sequence continues at coordinate 8,641 of CAYYMD010000053.1, forward strand.
CGTTGTGAAAATTGACGATATTTTCCAGTATTCCTCAGGCGTGAAATCCTGAATCTCTCTCTCGCGCTCAACGATGAGCCGCACGGCCACCGACTGGACGCGTCCGGCTGAGAGGCCCGTGGCCACTTTTTTCCACAGCAGCGGGGAGACCTGGTAGCCGACTATCCTGTCCAGTATCCGCCGGGCCTGCTGGGCGTTAACCTTGCTGGGGTCGATGCCCCGCGGCTGGGCGAAGGCGTTGCGGACCGCCTGGGAGGTAATTTCGTTGAACACCACGCGGCGCGTCTTCTCCGGCGGCAGTTTAAGCGCCTCGGTCAGGTGCCACGCAATGGCCTCGCCTTCCCTGTCCAGGTCGGTGGCCAGGTAGACCGCTTCGGCGGACCTGGCCTGCTTGCGCAACTGGGTGAGCATTTTTTTGCGGTTGGACAGCGTGACGTACGTGGGCTCGAAACCATGCTCTATATCCACGCCGATCTCACGCTTGGGCAGGTCGCGAACGTGGCCCATGGAGGCCTTGACGGTATAGTCCTTGCCCAGGTACCGGTTAATCGTGCGGGCCTTGGCGGGCGACTCGACGATGACGAGCTTGTCGTTCGACGAGACGTCCCGGCCGGATTTACGGGAAGTCTTCCCGCCGGTTTTTTTGGCCTTTTTGGCTTTTTTGGTTTTTTTGGCTTTCTTTGCCATGCTTATCTATTCGGTTCGAGGGCGTGTAAATTTAAAAACTTTTTGCCGATGGCGTGTTCGGAGATTCTCCCTGCATTTTCACTTATGTCAAGGATGCTCTTGATTATACTACGCCCCCGGCATCGACAATTGTTTACAAATTATTCGGCCGCAACGCAATTATTGCGCGGAATAAAACACGGTGAAAATGTTGTAAAACGCGTGTGTGCCTACGGCTATGCCGAACCCCCTCACCACGTAAATCGCTCCAAGATACACGCCCGCTATACCTCTGAACCAGAACTGCGCCCAGGGAAATTCGCTCCAGGATGATAGTTGCTGGCCCGAAAAATGATACAGACTGAACAGCACTGCCCCGGCAAATACCGCCGCCAGCGTCACCCAGTGGCGCGGCAGGTTGGCGATATCCGTAAATATGAGCAGTATGAAACTTATAAAGAACATGCGAAAAATAAACTCCTCGTAAATCCCCGCCCCGATGGCCGTCAGCACGCCCCCGGCTACCGGTTGCCCTCCCTGCTGGGCCGCCATGTTTGCCAGCATCCGCCCGGTGAGATAACCCATCAATATAAGCGGTGTCATCCACAACACGCATTCGGCAAGCATACCCACGATGATTTTCGGCTCCGCCTTCCACTCGTGCTCGCCGAACAGCTGGTGCGCCAAAAGCACTGCCACAACGAGTATAGGCGGCAGGTATGCCTGGGCCGCGCCAAAATATTTCAGTATTCTGTCTATGTCCTCAAGTGCGGCAAGCGAGTAGTTCGTCAGGCCCAGGCCCATGTGAAACACCACTATAAACGGCACGACAAATATGAGATTATTCAGCGGATGTCGCGTCCGGCTGTAGTAAGAAACGTCTCTGGATTTCGGCAAACTTTTTTTTGGCGGCATGGGGTTATTATGGGCAGGCGAGTCGATCGTGCAATATTAAAGACCGTCGTTATCATAAAAAACAAGGTACGGCTCGGCACGGCGCACCGTCGACGGGCCTATTCCCCTGACCCTGGCCAAATCTTCCGGACGGGCAAAAGCTCTGCCCCGAGCCGACCTGCGGTAGTCCGCAATCGCCTGCGCCTTGTGCCTTCCGATACCGCCCAGGCGGCGCAGCGAGGCCACGGTGGCGGTATTGGGGTCTATCTTCTCGAATGCCTGCTCAAGCCGCCGGGGGTATACAGGCGGGGAGTCGTCGAACCTTACGGGTAAACAGGCAGCGGAATAAAATACGGCCGCGGCGGCCGCGGCACAGAGCAACAGCAGCCCCGCCCGGTGCGACCCGTCCCAGGCAAAGATGTAGCGGTTACTTCTTATTGTTGGCCGCCGAGATGGGTGTTGTGCTGACATTTCCTCTTGACAGGTGCGACCTGAAGTTGCGCAATTCCCTGAAGGCCAGTTTGGGCTGCATGTCTTTGCCGCAAAGTCCGCCGCCGGGTATCAACATTTCGTCGCTGTCGATCAGTTCTGACCAGCAAATCGACTGAACGCGCGGCTTGGATATTGCTATTCTGCAAATCGCCTGTAGCCATTCTGCCTGTAGCCGTTGTGACCACGGCGCATGCCACCTGCCCGCCGACGCCGTGGCCATGGGGCCTTCGTCGCCGGAAGCTGTGCTGCCGCCTTCCGCCCGGGAAGGCGCCTGGCAGGCCGTTATATGGAGCGGTTTGCCGAATCCTACGAACTCGTCGAGAAGCGCGCTTATCTGCATCAGGTCCCGCAGGAAATATCCGTCGCGGGGGACGCCCATACGCAACTGGAGGCCGAAACCGTCGAATTTTATGCCGCTCTGTACCGCCATGTCCGCGTAGAGCAGCGGCGGTATGGTCCGCTGGTTTCTCGCGTAATATTCGCCCCACGGCATGATTATTTCTATCAGGGTCGAGGCGTTATGGTCCAGCTTCTTGACCAGAAGACAGCTCATCCTGGTAAGTTCCAGAAGTTGCTCAAAATTAAAATTGAACTCGTTCTGGGCGTGTATGCCGGAGACAATCTTCCATACGCTGACTTTATCCTTGTATCTGTTAACCAGGCGCTGAATGTGTTCGTACACCAGGTCCTGCATCGCTTCGCGGTCGTGCTCCCATATATACAGCCACTGCGGCAGGTTCTCCGGGGCGAAATTTACCAACGGCCCCATGTGCACCGGCTTATTCAACTTTGCGGACCAGTCGACCCATTTGTCCAGAAGAGAATATTCATTTTGCCGCTCTTTGGGTTCGGTATGCTTCCACTCCGACGGGACACTTAGGAAATCAAACGCTTCATTAAGGCGCTGGAGATACTGCTTCTTTGAGCCGTCAAGGTCAACACGGCTTCCGAACTGGAACCTGTCAGCAGCCGCAGTGTCGGACTTGCGGCGGGCAAGGAATATGTCGGCATGAAACAGGGCAATTTTTTCGTTTATTTCCATGCCCCCGGTCAGGACTTCATCGGCCATAACGGCCGCATCGGCGGAAGTTTCGCACTTGACCGCTTCTATGAACTTACGTCGCAGATCGCGAAACTGGCGATTGATATGTTCGGCGTCCGGATAGTCGAATAGCCCCCAGTCCTCGCACTTCTTGGAAGTCTGCATGACCTGGGCCCGGGCCAATTCGAGATTGAGAACATACGGCCGCCGGCGCTCCGGCAGACGAGTAGTGGGTATGATGAAACGCCCCACTTTTCCGGCATCCCATACTATCGCCAGACCGCACGGACCGGGCGCCTGCTTCTGGCAGTGTATAACGCCGTCCGAAAAAGCCACATCCGCCCTGACGGGTATTCCGTCCTGGCCGAACAGATAAGCACCGGCCAGGTCGATATTCTCCGCCAGCTTGCCTTCACGATAAACTTCGAATCGGAGCATTACGTACCTCTTGATATAAAATTATGAATTTATGAATCCGATTTCAGGTTGCTCCGTATATTCGGCTGATATTATACGCTCCGGGGGTCGGTGTCTCCATTATATATTCTCCCGGCCTCAGCCCCCGGCCGGAGTGTGTAACTTCCGTCTCTTTGTTTATACTGCTCATACAGCCACCTTATTCCCAAAGCCCTATCTTTTCGGTGCTTGCACAATTATTATAACCATCCCCGCTTATCTGGCAACGCTCAAATCATTTCATCACATCACGGCAGCAGCAAAAATCATGTTTTTCGGGCGATTTTGGCATTCGGTCAAAAGGAATTGTAAGTTACATACCGGACAGAGTTCAGTTACTGCAGGAGTTTTTAATGAGCAGGGAGGACCAACATAATAATTCTCGCATCCTCTTGATGTCAGAGGACCTGGCCGAATCCAAGCGGCTTTGCGCTCACCTTACGCTGGCCGGCTGGCACGTCATCCAGGCCCTGGAGCAGATAGAGGCCCTCTCGGCCGTGCGAAACCATAACATCGACGTAGCCCTCCTGCACATGCCGATAGACGAGATGGTCGACACGGACCTTCCATCTGTGCTGCGCAGCGTCGCATCCTCCGAATATCTTCCGGTGATGATACTCACCGGCTCCGACAAAGAGCAGCAGCGGTGCCGTCTGCTGGACAGCGGCGCCGACGACGTTATATCCACCGTTACCTCCCGGTCGGAAATAGTCGCCAGGATCCGCTCGCTGCTGCGGGTGAAGATACTGAATGACCAGCTTGCCGCCTCCAAGTCGGCGCTCGACCAGTCGCTGCAGCGCGAGAGAAAACTCCTGGCCAAGCTTCGCCGCGACAACGCCCATCTACAGGTGATGTGCACCACCGACCCGCTTACGCATATCCAGAACGTCCGCTCGTTCAAGGAAATGCTCCAACACGAATTCAGAATCGCCAAGCGATATAATCAGCACCTGTCGCTGCTGGTGCTGGATGTCGACCACTTCAAGGTCGTCAACGATACCTACGGACATCCCAGCGGCGATTACGTACTTAAAGAATTGGCCGTCATCCTCAAACAGTCCGTCCGCGAATCCGACGTGGTAGCGCGGACAGGCGGAGAAGAGTTCAACGTCCTGCTTCCAAAGGCCACACGCAGAAAGGCAGCCAGCTTAGCCGAGCGTATCCGCAAGCATGTTTACGGCCGTAAATTCACCGTCCACGGCCAGGACATACACATTACCGTATCAGTCGGTTCGGCCACTTACCCGTCCGATGCGGAGATAACCGAACCGGAAATGCTGACATATTTCGCCGACCAGGCGCTTCTGGAAGCCAAGGAAACCGGCCGCGACCGTGTGGTGGAATTCCGACGGCTTTCCGACAGGTTACGGCGGCGTCTTCGCAGGCAATACATGCAGACGGCCGATGCTTCAAGCAGGACAACCGAAATGGTCGCTTCCGCCGTGGATTAAACCGGATTAATAAAGTCCCGCCTGCGGGTCGTGTTCGAACTGCTCCAGCGGACAGCCGGAGCATTTAGGCCGGGGTTTACAGTAGTTCTTGCCCACCGCCACCAGCTGGGCATGATAATCGTTCCACAGTTCCATATCCTGCGGCAGGGATGATTCGAACAGTTCCTTTATAATCTCGTAATCATCCTCCGGCGCAATCAGAAGATGCCTCAGCAGCACGCGGTACGTATAGGCGTCAACCACAAAACTCGGCTTGCCCGCGGCGTAGAGAATCATACTGTCGGCCGTCTCTCGACCGATGCCGCTTACGCTGAGCAAATCTTCCCGCAGCGATAAAACGGATCGCCCCAGGAACGCCTCGATGTCGCCGCCGAAATCATCATGGACCTTCGCGATGAAATTTTTCAACCGCTTCGCCTTGACGTTGTAATAACCAGCCGGACGGATGAGTTCGGCCAGTTGTTCGTGGACTTTTTCGTGTATCGCTTCGACGTCGAGGCAGGCGGCCGTTCGCAGATTCTCCAGCGCGCGCTCGACGTTCCTCCAGTTGGTGTTCTGCGTGAGAACCGCACCGATGCATATTTCCAGTTTCCGCTCGGCGGGCGTTGCGGCGTGGGCGGCGGGCCACCATCCCTGGTGGCCGAACCGTTCGCGCATGGCCTCGTACATCTCCATCAGTTTCTGTTCCGTGCTCATTATTTATTCACCTTCCTGCGGCAGTATCTCGGCAGGCATCTTTTGGGCCGGTTTTGAACGTATCGCTATGAGTGCACCGAAAAGGACAAACACGGCCGCGGGATAAAACAAAACCTGCGGCGCCTCGTCGAGGAGAAAATAAGCCATCACCCCGGCAAATACAAACTGTCCGAGATTGGCTATTCCCACCACCTGCCCCCGGACATACCGCAGCGCGTAATTCATGCACGAATGGCCGACTATCGTGGGCGCCACGGCCAGTCCGGCAATCATAATAGCGTCGTTCACAGTAGCCACACCAAGCGGCCTGCGAAATATCGTCGCCGTTGCCAGACACACCATTCCACCGACGAAATATACCGGAACCACGTACAGCCACACCGATGGGAATCCGCGGTTGCGCCGCCCCAGCGCCAGGTAACAGGCGACCAGCAGCATCGCCACAAAGCACACGGCGTCGCCGATGAGATATTCCCGGCTTATGTGAAAATCCGCCGCCCCCAGCGCCAGTACGCCCACCATTGCAATCACGGTTCCTAACCCCTCCCTGCTGCGCACGCGTTCCCGCGTCGCGACGTAAAGCATAAATGGCATGGCCACCGGCACGATGTTCACTATCAGTGTGGCGTTGGCCGCCGTCGTCGCCCGCGCTCCGATGTTCCAGGCGATAAAATGCACGCCCAAAACCGCCCCGGGCAGAACCGCCGCAAGCAGGCCTCGCCGCGCGAATCGTCCGCTGTGGCGCCTAAGTTCGAGCACGAACACAGGCGCCAGAAGCGCAGCGGCCAGCAACTGCCTGTACGCCGCCAGCACTACCGGGTCGACGTCGCAGGACTTTATCCATAACACCGCCGTCGAGCAGGCGTAAACTCCGATTGTCAGCAAAATCGCGGGTCTGAACATATCAACGCAGGATATTCAAAATAACACGGTTTTGCAGATAAAATCCACGGCTCGCAGATGTAACGGCGGCGGAAACTGCGATTCGAACAAAGGGCGTGTTATAATCGCACTATAAAATGAACGAGTGAGATTTATGTCTGAATTCGAAGTAATATCCCAAATGCACCCTCAGGGCGACCAGCCCGAGGCCATCGCGCGGCTGACGGATAATCTCCGCGCAAGCCAGAAGTACAACGTCCTGCTGGGCGTTACCGGCTCGGGCAAGACCTTCACCATGGCCCACGTCATCGAAAAACTCCAGAAGCCCACGCTGGTCATCTCGCACAACAAGACGCTCGCCGCACAACTCTACGAGGAGTTCAAGGACCTGTTCCCCAACAACGCCGTGGAGTACTTTGTCAGTTACTACGATTACTACCAGCCGGAGGCCTACATCCCTCAGCGCGACATCTACATTGAGAAAGACGCCTCGCGCAACGAGGACCTCGACCGGCTGCGGCTCTCGGCCACCACGTCGCTGTCGTACCGCCGCGACGCCATCATTGTCGCCAGCGTCTCGTGCATATTCGGCCTGGGCTCACCGGAAGAATACAAGGAGATGGTTGTGCCCATCCGCACCGGCCAGGTCATCGAACGCGACGAACTGCTGCGGCAACTGGTCAACGTGCGATATGAGCGCAACGACATAGACTTCCGTCGCGGCACGTTCCGCGTCCGCGGCGACACTGTCGAAATTTATCCGGCCTACGAGGAGTTCGCCTACCAGGTGGAGATGTTCGGCGACGAGATAGAGGCCATCCGCATGATCCACCCCACCAGCGGCAACGTCCTGGCCGAGGAGCAGCAGACTTTCATATACCCGGCCGTGCACTATGTCGCGCCGCAGTCGACCATCGACGCCTCCGTGGGCACGATACGCCAGGAACTCAGGCAGCGGCTCATCGAACTGCGCAACGAGGGCAAACTGCTGGAGGCACAGCGACTCGAGGCCCGCACGAACTACGACCTGGAAATGCTCCAGGAGGTTGGCTTCTGCCCGGGCATCGAGAACTACTCCCGCCACCTCGACGGCCGTGCGCCCGGCCAGCGGCCGTACACGCTTATCGATTACTTCGACGACGATTACCTGCTGATTATCGACGAGTCCCACGTGACCATTCCGCAATTGCACGCCATGTACCACGGCGACCGCCACCGCAAGCAGGTGCTGGTGGACCACGGCTTCCGCCTGCCCAGCGCCATGGACAACCGCCCGCTGACGTTCGATGAATTCCACCGGCTGTGGAACAAGGTGATTTTCGTCTCGGCCACGCCGGGGACGTGGGAAATCGAACAGGCCGGCGGTGAAGTCGTCGAGCAGGTCATCCGCCCCACCGGCCTGGTGGACCCGGCCATCGAGGTCCGCCCCGCCCGCGGGCAGGTGGACGACATCCTGGCCGAAGTCCGCAAGCGCGTCGCCGACGGCGAGCGGACGCTGGTCACCACGCTGACCAAGCGCCTGGCAGAGGACCTCTCGCAATACATCAAGCAGGAGGGCTTCCGCTGCGAGTACCTCCACAGCGAGATTGACACGCTCGACCGCGTGAATATCCTCCGCCAGCTGCGGCAGGGCGAGTTCGACGTGCTGGTGGGCGTGAACCTGCTGCGGGAGGGGCTGGACCTGCCGGAGGTGTCGCTGGTGTGCATACTCGACGCCGACAAGGAGGGCTTCCTCCGCTCGGCCACGAGTCTTATCCAGACCATCGGCCGCTGCGCACGGAACGTCAACGCGCAGGTGTATCTCTACGGCGACCGGGTAACGCCGTCGATGAAAAAGGCCATCGACGAAACGCAGCGCCGCCGCGAAATACAGCTCGAGTACAACCGCGAGCACAACATCACGCCGCAGACAATCCGCAAGGCCATCCGCAACACGCTGGCCGAGCAGTTCCGCGCCAGGCAAACCGCCCGCCGGGCCATCCGCGCATCGCAGCAGGAATTCGACCGCACCGAACTTGTGTCGCAACTGGAATCGGAGATGTACGAGGCGGCCGAGGCGCTCGAGTTCGAACGGGCCGCGCGCCTTCGCGACCGCGTCGCAGAACTAAAGGGCGAAGACAACCCCGGCGCCGCCACACACCGCGGAAAAAGCAAAAGACGAAAAAGATAGGCCGCAGGATTAGTGCCGAGGTCCGGATTAAAGAATCAATCACCGTTTACCGATTACCGGTTACTTAATATGTTTCTGCCCGTACTTGTCGCGGATTTGCTGTGCGGTCTCCAGCAGGTGGCGCTGGGACCTGAGAACGGAGGCCAGGTTGCTCGTGGATATCCCCAGCACGTCGGCCGCGCCGGATAATTGTCCTTCGCACGTATCGAGCAAATCCAGCAGCAGCGCCGCCGCCGGCCAGAAACGCCGGTTCTTACGCCCTACCTCCAACCGCTTTTTGCCCCCGCCGCGAGGGGTTACCATGCACTCGCCCAGGACCGCCGGCAACCGTCCCCCGATATCGAACGGCTCGCGCATGCTGCGGGCAATCTCCATTCGCAGCCGCCGCAGCGCGCGGCGCTTATTGTCCCTCTGTGAGCGAAAGTCCTCGCTCTGGACCGTCACGCCGGTCGGCTCGTGCCGCAGGCGGATGGCCGTGGACACCTTGTTGCGCCGCTGCCCCCCCGGGCCTGATGCGCGATACGCATCCGTGCGGCACTGCGACAGCAGCGTCTTGTCGTCGGCTTCGAGATATTCACTTCGCGACATGTCCGAATATTATCACGTCCGGCGGCTCATGACCAACGCCGCGGCGGCTGAAAATTTTTTCGACCCGCGGCGTTTGCATGTTGCCCGCACCGACACTTCAGATTAAAATAGAATGCATAATCGGTATCACCTAATTTAGACCATCGAACAAATCGTTCAAAAAAAGGCAGGTAACAAAGTGAACGATTGGATTAATGCCGAACAGACGGCTGAACGCGGCGAAAAACTTTACCGGGACGGCCTGTGGGAACAGGCCGCCGGGGAACTCCGTTCCGCTATCGCCGTCAACCCCTACAACCCCCTCTGGCACCATACGCTGGCATTATCGCTCGAAGCCATGGAAGATTACCCCGGCGCATGCGCCGCCTGCCGCAACGCCCTTCGCCTCAGCAGTGACGACGTGGATTTTATAAACACGCTCGGTCTCAATCTCATGCGCCTGGGCAAATACGCCCGGGCTATCAAGTGCTTCAGGCAGATCGAGCGCATTGACCCGGACTTTGAACCGTCCTACTGCAACCGCATCATCGCCTATACGCAGATGGGCGACCACGAACAGGCGGAACTGATGTTCTACCTCGCCCGCCAGGTCAGGGATGAATGCCCGCTGTGCTGGTACAACCTCGGCATCAGTTTCTACGTTCGTCGCAGGTACGGCCGGGCCGTCGAATGCTGGGAGAACACGCTGCGGCTGGACCCCAACCACCCGCAGACCCGCGCGCGCATGGCCGACGCCTGCTGGGCGCTGGGCGACCTGCCGCAGGCGTTGCGTCACTACCGCGCCGAACTGGCCGTTTACCCCGACGACGTGGAAACCATGCTCGACATGGGCGGGCTGCTGATGGAAATGGACTCCCCGCTCAAGGCCAGGAAAACCTTCATCAGGGCGCTGAAGTGCGAACCCCAATGCGCCGAGGCGCATTACTGCCTGGGCGAACTGGCCGCTCAAAACTTACGCTTCGGCGAGGCCGCACGCCAGTTCCGGCTCACTCTCAAAATCGACCCCGAGTTTCCCGGAGCGAACCTCGAACTGGCGCGGCGGGCCGTGCGGCGACGTCGGCGGCAGGAGGTGCTGGAACACATCTCGGCCGAACTGCGAATCAGCGGCGACATGCCGCGCATACTCGACGAGGCCGGAAGGATGCTCCTGGAAGTCAAAATGCCGCAAAAGGCCCTGGAGGTATTCTCGCGGCTGGTGGAACTGACCCCCCGCGACCCGAAGGCGCATCACAATATGGCCGTGTGCCTGTTCCGCCTCGGGCGGCTGGCAGAGGGCATGCGGCACTGCCGCAAGGCCCTCAAACTCCGCCCGGACTACTCGCTGGCGCTGTACAACCTCGCCCTGGCGCACCTGCGGGCCGGCTCCAGGCGGCGCGCCCGCCGCTGCGCCGCCCGTGCACTGGCTCTCGCCCCCGATAACGGCAATATCCGCCTATTATGGCGCCGACTCAATCTCTGCAACCACGGCCGCACCCGTCCCTTCGGCCTCCCCCGCAGCGACGGCAAGCCCCGCATGTGAATGCGGGGATAATTACGCTTCTATATAGAGGGACGCCGAAAAACTATCCGCCGCTTGAGGGCGGGGGCTTACTAAAATTATAAAAAACGCGGCCGTGTCTAACAAATCTGCGCGCGCAGCGGCGCGGGGAAATTCGGGATTGGCGGAGAAAAAATAAAATTTTTTATATCTTCTCCCGGCCGTGGGTTACGAATTCCACATACGTCCTCCGGGCGCGGTTTGCGCGCGCAAAGGTGTTGTTTCGTCCAAGTATGGAGGGA
>CAYYMD010000054.1:0-18706 GCA_964472875.1 uncultured Planctomycetaceae bacterium
TACTTTTCCCTCCATACTTGGACGAAACAACACCTTTGCGCGCGCAAACCGCGCCTGTAGGGCGTATCCGCAATTCGTAACCCACGGCCGGGAGAGGATATAAAAAATTTTATTTTTTCCCCGCAAATCTGGAATTTCCCCGCGCCGCTGCGCGCGCATTCATGTCGGAAAAAACGAAAAACAGGGATCTGAGCCCCGTTGCCTATGAGCCGTTTCTAAAGATTATCCAGCATGTGGCCGAGCTTGTCTCGCTTGGCCTGGAGATACAGGCGGTTATGTTCGCCGGCGGGAATTTCCAGCGGCACGCGCTCGACGATTTCCAGGCCGTAGCCGCCCAGGCCGTATATTTTCCGCGGGTTGTTCGTCATTATCCGCAGTTTCTGCAGCCCCAGGTCGCGAAGAATCTGGCTGCCGATGCCATAGTCCCGCCTGTCGGCTTCGAAGCCCAGGTGCAGGTTGGCCTCGACCGTGTCCAGGCCCTTTTCAATCTGGAGTTTGTAGGCCCGCAGTTTGTTTATCAGCCCGATGCCGCGGCCCTCCTGGCGGACGTAAATCACCGCGCCCTTGCCGGCTCTGGCTATCATCTGGAGCGACCGCTGCAACTGCACTCCGCAGTCGCACCGCAGCGACCCGAACACATCTCCGGTGAGACACTCGCTGTGCACGCGGACCAGCACCGGCTCGGAATGCGGAATTACTTTTCCGTTGTCGTCGAGCTGCCCTACGCCTCCGGCGCACAGTGCTATGTGCGGGTCCGGGTCGACCACGGAAGTGTAGCCGATGAGCCGGAACGTCCCGGCCGCCAGCGGTATGTCGAACTCCACGCCGCGCTTAATCAGTTCATCCGTCCGCAGGCGGTGGCGGATAACATCCGCCACGGTGCACATCTTGAGCCCGTGCTCGCTGCAGAAACCCTCCAAATCCTCGCGGCGGGCCATGGTGCCGTCGTCCTTCATGATTTCGCATATCACGGCCATGGGCTTCAGCCCCGCCAGCCGGCACAGGTCTACCGCCCCTTCGGTCTGTCCGGCCCGAACCAGCACGCCGCCTTCGCGGGCTCGCAGCGGGAATACGTGCCCGGGGCGGACAAGGTCGGCCGGCCTGGCGTTGCTGTCGGACGCCACGCGGATGGTTTGGGCCCTGTCGGCCGCCGATATGCCCGTGCTTACACCCTTGGCGGCGTCAACGCTTACGGTGAACGCCGTGCCCAGCGGCGCGGTGTTGTTGCTTGTCTGGGGGTGCAGGCCGAGTTCGTCGGCTCGCGGGCCGGTCATCGGCAGGCATATAAGCCCCCTGCCGAATTTCGCCATGAAGTTTATCGTCTCCGGCGTAACCTTCTCGGCCGCACAGACTATATCGCCCTCGTTCTCGCGGGATTCGTCATCGACGAGGACGACCATTTTGCCCGCACGGAGGTCTTCGAGGATTTCTTCAACAGTATTCATCCTGGTGGTGTGTGTTTTTCAAGCGGTTTTTCTTCGACTGCTATGAAACTCAATCCCAGCCGGCTGTAGTTCATTATAGCAATTCCGCTACAAACCGCCACTGCCCATCCGGCCACGTCGGCTATCCGCGAGCCCAGGCCTGCATAAAGGTAATTCAAATCCGGCGCCGTCAGCACGGATGCTACCATAAATAGTTGCATGACGGTGGAGAGTTTGCCCGACTTTGTGGGGTAGATACGAAAGCGGTCGGTTACCAGGTAAATCACCAAAAAGCCGACGATTACCCACAAATCCTTGGCCACGATGGCCACCACGACCCAGTTGGCAACTCTGGCCCCGGCCACGGCCGAGCCCGGAAGCGACAAAAGAACCGCGGCACATATTATAAGCGCCTTGTCGGCCAGCGGATCGAGTATCGCCCCCAGGCGTGTCTCGGCGTTCAGCCGCCTCGCTAATATTCCGTCGAGCATGTCCGAAAAGGCCATCACCAAGAATATCCCAAGAGCCCCGTAACGTGCGCCGGGCCAGGCGTGCTGGTTCATAACCAGGACTATAAACGGCACGATAAACAGCAACCGCAATATACTTATGCGGTTCGGCCATGATAAAGAGCCCCAGGGTCTGGGTTCGGGCTGACCGCTTTGGTTCGAAGAACTCATGCCGATTTCGGCTCCTTCTGCTTACGCGGCGAAATATACCGAATTACTCATGTTATCGGGTTATCCGGCTTAAGCGATTGCGGTATAAAATGCATTAATTCAGTTTAATCCAAAACCCGCCACCGGTGCAGGCAATCCGCCTGTGCATTCGAAATCAGCACGAACACCGAGTTTACTGTTCCTGCTGCTCGGTCTGCTGCTTCTGCTTTTTGGCCCTGGCGTTTTTACCCTCTCTGTGGAACATCCATGCGCCCACGAACATTATCGCTCCAAGCGGAAAAGAAGCCACCACCGCCCACGGCACCCACGGCTGGTCTATCATGGTAGGCGGCCCGACAGTATCTGACCTGTTAATCAGGATAAGACCCAGCGTGGCGCCCATTCCCACGAGCATGACCCCCACAATCAACAACATCGGAATCATAAATTGCTTGAAGTGATGGGCGTGCACGGCCGGGGCGGGTCTGCGTTGCGGCGTCCTGGTTCTCGCGGCCGCTTTGCCCGTATCGGCCGGGGCCGTACCGGGCTGAGGTTTATCCGCCGGCTCTGAAGGAGTTGTTGCATCCTGACCTCCGCCGTTCAAGTCCACCGGCGCTCTCGTTCCGCCGCCGGAGTCGCCCGTATCTTTCTGCTGCTGCGGCGCGGCTTGCTTGCCCTGCGACATCGCCTCCAGGGCGTCTATATTATTCGTGTGTTTCTTTTGCTGTTGTTCATCATTCATGTTTATTTTCCCTAAACTCAATATTATACCATTATCTGTTGTCGGTGTGTTGCAAACGTATGATTTCCTGTTTGATTTCTTCTATAACATCAGGGTTGTGGATGATTTTCTTTTTACCTTCCTTTACGGATATCACGTAAAAGACATCGCCACCATATTTATCTTTGAATTCGGCGTGCGTTTTCTTCTGCCATTTTAATTCGTTAACAATCTCCGTTATGTAAGCGTATCCGGCCGGTTTTATCTGAAGGCCGATATAACTGCCGTTTACCTCGATATAAAAATCTACGTTGTAACGTCTGTCCCACTCATCCGGCGCGGGTTCAATATTAACGGATAACGCTTCCTCCAACTGCCCGTAAATTGTATCTATTTCTGAGCAATAACCGTCGTAGGTTCTGTCTATTACCAGATTTATGATAAATTCTTTACAATCCTGCTCGGTTATGGCCTCTATTTCCGCCCGGCAAACCTCCGTTACCTTTATATAAAGTCTTTCTCCAAGTTCGTTCAGATATTCCTTAGGGTGCACATTTCCATAGTAATAATTTTCCCATTCTTCAAGTGATTTTGGCGAGGCCTTCCTTATAAGTTCCGAAACCGGCCCGACTCTGTTCTTCCTCGTCAGTTGCCACCTCATATTCGCCTGATTAAGTATCCATTCCTTCGGCATTTCAAACCCCCTGTTTATGAAGTTCCACAAACTTCTGCCTGAGCCGGTGCCTTACCGACATATCCGGCCGGGCAATTCCGGATTCCACCAGATATTTATTCACGAAAATTCGGTTTTTTAAATATACATAGGCCGATACAGTACCATTCCCGGCGGGAATATTCGAATCAAACTTCAGGTATACTTTTTTTCCCACGATTCGATCTTGCAGATACTTTATGGCATCTTCTTTTCGTAGTATCTTCACCCCAAGCAGATGAACCGTGAGTCCACTATCCATCTTCAAAGTATCAGGGCCGACGGCATCGACCACGGTATACAAGATATCCGGACTGAATCGAAAGCCATTAGGGTCAACCTGCGGCCGAGCATCCTGGATGCGCGGAACGTAATCCAAATCCGGTGGAATACATGGGCGTTCTTTTTGTTTTATTATGCTGAAATTATCATAAGTGATAGGTAACGCCCCGCCTAAGCCGATTTTTTCTTTGATTATGTCGAGAAATGCTTCGTTAATTTCATATCCGATTGAATCTCGTTTCAATTGCATGGCGACCCTGGTCGTGGTGCCGCTTCCAAGGAAAGGGTCCAGAACCGTATCGCCTACAAAAGAGAACATTCTGATAAGCCGCTTCGGCAGCTCTTCGGGAAATACGGCCTTATGATCTTTCTGCCTGGCCCCGCCGAAACACCAATGGCCCGAGAAATACTTCTTCCACTGTTCTTTGGTCAGTTTTGACGCTTCCTTGATACGCGTCGACGGTTTTCGGCTTTTACCCTGTTTCTTAAAAATGAGTATAAATTCGTAATCAATCTCCACTATGCCGTTAGGCGGATAAGGGAACGATCCCATGATATTTGCTCCGCCGGTGGTGTTCATAGTGGTTTTTTTCTGCCAGATAATCGATCCCATAAAGTCAAAGCCAATCTGCTCGCATTGAGCGATTATTTCGGCGTGGAGCGGTATCACTTTATATCGCCCGTAGACAACGCTTCTAGCGAACTGATCGCCTATATTTATACACATGCGCCGGCCGCCGCGCAGAACTCTGTGGCAGTCGTTCCATACGCAATATAAAGACTTTAAATACTCGTGAAGAGTCTGCCCGTATCCAATTTGAGGCCCCGCGGTGTAATCCTTAAGGTGCCAGTAAGGCGGAGAGGTAACCACGAGGTCAACGCTTTCATCTGAGACCTCTTTCATACCGCGGCTATCGCCTATTATCACCGTTGCTCGTGGGTCCATCAATCAACCTTATCTCTAAAAATGTAACAGCATCTTTTTCTTGCCGCATTTTTAGAGCCATCTTGGATATTATTGGATATTTTTCCCTGAAGAAGCTCCTTCGGGATTGGCGTATAATTAATATGATAACGATATAATAGCACGTGTCGAGTTATTGTTCCAATGGGAAAGGTTGCATATGAATATACGAAAACCTGTCAGGGCCGGAAGTTTTTACGACGCCACGACTGCGGGTTGCCGCCGGCACGCCGAGCAGTTGCTGGAGGCGGCCGAGTTGCCCGCCGACCTGCCCGAGAAAATATACGGCGGCATCGTGCCGCACGCCGGATGGGTTTTTTCGGGACAGGTGGCGGCCCTTACGCTCAAGGCGTGTTGCGCGGCCGGAGAACCCGACACGTTCGTCCTCTTCGGCGCAGACCACTCTGGCACGGTGCAAAAGGGTGAAGTTTACGCCTCGGGCGCCTGGGGCACGCCGCTGGGCGAGGTGAAGATAGATGAGCAGCTCGCAACGGCGGCCATGAACGCCGACGACCGCCTGAGGGAAAACCCCGAGGCGCATTCCTACGAGCACTCGCTGGAGGTGCAGGTGCCGCTGATTCAGATTGTGGCGCCAAAGGCCAAGATCCTCCCTATCGGCGTGCCGCCGGTGGCGGATGCGGTCGAAATCGGACGCAGCATCGCGAAAGTCATCGCCGAGCGGCCGGCAAAAACGGCCGTTATCGGCAGCACCGATTTGACGCACCACGGCGGGCACTTCCCCTCCCCCGGCGGAAGGGGCAAGACCGGGGCCGAGTGGACGAAGGAAAATGATTTCCGCATAATCAAACTTTTCGAGCAGGTCGACGCCGATGCCGTAATCTCCGAGGCCAGCGAAAGGATGAACGCCTGCGGCGCGGGCGCCGCGGCCGCGGCCGTGGCCGCCTGCCGACAACTCGGCGCCGAGCGCGGAATCCTGCTCAGGTACACCAACAGTTACGAAGTCATCCACGCCACATACCCCAACGACCCCGACGACACCACAGTCGGATACGCGTCAGTGGTATTCGCGTGAGAAACCGCTCCGGTTTCCGAAACGTAAGTAAGCGGCACTGACTTTAAGTACAGGGCCGCCGGCTCAATATAGATTACATGCTCAAATCCAAATCTTACCTGCGAAAGGTATTGTCACTCGCGTAGTGATATAATACTATGTCCGAACCGTTGTATTGTTCGATGCGGGGAGTGAATTACTGAGAATTATCGAGGCATAAAAAGGAAAGGAATTCGAACTATGGCTACAAAAACGATTGCGGACATTGACTTATCGGGAAAGAAGGTCCTTATGCGGGTTGACTTCAACGTGCCCGTGGCCGAGGGCAAAGTCACCAACGACAAGCGAATCCAGGCCGCCCTTCCGAGCATAAAGCACGCCCTGGACGCCGGGGCCGCGCTGATACTCATCAGCCACCTCGGCCGGCCCGACGGCCAGGTGAAGCCGGAGTTCTCGCTGAAGCCCGCGGCCGACCGCCTGGCCGAGATTTTGGGCAAGGAAGTGAAACTCGGCCCGCAGGATGTGGCCGGCGACGAGGCCCAAAAAATGGCCGCCGACCTGAACGCCGGCGAAATACTCGTGCTGGAGAACATTCGTTTCGACCCGCGCGAAAAGAGCAAGGATGAGTCCGAGAACAACGCCCTGGCCCGACAACTGGCCAAAATGGGCGATGTATACGTAAACGACGCGTTCGGCACCTGCCACCGCAAGCACGCCAGCATGTACGCCCTGCCGCAGGCGGTAAAGGCGGCGGGCGGACCGGCCGTGGCCGGATTCCTCGTAGAGAAGGAAATCAAGTATCTCGGCGAAGCGCTGGCTAACCCGGCCCGGCCGTTCGTGGCCATCCTCGGCGGAGCGAAAGTATCCGACAAGATAAAACTCATCTCCACACTGCTGGAGAAGGTGGACAGGATACTCATCGGCGGCGCGATGGCTTACACGCTGCTCAAGGCCAAGGGCACTCCGGTGGGCAAGAGCCGCGTGGAGGAAGACCAGGTCGATACGATGAAGCCGATACTCAAGCAGGCGGGCGACAAGATCGTCCTGCCGGCCGACCACGTCGTCACCGACGATTTCGACTCCGGCAAGCCCACCACCACCGAATGCGACGACATCCCATCAGAACTGATGGGCATGGACATCGGCCCGCGGACGGTGCAGCAGTTCGAGGAGATAATCAAAACGGCCAAGACTATCGCGTGGAATGGGCCCATGGGCGTGTTCGAGAAGCAGGACTACGCCAACGGCACCGCGGCCATCGGATGGGCGGTCAAAAACGCCACCGAGGCCGGCGCGGTCAGCATTATCGGCGGCGGCGACTCGGCCGCGGCCGTCGAGCAGATGGGACTGGCCGAGGAGATGACGCACGTGTCCACCGGCGGCGGCGCATCGCTGACTTTCATGGAAGGCAAGCCCATGCCGCCCATCGAAATTCTTGAAGCCAAGTGATTTTTACCTGACAATTATGCTACCGGAGCCCGCGGGGCCAACCGCGGGCTTCGGATGAATATGAACGCATCGCGGGAAAATCCATGGAAACGTTTTAACGGCCGGCCGCTGGTGGCCCCGTCGCTACTGTCGTGCGATCTCACCTGCCCCAGGCGGCAGATAAACGAGGTACTCGCCGCCGGGTCCGAAATGCTGCACCTGGACATAATGGACGGGCATTTCGTGGATAATCTTTCGTTCGGGCCCTCCTTCGCCAAGGCGGTCAGCAGTATTTCCGACCGCTTCCTCGACGTGCACATCATGGTCACCGAGCCGGAAAAATGGATTCCGCCGTTCGCCGAGGCGGGCGCCGACAGCATCACGTTTCACGTAGAGGCGGCACGGGACATGCCCACACTGGCGGAAAAGATGCGGCGGATGGACCTGGGGGTGGGTGTGTCGCTGCGACCCGCCACGCCGGTCGAGTCGTTGCGGGATTGCGTGGAACTGGTGGATATTGTCCTGGTTATGACCGTCGAACCGGGATACGGCGGGCAGGAATTCATCGAAAATTCGCCGGAGAGAATATCCGCAATACGTGACATGCTGCGCGACGACCAGCGGCTGGAAGTAGATGGCGGGATAAATCCGCAAACCGCTCGCCTGTGCGCCGAACACGGCGCCGATGTGTTCGTGGCCGGAAATGCCATCTTTGGCGCCGACGACGTCGCAGAGGCATTCGAACAATTGAACCGGTCGGCCCGGCGAAAGTAACCGCGAAAATATCATCTATGCCCACTATTTATATCATGCAGACCGGTCAGACCACCTGGGAGGAGGATTTGCGCGTGGAGTCGGCCGCCGGTGCGCCACTGAGCAAACAAGGCAAGATAAGGGTGCAGAAAATGGCCGCACAACTCACCGACCATCACATATCCGCCATATACGCCGGTCCCGGCGAGGCCGAGCAGCAGACCGCAAAACTGCTGGCAGAAGCGATACGGGCGAAGGTCCGCACGCGTAAAAACCTCATGGAACTGGATTACGGCCTGTGGCAGGGCCTGACACTGGACCAGATAAAGCACCGCCAGCCGAAAGTCTATCGTCAGTGGACCACCTCCCCAGCGAGCGTGCGGCCGCCGGGCGGCGAACTGCTCGAAGAGGCCCAGCAGCGAGTATGCAAATCCGTGAAAAACATAATCAAAAAACACAAGAGCGGGCCGCACGGACTGGTGCTGCGGCCGGTGGTGCTGGGGCTGTTTCGCTGCCGCCTGGCCGGTGAACCCACGGAAAACCTCTGGGAACACGTCGGCAACGCCTTCGAATGGGCCAGTTACGAAATAAAGGCCGGGGATTTATAGAACTAACCCCGCCCCTGTCCAACGCCACAATAAAGTCACTTTTTACCGCTGCAAAGCCCCAGTCCCAGTCTTCGGCCATGATTTTCCGCGACGTCTTAAAATCCCTTTTGGCGCGACTCATGGAACGATCTATTTCCGGGCGGGAAATATTTTTTCTGCGTATTCGACGTGTTACATCTGCAAACAAGTTTGGCGTGTATCGGTCCAGAAACAAAATTTGACAACGACGCCCTGTTGAGGTGAAACTATCTGCGCTAATCAGGAAACAGACATGAGTGAGACACCGAAAGAACCCGTTCGGCCGTTCGACCCGTCGGTTTTCCAGGGTCCGGCGCCGCGAAAGAAGCACGACGTTCCCGAAGGCCTGTGGCTGCGATGCCCCGGCTGCGGGGACATGCTCTACAGCAAGCACGTCGAGGACAACCTGAACGTCTGCCCGGAATGCGACCACCACTTCCGCATATCCGCGCGGCAGCGCATCGTGCAGCTGGCCGACACCGACACGTTCGAGGAAATGTTCGAGGACATTCTCCCGGCCGACCCGCTGAACTTCCACTGGCGCGGGCAGAGTTATGCCGAACGTATCAAAAAGGAGCAGAAAAAGACCGGCAACAGCGAGGCCATAATAACCGGCGTCGGATACATCAGGGGCCGCCGCGTCGCCCTGGGCGTGATGGACGGCAAGTTCCTCATGGGCTCCATGGGCTCGGTTCTGGGCGAGAAGGTCTCTCTGCTGGCAGAGCACGCCACCGAGAACGGCCTGCCGCTGATTATCGTGTGCACCTCCGGCGGGGCCAGGATGCACGAGGGCGTGCTGTCGCTTATGCAGATGGGCAAGACCTCGGCCGCCCTGGCGAAGTTAGACGACGCCGGCGGTCTGTACATATCCGTGCTGGTCGACCCCACCACCGCCGGAGTGCTTGCGAGTTTCGCCACGCTGGCAGATGTGACCGTGGCCGAGCCCGGCGCGCTAATCGGCTTCACCGGCAAACGCGTCATCGCCAACACAGTAAAGTCCGAACTGCCCGAGGGCTTCCAGACGGCCGAGTTCCTCCTGGAGCACGGCTTCCTGGACCTGATAGTTCACCGCCGCGATCTGCGCAGCCAACTGGCCGGACTAATCGACTACTGCGGGCGGTGATAACAACCATCCGGGGGCTTATCCCGGCAGGCCGCATTCCAAAGGACACCGCAGCCCCGATAATACAGCCGTGCGGCAAAATTTAACATTCACCGGTTTATCCGCTATAATGTCATGACTCAGCAAGGCATTCAGGGGGAATACTTTAAGCTACGAAACAAGAGGTGAATATGTGGTATAAACCGTACGGACAGACGGGAAAAGATATATCGGTAATCGGGTTCGGCGGCATGAGATTCGCCAACCCCGAGGACATAGACGGCAACGCCGACCTCGTTATGCACGCCTACAACAAGGGCATAAATTATTTCGACACCGCCCCGATATACTGCAACGACCGTAGTGAGGACATCGTCGGAACGGCAATTAAGCAAATGGAGCCGGGCAGGTTTTACGTCTCGTCCAAGAGCGAGGCCGAAACCGCCGACGGCCTGAGGTCCGACCTTGAGCGGTCTCTCAAGCGGCTGAACGTCGATAAGATCAACTTTTACCACATCTGGTGCATCGTCACACTGGAGAAGTGGAAAAGGCGCCGCGAGGCCGTCAAAGAGGCCATCAAGGCCAAGGAAGAAGGGCTCATCGAGCACCTGGTGGTGTCTTCGCACCTGCCTGGCGATGAACTTAAGGAACTGCTGGCCGAGAATATCTTCGAAGGCGTCACGCTGGGCTACTGCGCGATTAACTTTCCCGCCCGCCAGGTGGCGGTGGATGCGGCCGGTAAAATGGACATTGGCGTGGTGACGATGAACCCGCTGAGCGGCGGTTTGATACCCAATAACGCCGAGAGATTCGATTTCATTAAGACAAGGCCGGATGAGTCGGTTGTAGAAGCGGCGCTTCGGTTTAACGTCTCGAACCCGAACATAACGGCGGCGCTGGTGGGCTTCACCACCAAGAAGCACGTTGACGAGGCGGTTGCGGCCGTTGAAGATTTCGAGCCGTACTCAACCGAGCAGATAGACCGCATACGCAGTCACATCCTCGATTCGTTCGAGGGGCTTTGCACCTGCTGCGGATACTGCCTGCCTTGCCCGGTCAACATCAACGTCCGCGCGATGATGGATTCCTATAACATGAAGATCCTCAGCGACGGCGATGACAAACCGATTTACGACCGGCTCAAGTGGCACTGGAATGTCGACATCAACGACGCCAAGGAATGCGTCGAATGCGGCGAGTGCGAGGACAAGTGCACCCAGCACCTGCCCATCCGCGAGCGGCTGAAACATATCGCGGAACTGGCCGACAAGAAGGAATAGCGCATACGCGGCGTGAGGCGCCGGCCGCTGTGAAACCGCAATATCCCCTAACGGTTCATAAATTGCGGCGCAAAGTGCATCAGCATCCGCCACAGTCCCAGCAGGTCGATTTCCATCTCCATGCGCACCGGCGCGGTCGCCGTCGCCGGCTGAGTATCGGCACTGACTGTCCTTACAATTGGCGTCGGGCCGGCATCCCGGGCAACCACGGCCAGCGCTTCCAGAATCCGGTCATCTTTGGCGGCCAATTCCGCCACGTTCACACCTTCGGTCACGGACAGCTGACATACCCGCTCGATAAGTTTCATAATGGCCGGCAGTTGCTCATCGGCGCCGTCTATCCGCCCTACCCGCAAATCCTGCGGCTTAGCGCCGGATGCCTTCAGTGAACTGCCCAGCCAGGCGGGCACATCTTCGGCCAGTGCAATTTTCGCCTGCGCGCGATCGTTCACATCGACCAATTGTTCACTGCCGGGGATGCCGACTCCTATCTGGCTTATTGTCTCGTCCGAGGAGTTTATAATCAGATCCTCGAGTCGGGCGATTACTTCCTGCTTCTGCGGCGAATTGGCCCTGGCCCACGTGCGCACGGCCGCATATACGCTCCGCAGTTCGACGGAGACTTTGACCTCGACCACGGGCGCGTCGTGATGATAGTAAACGCCCACCGGCCGGGCGGCGATAATAAATCCGCGGGGATCGATTTGGCCGGTTGAGGATGAATCGACGAACTGCCCCACCGTCATATCGGGCGTGATGTAAGCATTCATGACTCGTCGGCCCAGCCGTCTCTGTGCCTGCGAAAGAGCGGCCTCTACGGCCGCTTCCCTGCCGCCTGGGCGGCAATGTTTCCACCAGTATTTTTTCTCATCCGGGGGAATGATTTTTTCATCATCGAGACCGGCCGGCGGCACTTCGACGAAAACATTCCCTCCGGGCCAATGCGGCGCGGCGGCGGTCCCGAGCGACGCGAAACTATCCCTGCGGTTATGCTCCTCAAGGTCGGCGAAGTCGGCCGGGGTGAAATCATCATCTTCGCCGCAAAGTGAGCACATCAGCGACAAAAGCATCCGAATCTTTTCCAGCGAAATCTGCATTTCAACCCTGCACCGGTCGCTGACGCCCGTTGCCGGCCGCGTTGCGACACCCGCCTCGGTGCTCGTGGATAATTTTGTCACCTTCGCCGATTGCATAAGAGCGCTTATAAGCACCGGCCGCAGCGACGGCGACCGGCTCAGGAAATCGCCGACTGTTCTGCCTTCGCCAAAACCCATTTCGGCAATCTGTTCGGTGAGTTTGACGGCCGCATTCGCACGAGCGGCTTTGCAGGCGGGCTCGTCGCCGGCCCGCGCCTGTATCGAAAATATGCAGCAGGCGCATATAATTATGATAGTCTTTTTCATGTTGCTCCTTTCCGGGCTCAATTTAACCGGATGGGATTTTAAACGCATTGCGGGCGGATAGGCAATTATGTTTGAGCGGCGCAGTTTCGGTAATAAAAAAAGGCATAACATTGAATGGATTTGATTTCCGGCGAATAAATGATATATTACATGTACACACGCCAGACGTACTCTTTGGATTAGGCGGGTGTTTCTCGATATTTCCCGCAAAAGAGCAAACGGGGAGAAAGGAAACAATCATGACTGAAGATTTAAAAGACAAAAAAGTACTGCTTGTTGACGACGACAGGGACATCCTGGCCGCGATGGAGACGACCGTATCCGAACTGGGCGTACAGACACTGACCGCCCGCGACGGTAACTCGGCTGTCGAACTGGTAGAGAGCGAAAATCCGGACATCCTCGTTCTGGACCTTATGCTCCCCCGGCGAAGCGGTCTGCTGGTGATGGAGCGGCTGACCAAGATGGAACAGCGCCCACAGGTCGTCATGGTCACCGGCAACCTCGGCCAGAGACACAAGACCTACGCACAGGCACTCGGCGTTGAGGTTTACCTTAACAAACCTTTCCGCATGGATGTGCTGAAGCGCGAGGTCGAAAAACTGCTGACCGGCGAAGAACCGCAGGAAAAGCAGGAGTAACCCCCAACCACATCATTTGAAGCGCAAGGGCAAACGCTGCATACGTTGCTGCGCACTGCACGGCCGGAAGGCGCGGCACATCCGCAGGCCGGGCGGGGACTTTGCGGGCGGGGATTCGTAGTTTGCGGACAAAATGTTGGCCCGCAAACATCGTGACGCATATAATTCTGTGGAAGTTACGACAGTAACAAATCCGTAAATTTTTAACGCCAGTAACATGAAAGGGGCGCGACATGAAGGTACAGGACTATCTGAAGCAGAACGGTGTCGAATTTAAGGTTTTCGAACACAACCCCGCGTATACGGCCCAGGAGGTCGCCGCCAGCGAACACGTTACCGGCCACGCCGTCGCAAAGGCGGTCCTTGTCAGGGCCAAGAAGGATTACGCCCTGTGCGTGCTGCCTGCAAGTTACCAGGTGGACCCCAAGAAGGCCGGCGACGCCCTCGGCGTCAGGAAGGTCAAACTGGCCGACGAGGACGATCTGGCCGAGGTGTTCCCGGATGTGGAAGTGGGCGCCGAGCCGCCGTTCGGCAACCTTTATGACATCCCCACTGTGGTGGACGAGCATCTCTCGCAGCAGGAAGAAATCGTGTTCCAGTCCGGCGACCACCGGCACGCCATTCGCATGAAATATGCCGATTACGCCAACCTTGCCGACCCCAAGGTGGCCGACATCTCCGTGCACGAGTGAGTGGCGGTCGAAACACCCGCGCGTTAATATAAACGCGGTGGCCAGGGATGACCACCATGCCTATGTGTCTTTTATCGCTTATAAACGTTAAGAAATAATCTTGCTGATATTATCTGCGTTAACGGGTTTTATTATTCCGCGGTCGGTTATGATTGCGGTGATGAGTTCGGCCGGGGTTACGTCGAATGCGGGTGAGTAAGTTTTGACGCCGTCGGGCGCCGTCTGTCGCCCGCCCCAGTGTGTAACTTCCTCGGCGGCCCGCTGCTCGATGGGTATCCCCCCGCCGTCGGCTATGCTCATATCGAAAGTGCTATACGGGGCCGCAACGTAGAAAGGAATATTATTGTGCCGGGCCAGCACGGCCAGCGTGTATGTTCCTATCTTGTTTGCGGTGTCTCCGTTTGCGGCGATTCGGTCGGCCCCGGTGATGACCATCTGCACACCGCCCTGCGACATGACCTGTCCCGCCATGCTGTCGGTTATAAGCACGGTGTCTATGCCGGCCTGTGACAGTTCCCACGCCGTCAGGCGGCTCCCCTGCAGCAAGGGGCGCGTTTCATCGCAATAGACCCGGAAGATGCACCCGGCAGCGTGCGCCACATACATTCCGGCCGTGGCCGTGCCTATGCCGGCGGTTGCCAGGGCGCCCGCGTTGCAGTGTGTCAGCACGCCGCTGCAACCGGATATCAACTCGGCGGCGTTGCGGCCGATGGCCAGGCACATTTTCTCATCCTCGGCACGGATAGTTCTGGCCTCCGCAAGGGCCACGCGGCGGATATCGTCGATGTCGCCGCCGGCGTCTTTGGCGGCCTTCAGAACACGATTGACGGCCCAGGAGAGGTTAACGGCCGTCGGGCGGGCGGAGGAAATCTCCTCCCCCATTTCCTGAAGGGCTGCAAGCGTGTCATCCCGGGGCGAAATTTTCTGCGCCGCCAGTACCATGCCGTATCCGGCGGCCACGCCGATTGCCGGGGCCCCGCGCAC
The DNA here is from genome assembly GCA_964472875.1 of uncultured Planctomycetaceae bacterium. Classification (GTDB taxonomy): domain Bacteria; phylum Planctomycetota; class Phycisphaerae; order SM23-33; family SM23-33; genus CAYYMD01. The sequence goes on from CAYYMD010000054.1 coordinate 14,684, forward strand.
CACCAGCCGCCGAATCGAATCCGTCAGCGTCGGCACGTCGCGGCAGTCCACGTAGGCGGTCTCGCCCGGCAGGCGCGTCTGGTCCAGCAGGCGCAGGAATCCATCATCCGCCCCACCGCACCAGCTAATCACCTCGACGGGCGGCCGTATTTCCGCTTGCATACAATTCACGCCAAGACCGTATACACTGTCGAAGCAAAAGGCAAGTGCCTTATGTAATGCCTGCCTAACTGTCCGCCCGAAGGAAACTGACGGAAACTTATTTATATCCATCCTTTATCATTCCGATATATAACCCGGACAAGTTAACCCCAAGGAGGTCAAGGCAGGGAATTACAGCCGAGGCCATTATCGAAAGGAAGCGAGGATGCTCGTTCTTGCAAGACGACAAAATGAATCGATTATGATCGGCGACAACATAGAAGTCACCATTCTCGAGGTGCGCGGGGAAAAGGTGCGGCTGGGGATAAACGCCCCCACTGATGTTCCGGTCCACCGCAAGGAAATCTACCTCAACATCATCGAGAGCAACAACAGCCGGTCCGATTCATCCAATTAACCCCATTTGCGTATTGTAGCCGGTTTAGGGTCAAGCGAAGGCGCGGCCTGGGCCCGTACTCTTCAGGCCGGGCAGGCCACCTTTTCCAACTGGGGCATATTCACCACGGCCGCCAGGGCTTCGACGCATTCCATGTCGTAGCCGGCGGGTGAGCACCGCCGCAGTTCCTTGACCACCACATAAGGACTCATGGCCGGACGGTGCGGCCGGTCGTGCGTCATGGCGTCGTACGCGTCGGCCACGGCCAGCACGCGGGCCTCCACGGGAATGTCCTGCCCCTCCAGGGCGGCGGGATAACCGGTCCCGTTCATTCGCTCGTGATGATGCCGTATGGCCGGGAGAATCTCCTGAAGCGAACTCAGCGGCTTGAGCAACTCGTGCGATACGTCGGCGTGCCTCTCTATCATTCTGAACTCGCCGGTGGTAAGCTGCGCTTTGCGGTTTAGGACGCTTTCTGGAACCGCCAGCATGCCGATATCGTGCAGTTGCCCGGCAAGATTCATCAGGCGGCACTTATCCTTCGGCAGGTTCATCTGGAGTGCGATTTTCTCGGCCAGGTCGCCGATTCGCTGGCTACGGCCCCTGGTGTATCCGTCGCGTGTCTCGACGAACTTGATAATACGGCGAAGGACGCGTATGTAATGCTGCTCCGCTTCGGCGGCCGCACGACTGGTCTGTTCCGACTGGTCGTACAGGTCGCCCACCGCGCGCCGCACGTTGAACGTGAGCATTATTCCGGTAATAACAATGACTCCGCCGAGCACCGCACTGGCAACGTGAGTTCCCGCAAGGGCCATGGCGCACGCCGCTACCGCGATTCCCGCCATAAAGACCAACACGCCCCGCACCAGCTGGCTGGCGTCCGGCATTAATTTTACGTTCTTCAGATATCTCAACACCAGGGGAGTTCCTCCTTAATGAAAGTTCCCGACCCCGTGTAACTTAAGATACGATACCGCCTCAGACAAAAATCTATGAAAATATCGCAAAAAAAAGGCCGGCGCTTATGATGCGCCGGCCCGTGTATCTGAATTAACGCTTCCTGCTCAGTCGGCTTCTTTCGCCTCGAGAATCAGGGACTCTATCTTTTCACTGGACAGGTTCATAGCTCCAAGTGCCTGTGCCGCGGCGTTTCTAAGCGGCTTGGCCCCGTCGCCTTTGACTACATCCAGAATCGTCGTCCGCTGCTCGTCGGTAAGATGGTTGCCGAACCGCCTCAGCGACTCGCTCAACGCCTCGAACGCAGATATTCTCACCTCATCTGAGGCGCGGTCGCCGACGGCCAGAGACACTATTGCCTGCTGGGCTTCGGCCGTCTGGATGGCCGCCAGCGCTTGTGCGGCGGCGACGTTCAGGGACGAATCCTTGTGCTTAAGCGCCTTATTCAGCGCTTCGGTCGCCCTCGTAATGTCATATACCCGGTTGCCGGTCAATCCCAGCAGTCGTATCGCCTTTGCGGCCTTTACGGCCCATTCGACCTGCTTTTCCTCGGAGAACACCACGCCGGCAGCAAGTTTCTTGGCCTTGTTGATGCCTTCTTCCATGACTCCAACAGGCGGTTCCGGCCGGACGAGCGCCATAGACTTGTCCGACTGTGACAATTCTTTCAGGCGCATGCTTTCCTCTGCGGCCACTACAATCGGAATAGTCGAAAAACCGGGCTCGGAACGAATGGCATTGACAGTCTTTATAGGTGAGGGCTCTGCCGCAATCAGCACCGCATCCACGCCTTGGGAGCGGCTTATGGCCTTTACGGCGCCGTCGGGTGTCCTGGCCTCGAGAACCTCGTATTTCAAGCCACGGAGGTTATCCTTGTACTTATTGAGTATGTTGGGGTCTTCGGCCACGACCAGCGCCTTTTTCTGCCCCGTCTGCCTTATGGCCTCTATGAGCACCATAATCACCACATGAGAATTGGTGAACTTTTCGCCCGGCAGGGCCTCCGCCAGAGACTGCGCCGCCAGGTAACGCACCTTGCGGTTGGCGTAGGTCAGTGCGCTGACCAGTGGCTGGCCGCCGCCGACCATTGGCTTTACCATATTTTCAGCGCCGGTTGTCTGGGCCAGTGCCTGTATGGCGCCGATGGCGACGGGTATCTGGTCGTCTTTCATGGCGCGCTTGAGCACCGCCTGCTGGTAGCGGACTCCACCGGCCAGAGCAAAATAATCCGCTCCGGGCATATCTTCGGGCTTGGTGGGGTCTTCCTTGCCTTCGGGCAAATCTGCCTCTTTCCTGAGGTTCGCAGCAATCCACAGCGATACCGCGTGATGCAGGTCCGGGTCGTGCTTCAGCGCCAGGCGAGACATCCTCATGGCGTAAATTTCGTCGAATATCTCACGCGGCACCTTCTTGTATACCAGGCCGAGGTTCTCTTTCCAATACCAGACGTTGGCCGTGGGATATCTCTCATCCGGCATGAGCGATTCGGCGTTATAGTAATACTTCAATGCCGAATCGTAGAAGAGTTCTGATGTGCTCTTCTTGGCCACGACCTTGCCCACGCAGGCGACAAGCGCCGAAATCGCCGCCTTCTGATTGGACTGGATAACACCCTTACGCGTGGCCAGCTCCTTCAGCCGCGGCGCCGCGTGGGGATAGCCGATTTCGCCAAGAGTATCCACGATTATCCGCTGGAGTTCGTCGTTTTCGGTCTGCAGTGCGGCCGAAAGTCCGCGCACGGCCTCCTTGCCGAGCCGTGGAAGAACAATAATAATCCGTTCTTTCAGCAGCGGCGCAGTCGTGGGGTCGATAAGCTTCTGTATCAACTGCGGCAGCGCGTATTCGCCGCTGACCTTAAGACGCTTTGCGCCCCTTTCGAACGAACGTATCGTGCCGGTCAGCAGTTTGATGGATTCGGTGATTTCTTCGGGGTCGGCCCGTTTTGCTTCATAGCCGCCCTCGATGGTCTTGCGAAGGCGGGCGACAACCTCTTTCATGCCCTCCATGCCTTCGGCCCGGCGCAAAAGGCCCTCAAGGCCCTCTGTCTGCTGCGAAAGTTCATAAATGACCTTGTCGCTTGCGCCGGATTCGAGCAATTGCGTTGCGTAGGAGCTTGCCACGTCCGGCTGGGCCACCTTCACGAAGTGGACGAAATCGTCCCATAACTCCTGGGCGTTTTTGCCGGCGGCCGGGGCGGTCGCCGTTTCCTGCGAGAAAACGGATCCCGCCGGCATAACCACAAATGCACATACCATCATAACCAGAGCCAGTCTCATTTTGCTCACTTGGTGTCTCCCAGCATATTTATATTATAAAAAACACTTATCGACATTTCGCGATAATCATTGCATCAAAAGCGTCATAACGCAAGTGATTATATTATGTATATACAGGCATGCTATAAGCAAGCACGGCCACCCGCGATTATAGGCCCCCGCCCCCAAGTGTCAATAACAGGTTTATGATACTAAAACAGTACTGTCCCATTAACTTGAGACTGCATTAACATAACTATTTAAATTGTA
>CAYYMD010000055.1:0-18574 GCA_964472875.1 uncultured Planctomycetaceae bacterium
CGTCATGCGTCACTGGGCTACGTCAGTCCGGCGGTGTATGAGGAACTTTATGAATCTTCAGTAACAGAGGCGGCATGAATCCACGCTTTCAGTGTCCGCCATTCGTAGAGACCTCACTTATTCGTGGCTGTGAGGGCTACCATGTCGCAAATCTCGCGATTTGCGACGGATCATCGCTGGGAGTGTCTCTGTCCCCGCTAGCACGTCCCGTAACTCATTCCCAGACACTGATATGATTGGAGTATTCCTCCAATCTATTTTGAGCACTTTTGCAATATTGGAGTTGAACCCGGATATGCTCACCGCTAACCCTATCAGTTGCTTTCCTGGACCATTGACTGCATCCATGAGCTGCCGTAGGTCAGGTCTACCAACGGGTCTGCTCAGCCATTTTGCTTCTATGATAAACGTCTCATATCTCAGTTCGATGAAGCCGTCATATTGTGATAGCGTTTCGCTGCGGCTGGGTGGATAACATTCATCCGCTCCCTGTACATACGCCAAAGCAAGGAGGAACCATTCAAGGGCATATCCTCGTGTCGCCTTGTCAGATAGCTGCTCAATTTCCGCAAATTGTTTCCGCCACCACTTAAGGTAATCAAACGTGATCGGAATGCGCTCAGGAGCAACAATATCTTGGTTCACAAATTCCACTTTGTACCATCGCTTTCCTCTTGTGCTCGCCACGAGACTTGGAACCTTGAAGGTGTTATGCCGCTCCAGCAGAGCAGTTGCCTGGATCCATTTCATCGCTTTATCTGACACTACGCAGCGATAATCGCGCATTTCGTTTTGTGTATCAATCAGGCCCAATATCCACTCGTCGACATGAGCTGCATCCAGATCGACCGGTACGTCGTCTACCAGAAGTCTTAGCCCAGAGCACGCATTGCTGTTCCTTTTGCTGAAAGGCAAGAATCTCAGAAATCTTGACAGATCGTGAAATCTCCGCAGCTGCGCTAAGTTCTCCTTTTTGCCGAGGAATACAACTATATTCTCTCTCAGGGGTATAATTCGTGAGCCGTTTTCTTCGCATTCATGAAAATACTCCATGGCACAGTGGCTCAAGTAATCAAATACAGCCTTTCTCGCCAGAGTGTCTCCCAGACCGCTTGCCGCTATGACGTCGAACACACCGACTAACTGTCCACTTGATTTGGGGTGGATTGCCCGATGGAGTATTTGTTGCTGTGCGGGTACTTCAAGGAATTCCTGAAGGTTTACCTTGCTGTAATCTATCGGTATACGTGGCTGGCTTTCTCTTGACTTGGGAGCCATGGCTATTGCTCCGAACCAAGTTTCTTGTCAATGAGCCATTTGGATAGAGGCCTACGAATCGCGTCAAGCTTGTGCTGAGGAAACTCCAAGTACAAGTGACCCGCCCAATCGGTTGGTAATCTGGGCAAGCTCTTGTCCTTAAGAATTGCCACAGGCTTTCCCATGGCCATCAGATATCCAGCTTCCATGGCTACGTTGGGGTTGTGTACCCTCTCTGGGAGGAAGTTGTCAAATACCGCGATACCCGCGCAGCAAGCTGACAAGTACACTTGAAGATTCCCCCACAGTGTCTCGTCCCATTCCTTATCAGTAACAATGAAGGCGGTCAGTCCCCGGGATGCTAAGACATCCCTGATAATTTGCATTAGCTGAACATATCGGTCTCCCATATCTTGATCTTTGAAGCCAAAGGTTATCATCACCAGCACGTTGCACTCATATGGGGAATCTTCGAGAAACGCCTTGATTTCTTCACGATAAGCTTCGGGGATCCGTCGGACTTTACTAAGTTCAACCTCAAGTTTCTTTGTCCTATCTATGAGATGATCAACAGCATTAAAAAGTGAAGGGGCAATCCCGACGAGACGGTGTCCAAGATCTTCGCTAGGATCAGACATTTCGAATACATGTAGGAGCATATTGGAGGCAATAAACGATCGCAGGAGCATTTCTATAAATGCCCCATCCGCTGCCGTATCCCTATAACTTCTGATGGGATCAGGTAAGCTGTCAGGTGGCGTGTCCAGGGAGAACAGCCCAGATATGGCTTGTCTAGCAGCCACCAATTGCTCTTTATGTGGGCACTTCAGAGCAGCAAGATCATACGCGACGAACGCAGAGGCAAATGGGTCATCCGACCACAGGCCGGTGGTCGCGTCTTGACTCTCAAGGATGCGACGCGAGATAGGTGCCAAGTCATTTTCGAAATGGCCAAAGCGATCATGTACTCTGTCAAGCAGCAACAGCAGAAATCCCGCATGCGATGGCATTATGAAGAATTCGTCTTTGTCCTCCACGCATTTCGCAAGCGCTCGAACAATAGCCTCTTGATATCGATCTCCGAAGTGCATAAGTATCTTGACGCCCCATAGAGTCGAGAAATGATCGCCACCATGGAGGTACGCTGTATAAAAAGAGATCAGACCACTCTTCAGCTGGCCTTGAGCTATCTGCTCCGCGATATTTCCGAGTGCTTGATCCTCAACGCCTGCGACGAGGAATGAATCGAGTGCAAACGGGTCTTTGGGGAGAGCATTGTTTTCTGCTAACCAAGAAAGAGCCCTATAACGTATACCGGCCAAGGGGTCCATTTGGCAGCTTACTGTCCATTCCACGAGATGATGCGTACAAACAGGATCTTCGTACGCTTCGCCTTCAGCGTTGCGTACTAACACAGCTCCGCTATCAGACATCTGTCGCAAAACGAGTTCAGACAGCGCCAGATAGTGCTTTCGCAGCCTGTCCCACTGTTCTTCCGAGAATCTTAGGCTATTGTCCATTTTATTCTGTCTCCGACGGGGTACTCTCATGGAGTTCAACCAACAAGAGTACTGCACCCAAATTAAGATAGACACCTGTATGCTACGCTCTCTTCACCATCTGATCAAGATAGTTATCAGTCTTCCACATGCAAGCTCCCGTGAGTGCAAGACAAAGGCCTGTTGGCCTGAAGACTAGACCCCTTATGCAATGCCGTTACCTAGCTTATGTAAACTTGGCGGAGAGGACATAGCTACAGCCAAGACAATGGCCCGCCCTCCGAATTGGTTGGAGCCATCGACGACTAGATTTCTAAGTATCCAAACATTACGTAACTTCGCAATTCGTAGCGGTGGTCGGTCTCGCATGTCGGCCTGGCGTTCAAGACGGTCGACTTTTGTCAACAATTGCTGGAGCAGGGCCGTTGTGGGATCGGGCTCAGGGGCACCGTCGCCGTTGCCGCCGGGCGTGGCGAACTGGACCTCTTCGCGCATCTCGGCCGAAACCAGAACGGCATATTGTTAGTTGAATTATTATCCGACCTTCATCATCGCTTCGAGGGCGTGTTTTTCGTTCGTCTCGGCATAGACCTCGGTAATGGCAGGGCTGCGGTGGCCGAGGATGATGCGGGCGGTCTCGAGGCCGAATTCCTTTCGCAGTTCCGTCGCGGCGTTGTGTCGCAGCTGGTGCGGATGCCAGTGTTGCGGGGCCTTCCACTTCCTGAATCGCTCATTCGACATGCCTTTAGGACGGAAGGCCTTTTTAATCGCCTCGCGAATCGCATGGCCATAACTGCTCGTCGAGTAGTGCTCGCCGGGCTTTTTCCTGGGCTTTGCCTTTCGATTAGTGCCGGGCGCGTTGCCCTGTTGCGGCGGCGTCTTTCGGGCCAGGCGGATTTTGTTGAGATATTCCGCCCGCGCCTCGGCCGGTGAAAAGCAATAACTCTTCGGATTGCGCAGAATGAACGGGGCCAGAACCTTCTGGGCGCGCGGGCCGATGTAAATGCACCGCTCGTGGCCGTGGTGGGCAGTCTTGTGGTGGGCGGGACGGTAGACCCATATCCTGCCGCTCGTGTCCACATCGCATGGCCGGAGGATAACAATCTCACCGCTCCGCGCGGCGGTCAGCAGCTGCAGGCGAATCATCGCCCACACCTGCCGGCTGACATACGGCTTGACCGCCTCGACGTGTTCGATGGGCACGGGCCGGACCGGCTTTGACTCGGCGGCGTCGCTGCGGCCGCGTCTCAGGCCGGCCACCGTCCGAAGGGACTCGTACACGCTGCCCGGCAGGAGTTCATTTTGTGTCGCCCAGCGGAAGAGGCGCTTAATGCGGTCCACCATGCGGTTGATGTTCGTACGGCACCAGCCCATGTCTATCATCCTCTGCCGGACGGTCCGCAGCGCCAGCGGCCCGAATTCTGCGGCCTCGCTTTGGCCGTACAGTTCCTTCAGAGGCCGAAGGGCCTGGCGGATGTTGCCGGTCTCGCTTGTGGGCCTGCCGTCGGGCCGGACGTAGTACCGCCGTGCGAACCGCCAGTATCGCGCGACGATTTCCTTTACGGTTATAAGGCCGGAATCATCCGTAATCTGTTGTCCGGCTGCAAGCCACTGGCTTATCGTCTTGCGATAATTTTCGTCTGCTTCGGGGGAGCCGTGCGGGCCGAAATATACTGCCCTTCCGTTGAGCACGGCATACGCCCGACCGCTGGCCTTGTGATGGCGCAGTTTCGGGATGCGAGGGGATTTGGGGGAGATTTTTTTTCGGCGTGTGGAAGTCGCTCTTGCTGTCATGGCCGTATCCTTTCGTTCTGCAAAAAGAGTAAATTACTCTTTTTTTGGGAGGTTACGGCCGCTCCGCCCCGCAGGACGGTATTCGCAAGTCGCGAATTCGGCGTCGTTTACAACAACTCCCCGAGTTGGACTCGAACCAACAACCTAGCGGTTAACAGCCGCTCGCTCTACCAATTGAGCTATCGGGGAAAGTTACGGCCGGTGGCCGAAATATATAGCATACATCATCATACCAACCAGTCAAGCCCCCAGCAGCAAATGTGCGGGAAATAACCGGTGCGGCGCAAAGAATTGCTTGCCGAGGCAACATGTCATGATAGAATTCCGGTAGATGTTAAAAATTTCGTAAAATAGTTGTTTTCCATCCTAAAGCGTAGGTGGTGCTTAGCCGCCGGTTACCCTCTAAATCCGGAAAGGAAGATAAAGTGACCATGAAAAACATCAGAGTTATCCTGACCTGTCTCATACTCTTGGCCATTAGTCATTCCCTGACAGCGAATTCACACGATACTTCATCGCCTAAGAAAAATTCAGAGACGGCCGCTGCGCATAAAAAGGATGCGCCGAACACATCCTCCATGCGGCTATGGTACGACAAGCCCGCCGGTAAGTGGCTTGAGGCCCTGCCGATAGGCAACGGACGGCTCGGCGGGATGGTGTTCGGCGGGCCAAAGCGGGAAAGGATTCAGCTCAACGAGGAAAGTCTGTGGTCCGGCCAGCCGCTGGACTGTAATCCCAAGGACGCACTGAAACACCTGCCGGAAATACGCCGCCTACTGTTTGAGGGCGATAACGGAAAGGCGAACCAACTGGCCAATAAATATCTGCTGGGCAATCCACCTAAAGTCCGCTCATATCAGACGCTCGGCGATCTGACTATGGATATTGAGCACACGGGTAAAGTCACCAACTATCGACGGGAACTCGATCTGGAAAACGGCGTATGCCGCGCAACTTATAATATTGGTGATGTAAAATTCACGCATGAAGCATACATCTCAGCCGTTGACGACGTTCTTGTGCTGCGCATCAGCGCAGACCAGGACAAAAAGGTCAGTGGCAGGATTTCACTGGCCCGGGGCAACGCCTCCGTAAAAACTCTCGCAAACGATAGCATTCTGCTGACCGGCCAGGTTGTGGACCGTCCCAGTGGCGCCCACGGCCCCGGCGGCAAGCACATGAAGTTCGCGGCGATGGCGAAGGTAATCGCTGACGGCGGAACCGCCGCCTCAAAAAAGAACGGTGCCCATATAGAGTCGGCCAATACAGTTACGATTATGCTGACGGCCGCAACGGATTATGACCTGAAGACTATGGATTTTGACCGCAGTCGCGAACCAGCCAGCATCTGCGAAAGGATATTGAACAAAGCATCAGAAAAGGACTATGCCACTCTTTGGAAGACCCACGTGCAGGAACATTCCGATATGTTCAATCGCGTGGACCTGGAACTGGGCGAATCGCCGAACCCCGAACTGCCCACCGACCAGCAGTTGCAGAAATTGAAACGCGGCGGCCACGACCCGCACCTGGTGAAACTGTACTTCCAGTTCGGGCGATATCTGCTGATGGGCTGCTCACGGCGTCCGGGCCGGTTGCCCGGCAACCTGCAGGGCATATGGAACCATCACATGAACGCGCCGTGGGGCGCCGACTATCACACCAACATCAACCTGCAGATGAACTACTGGCCGGCGACTGTCTGCAACCTCACCGAGACCAACCAATCGCTGATAGATTTCGTAGACCGCCTGCGTGTTCCCGGCCGGAAAACCGCGCGGAAAATGTACGGCGCCGACGGCTGGACCATGCACCACGTTACAGACGTATTCGGCAAAACATGCGTGCACGACGCCATCAAGTGGGGAATGTTTCCCATGGGCGGGCCGTGGATGACCCTGCCGCTGTGGCGACACTACGAATTTACATGCGACAGAGAAGTCCTTGAGCAGCGGATATACCCCATTATGAAAGAATCCGCACAGTTTGTGCTGGACTTTCTGGTCGAGGGCCCCGACGGATATCTGGTAACCGCCCCGTCATATTCGCCGGAGAATACATTTATTGACCAGGAAACCGGCAAGAGGCATCGGCTCACTTACGCCCCAACAATGGATATCGAAATTATTCACGCACTATTCGAGAGGACAATTGCGGCCGCTGAAATTCTCGAACGCGACGTCGATTTCCGCAAGAAACTCAAAGAAGTCATGAACCGCCTGCCACCCCTGCAAATCGAGGAAAACGGCACTATACAGGAATGGATCAAGCCGTATAAAGAGGCCTCGCCGGGGCATCGTCACATCTCGCATCTGTTAGGCCTGCACCCCGGAGACTGGATAACGCCGAATACCTTGAAGTTGTTCGCCGCCGCCCGCAAGACAATCGAACGCCGTCTTAAACACGGGGGCGCCCGCACCGGCTGGAGCCGGGCATGGACTATTAGTTTCTTCGCCCGACTACTGGACGGCGACGCGGCGTATCACCACCTGCACCAACTGCTGGCCAGGAGCACTGTCTCCAATCTCTTCGACATGCATCCGCCCTTCCAGATAGACGGCAACTTCGGTGGCACGGCCGGCGTGGCGGAGATGCTGTTGCAGAGCCATCGCGGTGAGCCGGGAAACCGCACCGTCGACATACTGCCCGCACTTCCGAAGGCCTGGGCAAAGGGGCACGTGCGAGGCCTGCTTGCGCGAGGCGGATTCCGCGTTGACATCGAATGGTCCGGCGGCAAACCCACTAAAATAGTGGTGCATTCACTGGCCGGAAAACCATGCCGCATCAATTACAATAAGACCATCGAGTTCGACACCGCCCCCGGCCAAACGTATGTTATAACCGGCATCGGACAGTACGGACTTCGCGGTGTGTCCCTGAAAACGGCCGAGGGCAAAAAAGTATCTTACAAAGAACTGTAATATATCCCCCCGAGTGCCACAACCGTGATATGTGATGCGCATATAGCACATTGGAAAATTCAGCGGTTTTAACTTGAAGAATTTAGGCCGGTGAGAGTAGTTTATACGTGGTATGAGCGATCGTTCGTACAGCCGGTCGTCGATAATCGTTGCTCGCGATGTTGACAGGCCGCGATGCGGCTTCACACTTCTCGAGCTTGTGGTGAGCATCGGTATAATTGCACTTCTGGTGTGCATTCTTCTGCCCTCTCTTGAGTCGGTGAGGTGTTTTGCGAAACTTACCAAATGTAAGTCCCGGCTGCGCCAATGGGGAAACGCCTTTGCCATGTATGCCTCATCCAACAACGGTTTTTATCCGCATATCGACGGCCCGGACCGCGGCAGCAGCGAAGCAGACAACTTCGGCTGGGTTGACGTCCTGCCGCCGCTTATTGGCGAGAAGCCCTGGCGGGAGCATCCGCAGTACCACCGTCCAGGCACGGATACGATTTTTCAGTGTCCCACGGCCGAACTGAGCAGCGTCGGTTACGGATATTATCCCAGACAAACTGGATACTTCTCATACGCAATGAATTCCTGCCTGGAACTGGATGCGAACTGCTATTCACCGCTGCATGGTGGATCGCCGGATATGCCACCTTTTCTAAACATTAACCGCATCGTCTACCCCGCCCGAACGATACTGCTGTTCGACCAGTTGCTCGACCCGTACCGCGGCTATGGCGGCAACGGGCGAAACCGAAGCGCAGGCGAACATTGCGGCAGTTACCCCAAGGATTTCGCCGTCCGCCACGCGCAGGGCAACAGCGATAAAGGCGGCTTTATTATGCACTGCGACTACAGTGTGTGGTGGGTGGAGACTGTTTGGAAGGAACATTGGCCGCCGCGTATGAAATGTCCACCCAGAGATGACCCAGACTGGTTCCCATATCCGCCGGCGAACGACGGCGGAGGGTAAAGTGATAATTTATGTAAAACCGCGTAAAAAAGGAGAAAGCTCATGAAGAAACACGCCACGCTCATTACCGGTAGACTTCCTGTTATGTTTGCAACACTGCTGGTCAGCGCCGCGGCGGTCCCTGACAGCACAGCGGCCGAGAGCATCTACGACCTCCGTCACACCGGCGGGCTTGTGGATTGTTCCGGCGGCATTGTCGTTCACAAAATCGGCGGCTGGAAGCCCAGACTCGTTCTATACGACCCGGCCCATGCCGATGGCTGGGGCGGCATACAGGTCAAGGACTGGACGGATACACAGACGCTCTATAACTCCGTTTCGATAAGCGACTGGGTGTCCCTGACAAACGTGGAGGTCGAGGAATTTCGCGGCACGACTTTTTTGCAGTATGGAATGACCGATGGCACTTCTCCCGGCTACAACATTGAAAGCGAAAATAATATTCTGCCGGACCCCATAGTCGTAACGGTCGATGAAATTGCTGCCCCGCGGAAGTATTATTACGAGGACGAATACGGCGATACGCATGACAGTTGGTTCGTCACCAGCCGGGATGCGGAAAAGTACGAGTCGATGCTGATACGTGTAGAGGACGTAACCGTTGGACAGATGGGCCTGGGCAAAGCTCGCGATAACTACGTCCTGGCAAATGGTGATTTGAAATGCTGGGCCTCCGATTATCTCAACGAAGACCGTGACAGCGAAGAAGATTACCATACCCTCGTCGGAACGGGACAGCACTTCGAATCCGTCACCGGAATTCTCGAGCAGTATACCAAGCTCAGCACCGGCTGGGACTATTACCAGTTACTCACGACAAGCTCAGCCGACATGGTCGTGCCCGAACCGGCGTCGCTTAGTATAATGCTGGCCGGCAGTGCAGGCCTATTTCTCGGCCGCAGGCGAAAACGAAAGGTTCTGACATGAAAAAGCAACATATCATTGCTGTGCTGTTCTTCAGCGGCGTATGGGGGCTGGCGGAGGCAGTGCTGGGCGGCTGGATGTACGCAGTCAACATGCACCGCACGCCGGCCATCATTCTGGCCGCGGTGGCGATGGGCGTGCTCGTAATGGCCAAGCGGTATGTTCCGGTGGCTGGCTCGGCCGTGGCCGTGGCGGCACTGGCCATGCTATACAAATTCCTCAACCAACCGTTCTTCGCCTGCCATCTGCTGGCCATTTTTATGCTGGGCGTGGGCTTCGAGGCGGCATGGACACTCGCCCGCGGAAGACACATCATGCTCATCGCTCCGGCCGCGACGTACCTCGGCTTCACACTGTTTGCCGTGCTGAGTTCATTTGTGTTCCGCAATCCGCACTGGGTCGGGCCCGGCTGGCCCAAGATACTGGACTACATCGGCATCACCGGCACAATCGCAGCCGCATGCAGTGCAGTCGTGGCGCCTTTGGCCGACCGGCTCACCGGCGTGCTCCGGCGCCGTGGCCGGCATAAAACGGCAGTCCCTACATGGAGAATACTGTCAGCGGTGGGGGCCGCGGCGTGGGTCTTCGCCATCGTTCGGCTTTTCTGGTTAATCTGAGGCAGCCGGAAAGTGCCCCCCCGCCAAATCATCCTGTGGACCGGCCCGAAGCACTCCGGCAAAACCAACGCCGCGGGCGAAATGGTTAAGTGCCTGCGGGCCGAGGGATGCAATATCGTGGGCATACTGGCTCCGTCACTTTATGAAGACCATCGCCTAGTCGGCTTCGACGTAGTGGATATCGCTACTGGCCGGCGGGCGCCTCTGTTTCGCGCGGGCAAGCCCGCCGACGCAGGGCGCTTTGCTTTCTGCAATGAGGGCGTGCATCTGGGGCGTGCTGCCTTGAATAACGCCCTCGGCCGCGGGGCGGAACTAATCATCGTGGATGAGTTCGGGCCGCTGGAATTATCCGGCCGCGGCTGGCGCAACACCGTTGATGAACTTATCGAAAGCGCTGACTGTCCTGTTTTACTTGTTGTCCGCGAGAAATTATGCTCCGCCGCAGCCGACTTGTACACCCCTCGCCCTATCCTGACACTCCCGGCCGCAGACACCGCTTCCACCGAACAAATCCTTCATTCAATAAAAACATGCAACGAATGACGCGAATTTAAAAAACGGATAATCACCGCCGCAACAGTAAGTTCGGGATTTAGGATTTAATTTTTGGTAATTAAAAATAACCTGCGTTCATCTGTGTTCATCATTACTAATTTGTTTTCCCATCGCGCCCAGATGGGACATCGGTCAATTTTGACGTATCGAATTGCCCGATAAGGTTATAAAATAAAGTTATGAAGGTAAGAGCGGCGCGCGTGCAGGATGCAGGCGCGATATGTAAACTGATAAATTACTACGCCGAGCGCGGCCGGATGCTCCACCGCAGCATGGAGAGCATTTACGCGTCGTTGCGCGAGTTCCAGGTGGCCAAGGCCGACGGCAAGGTCGTCGGCTGCGTGGCGGCGGATGTGTTCTGGTCCGACCTGGCTGAGATAAAATCACTGGCTGTGTCGCCGGAACACCAAGGCATGGGCATTGGCGCGGCGCTGGTTAAGGCGGCTATAAAAGATGTGCGCCGGCTGGGCATTAATCGTATATTCGCCCTGACTTATGAACGCGGCTTTTTCGAGAAAATGGGCTTCAAGGTCATCCGGCGCGATTCACTGCCGGAAAAGGTCTGGCGAGAATGTATTAATTGTCCCAAGGCAGACCACTGCGACGAAATTGCCATGATGCTAACGCCCGCCGGTAACCAACCGCAGAAAAACGACAAATAACATGCCCGATAATCACGACAACGCGATAGTTCGCATGGCGGATGTCAGCAAATCCTTCGGCGGGCAGGTTGTGCTCGAGGGCGTGAACCTGGCCGTGGCCGAGGGAAAGACTACGGTGGTAATCGGCCCTTCCGGCTGCGGCAAGAGTGTGCTGTTGAAGCACATAGTGGGTCTGCTTCGGCCGGACAAAGGCAGCGTATTTTTCCGCGATAAAGAGATATCCGCCATGTCCGATCGAAAACTGGTTGGCATTCGCAAGCGGATAGGTTTCGTGTTTCAGAGTTCGGCGCTTTTCGACTCGATGACGGTAAAGGAAAACATCTGCTTCCCGATGGTGGAGCACCGTTTCGGCACGGATGAACTGCGACACCGCCGCTGCGACGATGTGCTTCGCCTGGTAGGCCTGGACGGTTGCCAGAATAAGTTTCCCGAGGAGCTCTCCGGCGGGCAGAAAAAGCGCGTCGCCCTGGCGCGCGCGATAGCTCTGGACCCGGAACTGATACTCTACGACGAGCCCACTACCGGCCTGGACCCCATACGTGCGGACCTGATAAACGAACTGATAGTTCGGCTGCAGAAGACGCTGGGAACCACGTCCGTGGTGGTCACTCATGACATGAAATCGGCAAAAAAAGTCGGCGACCGCCTGCTCATGCTGCACGAGGGCAAGTTCATCACCGACACCACTCCTGAGGGACTGGAGCGGATAAACGATGATGTGGTGCTGCGGTTTGTCGAGGGGCGGGCGGGGGAAAAAGAACTTGCCGAACTTGAAACCGGACACCTTTCGGAATTAAATTTCACAAAAGAGCCACAACGCATGGGAGAAACAGGAAAATGAACGAACGCGCCAAAAACGTTGCCGTTGGTATAACCGTGCTGGTCGCCCTTGCGATGCTGAGCGGAATGATTGTTTTATTTGCGGGACTTCCGCAGATGTTCCAGTCCGGCCAGGAACTGAAGATTCACTTTCCCGCCACGGCCGGCGCACATGAGGGCGACCCCGTCCACATGGCAGGCATGCGAGTGGGGAGGATAACCGATATCAGTTTCACCGGCGATGATCCCACAAAAGGCGTGACCTTTACCGTGCGGATAAAGCCGGAGGTGCAGATTCCGGGCAACGTTGCGGCTTATATTTTCACCCGGGGGTTCGTTGGCGGGGCATATCTCGAGCTGCGACCGGAAGGCCCCACACGCAAAGACCCTCAAACCGGCAAGGTGCTTGAGTACCTGCCGGATGACTGGTCCAAACCCATCCAGGGTAAACTCAAGGGCAGCGGGATGTTCCCCGACGAGATGAAAAACGCCTTCATGGAACTGTCGAAACTGGCCGAGAACCTCAACGCCGCCATCGCCCCGGGCAAAACACCGGCCACGACCGCGGCCACTGGACCGGCCACCCGGCCCACAGGAGGAATCAAAGGCGCCATAAGTTTGCTTGTCACCACGCTCAACGACATCCACAAGGTGCTCGATGAGGAAAACCGCGCAAACATCAAGACGTCATTCGCAAACCTGGCCAAGGCAAGCGCCGGCGCTGTCGAGGCCATGGACGCAATGAAAAAATTCGCCGCCGAGGCCAAAACCACCATGAAAAAGGCGGGCGACACCGCCGACACGGCTCGCAAGCGTTTGAACGAACTGGCCGGAAAACTCATCGAGGACGCCGAGAAAATGTCCACGCTGATGACAACGATTAACAAGGCCGCCATAAAACTGGAAGCCGGAGAAGGAACGGCCGGAAAACTGCTTAAAGACCCCGCCCTTTACAACAACCTCATTGCCGCCTCGAAGCAGATGGAAAAAATGCTCGAAGATTTCCGCGACCTTATAAAGCAATGGAAGGAAAAAGGAATAAAGGCCGACATAAAGCTTAAATAACCAGCCGAGAACCTCTAACACACAGGAATAACCATGCAAAAATTCAATTTATTTGTCGCAATGACGGTGATTATCTCTTCCGGTTGCGGGACCGCCGAAATGGCTCAGCAGCCCGACACGCAGCCATCCGGTCGTCTCGCAAAAGGTGCCGTTGCCGCTCGCGTAAACGGCGAGCCGATTTCCATGGGCGAACTTACCGAGGCCATGATTGAATCCCACGGTCTGCAAACCGCGCAGATGCTGATAGTCAAGGAATTGATCCGCCAGAAAATGCGAAAAAGCGATATCAAAATCACCGACGAAAACGTTCGTGCGGAAAACAGGCGAACGCTGGAGCAGATGTTCCCCGAGGTAAAGGATGAAAACCAGCGCAAGACACTGCTGAAGCAGTTTCTGCAGCAGCGGGAATTTTCCGAGAGACAATGGGAAATGACCATGCGGCGCAACGCCGCCCTGCGCAAACTCGCCGATAGGCAGGTAAAAGTCAGCGAAGAGGAAATCCGCAAAGAGTTCGAGCGGCAGGGAGGCAAAAAAGTCGTGGTGCGCCACATCCAGTGCGCCTCGTTGTCCGACGCGCAGGAAATACTGGATAAAATCGAGGAAGGGGCGGACTTCGCAGAACTTGCGAAAGAACACTCCAAAAACCCATCCGCTGAGGACGGCGGCCTGCTGCCGCCCATCGGCAAGGACTCCCCCAACATTCCGCCGGCCATCTCCGAAGCGGCAATGGGCTTGCAGAAAGTCGGCGAGGTTTCCAATCCGGTCCAGACCGGCACGGCATTCCATGTGCTGAAACTGGAGAAAATAATCCCGCCCGACAAAACCGATTTCGAGAAGGTCAAGGACGATCTGCGAAAACAGATCCGCAGCAGGAAAGTACAGGCCGCACAAAGAAAAATTCTCCAGGATTTGGTATCCTCGGCCGACATAGAGTACGTTAATCCTCAGTTAAAGGCACAGGCCCAAGAGGCGGAGAGTCAATGAATCAGCAGGATTGGAAAATAGACGTATCGCCCCGCATACAACGTTTGCCGCCGTACCTGTTCGGCAGGATAAACCGGCTGAAATACCAAAAGCGTCGCGCGGGTGTGGATATTATTGACCTGGGCATGGGCAATCCCTCGGACCCGACGCCGCAGAAAGTGGTTGAAAAACTCGCCGAGGCCGCGCGCGACCCGCGCAACACCCGCTACAGCGCCTCTGCGGGAATCTATAATCTGCGGCGGGAGGTGTCGCGCCTGTACAAGCGCCTCTACGACGTGAAACTGGACCCGGAAAACGAGGTCATCGCCTGCATCGGCTCCAAGGAGGGCTTCTCGCACATGTGCCTGGCGCTGATGGGCCCGGGCGACACCGCCATCGTGGGCGACCCGTATTTTCCCATCCACGTTTACGGCGTGGCGCTGGCCGGCGGAAACGTCATAAACGTGCCGCTGGGCAATGATAAGGCGTTCCTCAAGCGAATTTCCTACGTCGTGGAGCACCTGTATCCCAAGCCAAAACTGATAATCCTCAACTACCCCCACAACCCCACCGCCATGACGGTCGACGGCGTGGATTTCTTCCAGGAGGCGGTTGACCTGGCCAAGCGCGAGGGCGTGCTGCTGATGCACGACTTCGCCTACGGGCGGACGTGCTTCGACGGCTACATGGCCCCGTCGTTTCTCCAGGCCGAAGGCGCGCGGGACGTCGGCGTGGAGTTCGTCACCATGTCCAAGCCGTACAACATGGCCGGGTGGCGAATCGGCTTCGTCGTCGGCAACGCAGAGATGATACGCGCCCTGGCGACCATCAAGGGCTACTACGATTACGGTATATTCCAGGCCATCCAGATAGCCAGCATAATCGCCATGCGCGAATGCAACGGCGTTGTAGAAGAACAGGCAAAGGTCTACCAGTCGCGCCGCGACGTCGTGGTCCGCGGCCTGCGGCGCATCGGCTGGGAGGTCGAGCCGCCGCGGGCGAGCATGTTCGTCTGGGCGAAGGTCGCCGATGAGCACCTTGCCGGGCAGGGCACGATAGATTTTTCGTTGCGGCTGATGGACGAAGCCGAGGTGTCGCTGGCGCCCGGGCGGGCCTTCGGCGAAAACGGCGAAGGGTACGTCCGCATCGCGCTGGTCGAGAACGAGCACCGGCTCAAGCAGGCCATCCGCCAGATGGACCGCGCCCTGAACAAGGGCATCAAGGCGCCCTCGGCCACCAAACTCCGCAAAAAAGGCGCCCTGGACGAAAAAACTTAGTCCCTCGCCCGGACGGAAGAACACTTTTCCGCTATCCGGCCATTGCCGGCTATTCCATGATGGGGCGGATTGGTTTAACATATCGCCATGAGATTCAGGCGTTACGGCACGTTCACCGGCGGGATAGACCTGCCGGATGAAAAACGCACCACTCTGGACGGACGAATCCGGCCGCTGGAAAACGTAGAGCGGCTGTTCGTTCCACTGGCTCCATGCGGCGGCGCGGCCGCGCTGCCGGAGGTAAAGACCGGCCAGCGTGTCCGCGGGGACCAACTCATCGCCCGCGGCCGGGACGGCGGCGTGGACATCTACAGCCCGGCCGACGGCAGGGTCGCCTCGACGACCACCGTCCGCGTGGCCGGCTATGGAAAATTCATAACCAGCCCCGCCGTCGAACTTACCGACGTTACATTCCCCCCGTCCGCCGGCGAGACGGACGAGCCCGCCCAGCCGCGGTCGCTGCTGGAAGGCAACCCCCTCACCACATACCGCCGGCCGGTCGAGCCGCTGGCGGCGTGGATAAACCGCGCCCGCGGCCGCGACTGCAACGTCCTCATCGCCAACGGCATGGAGAACCAGCCCTACCTCACCGCCACGCACCGCACTCTGGTCGAGCACGGCCCGCAGGTCGTCCGCGGCCTGGCGCTGCTGGCCGAGGCCGTCGGCGCGGATGAAATTTTCCTGGCTGTGGACCGCCGCCGCACATCCGCCTACGAGGCCATCATCGCCCCGGCCGAGAAACACGGCGTCAGGCGGGTCGCGCTTCCGCACAAGTACCCCGTCGGCGCCGACAACGTTCTTGTGAAGGTCATCACCCGCCGCGAGGTCCGCCCCGGCCACGGGCCGACGGATGTCGGTGCGGCGGTCATCGGCGTCTCGGCAGCGCTGGCCGCCTGGCGATGGGCCGCGCGGGGCATCCCCCCCACCGCCCGCACGGTCACGGTCTCCGGGCCGGGCATTGCCCCCCAGCGGCACGGCAACTTCCTCGCGCCCTTCGGCGTGAAAATTTCGGACATCGTTGCACCGTCAGACGAGGCCGCCGTAATCCACGGCGGGCCGATGACCGGCCTGCTGTGCCGGCCGGATGCGGTGGTGACGCCCTCGAGCGAGGGCGTTCTGGCCATACGCGCAAAGCGCCCCTCGGCGCCGACCTCCTGCATCCGCTGCGGATGGTGCACCGACCACTGCCCGGCGCGGCTGAACGTGGCGGCGCTGAACGACACATTCGAACTCGCACAGGTCCGCCGCGCCCGCCGGATGGGCGTGGCCGCGTGCGTGGACTGCGGAACGTGCTCGTACCTGTGCCCGGCCCGGCTGCCGCTGGCACAGAGAATGTCGCAACTGAAACGCATAATAAGAAACCTCGACGAGGCCCCTGCCTCCGGCGGAGACGGTTAGCATGAACACACGAGATACGGATGTCGAATCCGCACGCGGCGGGATGGAATATTTCTCCCCGTTCCCCCCGCCGTTCATGCGAGCGCCGGAAGCCCAGCGGACCGTTTACGGCGTGACCATCGTGGCCGCCTGCGCGCCGCTGGCGGCGGGGATACTGTTCTTCGGCTGGCGTGCGGCCGCCATGGCCGGGCTGTGCGTGGTCTCCTGCGTGGCAATCGAGCGGCTCTACTACCGCGTGACCCGCACGCCCGCTCTCGTCGGCCGCACCCACGCATACCTGACCGGCCTGCTGCTGGCCCTGACGCTGCCGCCGTTCGTGCCGTGGTACGTGCCGGTCATCGCCGCGGCGTTCGCCATCATAGTCGGCAAGGCGATATTCGGCGGCGTGGGCCACTTCCTGTGGCAGCCGGCGCTGGTGGGCCGTTTCGTGGTTGCGGTTGTAATACCCGCGGCCACCATCAACCCCGCCTACTGGCCCGTCCTGGCTCAAAACAAACTGCTCACCGGCGACATCGTCCGGACGCGCCGGGCAAGGAATTTCGAATCGTGGGCGGGCAGGCCCGCGCCCCAGGGCGCCGACGCCTTCGCGATAGAGCGGCCAGAGACGATACTCTCCGGCCTGACCGCCGGGGATGAGCCGCAATACAGCGGCATCGTCGGCATGCCCGCGGATGTGCCGGCCGCTAAACCCGCCGCACTGCTGGAGTGCCAGCCGATAAACGAACTCTTCTACGGGGCCCATCCGGGCGGCACGGGCGAGACGTGCGCGATGGTGCTTATCGTGGCGATCCTTTACCTGGTATATCGAAACTACGCAAAGTGGCAACTGCCGCTGGCGTTTCTGCTCTCGGCCGCGGCCGTGGTCGCCGTCGCGCCCGTGCGCCTGGCCGGTGCGGGCGGGGCGACGCGAACGGTGTGGATGCCGCTGCTGGCCGAGGGGCTCGACGTGGGCTTCACCTACGTCAACTACCAACTCGTCAGCGGCGAGCTGATGCTGGCGGCGTTTCTGCTGTCGGCCGAGATGACCACGCGGCCGATTACCACCGGAGGGCAGGTCGTCTTCGCCGTCGCCACAGGCGTGCTGGCGATGATACTGCGCCTGTACGTGGACCTGTCCATCCCCTGCTATGCGGCGATACTGGCGATGAACACATTCGTGCCCGCCATCGATCGCCTCTGGCCGCGACGCGTCCTCGGCCGCGGCTGGCTCGACTTCCTGCGGCCCGGGCAGTAGCCACATAGTGTGTAAGGTCGGCAACTTGCCTGCCGACGGAACGAAACCAATCGGACACCCATCGGCAGCGGAACAGCCAATCCTGCCGGCCGCCCGCGGCTCATTTTGTGCACAGCCGTTGCGGGATATTTTAGAAATTGCCGGTTTTTTCCGCGTTGTGCCGGGCTGTTGCAGGTTTTTAGACCTTTTTGCGCGATATTGCGCGTTTTTTACCCTTGACAGGAATTCGTAAGTGTATGTATTGCAGTGGTTAATCATCATTTTGCCCCGCCGTCCGCCCGAAACCCGCGCTTTTTCGAGGGGGAAGAATATTTCGGATTGCGGATTTCGGATTTCGGATTTCGGATTGCGGATTCCGCCCTTCGGCCGGCCGCCTGCCTTTTCCGGAGCGGTTTGATAATTATGAATCCCGGCGCGCCGGGATTGGTCATTTTCCACCAGGTCAACCGAATTTAAGTTTTCAGTTTTTAGTTTTAAGTTTTGCAATATATTATCCCCGCATTCACATGCGGGGCTTGCCGCGGCGGCGTTTTGGGCATTTGAGATTTGGTCGCATTTCGATATTAGAATTTTGTATTTTTTCATATTCCGAAATCCCGACGGGACCTTTGGGCCCGGAGGGGCCGTCGGT
>CAYYMD010000056.1:0-17634 GCA_964472875.1 uncultured Planctomycetaceae bacterium
GGTTTTTGGGTGGAAAACACACTCTACCAGACCTCAAGCCATCTTTCATTTAATGTGATCCGTCCTACACCTTCGGGACGCTACCAAATATTTAAATAGAAGCGCCACGGTTTTATTCCGGCGTTTACAAAAAGTTCACTTATCACGACCTGCGGCGGACCTGCATCACCAACTGGGCCCGACGTCTGCCCGTCCATGTGGTGCGGCAGCTGGCTGACCACAGTGATATTAAGACCACCCAGCGTTATTACCTGGCCGTCGGCGAAGATGACTTCTCCGGCGCCCGGCGGGTGCAGACCGACCTGTTCGGCGAAATACGAGTGACCCGAAAGTGAACCACTTTGGCGAAAAATGTCGATTTTCCGGTGTGGACAAAAAGAAGGCCAGGAACATAAGTGCCTGGCCCATAGATGCTTGGCCAATTTTTCTGAACGAGGCCGACGGGATTCGAACCCGCAACCACCGGATCGACAGTCCGGTACTCTATCCAGTTGAGCTACGGCCCCGGGAAATAATCAAGGCGCCACGTTACCGGCACCTCTTCCGGTTGAATTATTATACATCACAACCCAGCCGGCTTGTCAATCCAATTTGCGCCGGTGGGCGAAATTTTTGTTATTCCCACTCGATGGTGGCCGGGGGCTTGGAAGAGATATCGTAAACCACACGATTAACGCCCTGCACCTCGTTTATAATGCGGTTGGAAATATCGGCCAGCACATCGTAGGGAATTCTCGACCAGTCGGCGGTCATGAAGTCGGCCGTGTCGACCGAGCGGACGGCCACGACGTTTTCGTAAGTCCTGCCGTCGCCCATCACTCCGACCGACCTCACCGGCAGCAGAACGGCAAAAGTCTGGGCGGTCTTGCGATACAGTTTGGCGGCACGGATTTCCTCCTGCAGGATATTGTCCGCCTTGCGGAGAATATCAAGGCGATCCGGCGTAATCTGCCCGATGCATCTTACGGCCAGTCCCGGCCCCGGGAACGGATGCCGCCATATGATATCCTCCGGCAGTCCCAGTAGTTCGCCCGCCCGCCGGACCTCATCCTTGAACAAATCGCGCAGCGGCTCGATGAGTTCGAAGTCCAGCTCATCCGGAAGTCCCCCTACGTTGTGATGAACTTTTATGTTGGCCGCATCGCCGGCAGCAGACTTGCCCGATTCTATGACATCGGGATACAGCGTGCCCTGTGCGAGATATCGCACTTCGGGAATATGTGCGGCCGCATCTGAGAACACTTCGATAAACGTATGACCGATGATCCTGCGTTTCTCCTGAGGGTCGGTAACGCCCTTCAGGCGGGAAAGAAATTTTTCGGCCGCGGGAACGAATGTCATATTCATCTCGAAGTGTTCTGCGAACGTGCTCTGCACCAGCTCCGGCTCGTTCTCCCGCAGCATCCCGTTATCCACGAATATGCACGTAAGCCGGTCACCCACCGCCTTATGCACCAGCGCGGCGGCTACGGATGAATCCACCCCACCGCTTAAACCGCATACAACACGCCCGTCTTCGCCGAGTCGCGTGCGAATGTCATCCACCGCCTGCGATATGAACGAGCCCATCTGCCACAGGCCGCGGCACTTGCAGATATCGTACAGGAAGTTAGTCAGTATTTCGTTTCCGTACGGCGTGTGAGCCACTTCCGGGTGAAACTGCACGCCGTAGAACGGCCGTGAGACGTGTTTGACTGCCGCGGCCGGGCACGTGCGCGTCGAGGCCAGCGACATAAAATCCTCGCCGGGGTTCTGCACCTGGTCGGCGTGACTCATCCAGACCGTGCTGCTGCGTGGAATGTTTTTCAGCAGCACGTCGGGGTGCTCCACTTGCAGCGTCGCCCGCCCGTATTCGCGCGCCTCAGTGGGAGCAACCTCGACTCCGAGCATCCGGCAGGCCGCCTGCATTCCGTAACATATGCCGAGGATTGGAATACCCATTTCGAGAATTTCCCTGCGGCACTGCGGGGCGCCTGCTGCATAAACGCTGGCCGGTCCGCCGCTGAGTATCAACCCCTTGGGGTTGTAACGCTGCAGTTCCCCGGGGGAAATGTCCGGACGAACCAACACGCTGAAAACGTGGTTCTCTCTGATTCTTCGTGCTATCAGTTGTGCGTACTGGCTGCCGAAATCGAGTATCACGACAGACTCGGATTGTCCGGGATTTTCAGGCATAAGCAGACTCTTCAGCGGCTGCGGAAATGTGAAATATTAACCCACGCACCCCCCAAGGGCAACCTTCCACCTGGCATTATACTTAGAGCCCATGACAAAACGTCTGTGCCGGCCGAAGCCAACATTGTTTTGTTAGGGGTTCTTAATTTGCAATCGTCGGGTTTCAGCGGCGATGACAAATCAATTCTTAGTCTGTTCGCTGTCTTCGAGTTTGCCCGAGGCAAGCTCATCCATCTTCTGCGCCAGCCAGTCGTTCCAACCTATAGCCACGATAATTTCCTGAAGGCCCGGATTTATCATGACCAGTTTTTTCGGCTCACTTGCGGCTTCGTATATTGCCTTGCTGTTGGCCTCGGGCAGCAAAAGCGGGTCAAGGTCCAGATTCACCAGCGCCTCGCCGATCTTCAGCCGCCGGTCTATCAACAGGACAGGACAACCGAGTTTTTCCGCCGCCTTCAGCGCCGATGCCTCCTCGGGCACAAACCCGCCGACCTTTCCGGCCTTGTCCACGGTCTCGTTGAATTCCTCTTTGCTCATCAGGCGCAGCGGCAGCTTCGCCGATGTTTTGAAATCGCGTACGGGCCTTGTTGCAATCACGCCTGCGCATTTGTCGTCGGCTGCGGCGTACTGGATGGCCACGGTGCCGCCGCGGACATCGCCATAGGCGTAAACAGGAGTGTGAATGGCGCCCTGGCCAACCAGTGTGTCGACTATGATTTTAAGGTCCTTCGCTTCGCATACGCCATACGTGAAGTATTTGCCCTCGCTGCGGCCATGGGCGCGAAGGTCCGGAAGAACCGCGTCGTAACCATGCGCGGAGAGCGTACGGCCCAGGTCGAACATGTCGGCCTTGCTGCGGGCAAAATCATGAATCAGCACAACGGCGCCCTTGGAGTTGGGGGTGTCATCGGAGGTTTCAGCTTCGATGGCCCACACATCCATTTCGGCGCCATCCGGCATTTCGATGCGTTTGTGCAGGTCTATTTTGTCGTGCTCGAGCAGATGCTCGGGCGAACCTATAATATTCAGAGCAAATTCGCCGTCCGTTCTGTCCGGCTGAATCAATTGCATGTGAGGTTGCTTCCGGCACCCCACTACGCCCAGTGTCAGCCCGAACACCGCGATTACCATCAATGCCTGACGATTCATTTGTTTGCCCTTTCCGGGTTGCCTTCTGAAAGTCGGTTTATCACAGAATAAACTTTCCGCCGCCAAATGCAAGATTGCTTCGGATACGATGTTTATTAAGTTCCTCAGATTAAATCGGCAAAAACGTCCGGTTCTTGCCAATGGTGTTCGTAACTTCAGCGTTGTTGCGAAATTGGCGTCATACCGCTAAATTGATAATTGAAATGGCAGTAGTTTCGCTTCAGTTTCACGGGGTGCGCAACCACGACCTGCTGGCGATGCTGGCGGTGGTGCTGGCGGCGGTAATGTTGTCGGTGGGTGTGCTGCAACTTGTGCGGCGAAGGTGGCGTTACGGTGCGATATGCCTCGGAGCTGCGTTCGGGCCGGTGGTGCTGGGTGTACTCGCCCTGGACTCCGCCGGGCGCTATAGCCGAAATGACCGGCGGGGAGCACTGCTTTCTGCCGCAGCAGCCATGCTGGCGGCGGTGATAATCGCGCCGGCGGCAATTTTCGTAACCGCGGCCGATGCCTCTCCATGGAAAATATGGCTGGCGGTACTGACTGCCCAGATAGCCCTGTGCGTGGGTGTTTTTTACTCCGCCGTGTTTCGTTCGCTGCGGTCGAGGCGCCTGGGGACTTTGATGCTTCTGAGGTTTGTTGCAGTCATCGCATTGCTGCTGACCCTGTTCAAGCCGGCGATAAGCGTAACCACACCAGCCGGCGAGGATGAGTCCAAGCCAATTTTGCCGATACTGGTGGACCGTTCGGGTTCGATGTCAACTTCCGACATGCCCAACATGCCCAGCCGCTACGCCCGCACATTGCAAATGCTCGCCGGACAGCAACAGCGCCTGGAGAAACACTTCAACGTCAAAGTGTATCACTTCGCCGAAAAAACAAACGCCGTTGACGCAATTCGCAACCTCGGCGACCTGTCACCGACCGGAGGAGGCACTAAAAATACCGACATAGCCGCGGCTATAAACACGGCCGCCTCAAACGCAGCCAGAGCCAGAACGCCCGGCATCCTGCTTATATCAGACGGCATCCATAACACCGGCGGCAACGTAACCGATGCCGCAACTGAAGCCACGCCTATTTATGCCATAGGCGTTGGTTCTGAAGAGGAAATTGTCGCCGGCCGGCGTAACATACAAATCGCCTCCGCCCAGGCGCCTATGACCGTCATCAAAAACAATGTCGCCACCATATCCGCGGAGGTCAACATCACCGGCTTCGCCTCCATCCCCGCCGAAATCCGGCTCGTGGAGGAAGGCATAGACCAGCCGGTGGCATCCCGGCCGGTTTGGACAGACAAGGACTCGGCCACTGTAAAGTTCAATATGAAATGGACTCCGGGCGACAACCCATCCGCCCGCGACGAAAGCGGAGGCGCCCCCTTTGCGGACATACGTAAATTGTACCTAAAAATTCCGCAAAATCCGGCCGAGAACGTGCACAAAGACAACTCCACCGAACTCCACGTACTGGTGACGCGGCCGAGAATCCGCATACTCTATATCGAAGGATCCATGCGGCCGGAATACAAGTTCCTCCGCCGCCTGCTCGACAGCGATCCGAACGTGCAGTTTGCTTCGCTGGTGCGGATTTCCGGCAACCGGTTCTGGTCGCAGGGAAGCATCGAGGGTAAAAAATTCACTCAACTGCCCAGCACGGACAAAGAGTTCGGCATGCTGGATGTACTGATAATCGGCGACCTGGACGCCGGTTTTCTCACGACCGAGCAGAAGAGTCGCATCCGTCAATTCGTAAGCGACGGCGGCGGGCTGCTGATGCTGGGCGGGCACAACAGTTTCGGGCCCGGCGGATACGACGGGACTCCGGTCGAAACCGCCCTGCCTGTAATCATGGGCGGCCGTAACCAGCCACAAGAAAAAACGCCGTTCGTACCGAAACTGACTGCCGCCGGGCAGGCCCATCCGATATTCGAAGGTATGAAGAAATTTTTCGGCGGGCCGGACACGCGTGGGAAAGAATCCGACCTGCCGGAGTTGCCGCCGCTCAACGGCTGCGTCACAGTTGTAGACAAAAAACAGGGTGCATCGGTTCTGGCGGTGCATCCCGGCGCAGAAAACCAAAACGGCCCGCTGATTGTCCTGGCCGTTCAGCGTTTCGGCTCGGGACGCTCAGCGGCCTTTACTCCGGACACGACCTGGAAGTGGCGCCTGCCGATGCAGCCGCTTGGGGCCGAAAGCCCCTACAGGTTGTTCTGGTCGCAGATGGTCCGCTGGCTGGCACACGCCGATACAAAGTCCCGCCGTGGGGCTTCTGCCGCGGTTCTGCGACTGGACCGCACGTATGTCCGCGTCGGTGAAAATGTCAAAATACTCGCGGCGGTGCGTAATAAGCAGGGCAAACCCACTGAATCTTCAAATGTCTCCTGTACGATTACGCCGCTGGACAAAAATTCCGACATCGAACCACGGCAACTGCCCCTCACACAGGAAGGCGGCGGCCTGTTCGGCGAAGATTTTGAACCACAGCAACAGGGCGAGTACAAAGTAATATTGACGGCCGCGAATGAGGCCGGAGAAGAACTCGGCCGCGACGAAATAACATTGACTGTCGCACCCCACCATACTGAAATGGAGCAACTGGCGCGGAACACCGAACTTCTGCGAAAAATAGCCGGGCAATCGAAAGGCAGTTTTATGGAACTTGCCGCACTGCCCGACCTGATAAACCGGCTGATACGGACTAAAGCACAATCGTCCGGCGAAGATGCGGACAAGGTTGTTGATTATCCGTTGTATAATTTCACGCTGTTGTTTATCGTCTTTGCCGTCGCCCTGACAGCCGAGTGGCTTCTTCGACGAAACTGGCAACTGCGGTAAAATAGTTTGAGAACGCCGCCGGTCCAATAAACTGGCCCGTCGTTGCGATTTCGCAGCAGACTATATCTGCCGTACTGAGGAGAAGAATTATGAGTAAAAAACTATGCATTGTCCTTCTTACTGCAACGATTACAGGTTGTGGCACACAGAATCCACAGACGAATCTGCAAAACATCGAACCCGGCCGACAGGTGTCGCTTTTCAACGGCAAGGACCTGTCCGGATGGAGGATACTGAATGAGATATATTTCGACCGGCCGGGAGAGGTAAAGGTTAATGACGGCAAACTCACGCTCGGCCGGGGCGACGACCTGACCGGCGTATGCTGGAAGGGCAAAGTTCTGAAGGATAATTATGAAATCTCATTCCAGGCCCGTCGCGTCGAGGGCAGCGACTTTTTCTGCGGACTGACCTTTCCCGTAAGAGACGGCGACGCCACGCTGATACTCGGCGGCTGGGGCGGCCGGGTCGTGGGGCTCACGGCTGTAGACAATTACTCGGCGGCGGAGAATAACACGACGCATGCTTTCGATTTTGAGATGGGCAGATGGTACGAAATACGGCTGCGCGTGGCCGACGGATACGTTAGGGTTTTCCGCGATGGTAAGATGATAATTAATCAGGAAATAGACGGCCATACATTTGAAGTCTGGCCGCAGATGGAAGAGGCCCGCCCGCTGAGCTTCAGCACGTACGACACGGTCGGCCAGTACCGCAATATTCGTTACACTCGCCTGCGGAGTAAATCATCGGCGCCCCCGTCGACTAACGGAGCCGGCGCCTAACTTGTGATTTCGCGAATAAATCGCAACACAATTCGCATGGACTGTAACTGGTGATAGTCAATAATAGTCCGGGTTAAAGCCGTCCATTTTTAGATTTAGTTCTTAACGAATACCGCCTTATGTGATTTTCGGCATGCGCCTTACGTCGGCGTCTTTGAGGTGTTTGGTGAGTTTCTTGAGCGTCTCGTCGTCGTAGCCGGCGGATTTCAATTCCCCGACCTGCCTGCGCTTGCGAAGGTATAATATGTGCTCGACGGCGCCGTCGAGCGTGGCTTCGTAGTTTTCCCGCCGGGCGCCCTGCTGGGCCAGTTCCACCAGAAGCGAAGATGCACCAGCATCCTCCTGCTCTGCCAGAAGTTCCTCCAGAACTATCCTGCCGCCCTTTCCCGCATTCCACACGGCCTCGGCCAGAGGTCGAAGGTTGTCATCTGCAAAGTCTTCGGGCGAAATCTTCTCCGCGGCCGTCTCGAACAGTTCCTGGCTGTTCAACAACACTTCCAGCACATGCCGCTCGGCCAGATTCGTGCCGTTGGCGTATTCTCGCGCGGCCCGGTCGTCGTCCTGCGACTGTTCCCTGCGCACGTTCCGCCGCACCTGCCTACCCAGGCGGCGCATCTGCTGCTGAAGGTCGGCCGGCGATACATTCAGCATCTGCCCGATGTGCTGGGCCAGTTGCCCGCGGCGAACCGCATCGATGGACCCCCATGCAGACGAGGCCACCACCAGCCGCAGGAAATCTTCCATCGCCTCACGCCTGTCGGCCAGAGACCCGCCGGAGGCCTCGTACTGCTCCATCCGCTTTTTCCATGCGTATTCGAGAGCATCCTGTGCGTCGGCTATTATCTGCTTCAGTGCTTCTTCGCCGGCTGAAAGACAGTAATCGCACGGGTCCTTGCCCTCGGGGATTTCCGCCACGCGCACGTCGAGCCGCTGGGCCAGGAAAACCTCCATGGCACGCTGGGCAGCGGCCGCCCCGGCCGTATCGGCGTCGAACAGCAGCACCGCCCGCCGGGCGTACCGCGAGAGCATGCGGGCGTGGCGATCGGTCAGCGAGGTGCCCATGGTTGCCACCACGTTGTCGATTCCGTGCTGAAGCGGGATAAGTGCGTCGAGGTAGCCCTCCACCACAACCGCCTCCTGCGATGTGCTAATGCTCTTTCGCGACCAGCTCATCGCGTATAACTGACTGGACTTGTCGAAGACGATTGTCTCGGCGGAGTTTAGATACTTTGGCTGCTGGTCCTCGGCCATGGCCCGTCCGCCGAATGCGATTACCCGCCCTGCTGCATCAAATATCGGGAACATAAGTCGGTTGCGGAATCGGTCGTAGCAGCCGGGTTTGTTGTCACGCTTGACTATAAGCCCCGCGGCCAGCAGCAGCGACTGGCTGATGCCCTTTTTGTCGGCCGCCTGGAGCAGGGCATCCCACGAATCCGGCGCATAACCCAGGCCGAAGCGCTGAACGGACTCTTCACTAAGACCCCGCCCGCAAGCGTATTCGATGGCATCCTTTCCGCCCGGGCCGGTCAGCTGATCGCGAAAGAATCGCGCGGCGAACGTGCACACGTCCACCAGGTCGTTCTTTGACACCTGCGGCCCCTGCGACCGGTCTGGCTCTTCTTTCGGCAGCGGTATGCCTGCGGCCTCGGCCAGCGTCCTTACGGCTTCGGGGAAGGTAACCCGTTCGTAGGCCATCACGAACTGGAACACTCCCCCGCCGGCGCCGCAGGCGAAACACTTGAAAATCTGCTTGGCCGGCGAAACCGCCATCGAAGGGTGGTGGTCCTGGTGAAAGGGGCACAATCCCACGAACTCCTTGCCTTTCTTTTTCAGCGCAACGTACTGCGAGACCACATCTACGATGTCCGTGGACTGGGCCACCTGCTGTATGAATTGCCGTGAATATCGCGCCATATCGTCTATCCGCAATGCGCCGCACCAGGACGCTGATATGATTTTAACCGCTTGGCGGGAATTTATAAAGTTGTATTACATTACAGACGAAATTAATCGAAATCATTCACGGTTCGTCGGAGGTTTAAGGCACGGTTTACCAGCGAATCCGCTTCTTTGTTCTGTTCCCTGGGTACGTGGTGGATGGCGAATTTGTCGAAGCCGGCGGCCAGGTCATTCGCCTGACGGAAGAGGCCCTTTAACCCCTCGTTCTTCACGCGGTAACGGCCGTTCATCTGGCGCACCATTAACTGCGAATCGCTGAAGACCTCCACCTGGTCGGCGTTAAGTGCGGCCGCACGCTCAAGGGCGGCAATTAGCGCGCGGTACTCGGCCACGTTGTTGGTTGCCTCGCCGAGAAACTTTCCTTCCACCTGTAAAATCTGCCGGTCATCGGCGTCGCGGAGAACCATCCCCGCCGCTGCGGGTCCGGGATTGCCGCGTGCGCCTCCGTCGACATGGGCAGTGATTTTTAATGTCTTACCGGCCGTCATAACTTTTCGGCGTCAGCCCCTGCAAATTACTCCCGTGAGGATTCCTCTTCGGCAGATGGTATGTAAAGTATCCTTCCGCAATTGTCGCAGGTTCGAATTTCATCCTTCACTCGCAGCGCGTTGGCGTGCTCGGCGTTTAAGGACATAAAACAACCTCCGCAGATGTAACTGTACGGAGGCTTGTCGCCGTGGGTCTCGACGGGGGCCATGGCCTCTCCGCCGTAACGTTGGGCCACGCGTTCAAAAATCGTCATGGTATCGGGCGGGATCTCCGCGGCTGCCTCCCGCCGTTTGGCGATTAGCTCTTCTTCCATTTTCCGCAGGCGCTCGATCTCGCCGGCGTTCTGCTTCTCCATTTCCTCCAGGCGATGCTGCTCGGTCTTTATCTGCTCGGAAAGCTTCTCCGCCTCGCCCTTGAGGTTTTCCACTTCCTCAATGGCGTTAAGGGCCTGCTCCTCAACCTGGGAACTGTCCGCCTTGAGAGTGTTTATCTCTTTTAGCACGGCCGCGTATTCTTTATTGGTCTTGGCCTGATTCAGCGATGAACGCAGGTGAGAGATGTGCTCTTCCCGTTCCTTAAGTTCCAGTTCGTATCCGTCGGCTTCTTTGCGCTGCTGGATGGTCTGCTGATGGAGGCCCTGTAGGTCCTCATTCATCTGATCTATGCGCTTTTTCTGGTTGGCACTGGAAGATACTTTTCTTTCAATACGTCTGGTTACCTGTACACGTTGTCTCTCTACCGATTGCAGATGAAGTAAAGCCGCAAGCAAATTTCCCATACGCAAACCCTCTCCTGCCTAATTTATAATCGAATCGACGATTATCCACAAACGAGTGAAAAGTGCAAGTAATTTAACGGCCTGTTAAAATTGACGCAATGTTTGATACGAATGAGACCATAGCGGCGATTTCCACCGCCGCCGGCAGCGCCGCCAGGGCGATTGTCCGGTTGAGCGGTACGGAGGCGCTCGCCACGGCCGGAAAGATATTTAAACCGGAAAGCAAACCGTTTAACGAAGTGGGCGGCTTCAGGTGCGTAGACGGTCGGGTAAAAATACGCGCCGAGGGCATTGAACTGCCCGCCAGGGCATACATTTTCCGGGCGCCGCGAAGTTACACACGGCAGGATGTGGTGGAATTGCACCTCCCCGGCGCTTCAGCGGCGGCCTCTGCGCTGCAGGATGCTCTCATCTCGGCAGGCGCCCGCCAGGCACGCCCGGGCGAATTTACCGCCAAGGCATTTTTCGCCGGCAGAATAGACCTTTCCGAGGCCGAGGCCGTCGCCGACGTTATAAACGTGGCCGACAGAGGGCTCCTGCAGGCGGCGGTAGGTTCGTTGCGCGGACGGATACACGCCATATGCAGACGTGCCTCCGCTCGAATCACCGAGGTGCTCGCCGAAGTCGAGGCCTCGATAGATTTAGGCGAGGAAGACATCGCACTGACGCCACCGGCCAATCTGGCCGGGACGCTGATGGAGGTCGCCTCAGTCCTCCACCAAACCGCCGATACCGCTTCTGACATGCCGGAGACCGGCGAATATCCGCAGGTAGTTCTTGCCGGCGAGGCCAACGTGGGAAAGAGTTCGCTGCTGAATGCGCTGACGGGAACGGAGCGGGCGATTACTTCTGCCCTTGCGGGCACGACCCGCGACGTGTTGTCGGCGGCAATGAAACTGCCAATCGGCGGCGTGGTCATGCTTAACGATGCGGCGGGGCTGGTTCGCGGCGACGAGGATGACTTTATTGTAGCCGCCGCCGATAACGCCGCACTGCGGGCAGTCGAGCGGGCGGAGGTGATAATATTCGTATTCGACCTGGCGGGTGAAGACTTCCGGCAAGGACAGGAATTGCTATGGGAGGTTATCACGCTGAATCCCGGCGCGGCGCTAATTGTGGCAGGCAATAAGACGGACCTGGCCGGAAGTGAGCCGCTGAAGCAACTTGGCCAAATGCTGCAGTGCGAGTGTTTGAGCGTATCGGCGGCAACGGGCGAGGGGCTCGACTCATTGAAATGGGCCATTAGCGAGAACGTGCATATCAGCGCGGCCCGGGGGTCAGGAGCGATGGGTCTGCACCGCAGGCAGAAAAGGTGCATCACCGCGGCCGCCGAGGCGCTGCGTCGGGCGGCCGGGCTACTGCAAAATGCCGCGGAAACGGCTGATGTAGCAGAGCTGGCGGCCGTCGAACTCCGCGCGGCGCTTGCGGAGATAGGACAGATATCAGGACAGGTCGTTACCGAGGATGTGCTTGGGCAAATCTTCTCCCGCTTCTGTGTGGGTAAATAATTTCTGACTCAATGAGTCAGTGAAAGGATTCGCTGCACACGGTCCTTAATAGGCGGATGTGTGTTCAGGACGCCTTTTGCGCGGGCCTCGAATTTCTTTATGGGATGGACGATGTAAAGCGGGGCCGTGGCGCGGTTTGCGACCTCCAGCACCTCTCGGTCGCCGGAGAGTTTCGTAAGTGCACTGGCCAGGCCATGCGGGTTGCGCGTCAGTTCCACGCTGCCGGCGTCGGCGAGGTATTCACGCTGGCGCGAAATGGCCATGTGTATTATCCTGGCCAGTATCGGCGCCAGTATCGCCAGCAGGATGGCCACGATTAGCAATATCGCCTGTGCGCCTCCGCCGCTCTTTCGGCTGCGTCGGCCGCGGCGCGTGCCCGCCCCATACCACAGCGACCGCAGAAACACATCGCACAACAGCACCAGCACGCCGACCATCACCGATATCAGCGTGGCGTAGAGTATGTCGTAGTGACGTATGTGACTCAGTTCGTGGGCGAGGACGCCCTGTAGTTCGTCGCGGTTGAGGCGGTTTCGCAGACCTGTGGTTATTGCCACGGCGGCGTGCCTGGGGTCGCGGCCGGTTGCGAAAGCGTTCATGGCCGTGTCGTTTATCAGGTAAACCTTCGGCATCGGTATTCCGGCGGCAAGGGACAGTTCCTCGACCACGTTGAACAGTTGCGGGTCGTCGGATTTGCTTATCTGTTTGGCCCGGCTCATGGCCAGCAATGCCGAAGAACCGCCGAAATAACTGGCCATCGACATAACAAACGCCACCGCAGCCGCTATAATCGCCACCACAGCGCCGAAATGCCACTCACCCCCGCCCCATACCATGCCTATAAGCAGCCCGATTCCGACGAATATAAGCAGAAACAGAAATATCAGCAGCCAGCTGTTCCGCTTATTGGCCGAAATCAATGTATGAAAAGTTTCGACAGCCATTTAAAAACGAACATCCAATATTCTAAAACTCCACTTTCGGCGCCTCGCGCTGCTGCGGGTCTTCCATTTCGAAGAAGTCTTCCTTCTTGAAGCCGAAAAGATTGGCCACCATGTTATTGGGAAACTTCTCCGTGGCGGTGTTATAAATGGCCACCGAATCGTTATAGTGCTGGCGGGCGAAGGCGATGCGGTTTTCAGTGGAGGACAATTCTTCCTGCAGCCGCGCGAAGTTCTCGTTGGCCTTGAGGTTCGGATACGATTCCGACAGCGCGAACAACTGCCGCAGCGCGCCGGTTAGCATGTTCTCGGCCTCGGCCTGCTGCTGGACGCCCTCGGCGTTTACTGCCTGGTTGCGGGCCTGGATAACATTCTCCAGTGTCTCCCGCTCGTGGGCGGCGTAACCCTTGACCGTCTCGACCAGGTTGGGAATCAGGTCGTAGCGGCGCTTGAGCTGAACATCTATCTGGCTCCAGGCGTTTTTGCAGCGGATGCGTTTTCGCACAAGTCCGTTATAAAGTGCGATAAGAAAAATTGTCAGCACCGCCAGCACCGCGATTACAACCCAGAATTCAGTAGCAAATGCTATCATGTTCGCAACCTTTCAATTGATGAATATTAATTTAAAACTGCCCGTCGAAATTCTAAGCATAGCACAGCCGCAAGGCAAGCATAGCCGAATAACGAAGCAGGCGGATTAATCCCGGTGCGCCGGGATAAACCGAATCACTGATTAACTGATGGATTTTAAGAGTCCGTTTTGCCGGCCAGTATTCTGAACAATCCCGCCACGGCGTTGGCCGCAAGCCCCAGCACCAGCACGAAAAGCAGCACGGAGTAAACATAACTGACCAGCGGCCAGATATCCGTTATGAGATTCGTGAATCTGGTGCTGACGGCTCCGGCGGCGGCGATAACGGCCGCCAGCAACACCACGGCCGCGAGTGTCGCTCGCATCTGGCGGCGAACCGGCCCCAGCCGCACTGCCAGACACAGTGACAGATATACGAAAAGTAGCGTCCGCCAGTTGCTCCACTGGAGTTCGCCCCAGGCATGGGAAGTGCTTCTAAGCAGGTGCACCTGACGCTCCATCAGGTCCCAGAAGTCCGGCACGGAACGGGGCAGTTCTCGCGGCAACGACGCGCCGGCCACGTGAAATTCGGCGATGACACCCTGTCCGATGACGGTTCTGACCGCAAGTATGCCCCCCGCACACGCGATTATGGCTATCATAGAGGCGATAACCGGGCCAATTACACGCAGTTTAGGAGTGGCTTCTGTGGTGGGCTCGGAGGATTCCGCCGAAGCGGAAGCATTTCCGGCCGATGACATGAGTCTGGCCTGCCTGATTTCTCCCCCCGTAATCAGCGAGCCGAAAATATACGCCAGTTCAGAAACAAGCGTGCCGGGCAGCAGCGCCCAGCTGACCCATGCCGGACGCAGCAGCCGACCCCACAGTCGGTAGGCACCGACGCCCATGAATAAAATCACGAAAAACCAGAATGTAAACGCCGCGTATATCAATATTTACTCCCGTATACGGTAATCAAAATCTATCCTTCACGCCTGTTTTATCGGTCCGGCACGGGCGATTGCTGAAACGAATAACAACATCATCGCCGAAGCATCGCAACCCATACTCCGGTGAAATTGAAAGCGGAATTGAAATTTCTCCGAACAATCGGGGCGGAGCCGACTATAATTAGCGTAAACCCGCTGGAGATATTGCACAGCAAACTTGACAGATGCGGGGGTTAATCCTATATTTCCCCCCTTCTGTGACCGTTAACTGGTGCACAGGAGACGGCCGTGGTCGTCGCCCTTAATAAGTTCAGGAGTTAAAAGTGGCTAAAAAGAAAAAGAAACAAAAACGCCGGTCCAAGGCATCCACCCGACGGAAAAAGAAACCCGCCTCCGGTCGCGCCAAGAAGGCCTCTAAAAAGAAAAAGGCCGCGAAAAAGAAGGCGAGAAAGACCGCCGGCGGCAAGGCCAAAAAATCCAAAAAAACCAAAAAGGTGAAAAAGTCCAAAGCGGCGAAAAAATCCGCCAAAAAAACCGCAGGCCGCGGCAACCGCAAAAAGACCCGCCTGACCAAGAAGGAACTGGAAGAATTCCGCCGCCTGCTTCTCGAGAAGCGCCAGATGATCCTGGGCGACATGAACGACATAGAATCGCAGGCCGTGCAGAGCCAGCAGGGCAAAGGCGAAAGCGGAATGTCGAGCATGCCGACCCACCTTGCCGACCTGGGCACCGACAACTTCGAGCAGGAATTCACGCTCGGCCTGCTGCAGAGCGAGAGCGTCATGCTGGAAGAAATCGACCAGGCCCTGGCCAGAATCGACGACGGCACATACGGCATATGCCTCGGAACGGGCAAGCCCATTCCCAAGGCCCGCCTCCGCGCCAGGCCCTGGGCGAAATACTGCGTCGAGTACGCCCGCAAAATTGAACAGGGGCTGGTGCGGCCCGGGGAGGAAGAAGAATCCTCCGAATAACCACTGCAAGGGATTAGAACGCCTTGGGCGGTCAAACGAAAACTCACATACTAGACAACGTCCCCCCTCAACAGCGGGCCATCAGGAGCCCGCGCGCCGTAATATTTTTCATCCTGGTTGTGGCCGTCGGCCTGGCGGCGGACCTGGCCTCGAAGCATTATGCGTTCGAAACGCTTCTGTCCACACCGCAGGCCGCCCGCCGCATAAATCAAATCAACTGGTCAATAGCAAATCACTCCCAGGTCAGCTCCGCCCGGATACTTCGGGCGGCGAATATTTCCCGGCCGCTGGCAGGCCCCGTGCGGGTCACGCTGTCCGTCAATCCGGGCGTGGTTTTCGGGCTCCCCATGCCGGTGTGGGGCGTGGCCGTGGTAACCTGCCTGTCCGTGCTGCTGGTGGGGGCATATTTCGCCTGCTCCCACCGTCGCGACCGCCTGACGCACCTGTCCCTGGCGCTGATAATGGGCGGGGCGGGCGGCAATCTCTACGACCGCCTAGCGGGCAAGGTCGTTCTTCCGGCCGAAGGCGCCGAGCCGATAGTCCACCACGTGCGGGACTTCATAGACTGCGGCCGGCTGAATTACCCCTGGATTTTCAACGTCGCCGACGTGCTTCTGGTGGCCGGCGTAGTCGGCCTGGCGATATGCTGGCTGCGGTCCGTCATCCACACACGCGGGCAATCCAAAAATACATAGATTCGTTGACTCGTTCATCGGTTGATTTTACCCGCCGCTGGCGGGCGGTCCTTCGTAGCCCACGGGGCGAAGAAGGATTCGAATTTCGTTTTTCGTATTTGTTTCGTCATTCGTTCATTCGTCATTGATTCGACATTCGTCATTGATTCGACATTCGTCATTTCTTCACCAGGGCCACCGGCCTCCGGCAGCATTTAAGTTTTCAGCTTTTAGTTTTAAGTTTTGCAATATATTATCCCCGCATTCACATGCGGGGCTTACCGCGGTGGCTTTATTCATTCCGCGTGCAATCCCGATGAATCGGGACACGCCATACAGCCGCCCGTATGAGAAAATTCGCCTTTTTTTGAAAATTTTTCAATTTATAAGTCAAGTATAAACAAGCATTTACCCCCCCCTTATTTTTCCGCCGTCTGGGCGGAAATTTTTTCTTGGCGCATCGCGGATCCGTGTTATAATAACAAACGTACAAATAAGAGTTATTTAATATATGCGTTTCGTCGGTGAAAGGGTCTGCCGACGGCAGGTATGAGAATGGAAGGCCCCAAGTTAGAAGGAGAAGAAAAATGTATAAGACAGCAACAGTACTGGCCCTGGCCGTGTTCGCTTTCGCCGCACCGGCCCAAGCGGATCTCATCTGGATGAGCCCGTCCGTCAACGATGGCTCTTTCGAATCGTGGACGTCGGTGTTGACCAGCAGCTGGGACAATTCCGAAAATAAGGACGCGAGGACTTCCGGAGTTTGGTCATACGGGGTCACCGACAACGATGGTAATCCCGAAGGGGTGGACGCCGGAAACTTGGGAGCGCTGCGGCCCCCTTCAGATGCGGACAACCTCAGATCCGACGGAAGCATCGGTTTCTATTGCGATCCCTCTAACCGGAAGATCACCCTGAGGTCAGATCCCTTAGCGATCCCGGTTGGCGTTGCTGCCGATGACACCCTCTCGTGGTCCTACGACGCAAGTGAGCTGAACGATTACGAGGCCGACGATTCGTTCTTGTCGCTGGGGATCGACTTCGGCAATGGCGTTGTGATCCTCTCCAACGATCCGACCTTGGACGGCGACAGCGGCTTTGAGACTTTCTCCGGTAACCATGTGCTGACCTCGGACGATCTCAGCGCCGGCGAATTCTCGGTAGAGGTAGTCATCCACAACATCAGAGATGTTAAAGACGGTCGGCTATTCGTGGACAACGTCAACCTCTCATCCGTCCCCGAACCCGCGTCGCTGGCACTTATAGGCATCGGCGGAATCGGCGTGTTGCTCCGCAGGCGCAGAGCGTAATTAGCCGCGGATAAACGTTGATTAATAACAATTGAATAGACAACAAAGGCGGCCGTTAACCCGGCCGCCTTTTTTATATGCCGATCGGCCACCGCGGTAAGCCCCGCATGTCAATGCGGGGATAATAACGCTGCTATATAGCGGGACGCCGAAAAACTATCCCCCGCTTGACAGCGGGGGCTTACAAAAATCACAAACGCCACCACGGTAAGCCCCGCATGTGAATGCGGGGATAATAATTGCAAAACTTAAAACTAAAAACTGAAAACTTAAATTCGGTTGCCCTGGTGGAAAATGACCAATCCCGGCGCGCCGGGATTCACAATGTCCAATGCCCTTATAAAAAACGCCACCACGGTAAGCCCCGCATGTGAATGCGGGGATAATTACGCTTCTATATAGAGGGATGCCTGAAAAACTATCCCCCGCTTGACAGCGGGGGCTTACAAAGGCAGGCGGACGGCCGAGTGGGCGGAATCCGGAATCCGAATTCCAAAATCCGAAATCCGAATTCCGAAATCCCAAATTCGCAATCCC
>CAYYMD010000057.1:0-17301 GCA_964472875.1 uncultured Planctomycetaceae bacterium
ATCCCGGCGCGCCGGGATTGGTCGTTTTTCACCATGGCAACCGGCGACGGGCAGCTTTTAAGCTTTCAGTTTTTAGTTTTAAGTTTTACTTTCCCTCCATACTTGGACGAAACAACACCTTTGCGCGCGCAAACCGCGCCTGGGGGGCATACCCGGAATTCGTAACCCACGGCCGTGAGAAGATATAAAAAATATTATTTTTTCTCCGCCAATGTCGAATTTCCCCGCGCCACTGCGCGCGCAAATTTGTTAGACACGGCCGCGTTTGTAAGCCCCCGCTGTCAAGCGGGGGATAGTTTTTCCATATTCAGCGTTTTTATCCCCGCATTCACATGCGGGGCTTACCATGGCGGCGTTTTGGATATTTGAGATTTGGTATTTGTTTCGCATTTCGTATTTCGTTTTTCGACATTCGTAATTCGGCCGCAGGGCCGCCCGCCTTAGTAAGCCCCCGCTGTCAAGCGGGCGATATTTTCGGTATCCCACATATACCGGCGTAATTATCCCAGCATTCACACCCGCCATAAGGCCTGACGGGCCGGCCCGTCGGAGTATATCAGCCAGAAGGTGGACCAGGTCTGGGAGAAGTTCGGCCACAGGGGCGGGTACGTCTGCTCGCTGGCGGATCACTTCTTCGACACCCCGCCCGAGCACCTTCAGGCGTTCGCCGACGCCGCACGTGCTCACACGTACTAATCACGCCGGCCGTGGATTTCCATAATCTCAGCTATGCTGGCGTATTGAGCCCGCCATGCCCCGGGTGAATACCCGCCGCCCAGCGTCATCGCCACCGGTATCTCCCGACGCCTGCATTGGTCTATTACGTAAAGGTCGCGCTTAAGCAGCCCGGCCGGCGTCATGCGCAGGTGCGCCAGCGGATCACCGGCCAGCACGTCGCAACCGGCCTGGAAAAAGACAACCTCCGGGCGGAAATCGTCCAGAATCCGTGGCAGGTGGTCGCACAGAAGCCGCATGTATTGTGCGTCGCCGGCGCCCGCATCCAGTTCCACGTCCAGGTCGCTTGTGGCCTTGGGGATGGGATATATGCCGCCCTCGTGCATGGAGAACGTGAATACGTCGTCCTGGCCGGCGAAGATGACGGCCGAGCCGTTGCCCTGGTGCACATCGAGGTCCACAATCATCGCACGCCGCGCCCGCCCGGTACGCTGAAGATGGCGGATGGCGATGGCCATGTCCGCGTAAATATTGAATCCCTCGCCGGTGTCGGGCTTTGCGTGGTGGTAACCGCCGCTGATGTTAATCCCAACGCCGTGTTTCAGCGCCAGTTCGCCGGCCAGCACCGTTCCGCCCGAGCAGTAGCGAAATGCATGCAGTATTCCGGCGTCCACCACCTTCGACGGGGCCATCTTCACCTGCGGCGCCTCGAGGTACCGCGCCACGGCTGCGGGGTCGTCGAGACTGTCCATGAACTTCCGCGTGTGGACCAAGCGGATTTGGTCCTCCGTCACCGGCCGCGGGACGAACACATCCTCCGGCGTGACATAACCCTGCCTGATGAGTTTGAGGTAAATCTTCTTGTACTTGTGGATGTCGAAGGGATGGAGTTTCTCCAGCCCGGCCAGGTTTATCTGGTAATGCCTGGAGTATACTACGGCGACGTCGCCGACGGCATGCCCGCGCCGGGGCGACTTGACCTGCTTCATCGCCTGTGGCTGTATGCACGAGACGAAAAAAATAAAAATCCCTGTAAAAACTACTGCGGCCGGGATGATTTTTCGTATTTTCATTATTACACCTGGTGGCCGCGCATTATATGGCATCGAAACTTTTATTTGTAGTGCAAGCGGAGTCCTGACAAAGAATGGTTCCTGCTCGTATTTCGTCATAAAGAAAAGGCGGCCATTCGGTGTCTTCGAACCGCTTATGCATAACTTTATTCAGGGGTAGGGCGTGTCCCGATTCATCGAGATTGCGCACAGGGTTAATAACGCCGCCAGAGTGGCGTTATTTTTGTAAGCCCCCGCCGTCGAGCGGGGAATTCTTTACCGGTGGCTTGTGCGCCACCGGCTATGCGATTAACGCCTCTCCGGTGCGAGAAAAACCGGTCAGTTTGGGATAGATAGGAAGTTTCTGCCTTGCATTCTACTGATGTTCAATATGTTCAAAGGAGGATACAGCCAGCCAACCAGCCAAGGAGTGAATGGGAAAAGGGGTTCTGTTTTCCATTGTGGTGATAAT
Source organism: uncultured Planctomycetaceae bacterium (assembly GCA_964472875.1). GTDB lineage: Bacteria > Planctomycetota > Phycisphaerae > SM23-33 > SM23-33 > CAYYMD01. The sequence continues at coordinate 2,200 of CAYYMD010000057.1, forward strand.
TAATATTTAAATTTTTTGAAAACATAACAGTATTATTTATATGGGCTGGCATGTGTGTGAGTTATTTTTGTCGGTGCTGTATATACTTAATATGTAGGGAGTTATGCGCCATATCGACCGTGGCGGCGTTGTGGATAACCTGTTGCGGAGGTTATCGGCAGTTATTGGCAACCGGCCGGCTTCCGGCAGGTGTCCGCGGCAGGGGTGTTCGGAATCGCGGCAAACGGTCGGCAATCACGGCCGGAGTTAACAGTTTATACACACGGGGCTGTTGGCGGGCTCAACTGCTTCTCTGAAGGTCGTAGGTGAGCATTTCGACGGTGGCCTGGAGGTCCTGATTTATACTGAGCTGGCTTTTGATGGTGCGGTTGGCGTGCAGGACGGTGGTGTGGTCTCGGCCGCCGAAGTAGCCGCCGATTTCCTCCAGAGAGTGCCGCGTGAGATTGCGTGCGAGGTACATGCACAGTTGTCGCGGGAACGCGATGGAGCGGCTGCGTTTTTTGGATTGAAGGTCGGCTATGCGGACGTTGAACCTCGACGTTACGGCGTTGAGGATGTCCTCGATGGTTACCTCGCGGCCGGTGGGGGATTTCTCGGCCCCGAGGGCCTCCTGGGCGAGGTCGAGGTTGATTTCCCTGTGTGTGACGTTGGCGAGCATCGCAATTTTTATGATGGCGCCTTCGAGCTCGCGTGTGTTGGAGTCTATCGTGCCGGCGATGAAGCACACCACGTCCTGCGGCAGTTCGATGCCGCGGAGCTTGGCCTTCTTGTTGACTATGGCCACGCGCGTTTCGTAGCCGGGTTTGTCAATCCGCGCGACCAGCCCCCAGTTGAACCTGCTGACCAGCCGCTCCTTCAGGTCGGGGATCTGGTGCGGGCCGCGGTCGGAGGTGAGTATTATCTGCTTCTGGGTCTGATACAGGGTGTTGAAGGTGTGGAAAAATTCCTCCTGCGTCTGGTCGTGGTCGGAGAGGAACTGTATGTCGTCGATGGCCAGTATGTCGGCGTGGCGGTAGCGGTAGCGGAACTCGTGCAGTTTGCCTTCCTCGACGGCCTGGATGAAGTGGTTCACGAAAGTCTCGCACGAGATAACGCACAGCTTGCCGTTGGGGTGGTCCCGGGTGATTTTCTGGCAGGTGGCCTGGAGAAGGTGGGTTTTGCCCAGGCCCACGCTGCCGTGGATAAACAGCGGGTTGTAGGCCTTGCCCGGCGCGTCGCTGACGGCCACGCAGGCCGCGTGGGCCAGGCGGTTGCACGGGCCGGTGACAAAGTTTTCGAAAAGGTAATCGTCGTTGAGCCGCACGGACTCCTCGCCCTCTTGGGCGTCCGGGCCGTTCGGGCGGATGTCCTGCGGCGTGAGGAAATTAACGCTGACGAGTCGGCCGGTCGCGTCCTGGGCCGCCTCGGTGAAAAGCTGCGAGGCGTGCTCCTGGCAGTATTTCTGCTCCCGGCGGCCGGGCGCGAGTATCTCGAGCAGGCCGTGGTCGATGGATATGGGTTCAAGCTGGGTGAACCACGGCTGGATAATGTATCCGCCGGTCGAGATGACGCGTTGAATAATCTTCTGCCACAATTCAGGCCTGACCGCGGCCATCTCCGTTGACCTTCCTTTCCCTTAAACGGTTACAATGAAAGGTTCCCTAAAAGGGCTCGTTCCGCAAAACCCGGCGGGGCGTAAACTCCTGTTGTGTCCGTCGGGGAGAATGATTTTAACCGAATTTTCGAATTGTTCAAACAAAATTCCGCGCGTGGTAATTATTTATTTGTCGCGGCCGCGGGCCGGCGGGTTTTGGCGCTGCTTTTACCGCCTCCGCGGCGGCCGTTTTTGTAGCGGTGGTTGGAATTTCCGTTGCCGGAGCCGCCGTTTGCGGGGCAGGGCATGAGATTTTCCTCGCCCAGCAGTTCGGTCAGTTCGTCCATGAGTTCGCGCGTGGGGTTGACGCGCCATTTTCGGTCTGCCCTGGCCCGCAGGCGCACGCCGGGTTTCGACGGCGGCGTAAGTTCCAGCTGCACCTCGCGGTCGCCGCGGTGACGCCGGAGCACCTCTTTGATGTTGTCCATGAGTTTGTCCGGCCCCCCCGGCGGCAGCCGCAGAAGCACCTTCGCGGTAAGCCGCCCGAGGGCCTCGTCGATGGGGATGACCTCGTCGACGATTATGCAGGGGCGGTCCTGCCGGTAGTCGGCGGTCCCCCGGATAAAGACGATGGAGTCCTCTTCCAGCAGCGGGTGCACTTTCTCGAACGTGTTGGCGAAGACTATCGCCTCGCAGCGGCCGGTGAGGTCCTCGACGGTCAGCCGGGCCATCTTCTTGCCCGCCGACCTGCCCGAACGGGTTACCCTCGGGCGGACGGATGCGATGGTGCAGCCGACGGTTACTTTGCCGGCGACGGGGTTGTCCTTCAGGCGGCCAAGCGCTATTCCCGGCGGCGTGGACAGGGAGGTCAGTTCCCGCCCGTAACGCGCCAGCGGGTGCGCGGTGACGTAGAAGCCGAGCGTATCTTTCTCGGCCGCCAGCAGTTGCGCCTCCGACCAGGGCTCGACGTCGGGGAATCTGGCCGGCGGCGGCTCCGACCCGCCGCCCGTCATATCGAACATGTTCATCTGCCCGCTGCGCAGGTCTTCCTGGTGCGAATGGCCCAGATGAATCGCCTCTTCGACCGCGGCCGTCATCGCCGCCCGGTGCGCGCCCAGCGAGTCGAACGCGCCGCACTTTATCAGCGCCTCGATTGCGGTGCGGTTGACTGTGCGCAGGTCCACCTGGCGGCAGAAGTGGTAAAGGTCGGTGAAGTTTTCGCCCTCCCGCCGCGCTCGGACGATTTCGTCCACGGCCCGGTTGCCCACGCCCTTGACGGCCGCAAGCCCGAACCGCACCACCTCGCCGTCGACGGAAAAGTCCGCCTCGCAGGTGTTTATGTCCGGCCGGTCCACCTCCACGCCCATCCGCTTGGCCTCGGCGAGGTACTGGACGACCTTGTCCGTGTCGCCGCTTTCGAACGTCAGCAGCGCGGCCATGAACTCCCGCGGGTAGTGCGCCTTGAAGAACGCCGTCTGGTAGGCCACCACCGAGTAACGCGTGGAGTGGGCCTTGTTGAAACCGTAGCCGGCGAACTTGAGAATCAGTTCGAACAGCCGCTCGGCCTCGTCGTGGTCGATTCCGTTTTCCTTTGCCCCGTCGATGAAGTCCGGCCGCTGCTTCTCGATAATGTGCTCTTTTTTCTTGGATATCGCCTTAATCAGCGTCAGGGCCGTGTTCAGCGGCAGTTTGCCCAGGCGGTTCAGCACGAGCATGACCTGCTCTTGGTAGCACATTATGCCGTGTGTCTCGGCCAGGATATCATCCACCAGCGGGTGGACCGAGGGGACCGCCTCCGAGCCGTTCTTGCGGGCGCAGTAGGAGGGAATCAGGTCCATCGGGCCGGGGCGGAACATGGCGTTGGCGGCGATGAGGTCCTCTATGCGCGACGGCTGCATCTGGACGAGCACGTTCTTCATCCCGTCGGACTCGAACTGGAACACGCCATCGGTCCGCGCCTCGCAGAACAGGCGGAACACCTCCGGGTCGTCGAGGGTGAGTTTCTCCGGGTCGATGTCTTTGCCCGTCCGCCGGCGGACAAGTTCGCGCGCCCGCTGGAGTATCGTCAGCGTCCGCAGACCCAAAAAGTCCATCTTCATCAGCCCGACCTTCTCGCAGGTCGGCCCGTCCCACTGCGTGATGAGCTCGTCGCTGTCGGACTGCTTGCACAGCGGCACGAGTTCTTCCAGGGGCGTGTCGGCCACCACCACGCCGGCCGCGTGCACGCCGGAGTGGCGGGCCAGGCCCTCCAGCTCCAGCCCGTGGTCTATCATCCGCCGCACCTGCTCGTCGGACTCGTGCAGTTTGCGCAGGTCCGGCTCGCCCACCAGCGCGCCCTGGAGCGTTACGCCCGGGCCTTCGGGCACCTTCTTGGCGATGGCATCGACCTGCTGCAGCGGGATGTCCATCACCCTGCCCACGTCGCGCAGCACCGCGCGGGCCTTTAGTGTTCCGTAGGTGATAATCTGGGCCACGTGCCCGTATTTCTCGCGGACGTATTGCAGCACGTCGGCGCGGCCCTCCTGGCAGATGTCTATGTCTATGTCCGGGTCTTCCTCGCGGGCCGGATCGGTGAACCGCTCGAACAGCAGCCCGTAGCGGATGGGGTCCACGTTGGAGATGTCCAGGCAGTAGCCCAGCAGCGTCGCGCAGCCGCTGCCGCGGGCGCCGCAGGGGATGCCCCTGTCGCGGGCGAACTGCACGAAATCGTGCACGATGAGGAAGTACGAACTGTATTGCTTCTGCTCGATTACCTCCAGTTCCTTGTCCAGTCGCTCGACGTATTCCTGCGAGACGTCCCGGCCGAATTTTTCACGCAGGCCCTCGTGGGCGATCTTGCGGAGATAGTCCCTGGGGCTGATGTCGTCGGGCGGGTAGTACCGCGGCAGGTGCTTGGCCGTGAAGTCCAGTTCCACGTTGCACATCTCGGCGATGCGGGCGGTGTTGGCGACGGCCCGGGGGTAGTCCTTCAGCGCCTCGGCCATCTCCTCGGGGCTTTTGAGGTACAGTTCGGGCGTGTATGCCGACTGGCCGCCGTCCTCGCTGAGCGTCTTGCCCGTGGAGATGCACGTGAGCACCTCGTGGGCGTCCTTGGCCCCGCGGTGGAGGAAGTGCACGTCGTTCGTGCCGACCAGGCCCACGCCAAGTTCCCCGGCCAGCTCGGCCAGGTGCGGGTTCACCTGCTCCTGCTCTGCGATGCCCTGCGACTGGACCTCGATAAAGAACCTCTCCCGCCCGAAGATGTCCAGGTACTCTTTGGCTATCCTGCGGGCCTTGTCGGTGTTGCCGGCCAGCAGTGCCGAGGGTATCTCGCCCTTGAGGCAGGCGGTGGTGCATATAAGCCCCTCGTTGTATTGGTCCAGCAGTTGGCGGTCTATCCGCGGGCGGTAGTAGAAACCCTCGACGTAGGCGCGGGAGGAGAGTTTTATCAGGTTCCGCCAGCCGGTCTCGTTCATCGCCAGCAGCACGAGGTGGTACGCGGCCGTCTGTATGCCGCCCATGGAGCGGTCCTGCCGCGTGGTGGGCGAGATATAGGCCTCCATGCCGAGGATGGGCTTTATGCCGGCCTTTTTGGCCGTGGTGTAGAAGTCTATCGCGCCGAACAGGTTGCCGTGGTCGGTCAGTGCGACGGCTCCGGCCCCGAGCTCGCTCGTGCGGGAGACCATGTCCTTGATGCGGACCGCGCCGTCCAGCAGCGAATAATGCGAATGTACGTGTAAATGAACGAAATCACTCATAGCCGGCCGTCAAATCATAGCAGGGATTCATGGGGTTCACGGGATATAACATATATCAAAACCCGGCCGGGGTTGAAGTCCTTTATCAAAAATCATCGAAAATATTTTTCGCCAAAGCCGAAAATCTTGCGCCGTTAATATCGCATAGCGTCCTCGGAATCCTCCCAAATTTCAGCGACCGCTAATTTGCTGAGCATAATCGTGGTCACGTCATGGCGATGTGTCAGAAAACCAACATACCGACCACCCCTGCTCCAGCAATCACTATAAGAGGATGAACTTTTCCCTCGAATATCATAAAGGTCAGAAACGCTCCCATTGCGATGGCCAACTCAATCGGGCCGTTTATCACTCCCCAGCCGTATTGCCATGCAGCGTACAGCAACAGACTTAATACGCCGGCCCTGAGGCCACGCCGAAGACGCAAGAGATGGTGGCTGGGCGGTATTCGATGTCTGAGATATGAGATAACGGCGAGGGTCGAGATGCCCGGCAACGTCACAACAAGGGTCGCAATAAGAGCGCCCACGATGCCTGCGACACGAAACCCAACGAAAGTTGCCCCATTGACGGCAATGGGCCCGGGTGTCATCTGCGCGATAGCGACAATCTTGGACATCTCATCCATGGAAAGCAGATGACGGCCTTCCACGAGTTCATGCTGCATCAAAGGCACTGTTACTAACCCCCCACCATACGCGCTGATGCCTATGACGGCGAAGCTTACAACCAGCGGCCATAATTTTTCCATATCCACACCGCTCTTTCATTAGCTTATCTGCCGGTGCCTAAATACGGCCAGATAGCCAACAATCGGCATCAGGACATTTCGGTCCTCTTTGCCGACAAAACTAAATCTTTCAAATCATTTTTCCCTTTGGCCTGGAACCATTTCTCAAAAAATCCAACGCCGCCGGCTATCTGGGCGATGGCCGCCATAGCACACAGGCAGCAGTTTTTTTCTTCCGACGATCCAACCAATATAAAGATGGCGTTCACTTTGCGGGCCTGGTCTGAGAAAGGTATTCCCTTCCTGGAACGGGCAATCAGGATCTCGAAAATTCCCTCACCCTCCACGACCAAATGCGGAACCGCGAGCCGTTGGTTCAGAACTGTGCTGCTATCTGCCTCTTGCCTTTTCAGGGCGGAGGCCAGCATCTCAACATTCATGTTCAGTTTTTGTGCAAGTTCAACGGCGGCAAGGTCGAAGAACTTCTCCAAACTCATCGAGTGGTCCAGGTCCAAAATGGGACAGTTTCTGATGGCGGCCTCAAAGCGGTCCTTTACCACCTCATTCCGCTTGCTGATCAAGCTCTCAACTTCTTCCCTGGATGAGTCACCAAGCAGTTCCGACGACGCAACCTCGTCTATCAGTCCCAAGAGCCTCAATTCGTCTTCGCTAGTCCATTCGCGCCGTGCCATTCGTTGGCGCATTATCAGATATCCGGCACATGCTGCAGTTAAGATAGCCCACACGGGGTGGAATCCGACACCTACAACGACCAGGCCCAACCCACATGCGAGGGCGTTCTGCCAATGGGTCCGAAGTCTGCGCGCGAAGGTAACGGCTGCGAAGGCAATCTGGCCGGCAACGGCAATGGCAGCGCCCTTCAGAAATGAGGATACTGTTGGCTGGTCAAAATATGGCACTGCAAACTGGATAATTAGCAGGATAACTAAAGCAGAGGGGCATATCTGGCCTGCCGCTGCAGCAATCCCCCCAGGCAATCCGCGTAATCGGTTCCCTTCGAGAAAGGCGAGGTTGACCGCAACAGCGCCGGGAACCGACGTCGCGGTTGACAGTGTATTGAAAAATTCTCTTTCACTATGCCATCGGCGCTTCAAGACAATCTCGTGCCTCAAAACGGTGGCCATAGAGAAACCGCCACCAAAAGTCATAAGGCCGATACGGAAGAACGTCAGGAATAAACGCAAGCAGGATATGTGAGTCGGGCTGTTATCTGATCGCTTATAAGAAGATAAGTTTTCTCTTATCTGATTCATATACCGTTGTTGCCTGATGTTTGGGGGACGACATACATAATTATTTGTCATTTTCATTCAAATTGCTCTCTATACTTCGAGCAATTATTTTTTATCCCGCGTATCCCGTGCATCACCGCCTGCCATACGAAGGCGGGCGGGCCTGCTATTTGTATTTGTGATTAGGATGAGGAATTCGGCGTTGCCGCCTTTGCCGTGGAGGGGGGACTGTGTAGTGTTCGTTACGGCGTGGCCGGCGCGGGCGAGGTCGCCGCAGACGCGTTCGCAGATTTGTTGCGCCTCTTGCAATTCCAGGCGGGCGGGCGGTTTGCGGCCGTGAAGTTTCTTATATTCGTAATGCGGCTTGAGCAGCGAGATTATCTTCCCGCCGTCCTTTAGCCATCGCCTGGCCGCGGGCACGGCGAACGCCTGCGTGGTCCAGGCCACGTCTATGGTGACGATGTCCACCGCCTCGGGCGGTTCGGCGTGCAGCGCGTTGGTCCGTTCCATGACGACGACGCGTTCATCTTTCCGCAGTTTCCACGCCAGTTCGCCGTATCCGGTGTCCACGGCGTAGACCTTCGCGGCCCCGCGCTTCAGCAGGCAATCGGTGAACCCGCCGACGTTGGCGCCGAAGTCCGCGCAAACACACCCCGTTACGTCCAGGCCGAAGGCGTCGAGCCCGGCCGCGAGTTTCTCTCCGCCCCGCGAGACGTATTGTCGCTTGTCATCCATGCCGCGCATTATAAACGAGCAGCCGCCCTGATTCATCAATCGGGGGCGATACGCCTCAGGCAATCGGCGGGCCGGGCGAGGTGTCCGGCGCAGGCGGCGGCTCCGCAGGGGAAGTTACCTTTTGACGGCGTTTCCGGATTTCGTCGAAGAAGGGCGTGGCGCCCCGCTCCACGCAGGCGGCGGCGTAGAGGTACATCGCGGCCGACCAGCTCTGCCAGTCGTGCCCGCACGGGCTGCCGTCCCGGGCGCGGAGGTATTCGTTGAAGCCGAATGCCAGTTCGGGATTTCTCGACCGGCTCACCAGTTCGGTCAGCGCGTCGAGCTTGCGTCGGGCCAGCCGCATTTTGCCCGCGGCCACCAGAGCGGCCACGTAGAAGCCGCAGATGAACGGCCAGACGCCGCCGTTGTGGTACATGCCGGGCTGATTGTGCTGCTGGTAGCGGGGCGACCATTCGGGGTCGTCGGGCGTCACGAACGGGAAAAAGTTCGGCGGCAGGTCGACGCCGAGGTCTCCCTGCTCGCGCATGGCATGGCATTCCCTCTCCAGCCACGAGGCGATCGCCTCGGCACGGGACTTCGGCGCGATGCCGGTGAGGATGGCCAGACTGTTGCCCAGCAGGTCGAACCGCTCGCTGCTGAACAGTTTGTATGACCACATCGCGTAGTAGGGCTTGTGCCGCACGGTCAGGCCCTCGTGCACGTGGCGGTGCATGACGCCGCCGGTGATGGTGAAGCGGTGCATCTGGCGGGCCAGTTCGTCGGCCTTGTCGTGCAGGCCGAACAGCCGCAGGTACGCGTACACAATCGTGTTGACGTACAGCCCGAAGCCCACCACCCACTGCTCGTCGCGCCAGTCCGTGGTGGGCATCTGGGCGACCATTATCCTGTCGGAGGGGCTCTGGTATTCCATCCACTCAAGGGCCGGCCCGGCCGCCCCTTCAAGGAAGTCATCCTCGCCGCAGATGCGCCTATACATTCCCAGGATCATCAGGAACAGCGGCGTTGTGTCGCTGGCGCCGCGGTCCTGCGGGTCGTGGACCAGCGAGGGCATGTGGCCGTGGGGGCTTTGGTTTTTCGCCAGGTTTTCCAGCACGCGGCGCAGGGACTGTATGAGTTTGACGTCGCCCGAGGCCATGACGCCCAGCCCGCAGATGAGCAGGTCGCGCGTGTACGGTTCCGGGTAGCCCCACCCGGCCGTTCGCGGCAGTCGCCGGTACGGGCCGTGCCGGTTGTTCAGCAGCACCTCCATGGCCGCCTGTTTTGCGGCAGCGAGCGATTTATCCCAGGAGCGTGGCATTATGAAATTTCCAGTTTCTGCGTGACGATGTCAATGAATCTGCGGGCCACCACGCGGTAGTCGTAGTTTTCCACGACGCGCTTGCGGCCGGCGTGACCCATTTTCCGCCGCAGCGCCTCATCGGTCATCAGTTGCATGAGGTAGTCGGCCAGGTCGTGCACACTGGCGCGGAAGTCCACCGTTCGGGCGCGTTTGAACACCACGCGGTGGCCTTCTTCGTAGCCCTCATCCTCGCCCAGCAGCGTCTCGCGTGCGCGGATTTCCTGGCCAACGCCGGCCAGCAGCGCGGTCTTTTTGTGCACCATGGTGTCGAGCATTCCCATGGCCTTGATTCCGATTACCGGTTTTTCACATGCGTTTGCCTCGACCTGTATCATGCCGAAGCCCTCCAGGCGCGAAGGCGCGGCGTAGATGTCGCAGGCGGCCATTAGGTACGGCATGAAGTTTCGGCTGATTCGGCTGGTGGTGTAGACCACGTTCTTGTCTATGCCCAGGTGGCTCGCCAGTTGCAGGTCGTGCAGGTTCTGTTGCTCGGTTCGCGGCTGCGGCCAGACCTTGCAGACGTATTTCCAGTCCGGCGCTCTGGTGTCTATCATCGCCAGCGCCTGCATGACTTCCTGCGCGCCCTTGGAGGCGGCGTCGCCGCCGATGGTCAGTATCATTATCTGGTCGTCCGCAACGCCCAGCGACTCGCGTATGGCCCTGACCTTCGGGTCGCTGCGCTGCCGCGGGCAGAACGCGTCGGTGTCGCAGCCGACCGGCAGGACCTCGAAATTCGATACGTCGATGCCGTCCCGCTCATAAACGTTTTTGACCCACCGGCTCGTCACCATCACCAGCGGAAGCGAATTTATCGCCTCCTGGTAGTTGGCGATGTATCCGTCGGCCACCAGCCACGGCACCGGCCGGATGCCGTATCTCTGCGGGTGCAGTATGAGGTGTGGCGTGTGACCCCAGTATCCCACGCCGACCACGAAGTCCGGCTCGAACCAGCGGTAGTACCATTCCTTCTCCTGCGGCGATTCGAAGTGCGCCGGATGGGCGTCGACGCCGATTTCCTTCAGGCCGCGATACAGCAGGTCGCCCTGCGTGGCCAGTCCCGCCGGCGTCGGCGGGTAGTCGTAAATCACCAGAACCTTCATTTGAGTTGTCCTTATAAATTCGCGGGTCCGCTACGGGATTGGCGGGCCGAAGCGCCGGTCGAATCCTTCCGGCGAGGTGCACGCGCTTACCTCGAAGGAATCGCGCCCGTAGCCGTACATCTCGTGCATGATTCTCTTTTTCTCGCGGAGTTGCTCGTCGCTCAGCGGCAGTTTTACATCCGCGTCGCCTGCCGCGGCGCATTGCCCGCTGTCGTGGCAGACGTAAGAGAAAGTCCACAGCCGGCGGCAGCGAAGTTCGCCCGCCTCGGCGAGGCGAAGCACCTGGCGGTGGATCTGGCGGTGCCGCCGGTGGCCGTATTCGCCGTTGGCCCCGTGCGTCAGGCACAGGTCCCATTCCCTGCCGCCGAGATGTTTTATAATCCGCCCGCCGATTTCCGCGGCCGGGTCTATCTCGCCCAGCGGATTGCCGTCGTCCACGTCGCAGATAATGCCTTCGGCACCGATGTGCCGGCAGACACGCTCGAACTTGACTCTGCGGTCCGGGTCACCGGCCCTGCACAGACTCATGACGGTCCACTCCCGTTGTGGATTCTCAAGCATAAATCCGCCGCACCATATAATCTCGTCGTCCGGATGGGCCACGATTATCGCCGCGCATCCGGCGGAGTCGCTTTCTGGGAAGGTGTTCACTACTTATATTTTATCCCTGCCGCTGCGCGGGCGGCAAATACTATAAGCCGGGATTTGAAAATTAATTATATGCCCGCAGGGGAAGTTTCGCACGCGCGATTGGTGCGCAGTAAAAAAGGCCCATCCGCCGGGACGGGCCTTGATGATTCGTAATTGAGGCGGCTTGTCAGGATTGCATCTTTGACAGTTTTCTGGTGAGCCGGGCTTTTTTGCGCGCCGCGTTATTCTTGTGGATGGTGCCTTTTTCGGCGATTTTATCCAGTTGCTTGTAGCACTCGCGGAGTTGCTGCGAGGCCTTTTCGGCGTCGCCGGCCTCGACGGCATCGTCGAAGGCGCGGATGGCCTCCTTGACCGTTTTCTTGCGGCCGCGGTTGTGTGCCCGTCTCTTGATATTCTGTCTCATGCGTTTTTTCGCGGATACTGAGTGTGGCATAGTTTGCTCCGGTGTGAATGTTTCGGTGTCTTGAAGTTTTAACTTTCAGATCGCTTTTGGGCAAGTTTTTTTCTTATATTCTCCAGGCGCTGGCGGACGTCGCGGAATGTATAGTCCAACTGCGCCACGTCGGAGAATTCCTCCTGCGCCTCGGCGAGCTTGCCCTGTTGCTCGAGAATCTCGCCGAGATTGTAGCGCACATCTTTTGTTCGCTGCTCGGACATTTCCGTCTCGAGCGCCCTGCGGTATGTTTCCTCGGCCTCGGGCAGCAGTCCTTTTTTGCTGAACGCCTGTCCGAGGTAATTCAGCGCGGAGATGTGCTTTCGCGGGTCGCGCTGCGCCTGCTGAAGCGAGGCGATGGCGTCGTCGTACTGACCCGCCAGAAACTGGCGCTTGCCAAGTTCGAATTTCACGGCCAGGTCGGTAGGATAATTTTCCGCGCGCTCGGCGTATTCCTGCAGCTCGAACTTAAGCTGCTTGCGGGCTTGTTCCACCGCCTTTTCCTTCTCGCCGGCCTGGACCAGACTGCGGTACCGGCGGGTCATCTGGCGGATTTTTATGTCGCCCATCCGCATCTTGAACTGGTATGCGCCCGTATCCTTGTATGCCTTGCTAAGCACGTCGATGGCCTCGTTCTCGTATGACTCATCCTCGAACTTCAAAAGAGCATCGACGTAGCCGTTGATCTTGCCGGCCACGGTGGGCGATTCGAGATATTCCTGCTTGGCGCGTTCGACTTCCTTCTGAAGATACTGCTTGTCCTGGACCATGGCGTCTTTCTGGATAAGATCCTTCTGTTTGTCCAGATCCTTGACGGACCTGGTGAAGTCGCCTTCCTCGTCGTATTTACCCTGCTTGATGGTGAACTGGGCCGACAGCGAGTGCAGGCGTTCTCCCAGTTTCGGGTCGTTGGGGGAGACCTGCTTGGCCAGTTCGCACGCCGCCACGGCCGGGGCGTAATCCTGAAGCTGCTCGTAGGCATCCGTCAGAAGAACCAGCGTTCGCTTGTCCGGTTTCTTGGCCTGGCGCTGCGCCTCGAGGATAATGTCGCATATCCACTTCAGGACGTTGTTCAGCTCCAGGGCCTTGGCGGCCTTTAGAACCTGCACCATGTAGTTCACCGAGCCGGGCTCCTTGGCCAGCAGCAGCGACGCCTTGGCCAGGTTCTCGGTGGGGTCTTTGCCCGGGCGGTTCTTTATCTGGGCGCCGATGCCGGGGCCCTTGCCGCCCTGGGCCTTGCGTCGCAGCGCCACCTGGCGCAGCGGCTCGTGTCCGCGCTCGAGGTTTTCCGGCTCGCGGCGTATGCCCTCGATGTACATCTCGATGGCGAAATCCCAGTTGCCGGTTTCGGCAACCTCATCGGCGCGGTCGAAGAAGGCCCTGCCTTTCCCGCTCGAGGCGGACGGCTTGGCCTTGGGCTGGGTCGTGTTTTTTTCCTCTGCGGTCATATCTCTACTGATACCATATCGTATTTCGACTTCGTATACAAGGAATCCGCCGGCGGAGAGTTTACATTATCGCTCAATCGCCCTAAAGCATTTTATCGCCGCGGGCTTGCCAATGCGCGTCTTTTCGTTATGTTCTACTGGGAAGGAGTTACCGATGGACAGATTGATGGTAGGCGTATCGGGGGTCAGAGGCGTGGCCGGCGGCACCATGACGCCACAGGTGGCGTGCGAGTTCGGCAGCGCCTTCGGCGCGATGGTCGGCGCCGGGGCGACGGTGACCATCGGGCGGGACACGCGGCCGACGGGTCCGGCCATTCGAAACGCCGCCGCGGCAGGGCTGCTGGCCTCGGGCGTGAACGTGGTGGACCTCGGCGTGGTGTCCACCCCGGGCGCTGGGTTCATGACCGCCGAGCTCGGCGCGGCCGGCGGCGTTGTGATAACCGCATCGCACAACCCCGCCCAGTACAACGGCCTCAAGTTCCTCCGCCCGGACGGCTCCGCCCTGCGGGCCGAGCAGGCCGTGGAACTGAAGCAAATCCGCCGGCAGCGGAAATTCACCCACGTAGCATGGGACCGCCAGGGCGTCGAATCCGCCGACGGTCGCACGTGCGAGAAGCACGTCGAGGCGGTGTGCGGCCTGTGCGACCCCGACGCCGTGGCCGGGAAAAATTTCACCGTCGTGCTGGACAGCGTAAACGGGGCCGGCTGCCTGCCCACGCCGCTGCTGCTGGAGCGGCTGGGCTGCTCCCTGATCCACCTCAACGCCGAGCCCAGCGGCCACTTCGCCCATCCGCCAGAGCCGGTGGAGGCGAACCTGGGCGAACTGTGCGAAGCGGTCCCCAGGCACGGCGCGGCCGCGGGCTTCGCGCAGGACGCCGACGCCGACCGGCTGGCCATCGTGGATGAGACCGGCAGGTTCATCGGCGAGGAATACACGCTCGCGCTGTCGGCGGCCTATGTGCTGTCCAAACACAAGGGCAAAGTCGCCACGAACCTGTCCACCTCGCGGATGGTCGACGACATAGCCGCGGCCGCCGGCTGCGAGGTCGTCCGCACGCCCACCGGCGAGGCCAACGTCGTCGAGGCGATGAAGCGCGAAAACTGCATACTCGGCGGCGAGGGCGGCGGCGGCGTTATCGCGCCGCAGGTGGTGTACATCCGCAACAGTCTCGTCGGCATCGCGTATGTGCTGCGGCACATGGCTGAGACCGGCAGGCCGCTGAGCCGCCTCGTGGACGACCTGCCGCGGTACGTCATGCACAAGACCAAGATGCCCGTCGCCCCGGAGGCCGTCGCCGACATCCTCGCCCGCACGCGCGACGCGTTCACCGGCGAAGCCGACGCGAAGTTCAACGACGCCGACGGCCTGCGCGTGGACCTGCCCGACGGCTGGGTGTGCGTACGGCCGTCGAATACCGAGCCAATCATCCGCATCATCGCCGAGGCAAAGGATGACAAAACCGTCGGCCGCCTCATCGAAAAGGTGCAGAAAATCGCCGCCTCGTTGGCTGGTTGATTCGTTGACTCGTTTATCGGTTGATTTTACCCGCCGCAGGCGGGCAGTTAATCGGTGTAACTTGTCCGCCATGGCTTCAACGAAGGCATATTCCGCTGCCTCTTTTTTAAGTTTCAGTTTTAAGTTTTTAGTTTCCAGGTTTTTATCTCCCTGTCCTCTGTGTTCTCCGCGGTTTGACCAGCCATTCCGGGATATTTTAGAAATTGCCGGTTTTTTCCGCGTTGTGCCAAGCCATTGCAGGTTTTTAGACCTTTTTGCGCGATATTGCGCGTTTTTTACCCTTGACAGGATTCCGTAAGTGTATGTATTGCAGTGGATTATCATAATTCTGACCCACCGTTCGCCCGGAAGGGGCTTTTTTTCGATTGGGAAGGTGTAAGGTGAAAGGTGTAAGGGGGAAGGATATTTCGGACTTGTCCGCCGTAGGCGGATTGCGGATTTCGGATTGCGGATTGCGCCCTTCGGCCGGCCGTTCGCCTGCGTTTGTAAGCCCCCGCCCTCAAGCGGGGAATATTTTTCCGATTTGCGGCGTTATTATCCCCGCATTCACATGCGGGGCTTGCCGCGGCGGCGTTTTGGGCATTTGA
>CAYYMD010000058.1:0-16688 GCA_964472875.1 uncultured Planctomycetaceae bacterium
CAAAACTATAACCAACTGTCCCTATTCGACTTATAATGGGACAGTACTGATACTAAAAGGTAATTGAATCGCAGCCGTTGGCACATGAGAGTCAACTTTATTATTAACCGGATATATCCGCTTTATTTTGTTTATAAATTGGCTTTCGGGATGGATACGGCAGTCGTGACCAATATGAGTCAATCAGCCATTGTCTTTTGACCTGAGAATACCCGGCTGTAGCAGATAATGGAGTTTCTGCCCCCGTCCTTGGCGGCGTAGAGCGCCCTGTCAGCCATGGCCACCAGCGCATCTGCGCTTGCGGGCTTATCGGATTTTAATGACGCCACGCCGATGGACATAGTCACCGGCAGGCGTATTTTCGGATTTTCTTTTATCTTTTGCTGAAGCGATTCCCTGATTCTCTGCGCCACCTCCGTGCCCTTTTGAATGGATGTATGCGGCAGGACAACCACGAACTCGTCCCCGCCGTACCTGGCGGCCACGTCGGTGCTCCTTAGCGAAGAGCGTATAACCTCGGCCGTGGAAACCAGCACTTCGTCGCCGACCTGGTGTCCGAGAGTATCATTCAGCTTCTTGTATCCGTCCAGGTCGCACATGCAGCACGTCAGGTCGAAGCCATACCGCATGGCCTCCTCGTAGTCCCGCTGAAGTATTCGGCTGAACTGCCTGCGGTTGCCCAGGCCGGTAAGGTGGTCGGTCACGGCCATCTGTTGCAGTTTCTCCAGCGACTCCTGCAACTGGGCGTTTTTGAGGTTCAGTTCGCTGAGCATTTCCTCCAGTTCGCCGCGTAGGCGTTCGTTTTCCTTCTTGACGCGGTGCTGGTCGATATTCTTCTCCACCACTATGGGTATGGTGAACAGGTAATCGCCCAGTTTTACGATGTAATCCTGGGCGCCGTGCCGGATTGCCTCAATGGCCACGGCCGAGTCGTTCTCGCCCGTGACGAATATGACGGGAATGTCAACCCTGGCCAGTATCCTTTCGGTAAGTTCCATTCCGTCCATGTCCTGGAGGTGATAATCCTGGAGAACTACGTCGAAAGAACCCAGTTCCTGCCGGAGACACTCGTCGGCGCTTTCCACGCCGATGATATTATCCCCCTGATCATCGGAATAATGCATGCGCAGCGCCTCGCAGATTAACTGGCGCTGGTCCGGGTCATCCTCTACGACGAGGATTTTCGGAATTTTTGCAGTTCGGTTCATCTTAATTTCATCGACCGTCTTTGGCTTCATCTAGCTCACCTTTCCGGGTATCTTCGGACCGCAGCGGCGACTTGTGAACTCGTATCCAGTAATTAGTCGCCTCTACAACGGTTTTGAGAAACGTGCCCGGGTCGGTGGGCTTGTGGGTGTAGGAATTCGCCCCATTCCTTGCAGCCATGCGCTTTGTATTATCGTCATCCAGCCCCGTCATCATTACTACGGGTATTTCTTTTAACTGCTCATCCGACTTTATAATTTTCAAAACCTTGTGTCCGTTCATTTCGGGCATCTCCACATCGAGATATATAAGGTCCGGCACGGGCGCATCGGCATATTCGCCCCGCCTGTGCAGGAAATCGAGGGCCTGCCGGCCATTGATTGCCTCTTCCACCCGGCAGGACGGGCTAACAGAGGCGATGGCGTCCCGGATAAGCAACCGGTAATCCGGGTCATCATCCACCAGCAGGATTGTAAATTGTCCGTCCATTTTACTATCAGGTATAATTTTCGGCCGGTCCGACCTCGACGGCCGCCATGGTCGCCGTGGCCCGTGACGTCTTGTCTGCATCGCCGGGACAACTTGTGCATTGCGCATCCAGTTCTATGTAAAAGGTCGAACCTTCACCCTCCTCGGATTCAACATAAGCCCTTCCGCCGTAGTTCGATACCACGCTCTTGACCAGGGCCAGACCCACTCCCTTGCCCTTTGCTGCGGCCTGCGTGGATTCGACACGCCTGAACACGTAAAATATCTTTTTGTGCTGCTGCGGGGGAATTCCAGGTCCGTTGTCGGAGACGAAAAACCTGTGCATGCCGTTATCTGATTCGTAGCCGACGTGAATCCGTGCATCGCTGCTTTTGTCCATGTACTTTATGGCGTTGTCGATGAGATTCTGAAATACCTGGCGGATGCGGTTTTTCTCAACGTATATCCGCGGCATGTTCTCGTCGACGTCGAGGGTTATGCCCTTTTCCTTCAGTTCATACTCGAAAGTTTCCGCAAGATCGCCAAGCAGGCGCTCCGCATCTACAATCTCACGCTTCTGCGGGCGACTTTTGATACGGGACAGTTCGAGCAGTTCACCTATGAGAGATGTTTCGGCATCCACGTTCGCCTGGATTCGTCCCAGGCGAGCGGTAACCTCCTCGGGCAGTTCGTCCTTCCATTTCATCATGACCATCGTGGCCATGCCCGCAATGTTCCGCAGCGGCGCGTTCAGGTCGTGACTAACGGCCCGAAGGAAGTCTTCCTTCTCGGCCATTTCTTCACGAAGCCGCTTATTGGTCGAACGCAGCTCAGTGGTCCTTTCGGCCACTTTTTTCTCAAGACGCTCGTTGGCCTGGATTAATTCGTTTCTCATCCGGCCGACTTCGCCCGCCATGGCGTCGAAGGCATCTGCGAGCTGGCCTATTTCGTCGTTGCGTTTCATGTTTGCACGGGCGGAAAAATCGCCCCTGGCCAGTTTGCGGGTTACGCCCACCAGATGGCGCACCGGCTGAACTATCAGCCGCCACACCAGAATGTATCCCACCGGCAGCGCACAAAGGGCAATTGCCATCGCTATTACACCCATGCTCTGCTGGGCCTTCACCAGAGACCGGACCGAATCGCTGGTGTCCAGAACCAGTCTTACCGAACCGAGGATGGCCCTGTCGCCCTCGGCGGGATTTCTGCGGGCGGCCTCGTCAACGACCGGGCGTGCCAGCAGGAGAATGTTTCTGCCCACTCTCCTGGTGTCGGAAACGGGTACTGGAAGGTTCATAAGGCCCGCCCAACCTGTCCGGTCAACCTTGTCCTTCCATGCCGAGGCCACCATCGCACCGTCTTTGTCCAGCAATGCAACGAACCTGACGTTAGGCGAACCCAGGAAGTTACTTGCCAACCGCTGCAGTTCCGCCCTTGATTCGGCTGTATTCTCCCGCAGGTTATGACGTGAGCCGAGAGACAGGGCCACGGCCATACGTTCGGCGTGGCGATTATCTGTCTTAACGAGCATGTTCTCGGCGATATTGAAATAAAACCACCCGCCTATAAGAGTAGTCGCCACAACAACAAATGTCAGGATAAGGACCTCTTTCAGCTGCAGTCCGACGTGCCAGCCCTTGTCTACGGCTCCGGAAAGCAGCATTGTCAGGCGGCGGCCCGGAGATTTTCCGCCCGCACGGGAATCGTGCACATCCGTATTATCACAGTCATGTCGGCCGTGATCCTGCTCGGGCATTAGTAGTTTCCTCTACAATAGCGGCTTGAATCGCCTGAAATACTATAGATACACAAAATGCTTATCGACCATAGCCATGCCCGTCTTTGGTAAGGATTCGCCTGATTTCACGTCCACATATGTGCTTTGGAGTGTACTTCCGGAAGCGTACATTTTTTTTATATTTTTCTTGTCAAAATAGGGATTCCGTGGTATAAGATTAGTCTGAAAGGAGTATGGGACGTGAATGAAGGAGGCACGACCCATATTTAAATAAGCTTAGAATAAAACAAGAGAGGCCGGCAGGCCCTGCTCAGGCGTGCAGATATGGCTCAAGGAGGCAACGAATATAAATTATCGGACGTGCCGCAGTATTTCGATGCGGCATATCACCACCCCATGATAGGGGTGAGTGATTCATTTCAGCAGGTAATTGCAATTGCTCAGTCAGTTTCTGAAAACGGCAGTGTAGTCCTGCTGGAAGGGGAAACAGGCACAGGCAAGGAATTACTGGCCAGATTTATCCATAATAAATCCCAAAGGTCCACGGGGCCTTTTATCCCCGTCAATTGCCCGGCAATAAGTGAAAGTCTTTTCGAAAGCCAGTTTTACGGCCACATGAAGGGAGCGTTTACCGGCGCAAGCACCGACACGCTCGGGGCCGTGAGAGCCGCCGAGGGAGGTACGCTTTTGCTGGATGAGGTCGGGGAACTCGAAATTCACCTCCAGCCCAAACTTCTGCGACTTTTACAGGAATTTGAGGTTACCCCCGTAGGTGCGGCCAGGCCCATGAAGGTGAACACGCGTTTCATGGCCTCCACGAATCAGTCTCTGGGAAGTCTCGTATACGAAGGCAAATTCAGAAACGACCTGTATCATCGCCTCAATATTGTGCGTATCGAAATACCACCCTTGCGCTGCAGGCGTGAGGATATCGAGCCCATACTCGATTATTACCTGGAATATTTCAGCGAACTGTACAATATGCCCCGGCGCGAAATTTCCAGGCGTCTTCGCAATCAACTTTACAATTACGACTGGCCCGGCAACGTTCGCGAACTGTGCGGCTACGTGGAACGCCTTTATGCCGCCGACATGCCGGCTATGCCTCCCACTGCAGCGGCGGCCAGAACAGGCCTGTACCAATCCGTTTCATCCGAAAACCGCGCTGATAGTATCCCGCCGGTGCCCTATACGTCGGCAGTCAGAGAAGATCAGGAATGCCGCACCATAGCGGAGGCCGAAGCGGATGCGATTCGCCGTGCGCTTCAGGCCACTGACTACAACCGCACGGCCGCAGCCAGAATTCTTGCGATTCACCGAAGCACTCTATTGCGTAAGATGCGGATTCTCGGATTAAATCGAAGATTCTAATCTGCACCTCAACACGTGTCGCCGTGCTCGAATTACCCTTATAAAACCATCAAGTCGCATTTTGCTGCGCTCGAGCGCCTCACAATACTTCGGTCAATCGGCGCAATATGCAACGATTCGACGCGCCATGTAGTTTGAGTGCCTGGCGAATACCTACGTGCCATATCGGCACGCTACTTTTTTATAAAATCATTAACCTCATCATTACATAGACTTATGAGATTTATGCGGCATTATTGAATATTTTATTTATGACTTAATCGATATCGGCATGGTTGTTGCAACTATTATAAGTGAAGTTTGACCGAGGAGCTATAAATTGGATTTTCGAGGGACAAAAGCGCCGGCGATTAGGCCGGAGCAAAAAAGGGTGTGCATAATGATGGTGTGCACCGATATGAGTGAGGCCGAGCAGGTTCGGCGGCAGCTCTTACAATTTAATAACGCTTGTTTGATAACCTACCAGAATGTCGGAGATATGGTGTGTAACAGGCCGTCCGACGGCGTAGCTCTGGTAATACTGGCTACGGATAATGCCCCGCAGCCGTTGGCAAAGACTTTATCCTGGCTGAGGAATGTTTGGCCGGAAAGTTCGCTGGCGGTAATCGGCAACAAGGGCTGCGGAGACTATGAAATCGCCTCGCGGGCGCATGGAGCCGTTTACCTGACGCGCCCTGTGTCGGCGGAACAATGGTCTGCATTGGTGAAAGCCGGTCTTCGAAAAAGTGCTGCCGGCAGGAATGTCCGTGCCGGCCGTAAATGGTAGGTAATACGCGACACAAACTCGACAAAAGGGATTTTGATCGAGGAGCCAAAACGGTTGTTTGGTTTAAGCTCATAACAGCCGCAAAGATATGGAGTGATGTACCTGAATTTGGAACCTCCATTAACGGACCGACAGCAGCGGAGATGAGCGCCCGTTGCGAGATGCCCTCTCCTCCTTGGGGCGTTTCGGTCTTCAGAGGTTCCGAGGGTAGAGGTTGAGAGCGCCAATGCGAAAGGCGGCGGAGATGAGCGCCCGCTGCTTAATCCGGTTCCTCCTCCTCCGGATTTTCGCGATTAGAGTCTCACGAAGTTGAGGGACCTCTACCGAGGCGAAGGGCGATGACGATGCCTTGAGCAAGCAACGTCTCGCCCTCTTTTTTTGCGCTGACGAAGACCTTTATGCAGATGCGCGGCATCATAAATCCACTGTATTGTCGAAGGATAATTCACCCGCCTTCCTGGTAAATCTCCGCTTGCCGGATTACATGCTCGTAGAAACTTTTACCCGCCAGTCCTATACACCAAGGAAGCAGGCCCCCGCGGGAATCCCAGTAATCTATCGTGCTTACCTGGTGCAGAAGCCATATTCGCCGGAGAACCGATTCAGCCAGCCGGTTCTGTAAATCCTTCATTTCCTGCCAAATCTGCCTTACTTTCGGCGATTTCGGGTCCTTGCGCGCCTGCCGGCGTTTTTCCGACTCGAGTTGGTCGAGTTTCTCGTAAAGCTGCGGAAACTCTCTGCGCCGCCAGTTTTCGCGTTCGCCCTCGTCACGCAGAGATTCCAGACGTGCCTTCGCCTGCTCTTTAATCGTATCGAAATTTTCTCCAAGTTCCGCGGCCGAAATTATCTCTGTATCCAGATATTCGGCGAGGAATTGCGGCAGGCGTATATTACAATCGGCCTCTTGCAACCTCTCGGGCAAGCGGAATCTCACCCTGAAAACGGGATGTAATTCGCCCTCCAGCAGACCCGACCGGCGAAGTTTGCCCGCCAGTGCGTGCGATGCCGGCATGTACAGCGAACCCATATACGGCAGCGCCAGCGGAGCGCCTTCGGGGGCCATACGAACCTGTATGGTGAGCACAATCGCCTTGCCGACTACGCAGAGGATACCGGCGTTCTTAATATCCTTATTAGATAGTTGTCCGTCGTCGTTTAATTCGAACTTTCCGTCCCGGCCGCCGGCGATAACGATATCGCCACCGTCAAGGTGCATGGACGTGCGAACCATTCGGCCGTCACGCTCCATCACGGCGAAAAACGGCAACTCCCCTTTCGACGTATCCAGCGGTCGCAGTTTAGAATCGGTTTCTTCCAGCGCCTCGTTATACAGACCGGCCGCAGTTCGATAATTCTTACAAAACATCTCAAACAACCAAGCGCCAGGCATGCACTTTTTGCCTGTGGCGAATAAATCCGACGTCTTTTTCACACCCAACTTTTGATTGCAGTACCGCCCGAGCCAGTCTGTGTAGACATCCACCAGCCGCCCTTCGCTGTGGCGACGCAGCAGGTTTCGCACGAATTCCCACTCATATTCAAACCAAGTATCCAGCCGCCGCCTCGAATCGTCATCCGGAAACGAACGCCCCATGTCTTCGCGTGCCTTCTCGAAAATCTCCTCGACAAACGGGGCCGTTTCACGAACTTTCAGGTCTCCGACGACGCGATGATGTTGTTTATCGCCGACATAACTGGAGCCGATTAGTTGCCAGTTATCTCCCGGTGAATATTGCCGATACAGGTCCGCGACGCTGCGGCCGAGTTGTTTGGCCAAAGTGCTTATTTTCTGTCCCAGGTATGGCTCCAGGTTCCGCAAATCTACTGCCTGGCGGCCGAGAAATTCACTGTAAAACAGTGCCGCCCCCCAGTCCGCACCGCCGCTGTGGTGGAATTTTTCCCTCTCCAGACTCAACCGCTCGTCATCCACCCCGGCGCCCGGCATGGCGAACGCCGCGTCGACGTCCTCCACGAAGTGGCACACCTGCCGCCCTCCCTCTGCAAGCGAGGTGAGTTTTGGCACCACGTCCCACAAACTGTTGCTGTTCTGGTCTATGCTGAAAATAGACATGTCGTTAATTTCAGCCCTCCGCGCAAAAGTCCCTCGAGGCCGCCGATGACTGGCGGGCGCTGACCGCCCTGGCGGCCAGTTCCGTATGACACTGGCCGGAAAATATATACCTGACCACCGTCTCCAGGCAGACCTCGTCTATCCGGCAGTCGCTCTCTCTTACGAATGATATTTTCAACGTATCTCCCCCGCGAGTCTGAACAAGTATTGGCTCTTTGCCGGAAAAATATTCATCGGGCCAGTTCTCCCGCATGGCCGTGATTATCGCCGCCGCCGCCGAACCCGTTCCGCATGCCAGCGTCTCGGCCTCGACGCCGAACTCCCACGTGCGAAGCGCAAGCCGTCCCGTATCGATAATCTCGACAAAATTCACGTTCACGCCCTGCGGGGCAAACTGCTCGTGATGCCGCAATGCGGGCCCCAGC
This sequence comes from uncultured Planctomycetaceae bacterium, assembly GCA_964472875.1. GTDB lineage: Bacteria > Planctomycetota > Phycisphaerae > SM23-33 > SM23-33 > CAYYMD01. The sequence continues at coordinate 8,046 of CAYYMD010000058.1, forward strand.
CCGCCAACATCGGCTGCATCTATACTGTCCACGTACAGGACCGCATGCGGTATGCCTATAACCACGTAACTGCATTTTACCGGCCTGTCGCCCAACTGTACCGAAACATCGGTGTTTAAATGCTCAGGATCCGGTATGCAGACCTTTACGTATCCCCCACTGCCGTTTTCTCCAATGACCACGCCCGCAGGCGTAAGTATGCGGACCCTGCCGGGGGCGACCCATTTGTTGTCTATCACCCAGCGGACGAAGCAACCCGTGCCGTTTCCGCATAATTCGCATTCACTCCCGTCGGGTTCGAAGAACCTTGCAGCAATGTCGCTGACGCCCTCTACCTCCGGCCGGGCGGCGAATATCACGCCGTCTGCCCCTACGCCGGTAGCGCGGCAACATAAAGCGCGGGCGAATTTGGTGGCGCGGTCTTTGTCATCGACAATCGCGTCGTAATCGCCGTCGCGGTTGTCTATACATATAAAGTCGTTGCCGCTGCCCGACAATTTGCTGAATTCAATTATTTTCGTCTTGTCCAACTACTTGCTCCTGTTTATTAATCATTAATGCTGCAACGGATAATATATTTTTGCAATCCGACGCCGACAACGTTGCGCTAACCCTGCGATTTTGCATAAGAGCCGACCAGCGTGCCTTTCTCAAGAACAGGGCTGGACTGTTCGAACGACGGTCTCTCGCACCTGTATATCACACCGATGGGTATTTCGTCGCCCCATTTCATGGCCAGTTCCAGTGCGGCCGATTTGTCGGTGGGATCGTGGTCGTCGCCGATTTCCTTCACTCGCTCCTTGTACCATTTGAACGTGTTACGCCGGTTGAATGTCACGCATGGCTGGAGTATGTCCAGCAACGCGAAGCCGTGTTCCTGCTGCAGGGCCAGTTGCATCATCTCCTTAAGGTGTTCCTGAGAACCCGCGAATGAACGCGCCACGAACGGGCAGTCCTCGGCCACCGCGATAACAAGCGGGTTGAACGGCCGGGCCGTTACACCGTGAGTCTGCACGGGCGTTACGAACCCCTCATCCGACGTCGGTGAGGCCTGCCCCTTGGTCAGGCCGTAAACCTGGTTGTTGTGGACGAACGCCTTTATCGAGATATTCCTTCTTATTGCGTGAAGGAAGTGATTTCCGCCCTCGCCGTACATGTCGCCGTCGCCGCTGGTAATGACGACGTTCAGGTCATGATTGGCGATTTTTATTCCGGTGGCCGCCGGCACCGCCCTGCCGTGCAACCCGTTGAAGAGATTGACCTTCTTGTCCGGGTAGTGCGGAAGTTTGGCCGCCTGTCCGATGCCGGAAACCAGCACCAGTTTCCGCGTGTCGAGGTCCGTTTCTTCCAGGACCTGGTTAAAGGCCTTCAGAATACCAAAATTGCCGCATCCCGGGCACCACGCCGGAGATGTGTCCGCCTTGTCTATATCAGGAATAATCATTACTTCAACCTTTCGCTTAAATCATCAGCCAGTTCGCGGCCGGTAAACGGCATCCCATCGTATCTGCCCATAAGCTCACACTCGCTAATCGCACCGATTTGACGAAGTATCGAGGCGAACTGCCCCGTCTGGTTGCCTTCGACGCAGATTATTCTATCGCGCTTGCCCACGACCGAGCGTATCGCCTCGGCGTCGAGCGGCCAGACCTGCGAAAAATGCAGCATCTCAACGTTGTTTCTGTTTTTGTTAAGTATTTCCACGGCCTCCACTGCCGGGCCGAACGTCGAACCCCATGCAATCAGCAGCACCTCCGCACCGTCATTACCGTACCTGTCGGGCGGAATAATATCCTCTTTCAGGCCGTTCAACTTATTCATCCGCTTGTCCTGCTGTTCGATTCGCCCGTGAATATCCTCGGCTATGTGCCCGCTGCTGTCGTGTTCGTCTGAGTCCGACATCACATATCCGTCCCCGCCGGGTATCGCCCGCGGCGAGACGCCGCTGTCGGTAACTTCATGGCGAATGTAATCCTGCGACGGTTTTTCCACGATGCAGCGGTCGATGGGGTCGTAAGAATCGTCCAGTTCGCCAATGTTCTGCTGCATGTCTGTGATGAATCTGTCGGTCAGTATGAAGACCGGACTCTGATATTTATGCGCGGTCTGAAGGGCGCATCGCGTCAGGTCATAGCATTGCACTATGTCGCCCGGCGCGTAAATGGCGCGGGGAAACTCGCCGTGGCCGGCATTGAGAACGAACTGCAAATCCTGCTGCGCCGTCCGGGTAGGCAGGCCGGTGGCCGGTCCGGGACGCTGGGCGATAATGGCCACTATCGGCAGTTCCATCACGGCCGCCAGCGAGACGCCCTCGGTCATCAGGGCAAACCCGCCGCCGGAGGTCATCGTCATGGCCGGCACGCCGCCGTAAACCGCACCACAGACCATGTTGATGGCGCCGATTTCATCCTCGGCCTGCTCGGCGACTATTCCGTAATCGTCAGCCGCTTTTACAAGGTTAGTAAATGTTGCCGTGGCGGGCGTCATTGGATAGGCCGTAACGAACTTAACACCCGAACGCGCGGCCGATATCGCCGTGGCCTCGCTGCCCTCGTAAACATCCGCCGCAGCGTCCACAGGTTCGGGAGCGTCATGTTTGAGGTTCCTGTCTTCGGCGAGTTTGGCACCCGCCTTGACACAGGAGACGTTGTTTTCGGCGAGTTCCTCGTCCTTGTCGGCGAACTTCTCTTTGAGGTAATCGCAAAGCACATCCACATCATAGCCGCAAATGGCGAAAATCGCCCCCGCCGCGACTGTATTGGCCATCACCTTTGAGCCGCCTACTTCCTTGGCGGTGTCGCTGAACGGCAGCGGCTCGGCTCCCTCGGCCTCCGCCCCGTCAAACATAACCACCGCCCCTTCCTCGCACTGGTCCGCCAGGCACTCGACCGCATCTTCGCTCAGCGCCACCAGCAGGTCCGCCCTGGGCTTGAGCGAATAGAGGCGCCGGCCTGCTGTCCGCACGTCGTACCAGTTCAGGCCACCTCGTATACGCGACATGTAACTTCGGTCGGCCAGCACGTGAAGGCCGCACCGCGCCAGCGCCTCGACCAGTATCGCGCCGGTGGTCTTGACGCCCTGACCCGCCTGTCCGGCTATTCTGATTTGAATATCCATGTAATCCTTTCTTTTATGCCTATACTGATTACTCGTTCCGGCTTATTCCGGTAACATTATATGCCGTCGGCGACATATTCAAAGGAGGTCCCGCCGGTTGGCTATAATGAGGTGATATTTTGTCGGTCGCGGCAGCTTCGGATACATACAATGAACTGAAGAAAATTTTCAACGCGAAAAGGAGATTTACGATGGATTTGAAAACAAAATACATGGGATTGGAACTTAACAGCCCCCTGGTGCCTTCGTCGAGCCCGCTTACCGGCGAAATCGAGGGCGTAAAGAAACTCGCCGAAGCCGGGGCCGGTGCAGTCGTGCTGCCGTCGCTGTTCGAGGAGCAGATAGAGCACGAGACCAAAGAACTCGACTACTATCTCCACTACGGCGCGGACCGATTTGCCGAATCGCTTAGTTACTATCCCGACATGGGCGAATACAAGCACGGGCCGGAGGATTACCTGGAGTACATACAAAAGGTAAAACAGGCCGTTGATGTGCCCGTCATCGCGTCGCTAAACGGCATATCCGCCGGCGGATGGACATCTTACGCAGAAAAAATGCAGCAGGCAGGAGCCGATGCGCTGGAATTGAACATATATTTCCTGCCAACCTCCCCGGATGTCAACGGCCGTAAAATCGAAGACGTCCACGCCTCAATCCTCATGGTCGTCAAGTCGCAGGTGTCGATTCCCGTGGCCGTCAAACTCTCGCCGTTCTTTTCCGCCCCGATAAACATGCTGACGCGGCTGGAAGAGGCCGGCGCCGACGGGCTTGTTCTGTTCAACCGCTTCTACCAGCCGGATCTCGACATAGATGAACTGGCGGTCGGGCCGAACCTCAAACTCAGCGACTCCGACGACCTGCTGCTGCCGCTGCGATGGGTAGCCCTGGCCTACGGCAACCTGCGCTGCTCGCTGGGCCTGACCTCCGGTGTGCACACCGGCCGCGACGCCGCCAAGGCGATACTTGCCGGTGCCGACGTGGCGATGATGTGCTCATCGCTGCTGGAAAATGGCCCGGACCATCTTAAAACCATCGCCGACGAACTGACCGCCTACATGGAATCGAAGGACTACGAATCAGTCGCGCAGATGAAAGGCGTGCTGTCGCAGAAGAAATGCGCCGAGCCGGCCGCGTTCGAGCGGGCCAACTATACCAAGACGCTCCAGAGTTACGGCGACATGCCGATACTGGAGTAAACTTAAGCCGGTATAACCACATGCTGATACTGACCGAAAGTAACGCCTACCATATGGACGAGCCGGGCGATGAACCGGAAGCAATCGTCTCCGGCCGACAGGTTCGCCGCGGCGCCCGTGGCAATGACATGGAGCTTATTGCCATGGCAGAGGGGGAATTCCTGGCCGTTTACAATCGAAGCTGGAGTGTAAAGATATCAAGCGCAATCGAGGAGGCGGTAACGGCTATTCTCGTTATCCACAACGAGCCGCTGGAGATTCTGGCCGGCACCGAAGGTGCGCACATATACCAGGTAAGCCCTTCGCTGACGCGCCGGATTGAGACTTTCGAATCGCTTTCCTGCCGCAAGGAATGGCGCACGCCATGGGGCGGGCCGCCGGCCGTCAGGTCGCTGGCGGGCACAAAAGACGGCTGGGTCTACGCCGACATTCACGTGGGCAGCATCATGCGATCGCCCGATGCCGGAGCCAACTGGGAGCCGGTGACGCCGTCACTGAACGAAGATGTTCACCAGGTCGCCACCTGCCCCGCCTCTGACGACGAAGTCTACGCCAACACCGCCCGGGGCGTGTACATAAGCACGGACCGCGGGCAGACGTGGGACCACCGCGCCGAAGACCTCGGCGAACGTTACGGGCGGGCTGTCGCCGTGGCCCCTCAGGACCCGAATATGATAATTGCCAGCGTCTCCGACGGGCCGCACGGCGATAACGTTTACGGCCAGTTGTACCGCAGCGAAGATATGGGCCGTTCGTGGGCGCAGGTGGGCGGCGATTTCCCGCACTCCACCCGCGACAACATAAATACACATCTCCTGGCTTTCACCTCCGAGGAACTGGCATGGGCGGCCGTCGAAAACACCCTGTACTATTCCACCGACCGCGCCACTACGTGGAAACGCGCCTGGTTCGCCGATGAAGAAATCATCATGCTGGTCGGTTGATTTCAAAGAAACAAATGCGATAAATGTAAACGGCAAATTATGGGATTTTTGAACAAATTATATCACGAACAGCTGGGCCTGCTGACTGACCTTTACGAACTTACCATGGCCTACGGATACTGGAAACTGGGCATGCATCAAACGCATGGGGCGTTCCACGTGTTTTTCAGGCGCAATCCATTCGGCGGAGGATACACACTCTTTGCGGGCCTCGGCACGCTGGTGGATTACCTCGATGGGTTCGGTTACAGCGAATCGGACGTGGAATATCTCGGCTCGCTGACGGGCGCCGACGGGAAGCCGCTATTCGAACAAGGGTTTCTGGACTATCTGCGCTCCATGCATCTGGAACTGGACATAGATGCCCCGGCAGAAGGCATGCCAATATTTCCGCAGGAGCCAATCGTCCGCGTAACTGGTCCGTTGCTGCAATGCCAGATAATCGAGACCGCCCTTTTGAACATACTCAACTACCAGTCGCTGGTGGCCACCAAGGCCTCGCGCGTGTGCCGGGCGGCCGGGGGCGAACCGGTACTGGAATTCGGTCTTCGGCGGGCACAGGGCATTGACGGCGGAGTATCGGCCGCAAGAGGCGCGTACATTGGCGGTTGCTCGGCCACAAGCAACGTCATGGCCGGCAAACTGCTTGGCATACCCGTCAAGGGCACACACGCCCACAGCTGGGTCATGGCTTTTGACAACGAACTGGCCTCGTTCCGAGCATACGCCAAAGCCATGCCGAACAACTGCATTTTCCTTGTCGACACTTACGACACGCTGGAGGGCGTCCGCAACGCCGCAAAGGTTGCCAAGGAATTGAAAAAATCCGGCCACGATGTCATCGGCATTAGACTGGACTCCGGCGACCTGGCGTATTTATCGAAAGAGGCCTCCAAAATCTTACAGGCCGAGGGGCTTGGTGAAATAAAAATACTGGCCAGCAACGAACTGGACGAAAATATCATTCATTCGCTTAAGGACCAGGGCGCCACGATATGCGTTTGGGGCGTTGGCACCAAACTGGTCACCGCCTACGACGAGCCCGCCCTTACCGGCGTTTACAAACTCACCGCCATAAAGGACGGCTCCGGCCAATGGCAGCACCGCATCAAACTTTCCGAACAGATGGCCAAGGTCACAACGCCTGGCATCCTCCAGGTGCGGCGGTACGAAGACGGCGGAACCTTCGCAGGCGATATGATTTACGACACACTGACGGCGGAGCCCGAAGACGGCGTAACGATTATCGACCCGATAGATCCCACGCGACGAAAGAAGATCCCGGCAGGCGCCGCCCACGAAGATATTTTAAAGCCGGTTATGCGCGAAGGTGATATCGTCCACCAGCCGCCGCCGCTGGAGGAGATTCGCCGCCGGGCCGGCGAACAACTTTCGCATCTGTACGACGGCGTGAAGCGATTCGTCAATCCGCACATATATCCGGCCGGCCTTGAAAAACACCTGCACGAGAGAAAAACCCATCTGGTCCTCGAGGCAAGGAACACGGTGGATTCGGATTAGCGCCCGCCTGGCCAATATAATGAAAAAGAAACAAACGAGGATGGGTAAAAATGGAAGCCCTGATTGTAGTGGACATACAGAACGATTTTCTGCCCGGCGGCGCCCTTGGCGTTCCGCAGGGCGACGAGGTGGTGCCCGTGGCAAACGCTATGATGGATTCATTCGAACTTGTCTGCGCCACGCAGGACTGGCACCCGCCGGAGCATAAATCCTTCGCCGCCAACACCCCCGGCAAGGAAGTAGGCGAATCGATAGAACTCAACGGCATAGAGCAGATACTCTGGCCGGTCCATTGCGTGCAGAATACCAAAGGTGCCGAGTTCGCCCCGGGCCTGCGAACCGATAAATTTTCGAAGATTTTTCACAAGGGCGTGGATGTGGAGATTGATTCGTACTCGACCTTCTTCGACAACGGCCACCGTCGCTCCACCGGCCTGGATGCTTTCCTTAAGGAACGCGATGTGGATAAGGTTTATCTGCTCGGACTGGCGACCGACTACTGCGTGAAGTATTCCGCGCGCGATGCGATAGATTTGGGGTTTGATACGAACGTTATCGAGGATGGATGCCGCGGGGTGAACCTTAACCCCGGCGACGTCGACAAGGCCGTTGAGGAATTGAAAGAAACGGGCGTTAAATTTACACAAAGTGAGCAATTAAAATAACTTGAGCGGCCTGAATATTAAATTCGGGTAAATTATTTGTATCCGCACCGCGGCGATTATATTATTAATTTGAGTTTAAGTATTAACCGACATCGAAAATCTTAACAAGAACAGGAGATTTGAAATGGGAACGAAAGGCAGAGAAATCATCGGTATGGACGCTGACGAACTAATCAAGGAACTGAACAGGGCCTACGCCGACGAATGGCTGGCATATTACCAGTACTGGGTAGGCGCAAAAGTTCTGGTCGGACCCATGCGAGGCGCGGCCGAGGCGGAACTCATCGAGCACGCCAACGACGAACTGAAGCATGCCAACATGCTGGCCGACAGGATTATCCAGTTGGGCGGCACGCCCATCCTCAAGCCCGAAGACTGGTACACGCACACCAATTGCGGCTACGAGGTGCCGGAAGACACGTCAGTGCGGAAAATCGTGGAACAGAATATTAAGGGCGAGCAGTGCGCAATTGAGGTGTATAAGAAACTTGCAGACACCGTCAAAGACAAGGATCACATAACCTACAACATGGCGCTTGAGATCCTGGCCGACGAGATAGAGCACGAAGATGACCTTCAGGCCCTCGTTGAGGACATGGAACAAATAGGTAAATAAAAACAAACAGGATTATGAATTACTTCGGTCGGCGGCGTTTCGACGCCGCCGACTTTTTTAGCGGCTTAATATATTTATCCAATACAGGTTGTGCGGAAACCGTTTACATTTGCAATCAGCGATATGGTTTACAGGCCGAAAGGCGAGTCAGTGTCATTTTCGTGATGTTCTTCCTCCTCGTCGGAGATTTTCCACTTTTCGGCCTCGTTCATGTCATCAATTTCCTTCTCCATGACCTTGAACATCTTCTCCTGCATTGGGGCGAGTTTGTCGTAGTAGCGCAGCGTGGCCTGGTACGCCCCCACCATCTGGTTAATTTTTATCAATTGCCATTTCTGGAGGCACTCGGGCTCCTTGATGTTGGTGAACGGGTCGCACGAGAAAGAAACTTCACCTTTTTCGCCCCGGTGGAAAAATTCACAGTCTTTACATTGAATCATGGCTATTACTCCGCAAAGGTGTTATTTGCCAAACAATATTCGTATAATACACAAAATCGCGGCCACACGCAAATATCGACATGGACCTGATAGTGTCAAATATTATGTGTAAGTTTTATTTTGTGCCATCTGGCGAGCTGG
>CAYYMD010000059.1:0-16209 GCA_964472875.1 uncultured Planctomycetaceae bacterium
GGTACGGGTAGTAAAAGTTACCGACGGACAGTCGGACGGATGGCCACACCGGCCGCATTCATAAAATCACCCTAATCGCGATTATATCTGCTACAATGCAGTCGTAGGTGGAAACACACTACTATCCCGGTGCTGCCGGCTGCATGAGGGCAGTAAGGTTGTCCCGAGGCGGTAGGCATGATCGGGCAAAATTAGTTCAAAAAATTCCGAACCATTATCGGTCGGATTGAGTTAAATATCGGAAAGAAGTATGGTGAAGTTATTATCGCATAATCTAAAGCGACGTCTTTGGATAATACTGCCCGCAGGTATTATGTTGGCGTGTGTGGTATGGATGGGGGTAACTGTATTAGCGGCAAGCGGGAAGACCGGCACAAATTCCGCCACAACGCATCTGAGCATGGACGGAATGGTGCTGGGCAAGGGCTACCCCTATCGCTCGCCTCTGAAAGTCGCTGCGACAGGAAAACAAGACGTCGTATATGTGGCCAATCATACGGGCAAAAGTCTTGAAATGGTCAATACCCGCAATGGCGAAGTAAAGAGCAGGATTGCGCTAAAATCACCGCCGTCCGGGCTGGCGACGGACGCCTCGCGGAAACGGCTGTATGTAACGCGGGGCATGGACGACGGGGGTGTAGATGTAATAGATACGGTAAACGGCTCGATAAAACGCACCATTCCCGTGGGGCACACACCCGTTTCGCCGGTGATTTCGAACGATGGGAAGACACTGTATGTGTGTAATCGCTTCGACAACAATGTATCAATTATTGAAATCGAATCGGGAAAAGAAATCGCCAAGGTGCCGGCGACACGTGAACCCGTGGCCGCGGTCCTTTCTGCTGACGGAAAGCACCTCTTTGTGGCCAACCATCTGCCGACCGGGGCGGCGAACGTAGACCGTATGACATCTGTAATAGACGTTATCAGCACCGACGAAAAAAAAGTGGTAAAGTCCATCCCCCTGCCGAACGGGGCTATCGACCTTCGCGACATGTGCCTCACTCACGACGGCAAATACCTCCTCGTGCCGTCCATTTTCGCACGTTTCCTGGTCCCGACGACCCAGATTGAACGCGGCTGGATGAACACCCACGCATTGAACCTTATCGAAACGGAGACATTATCGCTTTACAAAACCGTGCTGCTGGACGACCCGAATCTCGGTGCAGCCAACCCCTGGGGCGTGGCGTGCACGCCCGACGGCAAGTACATCTGTGTCGCCCATTCCGCAACGCACGAAGTAAGCATGATAGACCGCGAAGCGCTGCTGCAAAAACTCGCCGAAACGGGCGATTCGCAAGACCCCGCCAACGATCTCAGCTTTCTGGCGGGCATTCGCAAACGCGTATCCCTGAAGGGGACCGGCCCGCGGGGCATAGCCGTTGCCGACAACACGGTGTATATAGCGGAGTACTTTTCCGACAGCATAGGCACGGTGACTTTTACGGATGACGGCCGTTTTGCCGCCGAATCCGTTCCGCTTGGCCGGCAACGCAAGCCCGACATGGCGCGACTCGGTGAAATATACTTCAACGATGCTTCCCTTTGTTTTCAGCAGTGGCAGAGCTGCTCGACGTGTCACCCCGACGGGCGTATGGATGCCGTCAACTGGGATCTGCTCAACGACGGCATAGGTAATCCGAAAAGCACCAAGAGTCTTCTGTATGCACATTACACGCCGCCGGCGATGATAACCGGAGTTCGCGCCAAGGCCGAGATCGCCGTTCGCGCGGGAATCAGGTACATCCAGTTCTCAGTTCCCCAAGAGAAAAAGGCCGAGGCCATAGATGCGTATCTAAAATCTATGAGGCCGGTGCCGAGTCCGTACCTGGTTGACGGCCGACTTTCGGAAGCCGCCACGCGCGGAAAAAAGATATTTAACCAGGCAGGTTGCGCCGCCTGCCATTCGGGTAAATACCATACCGATATGAACAAACACAACGTGGGGACAGGAACAGGGATGGAAGAGGGCAGAAAATTCGATACGCCCACCCTGACAGAAGTGTGGCGAACCGCCCCCTATCTCTATGACGGCAGGGCGGCAACGCTAAAAGAAATTTTCACTAAATTCAATAAGAATGATAGCCACGGGCGGACGTCCGAACTATCCGAGCAGGAACTGAATGATTTGATAGAATATGTCAGGTCATTGTGAGGCAAAATGCGAAATGATTTTAGGGGTGATTCGCGGATGGAATAAAAAGCCCGTGTTTTTGAATTATCGAGACGAACAAAATATTATGTTTAAGAAAACCTTACAAGGAGATGGATATGATCAACATAACACGCAGAAATGTGTTGAAAACAGCGGCTTACTCAATCCTGCTTTTTGCGACATCATGCACAAATACAAAGAAAGGCATAACAATGAATAACAAGAGTTTTTACGGCGACGGAAAGTTTACAAATGACCGGGCGCGTGAGGCGTATTACGCGCTGATGGAATCGTTCGGATATCCGATCCCGGATGTGCTAAGAACCGACCAGTTCTGGACTTGCGATTTCGTTCAGGGCGATTTCGCACGGCTCGGTATGGGCGGAGTATTCTGGATTAATGAAAGCGGCACCTACGGCAAGAGCGGTTCAGGTAGCTACGACGGCGAATTTGCGGACCAGAAATTCGGTTACCTTGGCCACGATATATACCTGCTCCCCGGCCAGACGCTGCCCGAACACAGGCACGTCGGCGGCGCGGAAGGATACGGCCCCAAGATGGAATCCTGGCAGGTGCGCCACGGCGAAGTGCTTTTCTTCGGCGAATACAAGGGCGCCGGCGATGAAATCCTTATCAGTGACCTGCCCGAGGACCAGCGGCCGTGGGGTTACGGCGAGGACTGGTTCAAATCCAAATACGCCGCCAGGCGCACCGCCAAGTCGGGAAAGATTTACACGCTGAAAGACCCTGAATCATGGCACGGCCAGCGGGCCGGTAAGAACGGCGCAATCGTCACCGAATACGGCACTTACCACAACCATGTAACATTCAGCAAGCCCGACATGGTCTTCGCGAATACAGGCCAAAAGAAGAATGGCTGATAACAGGGTGAACACGCAAAGAGTTAGTGAAACAACAAAAAGATTGAAGAAATGAGAAAAATATATTCTGCCATAACGACAATCATATTGACGGCAATCGTCGCTCCTGCATGTGGCGGCGACATAAAAATTGATGATTTTTATACAAAAAAGGACACGTGGCACGACACGCTGTATGTCTCTATCAGCAAACTCAACGCTCTTCAGGCAAATAAGGCCGGTGGCGACAAAGCCGCCGATTTTAAAAAAGTCCAGGAGCAGAAGGGCATTGCCATAGGCCGGTGGAAAACGCTGCCTCCGTTCAAGTCAGAAGGTCTCAAACATAACTACGGGCCCGAACGGTCCATAGCCACCCAGAAATGGATAGAAAAACCGAAATGGCGGGCCGGATATGTAATCAATATGTCTATGCCGGGCAACTCTGTGCAGTTTTCTTACTGCAAGCTCTATGCTCCTTCGAGCCGCACGGTCAAGGCGTATTTCGGCAGCGACGACGGCATCGCGGTCTTTCTCAACGGCGCGAGAATCCTGCTGAGCGACGCGAGTAGAGGAGTAAAGCCAAACCAGGAAACCGTAAAACTGAAACTGAAAAAAGGCGTAAACCATCTCCTGATAAAGATCCGCAACGGTAGTGGCGGTAGCGGCATGTATTTTTCACTCGATAAACGCCCCAGTGGCTCCCTCAACAGTTCTACGAAGGGCCGCTCGCGATCTGACCCGTTGCGGGAGAAGCTTTGGGATCGACTTAAGAAGGATTTTGGAAAGGATCCGAAGGTTTTGTGGAGAATGAGTGCAGAAAGAAGCGACGGCATCTGGTCCGGAAAACTGGAGGGCGACAAGTACGAGATGCTCGCCACACGCTACGCCGGCAAAACCAGGTCCTACAAAGACCTCGATAAAAAAGCCAAGGACCTGGCCCCGCGGGTGAAAAACGAGTCTTCTCTGCAGGATCTCAGGACCGTCTACTACAAGTCCGTAAAATTAGCGCAAAAATTCAAACCCAAGGACCCATCCGCGCCCAACAACGGATTGCCGAAAACTCCAGCGCCGGACCAGAATGACGGCGTTTTAAACGGCCCTCTGACCAGAGGCGGGCTCAAAATAAAAAGCCACGGCGACAAAGAAAGTCTGCGCCTGGCGATCAGGGACCTGATGGACACCTTCGGAAACAAGTATCCTAAAGGCCAAAATTTTCTTAACCGGCTGGAGACGATTAAAAGCGAAAAATCAAAAGAATTCGAACAGTTGAAAAAAGAGGCCCTGCTGGCGAATCCCCTGCTGGACTTCGACAAACTGCTGATGGTGCGCCACAGGAAAGGCGGCAGATTCGCCAGAAACTGGCAGACCCGCACCGACTGCGGGGGCAGTTTCGATAACGAACTGGTTGTCATGTCCGGCCTGTGCGAGGGCGAGGTCGAAACCGTTTACAAACCCGGAAAGGGTAAATTCATCGGCGACATCGACCTCCACTGGGACGCCAACCGGCTGCTCTTCACCTCGCAGGTGGACAAAGGTGACCTCAAAGACTCCGGTATGAGGGCTACCAGACACTACCGTATTTTCGAGATGAAGATCGATCCTAAAACCGGCATGAAAACAGGCAAGGTCCGCAGGATATCGCCGGACATGGCCAACGATATCGACAACTATTACCCCTGCTATCTTCCCGACGGCCGGATTATATTCGCCTCCACGGCGCCGTACGAGGGTGTGCCGTGCGTTGGCGGTGGCTCTTACGTGGCGAATCTCTACAGGATGAACCCCGACGGAACGGACGTTCGCAGACTGACGTTCGATCAGGACGCCAGCTGGCATCCGTCGGTGCAGACAGACGGACGCGTGATGTACACCCGATGGGAGTACACGGACTCGGCCCATTATTATGCCAGGGTTCTGATGACGATGAATCCGGACGGGACAGACCAGAAGGCCTACTATGGCAGCAATTCATACTGGCCTAACAGCATCTTTTTCGCGCGCCAGATACCCGGTGCGGAGAACACAACCAAATTCGTCGCCACCATAACCGGCCACCACAGCCACTCAAAGGGCGGCGCGGCCTGTATATTCGACGTTTCCAAGGGGCGTCAGGAGTCCGACGGCGCAGTGCAGTTACTTGGCGGCCACGGCAAAGAGGTCGAGCCCCTGGTGATTGACAATCTCGCAAGGGCATACAGCCCGATGTTTTTCCATCCCTGGCCTCTTAACGAGAAATACTTCCTGGTCGTAACGGGCGGCTCGGTATATCTGATGGACGTGTTCGACAACATGGTCTGCCTCAAGAGCAGGGATGACAACGGTCAGTACTACGAGCCGATACCCCTGAAAAAAAGAAAAACGCCCCCTGTTGTGCCCGATCGGATAAACCTTGACAGCGATACGGCCCAGGTTCTGATAAACGACGTTTACAAGGGGCCTGGCCTGAAGGGTGTTCCTCGCGGCACCGTAAAGAAACTCCGCATATATCGCTATGAATACGGTCCCCGTCACCGCGGCGGACACTACGCCATGGGCATGGAGGCGGGATGGGACGCCAAGCAGGTGCTCGGAACGGTCCCCGTCGAGGAGGACGGGTCGGCGAACTTCAAGATTCCTGCAGATACTCCCTTTGCCCTTCAGCCGCTCGATAAGGAAGGCAAGGCCCTTCAGTTAATGCGGAGCTGGACGGTTGCGATGCCCGGAGAACTTCTCTCGTGCGTCGGTTGCCACGAAAGCCAGAACATGCCCCCTTCACGGGAAAGGGCCGAGGCGATGTTCAGGAAGCCGGATGAAATCGAGCCCTTCTACGGACCTTTGCGCGGATTCAGCTTCAAGCGGGAGATTCAGCCGGTCCTCGACAAATACTGCGTGGGCTGCCACGACGGAACATTCGATATCGACGAATATGGACGCGATAAGCAGGGGCGCTACAAAGTGGCCGACCGAATCATAGGCACCGGTAAAAACACGGGCAAAAAGTTTGCCCAGTGCGGCATCCCCGACCTGTCGAACCCCCGTTCGGCGCACAGGATGCTTCATCCGTATGTGCGGCGAAACGGGCCGGAAGGCGATTACCATCTGCTCACACCGCTGGAGTTCCATGCCAATACCAGCGAACTGGTGCAGATGCTCGAAAAAGGGCACCACAACGTAAAACTGGACGACGAGGCCTGGGACCGCATCATCACGTGGATTGATATAAACGCCCCCTACCACGGCACATGGACCGAAGCGGGGGCAAATAAGAAAATTCTCAAACGCAGGATCGAGTTAAGGAAACAATATTCCAAGGATGATTTCAATCCCGAGAAGATAGTAAACCCGTACGAGCCGTCGGATGAGCACATAATGCCGGAAAAGTGCGACCCGAAAATAGTCGCTCGCAAACCCGCCGGGGTGAGAAAATACAAATCCGAAACGATGAAACTGGACCTTGGCGAAGACATTACCATGGAACTGACGCGCATACCGGCCGGGACATTCTCCATGGGCAGCAACAAAGAGACGCCCGCCGAACGGCCCGTCTCGCGCGTGGAAATCGGCAAGCCGTTTTACATGGGCACAAAAGAGGTGACCCTGGGACAGTTCCGTCAGTTCGATCCCGACTATCTCAACGGCGTTTACGACATGCACTACAAGGATCAGGTACATCGCGGATACTATATGAACGACATGCGCCTGCCGGTTATACGCGTCTCATGGAACAAGGCCATGGAATTCTGCAAGTGGCTCTCACAAAAGACCGGCAAGAAGGTGACTTTGCCGACGGAAGCCCAGTGGGAATGGGCCAGCCGCGCCGGCACCGAAACGCCGCTCTGGTACGGGGATCTGGATACAGTGTTCTCCGAATATGCGAACATGGCCGACATTACGGTGAAACTGATGGCGGTAAGGGGCGTTAATCCACAACCCATGAAAAATCCCAACCGCCACTATGACTTCGAACTGAAAGACCCGCGCAGCGACGACAACTCGCTGTTCCTGTCGGTGGCCGGTTCTTTTGAGCCCAACCCATGGGGCCTGTACGACATGCACGGAAACGCCGCCGAATGGACGCGCTCGGACTTCAAGCACTATCCGTACAAGGCCGACGACGGCCGCAACCGCGGCCTCGCAAAGTCCGAGAAAGTCATCCGCGGCGGTTCGTGGCATGACCGCCCGTTCCGATGCTCGTCTTCATACCGCCTCGGCTTCCCCCCCTGGCAACGAGTTTACCACGCCGGCTTCCGGGTGATCGTGGAAGATTAAGTGGCTAATATATATTTGTTGACGAGTTGACGGAGCTAAAACCGCGTAAGTATTTCCGCGAAATGAAACGGTACGGAATCCTGCCCGATTCATTCAATCCGCAAAAGGACGAGCACAACGTATATGAACTGGACCGCAAATACTGGCAGTCGCTCTGGTATCATCCACAGGACAGCCAACCGAATCATTCTAAAAATCACAAAAAACACTGATTAAATGGGAACCTGTAGTAATCAGGTAGGTTTAACAAGAGTTATACATGCCCGTACGAATTTCCTGAAAGCAAAGGAATTATAGATGTGCGCTGAATTTTACAGGTACTATTCGGATTGCGATTATTGCAAACTGCAGCTTCCGTCGCGAAGTGAGCACTGGCTGAGCGTGAGGTCCGGAGGCGGCGGAGGTTCCCTCTTTCAGACTATGAAGCGCAAACTCATGGATTTGGAAGGGTCGGCTGTTTCACAGTTCGTCATGGCCGGATGCCAACATTATGTTCCGGGCATGGAAGCCATGGGACAGGTGGACTGGCCGGTTACATGGATTCAGGGAGATGCATGCCGCACCGGCCAGGTTTATGCTTCGCAGATTAATTCGATTTCCGACACGGAGACGAAGCCCGTTTTGCTGGACGGCGAAGTCGTCGGCTATGAATACGAGGACGATTATGCCCGTTTCTGCAGATTGTCGGGTCTGAAGCCGCAGGATTCTTCGGCCTCACGCCGGGCGCAGGCGAGGTCTGTTTTCGAGCGCATGGCTGCAGGGCTGAAAGAGGCCGGCATGAAATTTACCGACACGGTGCGGACCTGGCTTTACCTGGACCAACTGCTGGACTGGTACGATGTTTTCAACGAAGTTCGTACGGATTATTTCACGGAACAGGACATGTTCGAAGAAATCGTTCCCGCCAGCACCGGCATTGGCGCTGCTAACCCTTGGGGTCTGGCGGTTTTGGCGGACCTTGTGGCCGTGGCGCCCAAAAATGACGGCTGCAAAATAAAAGCCGTCTCTTCACCAATGCAGTGTCCGGCCCCGGATTATAAAAGCTCTTTCAGTCGGGCGCTTGAATTGTCCTTTCCCACGCACAGGCAGTTGCTGATTTCCGGCACGGCCAGTATCGACAAGGAAGGTAATACCGTCCATATTGACGATGCGGGTGCGCAGATTGACCTTACCATGCGGGTGATAAAGGAGATTCTGGCTGAGTGTGATATGGACTGGAGCAATCTGGCTCGCGGCATTGCTTATTTCAAAAACCGTGATGATGTCCAATTATGGGACAACTGGTGCAAAGAGCACGAGCTGCCTCGGTTTTCGATGGCCGTCTCGCACGCGGATGTCTGCCGGCACGATCTATTGTTTGAACTGGAGGTTGACGCCATAAAGGTGCCATGAAATGAATTTGACGTATCGGTCGTCAGTTCATATAAACACTAACCGTTAAAGAGAACTGTCAGAAACCTGATTTGACTTCATGGGGGCCGTCATTAGTCATGCGGCGCTCGTGAAAAGGAGATAAACATGAGGAAATTACATCACATTGGTCTTGTAACCGACGAACCCAAGGAAAACGAAAACTACATGCCCGAAGCAAAACTCTACGTAACGGATGCGGAAAAAAGTCCCAATAAGATAGAGTGGCTTCGTTTCGAGCAAGACAGCCCGATGCCGGACCTTCTTAAAAAATCGACGCATATCGCCTACGTGGTTCCGGACCTCCGGGAGGCCCTGGAAGGAAAGGAATTGCTGGTCGAGCCCTTTTCTCCCGCCGAAGGGCTCACGGTCGCATTCGTTGTCGAGGAAGGCATCCCGATAGAATTTATGCAGATGGCTGATTAAAACTTAACTTAACGCGATATTCCCCGTTTTAGAGACGGCTGTGCGAGCCGGAATAACTATATCAGGAAGGAACAGTCACCATGCAAATGAAGAAATTTATAAACGATCCGGACAACCTGACATCGGAACTTCTCGAGGGCTACTGCAAAGCCCATTGCGACAAGGTAAAACTCGTATCGGATAAGATTGTTATGCGGGCCGAGCCGAAGGATGAAAGCAAGGTTGCCATTGTAACGCTTGGCGGAGCGGGACACGAACCCGCGCTTAGCGGGTTCGTGGGCGAAGGCATGCTTGATGCATCTGTCGTCGGCGACATATTCGCTGCGCCCGGAGCTCCAAAGGTTCTCGAGGCGCTTAAACTTCTCGACCGCGAGGCGGGAATACTCTTCGTGGTGCTGAACCACGAGGGCGACGTGATGAGTGGCAACATGGCCATGGAAATGGCGCAGGAGGAAGGCATAAACGTCAGGATGATCCTGACTCACGAAGATATCGCCCCCGGCGCCGACGCCCCGGCTGAGGAAAAGCGGGGCCTGGCCGGCTGCATACCTCTGTATAAGGTGGCAGGCGCAGCGGCCGAGGCGGGCAAGTCGCTGGACGAAGTCTACGCCGTCGCCGAGAAGATGAACAACAACATGGCGACTCTGGCCGTAGCGCTTAAGACCGCCACGCATCCCCAGTCGGGCGATGCTATATTCAGTCTCGCCGACGATGAGATGGAAATAGGCATGGGCCAGCACGGCGAGGCCGGCACCGGCAGCACCAAGTTGATGACCGCCGATGAGACTGCGGTTAAGATGGCAACCCAGGTGTTACCGGCCGCCAACTGCCAAAGCGGCGATAGAATCCTGCTTATGATCAACGGCACGGGTTCAACTACGCTGATGGAGCAGTATATAGTCTTCCGTGCGGCCGCGAAGTACGCCGAAGACCAGGGAATGACAGTGGCTCACGCACTGGTGGGCGAATACCTCACGGTCCAGGAGATGGCCGGCTTCCAGATGTTCGCGGCCAAACTGGACGACGAACTCGTCGATTTCCTGAAGGCCCCATCGGATGCTCCTTACTGGATAACACGTTAAATATAACAGTTAGCGATATGCCACAGACCATAGACTACGATACTTTTGTCGCTATGCTCCGCATGGCGGCGAAAGAGATAAAGGAAAACAGGGAATATCTTTCCCAGCTCGATTCGGCGACGGGCGACGGCGACCACGGAACCGCGGTATCGAAGGTGGCCGATGCTATTTTGTCCGCAATCGAAGCGGACCAGGACAGAAACCTGAAGAAACTTCTCAAGGATATCGGCTGGGCTGCAATGTCTACCGACGCCGGCTCGACGAGCCCGCTTTACGGTTCTCTGTTCATGGGAATGAGCAAAGCCGTACCGGAAGAAGGCGAGATAGACTGCCCCGTTTTGGCAACAATACTTGAAGGCGGTGTCGCCCGGCTGCGCAAGAACACAAAGGCCGACGTCGGCGACAAGACTATGATAGACACCATAGTCCCGGCGATGGCCGCTATCCGCAAAGCAGCCGACGAGGGGAAAGATATTCATGAAGCGATTACGGACGGCGCAAGGGCGGCCGCAAATGGCGCAGAGTCTACAAAGGATATGCGGGCTACTTTCGGAAGGGCAAAGAACATCGGGGAGCGTTCGATCGGACACGTCGATCCGGGCGCGGCCTCGATGTCGATTTTATTTAACGGACTAAAGAAAGGATTGGAATAATGGCTGAGGCCGCAGGCAACAAGGAAGCAAAAGATTACGGGCTGGACACGCCGCAGGAAAACAAGCTTTACAAACTGAAAGGCGCCGGCAATTACGACTGGGGAATGAAAGACCGCCTTTCGCGCGTTTTCAATCCCAAAACGGGCAGGACCGTTATGCTGGCGTTCGACCACGGCTACATAATGGGCCCAACATCCGGGCTGGAGCGGATTGATATTTCCGTCCTTCCGCTGATTGAGCATGCCGACTGCCTGATGTGCACTCGCGGCATACTGCGCACCGTTATTCCTCCAACTTACAACAAGCCGATCTCGCTGCGCACCTCCGCCGGAACAACCGTTTTGACGGAGCTAAACGAAGAATGCGTGGGCGTGGAAATCGAGGAGGCCATACGTCTCAACGCCACGATGATGGCGGTGATGTGCGCAATAGGCAACAAGAAGTTCGAGGGCCTCACGATTAGGAATCTCTGCAAGTCCGTAGAGACCGGCAACAAATACGGCATTCCCACACTCGGTGTTAACGCCGTGGGCAAGGAACTGACTCGCGACGCCCGCTATCTCGGTATGGCGGCCAGGGTAATCGCCGAGAATGGCGCACACGCCGTGAAAACTTACTACTGCGAGGAAGGTTTCGAGAAGGTGACGGCGGCCTGTCCGGTGCCTATAGTTATCGCAGGCGGAAAGAAGGTTCCCGAACTGGACGCCTTGAAAATGGCCCGCTCGGCAATCGATAAGGGCGCCCTGGGGGTGGACATGGGGCGCAATATCTTCCAGGCCGAGGACCCGGTGGCGATGATTCAGGCAGTAAGGCACGTTGTTCACGACGACGCCACGCCTGATGATGCCTTCCAGATGTACAACGACCTGAAAGGTTAAAACCGGACGCCATCATGCCTCCGACTAAAATAGCCGAGTTTGAAAATATCGCCGCCTCGCTTTCTCCCCGGATAACGGCAATAGCCGGGGGTGACAGGGAGTGCGACGTAGCGCTTTACGGGCAACTTCGCCAAAAGCCATATATCAAACAGTGCATTATCGTCGGCAACGACGAGGCCATGCGCGAAACTTCGGCAAGACTGGGTTTTGATATTCCGGATGAGGATATCATCGACGCCAAGTCGCAGGAGGCCGTTGCCGAAACGATTTTTGAACTGGCCAAAGACGCCAGGATTGACGTTATTCAGAAAGGCAGCATCTCAACACCCATCCTTAATCGGCGGCTGGTGAAACTGCGTACGCGCGACACGATGTCGCTTGCGACAGTATTCGAGGCCGACTGTATCCGAAACGGCGCCACGATGATTATGACGGATGCCGGCGTGTCGGCGATTCTGAACTACGACAGGATGGTCGACCTTATCAATAATTCAGCGGAGGTGGCGCGGGCGGCGCTGAACATCGCCGAGCCGAAGGTGGCCCTGCTGGCCGGAAACGAAAAAGTCATAGAGGCGCTGCCCTCCACCGTGCTGGCCCAAAAACTGGCCAATGCATCCTGGGATGGCTCGAAAGTCTACGGGCCGCTGTCATTTGACCTGGCCGTTGACCCCGAATCAGTCAATCTAAAACAAAAGACTCTGCCGGATGAACCCTCGTTGTATAAAGTCGCCGGCCGGGCGGATGTGCTGGTCCATCCCTCGCTTGATTCCGCGAACATAATGTACAAGATGCTCATGCAGATGGCTGCGGCCGGAACCGCCCGCACGGCCTGCGTGACGGTGGGGATAAAAACGCCCTACATCATATCTTCCCGTTCAGATCCGGAACGTTCCAGGATTAATTCAGTCGCCCTGTCATGCATATATTCGAATTACTTGCACAAGAAGACGTAACACGCAGGCATACTTAACGTAGACATGCACTGATTACCGAACACCTGACGGTTGCCTCGATGATCTCCCATCGGTATAAATAAACAAAACGGAGAGGGCGGGATTCGAACCCGCGATACGGGAATGACCCCGTATAACGGTTTAGCAAACCGTCGCTTTCAGCCACTCAGCCACCTCTCCGGGAGCATATACGCCGTCGCAACTGGCTTATTTCAATAACCAAGTTATTTCCATACGCCTGATATGTCAAGTCCGCCCCCGCCGGCATTGATGACGATAAACCTCATGCGCTAAGATTTTGCATGCCGCGGAAGTGATGTTATAATAACCTGCAACGAACCGAGGGCATGCACCCGCCCATATTATTCGAAGGGCGGACTAATTCAATAATTAACCAGAGTGAGAGGTACACAGATGGGCTGGAAAGCAGCAGTGATGGGCGCCACAGGCGCCGTCGGATCGGAGTTTTTAAAAATTCTCGAGCAGCGCGATTTCCCGCTGGACTCGCTGAAGCTGCTTGCCTCTGCGCGGTCGGCGGGCAAGAAACTGATATTCCGCGGCGAGGATATCGAGGTCGAGGAGCTGAACGAAAAGAGCTTCGACGGCGTGGAGCTGGTGCTCGCCTCCGCCGGTGGAAGCATCTCCAAAAAGTTCGTGCCCGCGGCGGTATCGGCCGGGGCCGTTGTCGTGGACAACACCTCCGCGTACAGAATGGACGAGAATGTTCCACTGGTCGTGCCGGAGGTAAATCCCGGCGACATCAAGAGCAACAACGGCATAATCGCCAATCCGAACTGCTCGACCATAATAATGAACGTGCCCATCTGGCCGCTGCACAAGGTCAATCCCGTCGAGCGGATTGTCGTCAGCACCTACCAGGCAGCCAGCGGCGCAGGCGCGGCCGCGATGGCCGAACTGGAGGACGGCTCCCGTGCCATCCTGGACGGCATGGAATTCAACCCGAAGGTCCTCCCACACGCGGCGGCGTTCAACGTGTTCTGTCACAACAGCGAGATAGGCCCCGACGGGTACAATCTCGAAGAGCGGAAAATGTGGCGCGAGACGCGCAAAATTTTCCACAAGGACGATATCCGGATAACCGCCACGTGCGTGCGGGTTCCCGTGATGCGGGCCCACTGCGAGGCGATCAACCTGCAGTTCTCCGAACCGATGGACGAGCAGCAGGTGCGGGATGCACTGGCGGATGCGCCCGGCGTAAAAATTGTTGACGACCGCCAGAACAACTACTTCCCCATGCCGATAGATGCCTCGGGCAAGGATGACATCCTGGTGGGTCGCATTCGCCGGGACGTTTCCCAGCCGGACGGGCGCGGCATCGAAATGTTCGTCGCCGGCGACCAGATTCGCAAAGGCGCGGCCCTGAACGCCGTCCAGATAGCAGAACTGCTGTAGATTTTCGTTGTCCGTCTCGGCGGCTTTGCCGCGCCGGCGCCGTCCTGCAACACAGCCGTTACTTGTAAAAGTATCTTTCCATTTCTATAAGGCCGCGGACGTGGTTCAGGTCGCTGATGAGTTCCTCGTACGTCCCGTAGCGGTCCTTCGGCGAGACCTCGAGCATCTTTGAAACGATTTCAGCCGTCTTCGTCTGCAGGCCCGGGCGGACCTTTTTCAGGTTGGGAGGTTTGGTGTCGAACCGCGCCTTTACCACCTCCTCGATTGTCTTTCCGTAGAACGGCGGCCAGGCCGCCAGCATGTGAAACATCGTCGCGCCCAGCGAATATATATCGGCGCGGTGGTCCACAGGTTCGCGCAGCAGGACTTCCGGCGGGATGTAATAAGGCGTGCCCTGCGCCTTGCCGCGGCCGAATTTGCCGATCAGTTCCGTTATCCCGAAATCCACTATCTTCGCGCGGTTCCTGGCGTCCAGCAGTATGTTCCCAGGTTTGATGTCGCCGTGTATCAGGTTCATTTTCAGCACCGCCTCCAGGCCGCGGGCTATGTCCGTTACGATGGAGACGGCGGTGATTTCGGGAATGGCGTCTTCCAGCGAAAAATGCTCCTCAAGCCCGCCGCCCGGTATCAGTTCCATCACGATGCACGGGAAGCCCGCCTCCATGCCGAACGAGTAGACCCGCACCACGTTGGGGTGGTCCAGCTTGGAAAGCGTGCGGCCCTCGGCGAGGAATACCTTCACCTGGGCCTTGTCCCGGGCCAGCGATCGACGCATGATTTTCAGCGCGACGGTCCTGCCGAGGTTCCGCGCGTAGGCCCTGAACGTCGCCCCGGTGGCGCCGCTGCCGAGCCGGCGGGAGAGGATGAACCTGCCGAAGCGACCGGGTATGAGAAATATTTTGCCGCACTTCGGGCACCGGGTCGCCGTCAGCGGCGGTTTCGAGGAGATATTCAGCACCACCCCGCATCCGTCGCAGGCGATACGGCTCAGATGTTCGACCGGAAGTTCTGGAAGTATTTTTTCCGCCATCTATAACCTTTTTGTAAAAGTGCGGTAGGCGGCGATTTTACAGTCATTCTCCAAAATCTCAAAAGGCGAATTAAAGCTTTTTCGCCGGCGTCGGGCCGGTCCGCCTTTCACTGCGGCCGCGATTGTGTAAAATTAAACTCATGACGGACACCCAACCGACCGCCAACATCAAGCTCGTCGTCGCCTACAACGGCGCCGCCTACCACGGCTGGCAGCGGCAGCAGCGGCACATCGACACCGTCCAGCAGTGCCTCGAAGACGCCCTCGTCCGCGTGGTCAACCACCCCGTGGCCGTCAACGGCGCCAGCCGCACCGATGCCGGCGTCCACGCGCTGGGGCAGGTGGCGACCTTCCGCACCACCGCCACAAACATTCCCGTCGAGGGCCTGCGGCGAGCAGTCAACAGCCGCCTGCCCGACGACATCGTCGTCCGCTCGGCGTCCCTGGCCGATGAGCACTTCCACGCCTCCCGCTCGGCCGCGGGCAAGACATACCAGTATCGCATTCACACCTCGCCGAACCGGCCCGTCATGCTGGCCGGGCGAACCTGGCACTACTGGCGGCCGCTCGACGTCGGGCCCATGCGGCAGGCCGCCGCCCGCCTGGTCGGCACGCACGACTTCCGCGGCTTCGCCACATCCGCCGAGCAGCGGGACAACACCGTCCGCACCATCACCGCCTGCTCGGCCGCCCGCCTCGGGGCGGAAATCCGCATCACCGTCACCGGCGACGGCTTCCTCTACAACATGGTCCGCAACATCGTCGGCACGCTGGTCGAGACGGGCCGCGGCCGCTGGCCGGGCGAACGCATAGACAAAATCCTCGCCACGTGCGACCGCGCCGACGCCGGCCCCACAGCACCGCCGGAAGGCCTGTACCTGCTCTGCGTCCATTACGACGACGGATCAGTAAGCAGTAATCGGTAATCCGTCGATCAGTTGAACAGTTGATCGGTTCATATAATCTCACCGTCGGCTCATTTTGTGCACAGCCGTTCCGCGTTATCTCAGAAATTGCCGGTTTTTTCCGCGTTGTGCCACGTTGTTGCAGGTTTTTAGACCTTTTTGCGCGATATTGCGCGTTTTTTACCCTTGA
>CAYYMD010000060.1:0-16073 GCA_964472875.1 uncultured Planctomycetaceae bacterium
AGCAATTGTACGAACTGCTTTACTAATCGGGTGTCCCAATGTTGAACTCAGGAAAGTAAAAAACCCCAAACCTGCCCCCCAACCGTTTGGCGGCCCCCCCCAACTTCCAAACTCCAAACTTCCTCTCGGAACTCGGAACTGGTACATCGGAACTTCTTGGGATTGGGGTATTTGGGGTTTTCTGCCGTAAGGCAGGTTTCTGATACCCGATGGCGTGGCAGTGCCGGCGGGACCGTTACGAGACGGGATGCCGGCGGAGTGTGAACTGTGTGATTTCCGGGCGGTTTACGGAAGTCACCCTCCGGCCGTGCCCGATGCCGCGATTGACGTAAACTCTGCCGCCGCCGACAGAATACTCTCCGGCCGCCAGTTCGGGTATCTCCGCGGGCCGGAAAAATTTGCTCAGCCAGAAATCCGACGTGGATCGCCCGTGCGTGTGGCCGGACATGACGTAATCGGCGCCTTTTGCGGCCAGGTCCGGCGCGGCGTTGGGATTATGGCACAGCGCCAGTACCGGCCCGGCCGATACGACTTTGGCGAAGGCAACGTCCGGCTCATAGGAAGCGGACCAGAAATCGGCCACACCGACAAAGTGCAGTTCGGACTCGCCCCGGCTGAAAGTATGCGACTCGTTCATCAAAGGGACGACGCCGGCAGCCCGCAGCTGGGCGGCCACATAACCGGACAAGCCGCGAACCTCCTTGTCAATGACCGGATGCCACAGGCCGTAATCGTGATTGCCCAGGCATGCCAGCGTGGTTCGGTGCGAGGCAAGTTTGTAAAGCGCCTTTCCGACCCGCCGGGCGTAGTGCCGCAGTGTGGCGGTGATGAAGTCGCCGGTGATGACGACAAAGTCCGACTCGAGGCGGGTTACGATGTTCAGTATCTTATCCAGCTGCCGCTCCCGCACGAACGGGCTCAGGTGCAAGTCGGATATGTGAATAATTCTGGCGCCGTCAAATTCCCGCCCGAGGTTTGGCAGATACAATTCCCTCTTTTCCAGCATGAACCAGTGTTCCTGAAGTTCGCCGCCGTAAAGGCCGTTGAGGCCTATCGGCGAGAGAACCGACCATGCCAGGTCACCTATCATCGAACGCAGGCCGTTTGTCCTGCGGCCGCGGGATACAATCGCCTCGCTCATTGAGTTTTTCTCCGGGGCGGAGTTTGCGGAATTTATGATTTTCGGGCTTTGCACTGCTTTATCGTCGGGTTTTATTATCCCACATGCCCGAAATGGCCGTGTGAAATTTCTTATAAGCTTCTGTTAAAGCCCGCCCGCCAGTAAAGGCATTCTGCTTCGGGGCATTAACACGATGCCGCCGGCCCGGTCGCCTTCGGCAAAATTCCAAAATCCGCTGGTGGCAGAATCACGCGGAAGAGCCCTCGCCAGCATGTTTATTCACTATTTGATTATACTCTCTTTTGGTCCGCAAATCAATCCACCAACGTGCGGCGGATGCGGTTGCCCAAGCGGCAGGTGACCTCGTAGGGAATTGTCCCGGCCAGCCGGGCGAGGTTCTCTACGCTGTTCGGGGCGGCCGAATCGGGCGAAATGATTTCCACCTCGTCCCCGACCTCCACATGGGGCAGATGTGTCAATTCGACTATTATCTGGTCCATTGAGACACGACCGCGGATGGGCGCCTCGACGCCGTCTATCCGCACCACGGCGCGGTTCGACAGGCAGCGGAAGTAACCGTCGCCGTAACCGACCGGCACCAGGCCGATGCGGGCCGGCGATGAAAACGTCTGTGTCAGCCCGTATCCGCACTGACTTCCGGCGGGAATGTCCTTTACCTGAATAAGCCGCCCCACCAGTTGCATGCAGGGGCACAGGGGCGGTTTGTCGTTCATATCATCCGACGGCTGGTAGCCGTAAACGGCGATGCCCGGGCGGACCATGTCCAGTTGCGTTTGGGGATAGTCAATCAGCGCCGCGGAGTTGGCCGCGTGCAGCGTGAGTCCATCGCGCCCGCCCGCCGCCTCGGCTACCTCAAGGAACCGCGACAGCTGCCCGCGCGTGAACTCGTCGCCTGCGGGGTCGTCGGCCACGGCGAAGTGTGTGTACAGACCAGCGAGCTTTACCCCGTCGGTGTGGCGGATTGTATTAATAAGTTCGCCCGCCTGCCCGGCCGTCACACCGGAACGGCTCATGCCTGTGTCTACCTTCACGTGCAGGCGCGCCGTCCGGCCTGCGCGGGCCGCGGCCTCGGCCACGACGCTCACTTCACGTTCGGCCACGACAGTCAGTAGAATATCCCGCCGGATAAGTTCCTCCAGCGCCTCTTGCAGTTGCCGGCCGTCGTCGAACGCGCATGCCGAAAAAAACACCAGCACCTCGCCGTCGCAGCCCATCCGCCGCAGTGTTACCGCCTCCTGCGGCGTAGCCACCGCCAGTGCGTCGGCGTAAGGCGATATAACCGGCAGCAGCTGCTCCAGGCCGTGGCCGTAGCAATCCGCCTTGACGACCGGACACATTTTGACACCGGTGGCCAAATGCGACCGCAGCAGTTCCAGGTTGCTCTTAACCGCCGAGGCCGATATTCGGGCTGTGAGATAATTTTCCATCGTAACGCATTATCCTAATCGGCACGGTGCGGCGAAAGTGATGAATCTCAAATGGCAAAGTCAGTGATTCATATAAATCCTAATATGTTTTGGCAGCGTTGAGTAGGCATGGGGTCTTTTAGCCCCACACCTCTAACTGAACCGGAATTGTCAGGAAAACATCCGGTTCTCAATAAGTGTCTTCCTTCTCGTAAGCCCCTGGCCGCTTTACTTCGGCAGCAGGACATAAAGATTTTTCCGGAGTAAGATGTGGTGCCAAAGATGGCACCACCGTGTATGTGAAATCTATGTTAAATTTTCCAGGTCGGCGGGCTTGATGTCCTTCATGGAATCCACGATGAGGTCGGCTTGTTGCAGCGCCTCGGCAGCGTAGGAATTGGTCACCGCCAGAACCTTCAGCCCGACGGTCTTTGCCGCAGCTATTCCAGCGCGGGAGTCTTCGACGGCCACACATTTTTCCGGTGCCGGCGGCTTCGGCGACATTTTCGCCAGTTGCTCCACGGCAAGGCGATACCCCGCCGGGTCCGGCTTGGAGGCGTGCACATCCTCGGCCGCGACTATAACCGAAAAATAATCCAGAATTCCCACCGCCGCACCGGCCAGTTCTATCTCCTCCCGCAGCGCGGCCGAGCACACCGCCAGCGGATATCCCGCCTCGTATAATCCGCCGATTAATTCCACGACACCATCAAACGGACGAATCTGACCGGCCATCATAACTTTAACCAGCCCTGTCTTGACTTCTACCATCTCCCTGATGCGATACTCGTCGAACTCCACGCCATGATCACGTCCGGCAATTATAAAACAATCGTGGTCGTCGTAGCCGATGTATTTCTCGTAATACGCCTCGGCGGTCATATCCACGCCCTCCGGGGCAAGTACCTGCTGAAAGCAGCGCAGGTGAATGGGCTCGGAATCTATAATTACTCCGTCGAAATCGAATATAACGGCATCCATGTATGCTCCTTTTCGATGATAAAATCGCTGCGGCATGCGCTAGTGCACATAAGTTGTTTGTTGTTTTAAGAGGGTGCTGAGAAAGTTTCAAGTTTTGTCTTTCTGCCTGTCGGACGGCGACAGCGGAATAGTCACGCGCACGGTGGTTTTGCCACCTTCTGCGTTTATGCTGAATTCACCGCCGACGGTTTCTGCCCGCCGCATCATGGTGTCTATCCCTATACCATCACCCACATCTGCATTCGGGTCGTACGGTTCGCCGTCGTTTACGACAATCAGTATGGCGTCGTTTTTTTGTCTGATTAATGACAATTGAATTTTTCGCGCTTTTCCATGCCGCACGGCGTTGGTTATCGCCTCCTGAGCAATACGGAACATCACGATCTTTGCATTAGCGGAAAGCCGCTTGTCGAAAAGTCCTTCCGATGCACCTTTTACCTCAACCGTCACATCAACCATACTGGCGTAGTCGTCGGCCAGTTGGCGCAAAGATGACGCCACACCTATTGTCTCAAGCGTGGTTGGATAAAGCCCGTGGCTGACATTTCGTACCTCGCTCATCAGTGAACGGCAATCCTTTATGATGCGATTTAATTCATCCGCAGCATACCGGTCTATATTTTCACCCGCCAGGTCGTAAATATGTTTCATCGACAGGTGCAGTGCAGTAAGCCGCTGGCCGATGGAATCGTGCAGTTCCCTTCCAAGGCGTCTGCGCTCCTGCTCGCGGGCGTTGATTAATTTTTTATGTGCGGATTGCAGCGCCCGTTCGGCAAAGACGCGTTCGGTAACGTCTCTGGCGACTCCCTGCACACCAACCAGTTCGTCGCCGCTGTATTGAGCCGCAGTTGCCAGTTCCAGCCAAACGCGCCGACCGTCTTTGCGGATAATTTCAAACTCAAACGGCTGAGACAGCGGCTTTTTCTTTATCCGACGCGCAATACGATTAAAGAGCATCTCACGATATTCAGGCGCTGCCAGTTCTCTCATGTTCATCCGTAAAAGTTCTTCCAGTGTGTAACCGGTAACCCTCTCTGCCGCCTTGTTTCCGAAGGTGTAATTGCCCTTCAGGTCCACCTGGAAAATTATATCCCAGGAATTATCGATTATGTGTTGCAGCCAGTCCTTTGTCTCTTTCAGCGCCTGCTCGGTACGTTTGCGGTCGGTAATGTCGCTTACAACTCCGAGCGTGCCGATAAATTCGCCTTTTTCATCGGCCAGCGGTGTCGCCGAAACAGAGAACATTCTGGCCTCGCCCTTCTTTGTATACAATACAGTTTCGTAGCGCGAAGATTCGCCCTTCAGCCGCCGGCGTGTCTGGTCTTTCAGCTTTGCGAATTCCCCCTGCGCCGTGAATTCTTTTAAATTATGGTCGACAAGTTCGTCGATTCTGTAACCCAGCATTCGTGTAAAAGCACTGTTGACAAAAAGAATATTTTCATCATCATCAACAATCCCAATACCTTCCCGCACAGTCTCTACGAGGGCGCGATACCTGTTCTCTGATTCACGAAGCGCTTCTTCGGCTCGCTTACGGTCGGTGATGTCTTCGATAACGGATATGAAGTAATCCGGTCGACCATCCGTTTCCCTGTATAGTGCGACAGTCAGATTAACCCATACGATTGAACCGTCTTTACGGCAATAACGCTTCTCCATCGAGTAAGTATTAATTTCGCCGGCAAGCACCCGCCTGACGTTCGCTAAATCTTCTTCGAGGTCGTCGGGATGAGTGATGTCCTGAAATGTGAGTTTAAGCAATTCAGGGCGACTGTATCCGACTATATCGCAGAACCTCTGATTGATGCGCAAAAACTCTCCATAAGGTGCAATGTGAGCCATACCCACTGCCGCCTGCTCAAAGGTTTCCCTGAACCTTTTTTCGCTTCTTTTCAGTTCCGCTTCTGCCCGCTTATATTCCGATATATCAACGCCGCTGACCATTACTCCTACTATCTCATCGCTTCGTCGGACAGACACGTGGCCGGGGGCAAACATTATTGTGTGAATCCCATCTTTTCCCACCACCCCAATTTCAACCTGAGGCGTAACGATTCCCTCCAAAGCATGTCGGATCATTACAACGGCCTTTTCGATGTCGCTGTCGGCAATAAAATCGATCACTTTTTTACCGACCATGTCCTCCTTGGCATAGCCAAGTGACTCGACAAACCTGCTGTTGATGTCAATTACATCAAAATCCATCCCGATTACGGCATTAAGAGCGAGAGTTTGCTCGAAAACGCTTTTATATTCAAACAGTTCGCTGGATACCGTTTTAGCAGATTTTTCGGCCCGGTCCAGGGCTTGAGACAATTGCTTTACGCGATGCTTAAGCTCGCGGATTTGCAGATCCTTGTCCCCATCACCGGATAATTTGGCCCGTTTTCCGGCCATGCGACCGCCTTTCAATCACCTTGAATCTTTTCGAAAAATGCATGATATAAGAAATTTAACGCCATCTCCAGCAGACATATACGATTTAAACTGCCATAACCACTGCATTTTGTCGGGTAATCACTGTAAATCCCAATAAATAAATTATTTATATAACATTAATAGTGGTTTTATTTTGACCGTATTGCCGATATATGTTAGGTATTTATTTATGATAGTTAAGTTTCTCATCCTATAATACTATTAGCAAGGATGTCTTATTACATGGCAAAATTTTTTCGGGTAAATTGAGCCGGGGGCGGTTATGAATGAAAAAATTAATGTATTTCTCGCCGACGACCATACCATGGTTTGCGAAGCACTTGCAGGTTTGCTCTCCGACGACGAACGTATATCGATAGTTGGCAGATGCAACGAAGGTCTTAAGGTCATAAACGAGGTCAAAAATACTCAACCGGATGTGCTGGTGCTCGACGTAATGATGCCGGGAATGAACGGTCTTGACATATGCCATGAGTTGAGTAAGAACAAATCTCTAAAGCCAGCCGTGCTTATCCTGAGCATGTATAAAGATGAACAGTTCGTGGCGCGGGCGTTTGCAAACGGCGCGCTGGGATATCTACTGAAGGAATCTGCGGCGGACGAACTCATCGAAGCGATACAAGAGGTTGTGTTAGGGCGGCGATATCTCGGATCCGGTGTGCCCCGCAGAGTTCTTGAAGACTTAGACAATCATACCAAAACGCCCTACTCACGACTGTCCAAACGTGAAAAACAGGTTTTGCAGATGATAGCCGAGGGCAAAACCAACCGACGCATCGCAGAGATTCTGGACGTGGCCACCAAAACTGTCGACACCCACCGGGCGCGCCTGATGCGCAAACTCGATATCCACGACCAGACAACGCTTGTCAAATTCGCCCTACGCCACGGCCTGGCCTCGCTCGATAAATAACGTGAATTCGCAGCTTAGTACGCTGATCCGCCCTTACTTGTGGTTATGGTCCATAATTCACCTGTATGCCGCCCACACCGGCTCAATCAATCAAACGGCTTGATGCGGATATTACGAAACCAGACAGGTTTTTTATGGTCCTGGAACCCGATGTATCCCTTTCGCGGCATATCTCTATAGGCGTTCTTGAACTTGTTCTTCGAGCCGTCAGGATTTTGATGCGGCTTTGTCCAGCGGTTCAGATCCATGTCTATGATTTGCTCGCCATTCAACTCCACCCGGACGATGTTATCCCGGCAGTTGATGATCATACGGTTCCATTTTCCCGGCTCTTTTACGGCGTTTTTGCTCGGCGCCATGCAATCGTAAATGGCGCCGCAGTCGTGCTTTCCGAGATTTTTCTTGCGGGCCGAGTCCAGTATCTGCACCTCGATGCCAGTGTTAAGCCAATGCTTCCGGCTCGCTGTGCGGATAAACACGCCGCTATTGGTCTTCTTTGCGAGTTTAAACTCCAGATCAAGCACGAAATTACCATACTTCTGCTTGCTCCACAGAAATCCGGCTTTCTTACGCCAAGCAATCACGCCGTCCTCCACGTGCCAGCCGCCCTTCTTGCAATCCCACTTGTCGAGACTCTTGCCGTCAAACAGACTTATCCATTGGCCTTTGCACTGCGAAGATTTCGTTTGTCCTGCAAGCTTTTCACATTGGGCGTGGAAAAATTTCACACATTTTGCGAGGTCTTCTTTGGTCCATTTCGCCTCGTACTCCATGGAGAACACGCCTTCGAAACCCTGGTGTTTGAGTTCGGTCAGCATCGCTTCTGCATTGCATGCGCCAGTACCCCAGGGTACGTCGTGCGCTCGGCGACCACGACGGTTGAGATCCTTGAAATGCAATGATATTATTCGGCCCTCGAGTTTCTTAAGCGCCTCCAGAGGATCCACGCCGGATCGCACCCAGTGCCCCGTGTCAGCGCATGCGCCTATGCGCTTGCTGAGTCCCTTGCAGGCATCCGAAACCGTATCAGGATTCCAGTACCGCGACGGCTTAGGATGATTATGGATGGCTACGTTTATTTCGTACTCCCGGGCGAGTTTATCAATCATGGGAAGGTCTTTTTTTCTGGGTTCGGAGACGATGGTCTCGATTCCCATCTTTTTCGCCCATTCGAAAACTCGACGGCATTTTTTCTCATTGCCGGGCAGACCGGTAACGCCAAAATTCACCAGTTTCACACCACTGGATTTGAGCTTGTCCTTGATTTTGACCATCACCTCATCGGACATGCCGGGGCCCGTTTTTGCCTTGATGTCCTTGCTGACTCGCTGGCCGGGATACATCTCCACGTATTCCATTCCAACTTCCGAAATGATGTCGACCGCTTCAAAGAACGTCATCCTGTTAAACGTCCACGCCTGCGCGCCGAGCCGCCAGCCGAGTTTTTCTGCGGCCGCGGCTTTTTCGGATTTCGTATCACAGGCGCGAACGACAGGTACGAATACCAGCCCGCCTATCAGCATAACAACAGCGAAATATATCCTGCTCATGGTTAGATCAATCTCCGGTTCTTACGGTACACTACGACGATACTACAACGCCCATCCTTTGCGGTAATCTCTTGTGATGTACTGGTTCAGTCCGGTCATGTTGGTGACTTTCATGTTTTTGCCGTCCCAAAGAACCTTTTTGCCAACCCCGGCGCGGAGGCAAAGATTGCCCATCTGAACGGTCTCCGTGAACGGGCCTGCATAGTCGAAGTTCGCACAAGTGTCCTTGCCGGCCTTGATGCTTTTATAAAAATGCGCAAAAGCATTTCCGCTGACTCGAGGAATGGTTTTTTCCGGCCGGTCGTACGATTTCAGAAGATCCGGTTCGATAATTTGCACGCCCCCTCCCGTGCCCCCTGTGTACATCGTACCCTTGGTTCCAACGTAAATCGTGCCGTTGTCGCCTAAACGCCGCTCATACTTCTTCTCCAGTTCCTCAGCAAGCGGAGGACGCTTCTTGCCGTCCCACCAGTGGACTTTCACCGGCGGCAGTTTTATCTTCACACCGGCCGGCGACTTCCTTTCGGGGAACTCCCACATTATGTGAGAACTCTTGGGATACGTCAGGTCATTAAGACCGTCCGCTTCCATCAGCGTCACGCTGGTTGGATATTTCAGATGCAGCGCCCAGAACGCACCGTCCATTATGTGGCAGGCCATGTCGCCCAGCGCCCCGCTGCCGTATTCCCACCAGCCGCGCCAATTGAACGGATGCAGACCGTCGTGGTACTTGACCATCGGCGCCGGGCCGAGCCACGCGTTCCAGTCCAGATTGTCAGGAACCGGCTTGGGCGGCGGGCACTTGTCAAAGCCCTGCGGCCAGATGGGACGGTTCGTCCACGAATGAGTTTCGAGAACCTCGCCTATGGCCCCATCCCATATCCACTCGCAAAGAATGCGGTAACCCTCGCCGCAGTGACCCTGGTTGCCCATCTGTGTGATGACCTTATGCTTGCGAGCGGCCTCGGTAAGAATCCTGGCCTCCGAAACCAACTGCGTAAGCGGTTTTTCACAATATACGTTCAAATCGTGTTCTATGGCGCGCATAGCCGCCGGTGCGTGGTTGTGGTCGGGCGTGGCTATCGACACAGCGTCCAGAGATTTGTGCATCTTGTCGAACATAACCCGGTAGTCCTGGAATTTTTTGGCGTTCTTATGACCACTGGGAAATCGCCTGTTATCGGCATCCACAAGCGCCACGATATTCTGTCCACGAGCGCCTTTGACGTGGGACCCGCCCCGGCCGCCCGAACCTATAATCGCCACGTTCACCTTGTCGCTTGGGGGATTCTTGCCCGGTCCACCCAGAACATGAGCCGGAACGATACTTATCGTGGCCGCCGCTGATACAGAGCCCTTTACGAATGAGCGTCTCGATATTTTCTTCACACTGTCTTTCATGTTAATCTCCTGTTAAACATTCACCATTGAGTACTCACTATTCTAAACCATACCAAATTACATTAGTATCGAAAAATATGAATAGACAATCGCCGAATGCATCTCACGCCGTGTGCATAATTTTCTTGGACTGAGTAGAGGGAATCTTTATATTCAACTTTGTACAAAAGTGTTTTGACGGAATTTATTAGGTAAAGATTATAAAGGAGCTGAACATGGCCAAGAAAAAGAACATTAACGTAGCACTTATCGGACAGGGATTCATGGGTAGGACTCACTCCAACGCCTGGGGGCAGGTGAGCAGGTTTTTCAAGCCGCCCGTACCGCCGGTTATGTACGCAACCTTCGGACAGAAGGAAGAAAAGCCCAAAAAATTTGCGGAAAACTGGGGCTGGCAGAACGCCACGACCAACTGGAAAAAACTCGTTGCCTCCGGCGAGGTTGACCTGGTCGACATCGTGACGCCCAACTACATGCACGCCAAGGTCGCCAAGGCAGCGATAGAGGCCGGCAAGAACGTCTCCTGCGAGAAGCCCATCGCCGGCACGCTAAAAGACGCCCGCGAGATGGCCCAGGCCACAAAACGCAAGCGAATCAAGACTTTCGTGTGGTTCAATTACCGCCGCTGCCCGGCCGTGGCGTATGCCCACCAACTGGTCAAGAAAGGTAAGATCGGCCAAATCCGCCGCATCCGCGCATCGTACCTGCAGGACTGGGCGGATGAATCGGTCCCGCTTATGTGGCGGTTCGACAAGAAACTCGCCGGCTCCGGTGCGCACGGCGACCTCAACGCCCACATAATTGATATGGCCCGTTTCGTCACCGGCGATGAATTCGCCGAGATATCAGGCGCCATAACCGAAACCTTCATCAAGGAGCGCAAACTGATGACCGGCACGGCCGAAGGCGGCATCGCCGCCGGCGCGAAGTCCGGCAAGAAAAAAGGCAAAGTCACCGTCGATGACACGGTGCTGTTCCTGGCCAGGTTCAAGGGCGGGGCCGTGGCGAGTTTCGAGGCCGCGAGGCAGGCCACCGGCAACCAGAACCGCAACGGTTTTGAAATCAACGGAACCAAGGGCGCGATAAGGTTCGACTTCGAGCGGATGAACGAACTGGAATACTATGACGCCACCCGGCCGCGCGGCGTGCAGGGATGGACCAACATCATGTGCACGCATGCAGGCGATCATCCGTACATCGAAGCATGGTGGCCGGATGCCCACCTCATCGGTTACCAGAACACATTCGTCCACCAGGCGTATGACATACTGCGGGTGCTTTCGGGCAGGAAGCCGACGGTCCCCATACCCGACTTCGACGACGCCTACCAGACCCAGCGCGTCCTCGAGGCGGCTCTGCTGTCGGCCCGCCGGAAAAAACCGGTCAAAATCTCGCAGGTCAAATAACGACCTGCATAGCAGCACAGTGAAGTAACTTTGTAAAAAGTGCGGTGGTCTCGGTTCCCCGGGACTGCCGCGCCTTATATGATCGGCGACATATACTACTTAGCAGCGTCACAACACCACTGCACCGCTGTGAAATTATGTGAAACCCTTTCGTCCAATGGCCCGTCTAAATATGTAAGCACCACGGCGGTCGGGCCATATTAAACTTGCTTGTTTCGCCTTATATGACGGCCACGCACAACGAAAGGGAGTGATGCTATGAATAAGCCAATATTGACCTCTTATGATAGGTTTGGACAGTTTGCTCAAGCACGAATTCCGTGAATAAAATCGGCTTCAGACATCGGGCTGTTGTCCTATCGCAAACACAACGATGCGCTCGCTCCGACGACCATGGCTGAAGGGCTCCTGGAAGACCACACAGAACAGTTCCGTCGCCACGGGATTTAAGTATCGGTTCAGCATAAATACGCGGATTTTGCCTTTCATAAGAAAAAGTATAAAAAACGGAACTTGAGACCATGTTCAGTTGTTATATTATTAAAAGAGCAACATTGATCGCCGGTCAATGAGGAACCGGGAAATACAGGTTTAAGGGAACAAATATGACCAAACTAACCAAGCGTGAATTTCTAAAGGCCACCGGCGCGGGCATAGCGGCAGTCGCTACTTCATCTCTGGGCTTCGGCAAAGAATACAGGCAAAAGAAACCCAATATCATATACGTCCTCGCCGACCAGCTTCGTTATCAATCCTGCGGCTATGCCGACGACAAAAGGGCGCAAACTCCCAATCTGGATAAATTCGCCCGTTCGGGCATCAACTTCCGACAGGCAGTATCTTCAATGCCCGTCTGCTGCGCTTACCGCGCGTCGTTGTTTACCGGCAAGTACACAAGCAGCACCGGCATGGTAATTAACGAACTCAGAATGAACACCGGCCACACATGCCTGGCCCAATGCCTGACCCGCGCCGGATACGATACTGGCTATATCGGCAAATGGCACCTATACGCAAACGAACTTGGCAACCACTATGACCCGAAAAATTCGTTTGTCCCCCGTGGCCCCAACCGGCTGGGGTTCGACGGCTACTGGGCGGCGTACAATTTCCATCACAAATACTATGGCGCCTATTACCACACCGAATCGCCGAAGAAAATTTACTACGGCGAGGGTGTTTTCGAACCCGACGCCCAAACCGATATGGCGATTGATTATGTCAACAAGGCGAGTAAGCAGCAAAATCCGTTCTTCCTGGTTCTGTCTGTAGGTACGCCACACAACCCGTGGAGTCCCCAAAACGTGCCGCAAAAATTCCTGGATAAATTCAAAGATGTAAAATTCGAGATGGCCGAAAACTATTCGGACAAACTCGACCCGTACGGCGATGCTTGGTCAAATATCAAAAAAAGCCCACAAAAGGTCTCCGAATGGATGAGATACTACTACGCGATGACCGCCAATCTCGACTGGAACGTCGGTCGCCTGCTCGAAGCAGTCGACAAGGCAGGAATAGCCGACGACACCATCATCGTGTTCACCTCCGACCACGGCGAGATGTTCGGCGCACATGGGCGCATGAAGAAGAATATTTTCTACGAAGAATCGGCCCGCGTCCCTTTCCTTATGCGGTGGCCGGGCAAAATCCCCGCCGGGCTAGTCTCCGACGCCTGCTTCAACTCCGTCGACATCATGCCTACCCTGCTTTCGCTGGCCGGAGTTGACATTCCCAAAGAGGTCGAAGGCACAGACCTTAGCCACATAGCCCTGGGCAAGAACGGACCGGAGCCCGAGTATGCTTTCCTGATGAATACCGGCGCATGCGCTTCGTGGGAAAACGGACACGAATGGCGGGCGCTAAGAAACAAGAAATACACTTACGCCGTATATCGCGGCTGGAAAGAGAAGGGCCTGCCCCGAAAAGAACTCCTGTTCGACAACGTCGCCGACCCCTATCAAATGAATAATCTGATTGACAAAAATGAATACGCGGAACTGGCGGCGGATTTGCGACGAAAACTTAAAAAGAAAATGGACTCCCTTAATGATACGTTCCCCAAATCAACCTGGTACAGGGACAACTGGATTGAAAACCGGATAATCAAGCGCACGGCCACACTGAGCTGAATAGCAATACAAATGAAAATACGCGGGGGCAGGGACAGCCGCCATGCCTGTTCTCCGTAATGAAAATTTTGCACCGTATCACCCGCCGGCGGTGCATATGATGATTATGCCGCCGGCGGATTTTTTGTTATAAAGGACGCCATGGGAATGCTGGAAATCGAAAACCTGACACTGCGGGCCAACGGCACGGCCATCCTCGATGACCTGTCGCTGGACCTGTGGGCGGGCTACGTCCACGCCATCGTCGGCCCGAACGGCGCCGGCAAGAGCACCCTGGCGTTCACCATCATGGGCCTGGACGACTACCGCGACCACGAAGGCAAAATCACCTTCGACGGCCGCGGCCTCGGCGACCTGGCCGTCGATGAGCGGGCGCGGCTGGGCATCACGCTGGCCTGGCAGGAGCCGGCGCGGTTCGAGGGCCTCACCGTCGGCAAGTTCATCCGCGCCGCCGCCCGGGACAACAGCGACGCCGCAGTGGCCGACTCGCTCGAGAAGGCCGGCCTGCCCCCGCAGCGGTATATGAACCGCCCCGCCGACAACACGCTCAGCGGCGGCGAGCGGAAAAAGGTCGAACTGGCCTCGATACTGGCGATGAGACCGCGGCTGGTCATCCTCGACGAGCCCGACAGCGGCATCGACGTCGAATCGCTCGCACGCATACGCGACGCCATCACCACGCTCAAAGACTCCGGCTCCACCGTCATGCTCATCACACACAGCGCGGAGGTGCTCGACTGGGCCGAGCACGCATTCCTGATGTGCTGCGGGCGGATCGTCGAGAAAGGCGAGGTCCGCAAAATCCGGCCGTACTTCCAGACCCGCTGCATCCCGTGCGATCACAAGAACCGCCCGGCCATGGACCCGGCCGCGAATCCGGAGGCCCAATAAGTGGAAGCGACGGACATCATAAAAACCGCCGGCATCCACGCCGCCGCCGACGACCCCGACACCGCCCACCTGGTCATCGGCCTCAACAGGGTCGTCTCCAGCAACCTCGTTGACGGCCTCGACGTCGAGCCGCAGGAGAC
This sequence comes from uncultured Planctomycetaceae bacterium, assembly GCA_964472875.1. Lineage (GTDB taxonomy): Bacteria > Planctomycetota > Phycisphaerae > SM23-33 > SM23-33 > CAYYMD01. The sequence continues at coordinate 14,398 of CAYYMD010000060.1, forward strand.
CGACGAAGGCGTCAACATCCTCATCCGCGTGCGCGGGGGCGTGGTCATCAAAAAGCCCGTGCACATGTGCTTCGGCCTGCTCCAGGAAGAAGGCATCCAGGAAATCAACATAGACCTCTCCGTCGGCGACGGCGCCAGGGTCGGCATCATGGCCCACTGCGTATTCCCCAACGCCGCCGACCGCGACGGCCGGCCCACGGTCAGGCACCTCATGAACGCCAGACTCGACATCGGCGACAACGCCGAATATTCCTACATCGAGCGGCATATCCACTCCGACCGCGGCGGCGTGCTGGTGGTGCCCAGGGCCGTCGTCAACGTCGGCCGGGGCTCACGCTTCCGCACCGACTTCGAACTCGTCCGGGGGCGCGTGGGCAAAATAGACATTGATTACGAAACCACCGTCGGCCCGCGCAGCGTCATGGAGATGACCGCCAAGGTCAACGGCCGCGACGACGACAAAATCAGCATCCGAGAGACCGGCTATCTCGTCGGCGAACACTCCCGCGGCGCACTGACCACGCGCGTGGCCGCCCGCGACCGCGCCGTGGCCGACGTCTATAACAAACTCACCGCCTCGGCCGCGTTCGCCCGCGGGCACGTGGACTGCAAGGAGATCATCACCGGCGAAGGCAAGGCCTCGGCCACGCCCATCGTCGAGGTCAGCCACCCCCGCGCCCACGTCACTCACGAGGCCGCCATCGGAAGCGTGGACGCCAAGCAGCTCCAGACGCTCATGGCCCGCGGCCTCGACGAAGACGCCGCCGGCGACCTCATCATCGAAGGCCTGCTCAGCTGATACAACCCCGGCCGGGGCAGCCGGCAGCTCATTTTGTGCACAGCCGTTCCGCGTTATTTCAGAAATTGCCGGTTTTTTCCGCGTTATGCCGGGCTGTTGCAGGTTTTTAGACCTTTTTGCGCGATATTGCGCGTTTTTTGCCCTTGACAAGAATTCGTAAGTGTATGTATTGCAGTGGTTAATCATAATTCTAACCCGCCGTCCGCCCGGAAGCCGCGCTTTTTCGAGGGGAAAGGTGTAAGGACATTTCGGACCGACGGCCCCTCCGGGCCCAAAGGTCCCGTCGGGATTGCGGATTTTGCCCATCCGGCCGGCCGCAGACAAAAGAATTTGAAATTTAAGATTTGAGATTTCAGATCCTCCCGCTACGCGGCTGTTTGGTAATTGGGCTTTGGGAATCCCGGCGCGCCGGGATTGTTCATTTTTCAACATGGCAACCGGTCACCAGCAGCATTTAAGTTTTCAGCTTTTAGTTTTAAGTTTTTACTTTTCCTTCCATACTTGGACGAAACAACGCCTTTGCGCGCGCAAACCGCGCCTGTAGGGCATATCCGCAATTCATAACCCACGGCCGGGAGAAGATATAAAAAATATTATTTTTTCCCCGCCAATCCCGAATTTCCCCGCGCCACTGCGCGCGCAAATCAGCAGGGATTCCGGAATTCGGAATTCGAATTGCGGATTTCGGATTCCGCCCATTTGGCCATCCGCCTGCCTTTTCCGGAGCGGTTTGGTAATTGTGAATCCCGGCGCGCCGGGATTGGTCATTTTCCACCAGGGCAACCGAATTTAAGCTTTCAGTTTTTAGTTTTAAGCTTTTCGATCAGTACTGTCCCATTAACTTGAGACTGCATTAACATAACTATTTAAATTGTAT
>CAYYMD010000061.1:0-15137 GCA_964472875.1 uncultured Planctomycetaceae bacterium
CTTGTAAAATAGAGACTTGCAAACGATTTTCAGAGGCGCGTTGAAGACAGGAAATTACGTAAGCGCAACAGACCGAACGGACTTTTACAAATCGTTCAAGGGTAAAAAGTAAAATTAGTCAAGGCAGTCACCGGCCCTGAAGTATTCCGTAAGGCGAAATATGTTACGCCGCTCAGACCTTCGCTGGCTTGGGCGCCTCGTGTACGACTTTCGCCTTTGTGCAATACGCCGCGTAAGAGGCGATTACGATGAAACACACAAGCGGAACCAGATAAGATACGCTTACGTTGCTTATATCGATTACGAACCCCTGAAGAGGCGTAATCAGCGCGCCGCCAAGGATCGCCATGATTAGTCCGGAAGCGCCCACCTTCGTGTCCTCCCCGAGTTCTCGACTGCCCAGGCCGAAAATGGTCGGGAACATAAGCGACATAAACGCGGAGACTGCAATCAGGGATACGGAACCCATCAGTCCGCCTATAAAGACCACGCTTATCGTAAGGATTGCGGCCAGAACAGCGGCTAAAAGCAGGAGATTGTAATCTTTGAAATATGTCATTAGCCACGTGAACAGGAAGCGGCATAAACCGAAAGAAACCAGCGCCCAGATATGCCAGTGCAGCAGCACATCACTCTGGTCCACCCACTCCAGTTGGTCGGGAATATAGAAGTTGGTGTATGTCCATACGGTTATCTGGGCGCCCACGTAGAAGAATTGGGCCACGACGGCAAATATGTAATTGGGGTTCTTGGCGAGCCGGGCGAAACTTTGTCCGAAATGAAGTTTCCTTGGTTCGGCCATGTGCGGCATTCTTGTCAAAAGTATCGCCAGCCAGACAATACCGAGAATCGTTCCAATCGCCAGGTAGGGGAAAATCACAATGGCCAGTGTTTTGGGCTGGTCGGCCGTCGGTATGATAAAAGCCAGTTCGCCCTGCGTGGCCTTATCGAGGTTTTTCCATGGTTCGAGTTTTTCCATGACCAGGTAACCGCACAGCAGAATCCCGATAACAGAGCCCACGGGGTTGAACGCCTGAGCAAGGTTAAGCCGCCGTGTCGCCGTCTCGGCCGGGCCGAGTGAGAGAATATAGGGATTGGCGCTTGTCTCCAGAATGGACAGGCCCGACGCCAATACCAGGTATGCAACAAGAAACGTCCAGAAAGTAAGTGTCTGGCTGGCCGGATACAGCAGAAAACACCCCAGTGCATATATACCCAATCCTATCAGCACGCCCGCTTTATAGGAGAATTTCCTGTTGATAAGCGCCGCCGGTATGGCCAGGCAGAAGTAGCCGCCGTAGAAGGCGAACTGGATAAGCGACGACTGAAAAGTGCTAAGGTCAGGAAATATGGATTTGAACGCCTTGACCAGCGGGTCGGTGAGGTTATTGGCGATTCCCCACCACATGAAGCAACTCGACAGGAGTATGAACGGAAGGATTATGCCCTTTGGCAGCAGTTTCGCCTTAGTCCCGTCATTGGGATTCTGTATATCTGAATTTGTCACGGTTCGGTCTCCTGTAAATCTTTTTCCGAATTTAGAATACGTATTAGATATTTAAGCATGCTGTCGCACAAGTCAAAAAAACCTCATTGTATCTTCGGGTAGTTCTGGTTAGTCTGTGCAATCCGGAGATTATGATTATGTCAAAAGAATCAGAAAAATACACTCGCAGAAGGCGAAGACTCGTAAAAAAACTTTCCGTCCCGGCTGCGATAATTTCGGCGCCCGAAGACGTTACATACCTCAGCGGTTTTACCGGCGAGGATTCCTGGCTGCTCCTTGGCAGAGGATGTGGGCACCTTATCACGGATGGGCGATTTACCGAACAGGCCCAAAAGCAATGCCCGGAACTGGAGGTTCATACCCGAAAAAAGAGCAGGTCCAAAGTGTGCAGGAAAATCCTCTCCGGCCGGCGAATCCGCCGCGTGGCCGTCCAGGCCGAGCACCTTACAATTGCCGCAAGGGACAGCATTGCCAGGGACATGAAAGGTATCCGGCTGGTGCCGGCCGAAGGAGTTGTATCGGGGCTTCGGATTATCAAAGATAAGGATGAAATATGTGCTATCCGCCGGGCCGTGAAGGTCGCCCAACAGGCGTTCGCCCGCTTGCTCGCCGGTGGCGTGAGCAAACTTATCGGGCGGCGGGAACGTGAGATTGCGGCCGATTTGGAATATTATATGAAACTGGCCGGCGCCGACGGACCGTCCTTCCCTACGATAGTAGCGGCCGGTGCTCACGCTTCCGGTCCTCACTGGCGGCCGGACTCGACGAAGCTGCGGGCCGACCAGGTTCTTCTTATAGACTGGGGGGCTAATGTAGGGGGGTATTGCAGCGACTTGACGCGTGTAATGTTCACCGGTAGAATCCCCCCGAAATTGGCCCGAATGTACCGTGTGGTTTATTCGGCCCAGGCGGCCGCAATTGACGCCATTCGCCCCGGCGTGGCATATAAGACCGTTGACGCCGCCGCCCGCGAGGTAATCGACAGGGCCGGCTTCGGCGATAATTTTGGCCATGGCATTGGGCACGGGCTGGGACTTGTCGTTCACGATGTGCCCCGCCTGGGGCCGGGTCTGAATGAGCGGCTGCGAAAAGGCATGGTCGTTACCGTTGAGCCGGGAATATACATACCCGGCCTCGGCGGTGTCAGAATAGAAGACGATATCGAGGTAACCGCCCGCGGTTACCGTCGGCTCAGTAAGAAGGCGCGAAAATTATAAAATTCAGTTCCATGCCGCTTCCGTGCGGATTCGCGGCGGCCCAAAACACAGGAAAAACCAGATGAATATCAGAGATGTAAAGAAACTCGTGGAACTCATGGTTGAAAACGACCTCAACGAGTTGGACATAAGCGACAGCGAGAGCCGGATACTGCTTCGGCGCGGACAGGGTGGCGCGCCTGTGGTTACGACCATGCCCGCGGCCGGGGCGCCGGCGGCTCCTGCGGCCCAGGCGCCGGCCGAGACTCCGCCGCAGGCGCAGGAGCAGCCGCCCGCCGAGGAGCAGGAGGAACTTATCGAGGTAAAGAGCCCGATGGTGGGGACCTTCTATACCGCCCCGAGCCCCGACAGCGACCCATACGTCTCGAACGGTTCGCACATTAATGACGATACGGTCGTCTGCATCATCGAGGCCATGAAGGTCATGAACGAAATCAAGGCCGAGTGCACCGGCACCGTTTCGGAAATATGCGTTAAAAACGCCCAGCCGGTGGAGTTCGGCCAGGTGCTCTTCCGGGTTAAACCGGACTAAGGCGCCATAAACCGGCGAGGAACCGGAAATGTTTTCCCGAATACTCATAGCCAATCGTGGTGAAATCGCCCTGCGGATTATCAGGGCGTGCAAGGAACTCGGCGTGGAGTCGGTGGCGGTTTATTCCGAGGCCGACCACGACGCCAGTTACCTGCATCTTGCCGACGAGCGAATATGCATCGGGCCGGGCCCGTCGTCGGACAGTTACCTCAACATCGCCCGCATTATAGCCGCGGCCGAAATTGCCGACGTCGAGGCCATACATCCCGGCTACGGATTTCTGGCCGAAAACGCCCACTTCGCCGAGATCTGCCGCAACTGCAAAATCGAGTTCATAGGTCCGGATACCGAATCCATGCGGGCTGTCGGCGACAAAATCCGCGCCAAGGAAATCGCAAAGTCGGCCAGAGTGCCCACGGCGCCCGACAGTCTGGACGCACAGAGAGAGGGCATTTACGGCGCAAAAGAACAAGCCGGTGAAGACGGCTCTTCGGCGCAGAAGCCGCTGCTTGGAGCAGTGGACGACGTGAACGACGCCGTGAAGGTGGCCGGCTGGATGGGCTACCCGGTGGCGCTTAAGGCGGCCGCCGGCGGCGGGGGGCGCGGAATACGTTTCGCCCACAACGAGGCCACGCTGCGAAACCTCTTCAAGCAGGCCCAGAACGAAGCGCAGGCGGCGTTCGGCGACGGCCGGCTATACATGGAAAAATGCGTGGAAAACTTCCGCCACATCGAGGTGCAGATACTCGGCGACATGAACGGGCACGTGGTTCACCTTTTCGAACGCGAGTGCTCCGTCCAGCGCCGCAGGCAAAAGGTAATCGAGGAGACGCCCGCACCCGGCCTGGACGGCGAACTCCGCGAGGAAATCTGCAACTCGGCCGTCCGCCTGGCAAAGCAGGTCGGCTATCACAACGCCGGCACGGTCGAGTTTATGCTTGCCGACGACGGAAAGTTCTACTTCCTTGAGGTGAACGCGCGAATCCAGGTTGAACACCCAATAACGGAGATGGTTACCGGGCAGGACCTGGTCAAGTGGCAGTTGAAACTCGCCTCCGGCCAGCCGCTGGAGCTGAAGCAGCGCCAGATATCTCAGCAGGGCCACAGCATAGAGTGCCGTATAAACGCAGAGGACCCCGACCACGGCTTCCGTCCCTCGCCGGGGCGCCTCGAGGCGTTCGTGGCTCCGGGCGGACTCGGCGTGCGGTGGGATTCGCACGTGTACCAGGGATACAACATCCCCCCGAACTACGACAGTCTCATCGGCAAACTTGTGGTTCACCAGCCGGACCGAATGCAGGCCATCGCCACAGCAAGGCGAGCCCTGGACGAATTCGTCCTGTATCCCACCAAGACATCCATCCCGCTTTGCAAGAGGGTCCTGGAGCATCCCAGGTTCGTCCGCGGCCGGTGGAATACTACTTTCATAGAGAGCCACATGCTGACCGATAAAATGAAATCCGGGGGCGCGGGCCGCTGATTTCAACCACGCCGCAGAATTGCAATGTATTGAGTGAAGTCGTTTTGTAACATCGCAGGAAAGGAATCGAACGCATACCGAAGTTGTTAATTCCAACAGGAGATAAGCCAAATGGCCAAGACAATCAAAGGAAACGCGGTTATAGGACAGTCGGGAGGCCCCACGGCGGTTATCAACCAGTCGCTGGCGGGCGTGATAGAAAAAGTCGCCGAATTCGACGACGTCGAGCAGTTGCTGGGCGCCAGGCACGGCGTCAGGGGCGTCATCGAGGAGAATTTCATCAATCTCGATAACGTCGACGCCGGTTTGCTTCAGCGCGTGGCCGATACGCCCTGCGCGGCGCTTGGTTCGACCCGCGACAAGCCGGATGAGGAATACTGCGAGAAGATTTTCCGCGTGCTCGAGAAAAACAACGTCCGCTACTTCTTCTACATCGGCGGCAACGACTCGGCCGACACCGCGCGAATCGTGCAGCAGCGCGCTTCCGATGCGGACTACGAACTGCGCGTGTTCCATATTCCAAAGACCATCGACAACGACCTGCGCGTCACGGACCACTGCCCGGGCTATGGTTCGGCGGCCAAGTTCGTCGCCTCGGCCGTGATGGGCGATGACCGCGACAGCGCATCTCTGCCGGGTGTGAAGATTGACGTGATTATGGGCCGCCACGCCGGCTGGCTCGCGGCCGCGACCGCCCTGGCAAAGACCGACGCCCCCGACGGGCCGCACCTTATCTACGTGCCCGAGGCGCCGGTGTCGGAAGAGAAATTCGTCGAAGAGGTGGCCGAGGTTTACGGCAAATACGGCCGCTGCCTGATTTGCCTCTCCGAGGGCATCGAAGACGAGCAGGGCCAGCCGTGGGGCGTCAAGGTTACACAGACCGCCGAGCGCGACAGCCACGGCAACGTCCAGTTGTCCGGCAGCGGAGCGCTGGGCGATTTCATGGCGAACATCGTCAAAACGAAGGTGGCCGAAAAACTCGGCGTGGAGAAACTCCGCGTCCGCGCCGATACGTTCGGTTACCTCCAGAGAAGTTTCGCCGGATACGCCTCGCAGGTCGACCGCGACGAGGCCCGCCTGGCCGGACGAACGGCCGTCGAATACGCCATGGCCGGCGAACTCAACGGGTCGGTCGCCTTCAAGCGCACCGGCGAGGGCGACAACTACGCCATCGAGTGCTTCCGGGCCGAACTTACCGACGTGGCACGCGAAACCAAGTCGCTGCCGCCGGAGTACATCAACGACCAGGCCAACGGCGTCACCGACAAGTTCCTCGCGTACGTCAGGCCGCTGGTCGGCGAACTGCCGCAAATCGGCAAACTCGCCTGAGACCGGACCACAAACAAATTATCCGTCGCGGCGGGCAGGTACTTGCCCGCCGCGTTCGTATAGGGGATAATAAAAGCATGCCGGATTATGAATTTACCATAGTTATCGAACAGGATGAGGACGGGCGCTTCGTAGCGGTTTGCCCGGCCCTTCAGGGTTGCTACACCGAAGGCCAAACCGAGCAGGAAGCGAGGGAACTCATCGCCGACGCCATCCGCCTGCATATCAAGGACCGCCTGGAGCGCGGCGAGCCGATAGGGCGGGAGGTCGGCGCCGAAACCATACGGGTAGCGGTATGACTCCTCGCCTGCCGGGTGTAACCTCTCGACGAATAATTTCGTTACTGCGTAAAAAGGGTTTTGTAAAGGTCAGGCAAAGCGGCTCACATGCAATTTTTCGCCATCCGGATGGCCGACGTACTACCGTCCCCATTCATTCCCAAAAAGATATCGGTCGAGGATTATTGAGAAAAATCATGAAGGACACCGACCTGCAAACGGAAGATATAGTTGGGCATTGACAGCGGGACAGCCGCAATGAGAACTTCGAATCGCAACGGCAGATTGATTTGGAAAATTTTTCGCGTTGCCGTTCTTTCCTACATTGGATTAGTGGTTTTGCTTTACTTTTTACAGTCCAAGCTGGTTTATCATCCGACCGCCGAGCTGGAGGCCGCGCCGGGCGATGTGGGTTTGTCATACAAGGACGTGCGACTGGCCGCCCCCGACGGCTCCAAACTGCACGGCTGGTACGTCCCCGCCGACAACGCCACCGCGGCCGTGCTGTTCTGCCACGGAAACGCCGGGAATATTTCGCACCGACTCCAGACGCTGTCGCAGTGGAACCGGCTCGGGGCGAGCGTGCTGATTTTCGATTACCGCGGCTACGGGCAGAGCGAAGGCAAATGTTGCGAGCAGGGTACTTACGAAGACGCTGCCGCCGCGTGGCAATACCTGGTTGACCAATGCGGCTTTAGCCCCCGGCAGATTATCATCCACGGCCGTTCGCTGGGCGGGTCGGTGGCCGCTAACCTGGCCGCCGACCTCGACGACGGCCGCAAGCCCGCCGGCCTGATTGTCGAATCCTCGTTAACGTCGGCGGCCGATTTGGGGGCCGAGAAATTTTTCTTCCTGCCGGTCCGCTGGCTGTGCCGCTTCGGTTACGACACGGTCACGGCCGTCGGGCGGGCCGGCTGTCCCGTTCTGGTCATCCACAGCCGCGAGGACGATTTAATCCCCTTCCGCCACGGCCGGAAGATATTCGATGCGGCCTCCAATCCAAAGCGGTTCGTCGAAATCTCCGGAGGTCACAACAACGGCCCGTGGGTCTCGCAGCCGAAATACGGCCGGGCGCTGGAGAAATTCCTCGAAACCTGCACGGGCGGATAGGCGCTTTTTATTCGAGTCGCGCTGCGGCATTTTGCCTGTTAACCTCCCGCCGTGGTATTGGCGCGGGTTCGAATCATCCATAACATGCGTATTATGTTTAACGAAGACCATAGGAGAAAAAGATGACGGACGAACACACCAAGGCGCTGAAAAATTTCCGCAAGCAGCACGATTTATTCGTCGGCATCGACTCCGACGGCTGTGTCTTCGACACCATGGAGATAAAGCAGAAGGAATGTTTCATTCCCAACATTATTTACCACTGGGGGCTCCAGGGCGTCTCGCGGTTCGCGCGCGAAACCGAGGAGTGGATCAATCTCTACAGCAAGTGGCGCGGCACGAACCGCTTCCCCGCGCTGGTGAAGTTGTTCGACCTGCTGGCCAAGCGGCCCGAGGCCGTCGAGCGCGGCTACACGCCACCGCAGATAGATTCGCTGCGCGAGTGGACAGACCGCGAGTCGCGCCTGGGCAACGCCACGCTGAAAGCCGAGGTCGAACGCACGAATGACCCCGTGCTGGCCAAAACGCTGGCGTGGTCGAACGAGGTCAACGCCGCGGTGGCCAAGATGGTCAAGGGCATACCGCCGTTTCCGCATGTGCGGCAGTCGCTGGAGAAACTCTCGGCCGTGGCCGACGTTGTGGTGGTCTCGGCCACGCCGTGCGAGGCGCTGCTTCGCGAGTGGCAGGAGCACGACCTCGACGGATATGCCCAGGTGATCTGCGGACAGGAGATGGGCACCAAGAAAGAGCATCTTCAGCAGACGGCCGGCGACAGGTACGACGACGGCAGGGTGCTGATGGTCGGAGATGCGCCTGGCGACATGCGTGCGGCCGGGTCCTGCAACGCGCTGTTTTACCCGATTATCCCCGGCCGGGAGCCGCAGTCGTGGCAGCGGTTCTACGAGGAGGCGATAGACAAGTTCCTCGCCGGCCGTTACGACGGCCGGTACGAAAAGGAACTCGCCGATGAGTTTCTCGCCCATCTGCCCGCCGAACCGCCGTGGGAAACTATATAATTAACGATGAACCATGAATGAAGAAGCCAAAGAAGAACCTGCGGAAGATATCTTCAAAACCGGCTACGAGAAGGCGGTCGGCCTGTTACACGAATGCGCCACCGAAGGCGGCTTTCTGGCCAGCACCACCGACCGCGCCAATTACCGCCGCATCTGGGCCCGCGACGGCTCGATACTGTCGCTGGCGGCCCTGAAGACCGGCGACGACGAACTGATAGACTGCGTCCAGCGGACGCTGCGGACGCTGGCCAATCACCAGGGCCCGCACGGCGAAATCCCCAGCAACGTGGACACCTCCACCGGGCGGGTAAGTTACGGCGGCGCGGCCGGGCGCGTCGACGCCGATTTGTGGTTCGTCGTGGCCTGCGGACAGTACTGGCGGGTCACCGGCGACGAGGCCTTCCTCGACCACATCCACGAGCCGCTGGGCAAGGTGCAGTTTCTGCTCGGTGCGTGGGAGTACAATAACCGCGGCCTGCTCTACGTCCCGCTGACCGGCGACTGGTCGGATGAATACATCCACAGCGGCTATGTCCTTTACGACCAGCTGCTTTACCTCCAGGCCCAGCGTGAACTGTGCAACATTCACCGCCACTGCCACGACAGCGACGACCACGTCCTGCGCGACAAGTGCGACCACCTCATGCACATGATACGCTCGAATTACTGGGTCGTCAGCAGCGAGGAACTGCCGGCGGATGTTTACCACCCCGTCCTGTATGAGAAAAGCTCGCTGGTGCCAAACCACTGCCGCGGAAAATACTGGATGTCCTTCTTCGCGCCCACCGGCTACGGCTACCGCTTCGACGCCATGGCCAATATCCTGGCCTCGCTTACCGACGCGGCCGATGACATTCAGCGCGAAAGGGTGGACAGGTACATCAACCGATGGGCCGTGGCCGACGAGGTCATGCTCATTCCCGCCTTCCACCCGGTCATCACTCCCATGGACAAGGACTGGGAGGAGTTGCAGATGAGTTTCCAGTACAAGTTCCGCAACGAGCCGTACGAGTATCATAACGGCGGGCTGTGGCCGCTGGTCACCGGCTTCTACGCCGCGGACCTGGCACAGCGCGGGCAGAAGGAACTGGCGCGGAAATACCTCGAGGGCATCCACCGCGCCAACGCCACCGAGATGGAAGGGCACCGGTGGGGCTTCCCGGAATTCCTCAACGGCGAGACTTACGAGCCCGGCGGGCCGATGAACCAGGGCTGGTCCGCGGGCGCAGCCGTGATGGCCCACCACGCACTCGAGGGCAAACCCGTCTTCGAAAAATAGAATCGTAAGCGGGCAATCTCAGCGCGGGATTGCACGCGGATTAATCTGATTAAGCGCGGTGGCGTGGGAACGCCACAGCGCCGGAATATCCCTATTATTTGCGGTACGTGCACCTTGACGTGTCGGATTCCCAGACCGTCACGGCCGCTATTTGCGGCACCTCGGGCGCGACCTTGTCGTAGATGTATTTGGCCATGTTCTCGGCCGTGGGGTTCTCCAGCCCCTCTATCTCGTTGAGGTAGCGGTGGTCCAGTTCGTCCATAACCGGCCCGACGGCCTGCTTTATCACGCCGAAGTCCACCACCCAGCCGCTCTGGTCGGGCTCGCCGGTCACGTGTATGTCCACGCGGTAGCCGTGGCCGTGCGGGCGGCGGCACTTGTGCCCCTCGGGCGTTTCGGGCAGGTGGTGTGCGGCCTCGAATCTGAACGTCTTTACAAGTTCGAATGGCATCTCATACTCCGTCTTCTCTGTCCGGCCAGATCATTTTAGACAATTGCAGCGACAATCTCACGCGCGGCTCATCGCGGAGAATCCACCCGGCCAGTTCCGCCGCGGCCAGTTCGCCCCGGACCGGCTGAAACTCCACCGTGCATTTATCCGCCAGGCCGTGCCGCCGCACCGCATCGACGGCGAAGTCGAAGTCCCCGCGCGTGGCGATGACGAACTTGGCCTCGTCGCCGCTTCGCAGGTGCCCGGCGTTGGCCCGGAGCGTCTTGTCCGCCTCGCCGCTTGAAGGGCACTTGAAGTCCACGATGCGGACCACGCGGGCGTCTATTTCGGATATATCCCGCGTGCCGTTTGTCTCCAGCAGCGTCTCGTAGCCGGCGTCGCACAGGCGGGCCAGCAGGCCGGCCGTGCCGTCCTGAATCAGCGGCTCGCCGCCTGTGACCTCAACCAGCGGGCAATTATAGTCGGCTATTCGGGCCAGTATATCGTCGGCCGATATTTCCCGGCCGCCTTCCCATGCGTATTTCGTATCGCACCAGCGGCAGCGGAGGTTGCATCCGGCCAGGCGGACAAACGCGCACGGCCGTCCCGCACGCACACCCTCGCCCTGTATGCTGTAAAATATCTCGCTGACATTCAACATATCGCTCATGTGGGTATTGTATTGTAAAAACGCCGCCGCGGTAAGCCCCGCACCTGCCCGCCTGGCCTTATGGCGGGTGTGAATGCGGGGATAAGGTTGTGGTTGGTATAAATATCCCGGCCTTGATAGAAAGTGAAGTTAGCCCTCCAGCGCCGCAACAGCATCTTGACGGCCGCGGGTGATTAAGGGAAAATAACGCTTATGCAGGGGTCGCGAACATTTGACGATTTGGCGTTGGGGCGGTGGCACGGCCGTACCTCCGACTACCAAGCCAGTGTGAACTTCAATCCCGGCGGGACTTCACATGCGCTCAGCGTAACCGTGCTGATTGACGATTACGTACATGTGGCCGGGCGGATGATCCGTTCTGCGGTGATGCTGCGTAAGGTCAGCCAGCCGAACCGGAGCGAGAAAGGCGCTGCGGTTCAGGTGGTGTTGATGAGTGTATATCTGACGTTGAAGCTTCGCGGCCAAGACCCCCTGGCTACGATCACCTCGGCCCTGCGAACTTACATGAGCACTGGCGAACTACCCCCGCTGCCGGTAGAATCTGCCTGTCCGGCAGGCAGGTCTGTTGCAGATGGGTGAAGTGTTACAATTGCATGAACCATGACATATAAGGAATTAGCACTAATGAACGCTTACACAAAATGGCAATATGCTTCTATATTATTGGCAGGAATATTCCTATGCTCAGACACACTGCGAGCGTCTGAACAAACCGGGATTGCTATAAGTGAATCTTTGCACTCGCGCGAACAGGTCGAAAGACTGGTTTATGCTGGTAGTGTTAAAGAATATAGAAAAATAGTCAGCGGGTTAATGCATTGCAGAATCGGCTATAGTTATTATTGCGAATATAAACTGACCGGTATGGGCGATATGCTTGCAAACGCCATCACACATTTCAAGAAGGCAGTCGAAGTTACGCCACAACTTCCCACGGCAAATTATTTGTATGCGTCTTATTTAATCGATAAGGGAAAACACGCCGAAGCCATACGCCATTTAAGACAAATTCAAAACAGTTCGGATTTGTGGCCGGCGGCACATCGACTTATGTGCTATGCATACGGTAACATGGCGGGAGCTCACGTATCTGTAACGGTTGAAGGTAAAACAACCGTGGATTCAGATCCTAAAACTTTTCTAATAGAAAATAAACGGAAAGTAACCGATCAAGACCGTATTGGTTGGCTTGACAAGGCGGAAAAGTGTCTAAAACAAGCCCATGCTGTGGATCCGGATAATCCGGATAATATTTATTTTAGAGCGGGCTTGTCGCTCTCAAATGTCTGGTGGAAAGAGGAAAACCGCAGTCTTCCCATTCCGGAAGATACAATCAAATTATATAAACGCTATCTTTACAATGCATCGGTTACTGCGAGAACTTGGCCACGATTTAATTTCGCAATGAGGATGGCGAAAATAGGCGTTGATGAATTGCCTCCCCCGATGCAGAAACAGTACAACAAACTAAAGAAGCAACGAATTCTTACGATTCAGCGAAGCCGCGCTTCCACGGCGAATATATCTTACCCGGCACTAAGTGCGGTTCACTACATTTCAGAACTGGACGGCACTGTCGGCAAATTAATTGATTTAGAGATATACCCAGATGGAGCGCTCCGTGCCGTGTATAGCGAGGCGGATAAGCAGACCGCAAAGTCCATGCTATACTCGGAGGACGCGCGTGGGGCATTAGCCGAACTTAAGATTAAATCAGACAAGACCAATGCAAATGGAATCGTAGTGACTGCACGTCTTAGGAAAAAACCGACCTCGAAGGAGTTTCCAGAGTGGTCTGACGATATGGCGGATAATGTTAAAAATTCTCTAACTAAACGCGCCCAAAATATGCTATGGCCTGCGCCGATCTTCCGGCGCATAAAAACTCCACAATGGTATCTTCTCGAGTGCGATATGCATCACAATTCCGCATCGGCAATGTACATAAGGGATGCCATGAGACAGGCAAAGAAAATATTCCGGTCGATACCCACGGTTTGTCACCGGATTCATATAGAACGGAGCGACGATAAGTTCTCTGTTAAATTCACATTGCGCGGATATTTATCGCGCGTCAGCGATTCGGAACCTATAAGAAGGATCCAATGATTTAAATCATTGCGCCTATGAAAGAACCGATGACAAATAATAACTACTATATAACTATATTACTTTGCTTTGCGGTAATCACTGTTGCCGCCGTATCAACAGCGACAGCAAAATCTATAAGATCGCGCAAAAATAGCCGGGAAGTGATGTTCCGCCATTTATCAATGGTCAAGGTAAATGTAAAGAAGATAAAGGAATAAGTTATGCATAAAAGCCAAAACAACATAATAGTATTGTTTGGGATTCTGGCGATTCTGGGTGGTGGGAGCGTCATCGCCACCGCGCTCTATGCTTGGCCATCCGAAAATGTACGAGGGAAAAGACGCATGTTCTATACTAAAATTCCACAGGATTTGCCGAAAAAGGCCCGGTTTCTATGGCGTGTGCCTTTGCATAAGGTGCGGTTGGAATGGAAAGTATTAATAGTCAATCCAGACAACGAACCCGTAGCGCACGCGGTTATTGATTTGCTTCTCAATAAATCATCCGGGCCCGTGGATTCAGCTCGTACTAACGACATAGGCCGCGCAACGCTTCGCGCAAGGGCCAGCACCGATTATACATTACGAATGTCGTGCATACACAGTGATGATATAGGGACACAATACAAAATACTTACTGAAAAGGAGCTAAAGACGCGGGAAATTACCTGGCGCATAGATCCTCTCAAGCCGGCAATAAAAGTCCGCGCATTCACCCGTCGCAACGGCAAAAGTACACCGGCACCCGACGGTACTGTAATACGATGCGGGCTTATCCCCAAAAACAGGAACGGCGCTATTAAATGGTACAAAGTATACTCGAAGGATGGCGTCGCCTGCTTCAATGGACTGCCTGCGGGCAAGTATAAAATCACTGTCCATAGAAACAGTCCCAATCAATATGTATTCAACACACTTACCGAATTGTCGTACGACGGCGAACACGTTACTGAAGTGGAGGGTGTCCTTGTAAAACTATCGGATTTCCGTGGCTCTCTTAAAGTTACAGTAAATACTCTCCAGGGAAAACAGGTTGTGGGTGAAAATGTTCTGTTACTGGACTCCGATAAAAAAAGGTTTAAGTTTTCAAAACTCAATACAGATGGGTTGGCGACTTTCAGAAATTTGACCGCCGGGCAATACACAGTGGTGTTTAAAGATGACAATTACTTCGGAGCATCCAAAGATGTAAATTTTCCGATTATTCAACGCAATGCGGCGTTAACCGTGACAAGAATCTATAAGGTGGAAGTGAACGTCGAGAGAATTGACTTTACTAAGGTAAAGTCCGCTAAATACCAGTTATATGCATTGAACGGTAGGGGATTGGATTTGGTTAGGTCTCCTAAAAAGATCCAAGACAACACAACGACGCTTAAGAATCTAACCAGCGGTACATATTTAATTAAGGTGTGGATTAATTCGGATGAACCTATGGTTGGCTACGCTAAGTTCCAACTGCCCTCCAAGAAGCGAGTGAAGGTTGAAGTCAGCAAGGCCTTTAAGGTGCATGTATATACGGGTGGGGACCGCAAAATTATAAAGAATATCGAATATATCATCTTGGTCTGCCCGAAATACTCACAAATATATCGATGCTACGGTTTTCGAGGCAAAATGATTTTACCCCAGGGGCAGCACCTGGTTTTTATCGAGACTAAAGGCGGAAAACACTTCAATGTAGGTAAGGTTTCTGTCAATAAAGATGGCTTTTTGAAGATACCTGTGCCGAACAATCCCAAGCAGGTCAAGCATGCAGAGGTGTTCGAAAAAGTATTTCCAAAGGCGGAAGCGATTATGCGGGCGAATCCAATACCAGGAACGAAAAAAACGGATTAATATCAGGTAGGGCGTGTCCCGATGCATCGGGACTACACGCGGGGCTAATAACGCCGTATATAGGGGACGCCGAAAAAATATCCCCCGCTTGACAGCGGGGGCTTACAAACGCCGCCGGCCGCAATCCCAAATCCGAAATATCTATATCCCCTGCATCCCCTGAATCCATACTAATCTGCGCGCGCAGTTTGTCCGCCGAAGCGTCCACATCGCCCGAAAAAATAAAATTTTTTATATCTTCTCCCGGCCGTGGGTTACGAATTCCGGGTATGCCCGCCAGGCGCGGTTTGCGCGCGCAAAGGTGATGTTTCGTCCAAGTATGGAGGGCAATTAATTTCGGATTTATGATTTCGGACCGAC
>CAYYMD010000062.1:0-15130 GCA_964472875.1 uncultured Planctomycetaceae bacterium
TTACCGCGGTGGCTTTATTCATTCCGCGTGCAATCCCGATGAATCGGGACACGCCCTACCGGCGGCTGTCGTTATGAGAAATATTATTTTATAACGCTGGTGTTGGGCGAGGGGATTTGTGTATAAGGTGATTCTATGACAGAAAGTGCGAAAAATTCGATTCGGCCTAATCCGAACGGCGACCGGCCGGAAATAGCCCCCACGGCCTACGTGGACCCGGCCGCTCATATAATAGGCAACGTGCATATCGGGCCCGAGGTCTTCGTCGGTCCGGCCGCGGTCATCAGGGCCGATGAAACCGGCTCCGACGGGCAAGTGCGGCCGGTCAGAATAGAGGCCCGGTGCAACGTCCAGGACGGCGTGATTATTCACGCGCTCGGCGGCACTGAAATCACCGTCGGCCGGCGAACGTCTCTGGCTCACGGCTGCATTATCCACGGCCCGTGCAATATCGGGGCTGACTGCTTTATCGGCTTCAGGGCGGTGGTGTTCGACGCCGCGCTGGCCGAGGGTGTGCTTGTCGGCGCAGGCGCCGTTGTCCAGGGGGTGGACTTGGCCGCCAACGCCCTGGTCCGGCCGGGTGTTTCTGTTTTATCCGCCGACGATGTGAAAAGGTCGGCGGGCACAACCGGCCCGGCCGACCGCGATTTCATGGCCAAGGTCGTGGATGCGAACCTGGCGCTGACAAAAGGTTACCTGCACCCCGGCCGATAACGCCGGGCCGGCCTTCGGTTTTAATCGCGGCGGCGCAGCAGCGCCGCCGACCAAATCATGCTGATGCATTACTCGCCGAGGGCCTCTGGGGGTCGGCGGATTCGCAATTGTTCCGGCTCACCCTTCGGCCTCCGTCTGAAATCCGATTCGTTTTTTCGGCAGCTCTTTTGGAGGGGTCATCAATTGGCGGATGGCGTCAAATACAACTTTGAATTGGGAGTCATATTTCCTTTCCATGGCTTCTATTTTTCGGGCAAGATCCTCGTGGGTGTCCAACATCCGTCTGAGGCGAACGAATGTTCGCATTATTTCTACGTTGACCGCTACTGCCCGCTTGCTGCGCAGAACGCTGGACAGCATTGCAACTCCCTGTTCGGTAAAGACATACGGCAAATATCTTCTTCCGCCCCACTGACTTGAGGCGCCGGTTTGGCTCCTCAAGATTTCAAATTCATCTTTTGTCAGTCGAAACATGAAGTCGTCCGGGAAACGCTCAGGGTTGCGCCGCACGGCCCGAGTCAGGGCCTTTGTCTCTACGCCGTACAACTCGGCCAGGTCCGCATCCGGGATTACTCTTTCGCCGCGGATCAGGAGGATGCTCCGTTCGATTCGTCCGACCCGGGCTATCCCGCCTTTGGCGGATTCAGTCTTTTTTGACCGCCCGCTTTTGCTCATATCTTACCCCTTTGTTTTGAGGTTGTAGTTTGCGACATCATACCGCCGGCAAGTGATGCCACCAATAAAAAAACAGGGACAGTCTAAAAGCGACTGTCCCTGTTTTTCAGCGCGGCGGTTACGGCGCGTCGGGGCCGCCGCATTAAACAGTCGGCGACGCAGCAGCGCCGCCGACCAAATCATGCTGATGCATTAATCGCCGAGGGCCTCTGCCAGGTCTGCCTCGACGTTCGAGATAGCGTCGATGTTGTAATTCTCCTGCAGCACGCCCCAGACGTTCGGTCCGACGAACGCCGGCAGCGACGGGCCGACCTTCATGTCGCGTATGCCCAGGTGCAGCAGCGTCAGCAGGATGGCCACCGCCTTCTGCTCGTACCATGAGAGGATGAACGACAGCGGCAGCGAATTGACGTCCGTATCAAACGCCTTCGACAGCGCCACGGCTATCCGGATGGCCGAGTAAGCGTCGTTGCACTGGCCGCAGTCCAGCAGGCGGGGTATGCCGCCTATGTCGCCGAAGGGCAGTTTGTTGAAGCGATACTTGCCGCAGGCCAGCGTCAGTATCACGCAGTCGTCGGGGACCTGCTGTGCGAACTCGGTGTAGTAGTTGCGGCCGGGCTTTGCCCCGTCGCAGCCGCCGATGAGAAAGAAGCGGCGGATTTTTCCGGCCTTGACGGCCTCGACGACCTTGTCGGCCACGGACATCACCGCGTTGTGGGCGAAGCCGATGGTGATGGACTTTTGCTCGCCGTCTTCGGCGAAGCCGTCGGCCTGTTGTGCGGCCTCGATTACCGGCGTAAAGTCCTTGTTGCCGTTCTCGTCGGCCTCGATGTGCGTAACGCCTTCCCACCCGACCACGCCGGTGGTGAAGATGCGGTCCCTGTAGGAGTCGCGCGGCTTCATCAGGCAGTTGGTGGTCATCAGCACCGCGCCGGGGAACTCGTCGAACTCCGACCGCTGGTTCTGCCACGCCCCCCCGTAGTTGCCGACGAGGTGGTCGTACTTTTTCAGTTCGGGGTAGGCGTTGCAGGGCAGCATCTCGCCGTGCGTGTAGACGTTGACGCCCGTGCCCCTGGTCTGCTCCAGCAGCATCGCCAGGTCCTTCAGGTCGTGGCCGGATACGACTATGCACTTGCCCGCCACCGGCGTGATGCGGACCTGCGTGGGCTCGGGATGCCCGTACGCGCCCGTGTTGGCCGAGTCGAGCAGGCCCATGACCTTCAGGTTCAGTTCGCCGGTTTCCATGGCCTTTGCGGTCAGGTCGTCCACGTCGGTGGGGTCGGCGGCCACGTAGTCCAGCAGGCGGTGGAAGCCGGCGTAAACGTCGTCGTCGTCCCGGCCGAGCACGTGCGCGTGGTCGGCGTAGGCGCCCGCGCCCTTGAGGCCGTAGGTGATGAGTTCCTGCAGCCCGGCCACGTCCTGGCCGTGGGTGTCTATGCGGGCGGATATTGATATTTCCCGCCCCTGGGCGAGCATACCTTCGTAATCGTCGGCCGGCGCGAACGTCGCCGGCTCGGCCAGTTGCTCGGGGACCTTGCCCGCCTCGGAGCACGCCTGCTCGTAAAGCGCCTTTGCCTTGTCCTTTAGCCGCGCCGCCTTCTTGACGTACTCGTTGGCGATTCGCCTGGCGTCGAAGTCCGTGTTGGTCAGCGTCACGAACATCGCCTCGGGCACGAATGTGTCAATCTCGCGGTCAACCTTGCCCAGTTGCCGCGCTCGGTGGGCGTACATCGAGAGCCCCTTTACCACGTGGACCAGCAGGTCCTGCACGTTTGCGGTCTCGGCGCTCTTGCCGCAGACGCCCATGGTGGTGCAGCCCTTGCCGCCGCGCGTCTGCTCGCACTGGTAACAAAACATTTCCTGTTCGGGTGTCATTTCGGTTCTCCTGTTCTTGAAAGTTAACGGCTGTGTCGATTTCAATTTTTCCGGACCGTCATGTCGGGTTTTATCTGTGCCATTTTTCCGCCTTTCTTAAAGCATCTTCGTCGGTTCGCTCGGCCGGGGCGTCTTGATGACCAGCACTTCCAGGTCGCGGCCGGAATTGTTTATCCACCGGTGCGGGACGCCGGCGGGGCTCTCGACCAGTGTGCCCGCCGCGACTTGCTTTTTCTCGTCGCCGATCTCGACCACGCCCTCGCCGGCCGAAACGTAAAAACAGACATCCACGGGCGTGATGTGCCTTCGCAGCGACTGGCCCGGCCCGAGCGTAAGGTGCATGATTTGCGCCTCGGCGCTGTCGTGTAACTTTTTCGCCACCACGCCGTGGGGGTTCGGCTTCCGCGGCGCCTCGGCGATGTTTACCGTATTAATCATTATATTCACCTGTCCTTTGGCGGCTTGTTACTTCAGGTTTATGCCGTTGATATCGCGGATTTCGCCCTGCGCGGTGACCACCACGACGTTGACGGGGATGCTTTTGCCGGCCGCCTCCAGGGCCCGGCCGACGACGGTCTCCAGGCCGCCGCAGCAGGGCACCTCCATCCGCGCGACGGTGACGGTCTTTATCTCGTTTGCGGCGAAGATGCGCGTGAGTTTTTCGAAGTACGCGTCGGCGTCGTCGAGTTTGGGGCAGCCCACCGCCAGCGTCCGCCCGGCCAGCAGGCGGCGGTGGAAGTCGCCCATGGCGTAGGCCACGCAGTCGGCCGATATCAGCACATCCGCATCGCGCCAGATGTCGGCCTCGACCGGCGCCAGCGCCAGCTGCACCGGCCAGTGCGTCAGCCGCGACGGCGAGGGCGCGTCCGCATCGGCGGCTTCGTCCTTGTCGCGGTCGAATGTGTGAGCGGCCATGCCCGGGCAGCCGCCGGCGGGCGGATGGTGGCCTTGCCCCTCGTGTTCGTGGCGGTCTTCGCCGCGGCCGGCGTTATGCTCCTGCCGCTTCCTGACCGCTTCGGGGTCGAAGTCCCCGGCCGGGCGCTGCTCGATGCTTATCGCCCCGCGCGGGCACTCGCCCAGGCAGTCGCCCAGCCCGTCGCAGAGTTCATCCGAGACAAGGCGGGCCTTGCCGTCGATAATCTGAATCGCCCCCTCGGCGCATGCGGGCACGCACCGGCCGCAACCGTCGCACTTGTCGGGGTCGATGTTGACTATTTTTCTCGTTGCCTTGGTTATCATGGCTGGCTCCGTGATTTTGCTTTCACGGTTCTTTATAGCACCCCGGGCGGAAGCGGGCCTTGACTTAGGTCAAGTGAGGAGAATTTTTTGAAAAAAATTTTGAAATTATTTTCCCCCGCCTCGAAAAATTACGTGTAAATGCTTTGAAATTTGGGGCTTATATATCTTCCTGGCCGGCGAGATTTTCCAGCCCTGAGACGTGCGGAATCAAATTGTCTATAGACCATCAATCGATACATTTATTGCATGTTTGCGTGCAGGTTGATAGTCGTACTTTCATTCGCAGTGTTGTTCCCGCCGTTATTGCCGGCACTGGGGCGAGACATCGTTTTACTTCCCTAAACAGATAACAGTCCCATTCTGCATGCTTATGTAAAGTTTGCCGCGGGTGGAGGCCATGCCGTCGAAGACGTGTATCGAATCCATCTTGAGTTTCCTGATAACATTTCCGTCGGCTGTCGACACGGCCCAGAGTTCGGCGCCTTTACTGCCGGCCAGGGCGTCAAGCTGTTCGTCGAGGGCTTTGCGTGTGGAGGGATCGTCAATTCTCGCAAAAGCCCTCTCCTCATTCAGCACATCAGGCGGTCCGGCGGCGAATAGCGTGTCGCCGACAAGAACCATGGCTCTTGCGTGGAATGGGATATACCGGTTCCAGTCGTGATATCTGATCGCCCAGAGTTTTCCTCTGCGCTTGCCCTTTTCATTTTTGACGGGTTTTACTGTCGGGTCGTGCGGGCATCCAAACAGTCTGTATTCGAGAGGAGTTGACCATTGGTACATAAGCGGTTTCCTGGCGAATCCGTACACATGGCTGTCGTTGTATACCAGTATTCGGCCTGCCGGCGTGTATTGCCCGGCTTTCATATAGCCGGCGTGTCCGGACGCCCACTGCTTACCGAACACCCAGTACGTCCGGTGCCACCATGAATCATCGGTAAAACCGGTCGGCGAAAAGAGGTGCTTGCCGGGTCCGGATTCATCTTTGCGTAGAGTTCTCATATTTGCTACGGGAAATCTCGTCCGCGTCCCGTCGGCGTTAAAAGGCTGGGTCCGCATGAAAAATTCTTTGTTTTTATAGGAGAGCACATCGTTCAAAGAGGCCGGCATACTCAGACCCCTCATCTTTTTCTGCAGGTCCTTTTTAGCGCCGGGGGCCTTGTCGTCGTGGATTTTTTCCAGAAGTTTTTCGCCTGTCTCCAGGTCGAGTCTGATGAACCTGAGTCCGCCGTCCAGAAACATGGAGCGGCCGGCTATAAAGGTGACCTTGTTGTTCACTACCAGCACACTGCCCGGAACAGGCCATACCGATTCAACCTGCTCAAAATACATGTGCCGCCTGTCGTAGGGAGCGGCCCTGAATCGCCAGGCCAACTCGCCGGTTCGCGCGTCGAGACAGTAAACATAGCCGTCATTACAGCCGAAGACTATTCTGCCCGCTGCGTAGGTCGGGGCGGAATCGATCCTGCCGCCGGCGGTGAACGTCCATTTGCTTTTACCTGTTTTGCCGTCGAGCGCGTGAACCTCGTGGCTATCCTTGTCGGCGAGATAGACGGTATTGCCTACAACTATGGGTGGCGTAAGATTGCTGCCCGCTTTTACGCTCCATTTTTGCTTGAGTTCGGCAGGCGCTTCGGATTTGGTTGAACCGCTGCGGCCGGGGTCGTGGCGATAAACCGGCCAATCATCTGCCGTGGCGGGTTTGCCCTGCAAAGACTCGCAGTAGCTGGGGCCTTTTAGGAGTCTGTTTTTCTCGTCGGCTTTCTGAGGAACGGTGTTTTCCGGCAGCGCCGGTGACAGGGCGGAGAAGCCGTAGGTTTTTGTTCCAAGATAGCAGGCGCAGGGATGCTGTGGAGTGTAGATCATGCCGTTTGCCGGCAGGATGCCGAACATGCACGAACCGCGTGTCCAGTGATGGATTTTCCAATGTTTCGTCTTCGGATTGACGAACTCGATTCCGGTTCGCGACAAAAGCAGATATTTCTCAGTAGCTTTGGCCGGATAGCAGCGGTGATGGAACCAAAAAGCATTCACATCCGGCGGGAATTCCACGGCCGTCTCACCGGTCTTTATATCAAAACCATAGGTGATGCCCGTGTCATTTCCGCGCCAGACTTCAGCGGCCCATATATTGTCGCCGATAATGAACATATCCTCGGGCGACCTGTAACCGTTGGCGGGATGCTTCTTGTTGGTCCATAGGATCTTTCCGGTTTTGGCGGAAAGACACGTCATTTGTCCGTTTTTGCTGCCCAGTTTATAGTTCTCTCCGCCGACGAATACTATTACGTCTTTGTATATGGCAAGCCGCGGCCCGAAATTTGTGGACATTTTTTCCAACCTGGGGACAGGTTTCGATGCCCAGGCCCTATCACCCGTTTCCCTGTCGAGCGCGACGATTTTATCGCCGTCGTGAAAGACCACGTGTTCTTCATCAGCAGCAAGAGTAAGGGGACAGACAAACGGCTGTTCCTTCTTCCACATGACGGCGCCGGTTTGCGTGTCGACGGCCGCTACGATCCTCTTGCCTTCCGACCACCTCAACATTTTCGGCTTGAGTGGAAACCTCTGTGAAACACGATCAATAAGTGCGAAAACCTGGTTTCCCGAGACAATAATTTCCTCGGTATTTTCCGTGCCCTTATACGTGGCGAGCGTCTGGCCGGTTGAAGCGTCAATTGCCGAAATCGGCGCCTCAATTCCCAGGGTCGCAAAGACTTTGTCGCCCTGGGCGACAAGTCTCCTTTTCAGCGTGACCGGCCCGGCTTTAAGAGGATAAAGACGGGGCGCCCAGTCGGGAATCGACCGCTTCCACAGTATCACGCCGCTAAACGCATCCCTGGCAATCAGTTTCCAGTCTGACGGCAGGAGAATTGAGGAACTGTTCCCCTCGTCAAAAATATAGAATACTCTGCCTTTCTCGGATATGGCCACCGGCATACTGGTCATATGGTCGTGATGGCGGGCAAAACGGGGCGAACCCACCCACTGAAGATTCTTCAGATAGTCGATACGTCTATCCTTTGAAACGGTATTGCCTTTGGCGTCGTAGTTGGCGTGGCTCCAGTCGTCGATCTCCGGCGGCACGGGCTTTACTGTTTTCCTGCCGTTTATAACTGCAACTCCTCGTGGCGCAAGCACTCTGTTAATCTCGGCGCTTGACACTTGGCATTTGCCGCTGGCCACTAATAAATTCACAAGGTTCCCTGTGTAAGGGAGTTTTTTGCCGTCCCACAGCGCGACGGATACGGCGGCGCCGTACAGTCCTCTGGACTTAATATGCCTGCGGGCCTTTGCGATATTCTCCTGCGAAGTATCGAGGCCGTGGACATGGTATGAGTTGTTGATGTGCAGATCGGCTGTAAGTTTTCCATCACCGCAATTGAGATGAACGACCAGGCCGCCCTTTATGCCCGAGTTCTCGATGATGGTCCGCGCATCTTCCGCGCCATAGAGCCACGTGGAACCAAGCAGCACTATGCAAAAAAGTAATATTCGCATCAGATGCTTTGACAGATGTGACATGGCTGATGCCAATCTTGTTTTTTTCGGTATCAATTTGGCGCCGGTGCTCTCGTTGTTGTATGTTTCCATGCCGTAGATCCCTTTCTTGTTCACCCATCTGAGATTAGTCGTCCTTACAGGGCGCCTTCGGCTTTAGCTTTTTCCCGTTCTTTACGGGGTAGAGGGCGCCTTTGGCTCGCATATCATCGGCCATGGTCTGCATCATAATCTTTAATTGTTCCGGATTTTGGGCAGCGATGTTGTGTTTTTCGTAGGGATCTTTTTTTGTGTTGTAGAGTTCATAGTCCGGTCCGCCTTTTACGGGATAGTGATAAACCACTTTCCAGTCACCGTTGATATAGAGCGAAAAATAGGAACTGCGATGCCCATGAGGAAAGTGGTTGAGAAAAGTGTTCGACCTGTTCTTGTTGTGTTTGCCGGCGAACTGCTGTTTGAGATCAAATCCGTCCGTTTCGTGGCCGTCGGGTATCTCGGCGCCGACGAGTGAGCATACCGTCGGGAAAATATCCGTTATCGTTCCGATTTGCGGCTGTATCTGATTTGCAGCAATGGGCAGTTTTTTCTGCCATAGATTTTCCGGATCACTTTTTGCCCAGGCGGCGATGAATGGAACCCTGACACCACCTTCATGGTGAGTTCCCTTCTTTCCGCGCAGCGGAGCCGAGCTCGAGTATCCGTGAATCGCTCCCAACGGAGCGTCCGAACCGTTATCGCCGAAGAAGATTAGCAGCGTGTTCTCGGCAACGCCAAGTCTGTTCAATTCCCTGATGATGTCGCCCAGCGATTTGTCGACTCCTTCAATCATTGTGGCATAGGCCTGGGCTTTTTTCGATTTGCGGGAGTTTTTGTAATGATCGGCGAAACGCGGGTCCGGGTTGAAGGGTGCATGGACAGCATATTGGCACATATTCAGAAAGAAAGGTTTACCTTCTTTAACAGCCGTGGCTATCTCCTTGTTTGCCTCAAGTGTAAGCGCCTCGGTCAGGTAGGTCTTGGTGCCGTGGTACTCTTGCAGGTCTGGAACCGCCAGCAGATGGCCTTTGCCGTAATTTTTCTCGCCATAGTATGTTGGGGGTTGGCCGGCATAGGTGCCACCAATGTTGCGGTCAAATCCAAGGTTGGTGGGTTTTGCACCTTCGTGGCCTTTGGGACCAAAATGGGCCTTGCCGACATGTATGGTTCTGTAGCCCTCCCGTTTCAGCAGCCGTGCAAGCGTGAGATCTTTCTTTTCCAGGCCGTTCCAGTCCCATTTCGGCGGCCCGAATCCGCCCTTATTGTTGTGGGTAGGATTAATCCATGTGGTCGTACCGTGACGGGCGGAGTTCTGACCGGTCATAATCGAACAGCGGGTAGGCGAGCATACCGAGTGGGCGTAGAAATTGCTGAAACGGATGCCCTTTTTGGCCAGTTCCTCCATATTGGGTGTGCGATACCAGTTGTTGAGGGGGTGCCGTTCGGGATTGCCGTGCTCATCCGCCAGCATGGGCACTGATGTATCCATTAAACCCATATCATCCACGAGAAACAGAATGATGTTGGGTTTTCTTTCCGGGGATTCCTTTCCGATAGCCCCGTTCGATATCAGGGGAAGCACGGCCCCCGCCGATAGAGTCTTCATAAAATCACGACGCGTATGTTTTTCGGTCATTGCTTTTTTACCTTTTGGGAGATTCGATATTTTAAAATCCATAATGCCGCAAACTGGGATTTAACGATTATTCCTAACCTACGACCACCTTCTATTTGTTAAAAACTATACAACAACTAAGTAGGCCTGCAAGTTCCGATTTTTATTTTTTCCAGATGGAACCAACGTTGCGTATTGAGAACCTTTTGAAGGACGCTGTTCCTTTGGCGGCTTCGACCGTGACACTTGCGGCCGATTCCTCGGGGACAAGGCAGAATGCCATGGTGAGCGAGCCGCCGTTGGCGAAGACCTCAATGGACGTACGATCCGCCAGGATCCGTATGTCCTGCTCCTTCGGCTCGCCCGGCAGGGGGCCGTTACGACCTCCGCTGCGGACCCGGCTTTGAGTTACGCGGATCTCATGGTTTAACACGCTGAACACGACCTCTCCGTTGCTCTCCAGCGTGAATAACGCCTCGATGTCGAGCGATTGGGTAAGGTCCCTGAACTCATGGGACTTGCCCTCGGCGAGAACCATAGATTCGAGCGTCTCGGAGGTGCGGTGCAGGGTCCGGATTTCGCGGATCGGATTCTTGCACAGGAACAACCTGCCGTCTATCCGGCGGAGTGACAGTTCGGTCGGGAAGCTCAGTTGCTGGTCGAACGGCATGCCCGGATACTTGCCGTAACTCATCCAGCAAATCTGGATCACGCGGCCGTCAGGCAGGTGCTTCCATGACTGGTTGGCTGAAAGGTTTCTGCCGAAATCCAGTTTCCGCGTTTCCGTATCGGGCTTAAAGGTCGTCCCGTCGAACTTGCCGGTTGTGTACTTTTTCCAGTCCATGGCGACCCAACGGCTTTGGCCCGCCTCGCCCTCAATCGGAAGCTGGAAAACATCGGGGCAGACGTAGAATCCGGTGAGATGGCTGCGCTTCTTCCAGTGCTTCAGGTCCGGCGAGGTGAAGATCGAAAAGCCGGCGCCCTTCTTGTTTTTCCGCTGGTCGGGATTGCAGTAAAGCACCATGACCCATCGCCCCCTCTGCTTGTCCCACATCACGTGCGGATCGCGCGCCGACAGTGGCCATGATCTCAGTTCATCGCCGGGCAGTTCGAGCACGGGGTTGTGCTCGTACCGAGTCCATGTCATTCCATTATCGTTGCTATAGGCCAGGCACTGACCTTCCCCCCAACTTGTGAAAACAGCGACGACCGGAGGCGACGAGCCGGTCTGGAACCCGCTGGTGTTATTCCGGTCTATCACAGCCGAGCCCGAAAACGCCGGGCATCCGTTGCGATCCTTGATGGCATCGGGCAGTTGCTTCCAGTGCAGGAGATCGTCACTGATTGCGTGCCCCCAGAAGCGTCTCTCGTGCTGGAAGAAGAGGTGGTAGACGCCATTGACATAAACGAGGCCGTTCGGGTCGTTGATCCAGCCGCGGTCGGCGGTAAAATGGTACAGAGGCCGGTATCGTTCCTGGTACAGGCCGACCTCATTTTTGTCGGTGCCGGCACATACATACACGGGCATTATACATGCGGCAATGACCCATTTTATCGTCTTCATTTCTTGTTTTACTATTTCTTCCTGTTTGCATAATAATAGGTATTTAAATCCTATAGCGTATGCAATTTTAGCAGCGAGTGCCCGGATTTTCAAAAAATTCAGGCGGGCAGGTATGAATTGTGGTTTTTCTATTGAGGAAATCCGGGTTGAAAGATGAACTTTACGTATCTTCCTGGCCGGCGAGGTTTTCCAGTCCTGCGCGGTCGAGGATGGTGATATTTCGCCCTTTCACTTCTATTAGCCCGTCCTTGCGGAGTTTGGCCAGCGCCCGCGAGAGCGTCTCGGGGACTGTGCCGAGCTTGGCCGCCAGGTCGTGCTTGCTGGCCGAGAGACGGAATTGCCGCCCGCCGCTGCGTGCGGCCTCTTCCAGCAGTTCCCGGCCAAGCCGCGCCGGCACGCTCCGAAGCGACAGGTCCTCCACCAGCGCGACCAGTTCGCGAAGTTTCTTCGACAGCCCGGCCAGCATGCCCATGGCGAGTCTCGGCTCGGCCGCGAACGCCGCCTCCAGCGCCGCGCGGGAGATTTCCAGCAGTTCGGCATCCTCGGTGGCCTCGGCGCTTGCGGGGTATCCGCCGCCGGAGAACATCGCCGCGCCCGCGAAACTCTCACCGCGCGAATACAGGTGGATTATCTGTCGCTCGCCGGCGGGCGAGAGTTTGTAGACCGCGACCTTGCCGGCGAGGATGACGTAGAATTTGTCGGCCGCCCGGCCGGAAAGGAATATGACCTCCCCGGCGGGATATTTCACCGTCCGGCAGCGGTCCACCAGCGAGCGAATCGTCGCCTCATCCAGCGCCGAAAACATCGGCAGCCGCCCCAGAAGGGCGACGCTGTTTTCATTTTGTGATTTATCCGCCATTGGGATGTGTCAAGTTCATTCTGTTATATCCGCGAACAGGGGGCTGGTGAGGTATCGCTCACCGAAGTCCGGCAGGATGACGACGATGGTCTTGCCGGCATTGGGCTTGCGGCGGGCGACCACGTCGGCCGCGTAAAGCGCCGCGCCGCAGGAGATGCCCACGAACATGCCTTCTTTGGCCGCGGCACCGCGGGACCAGCACATCGCCTCATCCTGGTCTACCTGGATGACCTCGTCTATCACGTCGAGGTTCAGCACCTGCGGGATGAATCCCGCCCCGATGCCCTGGATTTTGTGCGGGCCGGGCTGCTGGTCCCGGCCGGCCTGGTATTGCGAGATGACCGGGCTCTGTGCGGGCTCGACGGCCACCGCCTGAACGTCGGCTTTGCGCTGCTTGAGCGCCTCGGCCACGCCGGTGATTGTCCCGCCTGTGCCGACGCCGGCCACGACAATGTCCACCGCACCGTCGGTGTCGGTCCAGATTTCCTCGGCCGTGGTCTTGCGGTGGATGTCCGGGTTGGCGGGATTGTTGAACTGCTGTGGCATGTAGGCGTCGGGCGTATCGGCAAGGAGTTTCTCGGCCTCCTCGACGGCCCCGGCCATGCCGCCTTCGGCGGGCGTTAGGATCACCTCGGCCCCGAGTGCCTTTAAAACCTTCCGTCGCTCGACGCTCATGGACTCCGGCATGGTCAGCACGCAGCGGTATCCGCGGGCGGCGCAGACGAACGCCAGGGCGATGCCGGTGTTGCCGCTGGTGGGCTCGATTATCGTCGCCCCGGGCGATATCTTCCCCTCGCGCTCGGCGGCGTCTATCATGGCCGCGCCGATGCGGTCCTTGACCGAGCCGAGCGGATTGAACGACTCGAGTTTGGCCAGCACCGTGGCGTCGGACTGAATCAGCCGCTGAATTTTCACCAGCGGCGTGCGGCCGATTGTTTGCGTTATGTCATCGTAAATTGGCGACATTTTTACATCCTTCCGATTTGTTTTCGCATTCGTTTACGGCAAATCCCTGCCCGATATGCCGTCGACGGTGAGGTTCGCATCGGGGAAACCGTCGCGGGCGGGCAGTATTTCACCTGCTTCAGTATATCGCACTTCTCCGGCGGCCGTAAGGAAGTTTCGCCGACCCTTCCAGTTCCACCAGCCGTTGTCGCCGGCGAAGGGCTGGTGGTTGCTGGTCCACTCGCCGGCCAGTATCTTGCCGCCGGGGTATTCCACCTGCGATTCTTTCTGGGGCACGGACTTAACCGGGTTGCTGTACGTATCGGCGGGGCTGCTCATAGCGTTAATCTGCTCGACGCTGTGATAAAAACTCATCGAGTAGGCGTAACTGGTGGCCTGGTACTTATCCTTTGCCGGGTCGGCCTTGCAATACAGTATCGAGGGGTTCGACTCGTTTACCCATTCGCCCAGGTACGGCCGGACGATGTCGCGCCAGCCGCGGCCCATCCACAGCCAGTAGAACGGTTCGTTCGATACCGGGTCCTCGGCGCAGGGGTAGAAGCCCTTGTTCTCGTTCATGTACATGTGAATGACCAGGTAGGATTCGTTCAGGTTGTGTGCGCAGGCGACCCGGCGGGCATAGGAGCGGGCCTTTCCCACGGCCGGGACGAGCATGGCAACCAGAACGGCTATGATGCCGACGACCGTCAGCAGTTCCACCAGCGTGAAGCCGCGACGGCGGCCGTTTGCCGGTGCGGACCCGGCCGGCGGCGCAGTTTTGTAATTAACGCGCATGACCATTCTCTCCTCGTCATTCAGGGTGATGCATCGGCACAGACGCGTGGAATGGCAGGAAATGTTAAACAAATTCCGGCCGGGCGCTAAAAGAATTTTTCGCCCGGGTCGGCGGCGACTTTGAATTTTATCAAAAAACCTCCGCGATTGTGCATGACAAATCGATTCGGCCTGGGTATGATATCTGCGTCGAACGAACCGGCGTTACAGTTAACTTGCAGCGGGAGGCCAGGATATGAAAAGGTTTGTTCTGATTGCGATGTTTGTGGCGGTGTTTGTGATGGCCGGCTGCGGCGTGGGCAAAATGCGCACCGAGGCCATCAGCGAGTACCAGGTCGGTCACGTCGAACAGGCCGAGAAACTGTTTAACCAGGTGCTGCAACGCGAGCCGTCCGACGCTCGGTCGC
Source organism: uncultured Planctomycetaceae bacterium (assembly GCA_964472875.1). Classification (GTDB taxonomy): domain Bacteria; phylum Planctomycetota; class Phycisphaerae; order SM23-33; family SM23-33; genus CAYYMD01. The sequence continues at coordinate 14,223 of CAYYMD010000062.1, forward strand.
TGTATTACCTGGGCAGGATTTATCACGGCCGGGGCCGGTACGAAATGGCCATCTCTTACTACCAGCAGGCACTGGGGGCCGACCCGTCATTGACCGATGCGCGCAAGTGGCTCGAAAGGGCCGTCGAACGCACCGGCACCACCGGCGAAAAACTGCTGATCATGGAACCGTAGATGGTTCACTGTCATTTGCTAAAGACAAAATAAAAGTATGTCGGCCATGAATTCAGTTTTTCATAAATTAGTAAACTTTCGCACTTTTGGTTATGTTCTACGCCGCAGGCGCCAAGGCCTCCGGCAAGAACTCGAATCTTTTGTCATGCACGGCGGCATCGCCGAACATGCATTTTATTCTTTCACGCCAAATCTTCCGGCGAAGGCAGGCCAACGCATCAGCAAAACTCGGATTAGTCTTCCACTGATACCATCGATGAACCGTAAAGCGCCGCTGAGACGGCTTCAGTTTGCAATACCACAGCCAAACCATTGAATACAGCCACAAACTCAGGCCCGCCGTGCGCCGAGTCCCGGCGCGCCGGGATTGAACGTCTGCGGCTCTTGGCCGCCCAGATATTGTTTGGCGTTCTTGAACGTATCCTCTATCGACCACCGGTCGGCGTAGGATCCTACCACCTCGGCCGGGGGCATGTCCGGGTCGGTAGTAAAAAAGAAGTCGTCTTTTTGTTTGCCTTGCGGATCCCGGCTGATGACCAGGAGTATCGGCTTGGGCCGGACCCGATACCACAATAGAATCCTGGAGTAAATCAGCCGGGTTCTGCTTTCGCCTCGTTCGCGGACTTTGACCTTTTTCCAACGGCGAACGCGTGTGGCCAGTTTTTGCGGACAGAGAACTCTTTCCTGTCTTCAACGCGCCTCTGAAAATCGTTTGCAAGTCTCTATTTTACAAGG
>CAYYMD010000063.1:0-14750 GCA_964472875.1 uncultured Planctomycetaceae bacterium
CAAATTCGCAATCCCGACGGGACCTTTGGGCCCGGAGGGGCCGTCGGTCCGAAATTCGCAATCCCGACGGGACCTTTGGGCCCGGAGGGGCCGTCGGTCCGAAATATCCTTTTCCCTCGAAAAAGCGCGGCTTCCGGGCGGACGGCGGGGTAAAATTATGATTAACCACTGCAATACATACACTTACGAATTCTTGTCAAGGGTAAAAAACGCGCAATATCGCGCAAAAAGGTCTAAAAACCTGCAACAGCCCGGCACAACGCGCAAAAAACCGGCAATTTCTAAAATATCCCGGAACGGCTGTGCACAAAATGAGCCGCGATTGAGAAGCGATGAATCAGTCAACCCGTCTTCTTGCCGGGGCGCCTGGATAAACGAATTGACAACGAATCAAAGGTATTGCTGTTATGGTGTAAAATGAATGTAGAGGAAAGGCCATGAAGAACGCCGAACTTGCAAAGATATTTTCCGAAATAGCCGACCTGTTGGAGATACAGGATGCCAACCGCTTCCGCGTGAACTCCTACCGAAACGCCGCCCGCGCCATGGAGGACCTGTCCGAGCCGGTGGAGGATGTGGCCGGGCGCGGCGAACTGAACGACATTCAGGGCGTGGGCAAGTCCACGGCCGAGAAAATCCGCGAATACCTCGACAGCGGCAAAATCACACGCCACGAGGAACTCAAGAAACAGGTCCCGGCGAAACTGACGGAGCTGCTGGAGGTGCCCGGCATGGGGCCGAAGATCGCCGCCAGGTTGTGGCACGAGGCGGATATCAAGTCGCTGGCCCAGTTGCGAAAGGCGCTTGAGAAGTCGCCGGAGAAAATCTCCTCGCTGGAAGGCCTGGGCGAGAAAAAGGTTACGCAGATTAAGGAGTCGCTGGGCTTCATGGCGGCCTCCGGCCGGCGGGTCCGCCTGGGCGAGGCGGACATGGTGGTGGCCGAGCTGAAGTCCGTGGTGGAAGATATCAAGGGCGTGGCGAAGGTTGAGGCGGCCGGCAGTTACCGCCGCGGCAAAGAGACTGTCGGCGACCTCGATTTGCTCTGCCAGGCGCGCGAATCAGACGGAGAGCGGATAATCGGGCAGTTCACCGGCGCCGACAACGTCAAGCGAGTCATCGCAGGCGGCAGGACCAAGGGCAGCGTGGTGGTCTCGACGGAGTTGAGAGGCCTGCGGCATCCGAAGAAGACGGATATTCAGGCCGACCTGCGGGTTGTCCCGGCCGCGAGTTTCGGCGCGGCGCTGGCGTACTTCACCGGCTCCAAGGCCCACAACGTCCGCCTGCGCGAGATAGCCGTGCGGGCGGGCATGAAGCTCAACGAATACGGACTGTTCAAGGGCAGGAAGCGCGTCGCCGGCCGGAACGAGAAGGAAATTTACGATGCGCTTGGGCTGAAGTTCGTCCCGCCGGAGCTGCGTGAGGACCGCGGCGAGGTGAAGGCGGCCGGCGAAGATAAACTACCCGACCTCATCGAACATGACGACATACGCGGGGACCTGCACGTCCACACAGACGCCTCCGACGGGAACAATACCATCGAGGAAATGGCCAGGGCGGCAAAGGACCGCGGCTACGATTACCTGGGCATCTGCGACCACTCGCAGTCGCAGACGCAGGCCAACGGGCTGGACCCCCAACGGCTGGCCGGGCATGCCGAGGCCATCCGCAAGGCATCGGAGAACCTGAAGGGCATCACGCTGCTGGCGGGCGTTGAGGTGGACATATTCAAGGACGGCTCGCTGGACCTGGAAGACGACGTGCTTGCGGAGTTGGATTTTGTGACGGCCTCGTGCCACTCGGCGCTTTCGATGGGCCGTGACGAGGCCACCGGGCGGATAATCCGCGCGATAGAGAATCCGCACGTGGACTGCATCGGCCATCCGTCGGGTCGGCTGATAAACTCGCGGCCGGGCATGGAACTGGACATCGAAAAGATCGCCGCCGCGGCCGCCAAAAACGACACCGCGCTGGAGGTTAACGCGCATTACCTCCGCCTTGATTTGCGCGACACGCACGTGCGTGTGGCCGTCGATACCGGGGCGAAACTGGCCATCAACACCGACTCGCACAGCACCGGCGAGATGGACCTGGTCCGCTACGGCGTGATAACCGCCCGCCGCGGCTGGGCCACCGCCGCCGACGTGATTAACACGTACACCACGAAGAAACTGAAGAACTGGCTGAAAGAGAAATGATAGACTCAGGTAGGGCGGGCAACTTGATTGCTCGCGGGTTAATTTAACTTTCGTGAACAAACAAGTTGCACAACCTGCTTGTTATCATCTGCTGATAACGAAAATGGCCAAATCGGCGTTGAGGTTCGGCTCATCGGAGATTTCCTTCCATGCGTCGGTGTCGAGTGCGATTCGCCGGTGGATGGTGATGTCGCGCCGGCGGCAGAACTCCTCGAAGTCGGCGATGGAGAAAAACCTGATGTTGGGCGTGTTGTACCACGTGGCCCCGGCCAGGCCGGATGTTTCCGGCGCGCGTCCCTGCTCGGCGAGCGTTTTTCGATGTCCGTGGTAGGCAAGGTTGGGAAAACTGACGATGCACTTGCGTCCCACGCGGAGCATGTCGGCCACGATCCGTTCGACGTCGTGGACGGCCTGGAGCGTCTGCGAGAGGCCGACGTAGTCGAATTGCTTGTCGGCGAAGGCGCCGAGTCCTTCGTTGAGGTCCGCCTGCATGACGTCCAGGCCCTTCCGCACGCAGGCGATGATGGACTCCTCGTTCAGTTCGATGCCCAGCAGCCGCCCGCAGCCGTGCCGGCGCAGTTGCTCCAGCAGCCCGCCCGCGCCGCAGCCGAGGTCCAGCATGCTGGCGCCCGGGGCGATGAGTTCGAGGATGCGGTCGTAGTCCAGCCGCCGCGGGTGGTCGGGGTGGAAGATGCTCGTCGGATCGAGCGCGGCCCGCTCGATGTGCTGCGGCGGACGCGGCGCCCCGTCGCCGTTGAGGTTGGCCATGAACGCGCCGATGAGCCCGCCCCAGGCGTCGAGGTCGTCCGGCAGCAGGAAGGCGTCGTGCCCGCAGGGGGTGTCAATGTTGGAGTAACTGACCGGGCGGTCTCGCGCCAGCAGCGCCTCGACTATCTCGCGCGACTGGTCCGGCGGAAACAGCCAGTCGCTGGTGAAGCTCATCACCAGCCAGCGGCACCGGCTGGCGCCGAGTTTTTCGGCGAGTTGTTCCTTGTCGGCGCCGAGGTCGAACAGGTCCATCGCCCGTGACAGTGTCAGGTAACTGTTGGCGTCGAACCGCTCGACGAACTTGCTGCCCTGGTAGGCCAGGTACGACCCGACCGAGAAAATTTTCTCCGGGTCGGTCGGCACGTCCTGGGGGCGGAGGCGGTCGGCGCCGAATTTGGCCTTCATCGCCTCGCGCGACAGGTAGGTCACGTGGCCGAGCATGCGCGCGATGGCCAGTCCGACGTCCGGGCCCTTGCCGCTGTCGTAGTACTGCCCGCCGCAGAAGTTGGGGTCGCGCATTATCGCGTTGCGTGCGACCACGTCGAACGCCAGGGCCTGGCTGGTAAGCCGGGCCGAGGTCGCTATGGCTATCGCGCCGCCGACACGCTCGCCGTAGCGAACAGCCCAGTCGAGCACCTGGTGGCCGCCCATCGAGCCGCCTATGACGCACAGCAGCCGCTCGATACCGAGGTGATCGATAAGCCGCCGCTCGACGTTGACCATGTCGCCGATGGTGACCACGGGGAACTCGGCCCCGTAGGGTTTGCCGGTGGCGGGATTGATGCTGTTGGGTCCGGTGGTGCCGCGACAGCCGCCGAGGATGTTCGGGCAGATGACGAAATACTTCTCGGTGTCGATGGGCTTGCCCGAGCCCACGGCCAGGTCCCACCAGCCGGGGTCGTCGTTGCCGTCGTGACTCGCCACGTGCGAGTCGCCGCTGAGTGCGTGGCATATCAGCACCGCGTTGGAGCGGTCCTCGTTGAGCCGCCCGTACGTCTCGTACGTGACCGATACGCTTTCGAGGCGGCCGCCGGCGGCTAGTTCGACCGGTCCGTCTATCTCGAACGTCTGTGCGTGCTTAAGCGGGGCGGCGCTTCGCACGCTGTCGCTGCTTTGGAATATATCGTCGCTCATAATTCTTTCGCGATTGTTTTACTTTTGCGAGGCATTCAGTGCCTGGTCAAGATCCTGACGGATGTCCTCGACGTCCTCGATGCCGACCGACAGTCGGATGTATTCATCCGTAACGCCGGTCTGGGCCTGCTGGGCGGGTGTTAGTTGTTGGTGCGTGGTCGAGGCCGGGTGTATTACCAGCGTCTTTGCGTCGCCGATGTTGGCCAGGTGGCTGGCGAGTTTGACGCTGTTGATGAACTTCACACCCGCATCCCGGCCGCCCTTTATGCCGAAGCCGATTATCGCCCCTGCACCTCCGGGCAGATATTTCTGTGCGTTGGCGTGCTGGGGGTGGTCGTCCAGGCCGGGGTAGTTGACCCACCGGACGGCGTCGTGGTTGCTCAGCCAGCGTGCGATGTCCAGGGCGTTTTGGCAGTGCTGCGGCATGCGGAGATGCAGCGTTTCCAGCCCCAGCAGGAACAGGAACGCCGCGAAGGGGCTCATGCAACCGCCGGTGTCGCGCAGCCAGTGCGTGCGGATGTGCGCGGCCAGCGGCATGTCGCACACCGGCGGCGGGGCGTCGGCGAAAACCACGCCGTGATACGCCTCGTCCGGGGAACAGAATTCCGGCCACCTGTCGGCGTTGTCCTTCCATGGGAATTTGCCGCCGTCGACCATCGCTCCGCCGACGTGCACGCCGTGACCGCCGATGAATTTCGTGGTCGAGTACACCACCACGTCGACGCCGTGGTCCAGCGGTCGCAGCAGGGCCGGTGTGGTGACCGTGTTGTCGCAGATTACCGGCAGACCTTCGGCGTGGGCGGCGTCGGCGACGGCCGCGAAGTCCGGCACGTCGTTCTTGGGATTGCCGATGCTCTCGAGGTATACGCAACGGGTGTTCTCGTCGGCCAGTTCGGATATCTGCTCCGGGCGGGTGGGGTCGAAGAATCTTACCTCCACGCCGAGTTTCTTGAGCGTCTGTGTGAACAGCGTGTAGGTGCCGCCGTAGAGACTGCCCGACGAGATAAAATTCTGCCCGGCGTGCGTGATGGTCATCACCGTCGCCGAGATGGCCGCCATCCCGCTGGCGAAACTCACCGCGCCGGCCCCGCCGTCAAGAGCGGCCAGGCGTTTTTCCAGCGCGTCGTTGGTGGGGTTCATCAGGCGGGAATAGATGTTGCCCAGTTTCCGCAGAGCGAACAGGTCGGCGGCGTCCTCGGTGTCGTCGAAGAGGAAACTCGTAGTGGCGTAAATCGGGACGGCCCGCGAGCCGGTGGCCGGGTCCGGCTGCTGACCGGCGTGAAGGGCTTTAGTACCCAGGCGATAGTTACGGTCATTATTTTCAGATGACATTTTCATTCTCCGGTAATGCGCATCAGATGTTCTTTGAATATTATCGAGAGGGTTTGACCCGCATCCGCCCGGCGGCCGTGCGCCTGCGGGCAGGCGCCTGCCGCCCGCCTGTGGCTTTATCAGCACAGGCGCGACCAGAGAATGTTTGCCCGCCGCCGTCGGCGGACCACATCGATCCCCGGCCGCCCCGTAAACTCATTCGGGGCTGGGCTGGCTGGAGCACCTTATTCCGGCGGCATTATTGCCGCCTCGAGTCGGAACAGGTTGCCGTGCGGTCTATGGGCCAGTACCCTCACGCACTCTCGATGCCGATGGGAATAATACGCCGCCGGTGGGAATCGGTCAATGAAAATATTTGCGACACTGACTCCCATGATGGCAGATTGCGCGGCGGCATGGTAACGCCGCCGTGCGTGCGCTACTAAAGCCGGGACACTTCCACGTCCTGCGCAAAGTTGGCAAGCCCGTCTGCGTAGCGTGAGGGCATGTCCGCGCGGATTATAGCCGTGGCGTCGCTGTAATCGCGGCTGTGGACGTCGGCGTGCTGCTCGATGTACTGCATGAGTTTTCCGTTGCGGCAGTCGGCGCGGAGTTCCAGGCGGACCCTGTCGCCTGCGCCTCGCGTGGCCACCGCCTCGGCGAGTTCGTCCACACCGTCGCCGGTGGCGGCAGAGATGAATATCGCCTCGGGATACCTGTTGGCCAGCACTGTCCGCGCGGCCGGGTCTTTTATCCGGTCGGTTTTATTGAGCACCAGTAGTTGCTTCTGCCTGTCGCAGCCGAGTTCGTCCAGTACGCGGCGGACCACGGCAACTTCGTCGTCCACGCGATCGTGCGATGCGTCGGCCACATGAAGCAGCAGGTCAGCGTGGATGGCCTCTTCCAGTGTCGCGCGGAAACTCGCCACCAGGTGGTGCGGCAGGTCGCGTATGAAACCGACCGTATCCGACAGCAGCACCTCCTGGCCGTTGATTTGCCACTTGCGGGTCCGCGTATCGAGCGTGGCGAACAGCTGGTCGGCCACCTGCACGCCCGCGCCGGTGAGGCGGTTCATCAGCGTGCTCTTGCCGGCGTTAGTGTAGCCCACCAGGCACGTGCAGAACACATCACCCCGGCCGCTGACCTGGCGCATCTTGCGGCGGTCTATTTCGGCAATCTTGCGCTTGAGTTTGGTTATTCGTCTCTGTACAAGCCGGCGGTCAATTTCCAGCTGTTGCTCGCCCGGGCCTCGCGTGCCTATGCCGCCGACGGCCCCGGCCGCGGTAGCGGCGCCGCCGGCCACACGCTCAAGGTGAGTCCACATGTGGCGAAGGCGGGGATAGGTGTATTCCAGCTGCGCCAGTTCAACCTGGGCCCGGCTTGCGGCAGTGCGGGCATGAGTGGCGAAGATATCCAGTATAAGCTCGCTGCGGTCGAGAACCTTGCGGGCGATTATATCCTCCAGGTCGCGAATCTGGGCGGGTGTCAGGTCGTTGTCGAATATGACGGTATCTATATCGTTTGCCTCGGCACGGCGGGCGATTTCATCCGCCTTGCCCGTGCCCACGTACAGGCCCGGGTGCGGCTTTTGTCGCTTGGCGACCATCTCGTCGGATACGTTAGCACCGGCCGTTTTCGCCAGCGAGCGCAGTTCGCCAACCGGGTCGTGCATGTCCACCCTGGAATCCGGAAGTATAACCCCTACCAATAGCGCCCGCTCGCTGCGAACGCCGAGTCCCGTTCTTATCATTTCACTCATCAGCCGTGAATTTGCCTCCTGATGTAAAAATATCTCACATCTTTATTATAACACCTGATGCGTGATTATGAACAGCGAATTAGCCCGATTATCGGTTATCCGAAGATTGCCACGACTATCGGCAGCACAAGCAGCAGGTACATAAGTGTATTGATTACGAAAAGCACCGAGGCGGCGCGAGGTTTGAGCGAGAACATGTTCGACACCGCCACCATCGTAACGGCCGTGGGCACGAATGTCTCGATGATAAACACCTTCCGTGCCAGTCCGGCCAGCGGGAAGGAAGTTAGCGTTGTCAGGCCCACAAGTGTAAGCCCCACGGCCACGGCGATTATGAACCGCATGCCCGCCAGGGCCAGGAGGTATTTTTTCAGCGGCGCCACGTGTCCCACGTGCAGCCGCAGCCCGATGGAAAAGTACGCAGCCGCCGTCACAACGAATATAAGAATATCCACCACGTGCAGGCGGGATATGACATCCGGCCGCTGGACGCCCGACAGCGAGAGTATTATTCCGGCGGTTACAGCCAGCAGGCCGGCGGATCGCCAGTCAAACAGGTTCCGCAGCATCAGCCGAGCAAGCGAACCGCCGGCGCCGCGGCCGGCAAAGTGCCTCGCCACCGGATAGGCCGCAAGGACCACCATGGGCGTCCACATCAGAGAGTAAACCGAAACCAGCCCCAGGCCCTGCTGGCCGAATAACTGGAAAATCACGAAACCGCCCATGGTGAATCCGGCGTTGCCCAGGCCGGAGGCCAGGCCGAACAGGCCGCGGAACTTCATCTGGTCCGTAAGCAGCCGCGATGTTAATATGCCAAGCAACATCATGATGCCGACGTGGACCGCCCCCAGCGCCGGCAGCCAGGCCACCGCAAAACTGAGCTCTATTACCCACGTGCTTAGGCACCCGACCGAAGGATAGCCGAAAACCAGAACCAGCGTCATGATGATCTCGGCCGGCTCTTCGCGCATAAGTCTCGTGCGGCGGGCCAGATAACCGGCCAGCATGGATAACAGAATCACGCCGACAGTAACTATAAATTTTACTACAACAGGCATGGGGGCAGTTTCCTTTGGCGGGCCAACGAAGTTATAATGAATATTCCCGCAAGGCAAGAGGGCAAAAAACGGGCCGCGGGAGTATTATTGTTGAACCGCCGCATTAATTGTATAAAATATAACGAAACACCCATAAAGGGCATTTTTACGAAGCCCGTTATTGGTGAGTAATTTGAGGCGGTTTGCAAACGGCAGAAAAAAGCCCTTGTTATCATGGGGCATTGTCTGTAAACTCGCCGTTTCATCAGTTATGTTCCCCTCATACAGCGTAAACTTAACAACAGAGGTATAATGAATCGCACATGGTAGATGAGAATTTAATTAAATCATTACAGGTAAGTGAAGAAGAGGTGGCCAAACACCTCAATGACGCCCTGGGCGCCGACGATACCACGGAGGCGCTTGACAAGGCCGTCGAGACAAGTATTGAACACAAGCCGGGCTCCATCATGACCGGCAAGGTTGTTGCGATATTCGGCAACGAGGTGATAGTAGACGTCGGGCTCAAGAGCGAAGGCGTGGTATACCTCGACGAATTCAAGGACCCCGACTCCGTTTCCCCCGGCGATGAAGTGGAAGTGTTTCTGGAGGAAGTGGAGTCCGAGGACGGCATAGTTGTGCTGTCCAAGCGCAAAGCCGACCGAATCCGCGGCTGGGAATGGATTCTGGAAAACAAGAGCGAGGGCGAGAACGTATCCGGCACGATAACCCGCAAGATAAAAGGCGGACTACTGGTGGATATCGGCGTGCCGGCGTTTCTGCCGGCCAGTCAGGTTGACGTACGTCGACCGGGCGACGTCGGCCAGTATGTCGGACAGGAAATCGAAGCCCAGATTCTCAAGATAGACAAGGACCGCCGTAACATTGTCATTTCGCGTCGGAAACTCATTGAAGATATCCAGGCCGATGCAAGGGAGAAACTCCTGGAAGAAATAGAAGAAGGCCAGATTCGCAAAGGTACTGTCAAGAATCTTGCGGACTTCGGCGCATTTATCGACCTCGGCGGCCTTGACGGCCTTCTCCATATAACCGACATGAGCTGGGGCAGGGTGGGACACCCGTCCGAGATGCTTTCTGAGGGTCAGGAAGTCGAAGTGATGATTCTCAGCATAGACCGCGAAGAAGAGAAGGTCGCGCTGGGACTAAAGCAGAAGACACCCAATCCGTGGGAAAACATACACCAGAAGTATCCGCCCGGTACGAAGGTTTCCGGCGAAGTCGTCAACATCATGCCTTACGGTGCTTTCGTGAAAATAGAAGAAGGCCTGGAAGGACTTGTCCATATATCCGAGATGAGCTGGATCAAGCGGGTAAATCATCCCTCGGAGGTTGTTCAACTGGGCGACACTGTCGAAGTAGTTGTGCTCGACATAGACACCGAGAAGCAGGAAATCTCCCTGGGAATGAAACAGGCCGAGGAGAACCCCTGGCTGGTCGTAAAGGAAAAGTATCCGCCCGGAACCGTTATCACCGGTACAGTGCGCGGGCTGACGAATTTTGGCGCATTCGTGGAGATAGAAGAAGGCATCGAGGGTATGCTGCACGTTTCGGACATGTCATGGACGCGCAAAATTACCCACCCCGGCGAAGTTGTCAAGAAAGGACAGGAAGTAAAGTGTGTCGTGCTGGTGGTGGACGAGCAGAAAATGCGTGTGTCGCTGGGCCTAAAGCAGCTTACCGAAGATCCGTGGCTGCGGGAAATTCCCGAACACTACGTCTCGGGCCAGATTATCAAAGGCAAAGTTACCAAGATTACCTCCTTCGGCGCGTTCGTGGAGCTTGAAGAAGGTCTGGAAGGACTGCTGCACATTTCCGAAATGGCCGACCATCGTGTGGACAGTCCCAAGGAAATGCTGGAAGTCGGGCAGGAAATCGAGGTCAAGGTCCTTCGTGTTGACAGCGAAGATCGCCGCATACGTCTGAGTCTAAAGCGAGCTCAATGGGCGGCTGAAGAAGAAGCCGAAGGCGGTGCGCAGCCGAAACCCGAACCGGTCAAACGCCGCGGCGGTCTGGATACCGGCGGCGGTCTTATACTGGATGAGACGCACCCGAGGTATATACAGTCAGCTCCCGCCGATACCGAGCAGCAGGAGCAGGAAGGCAAACCGGCCGAAGAAAAAGCCGAAGAAAAGCCAGAAGAATCCGCGCCGGCTGAACAGCAGGACGAGGCCGAAACAGGAGAAAAACCCGCCGAAGATCAATCGGATATACCCGAAAAGGGCGAGCAGCAGACTGCCGAAGAATCTCAGCAGCAGGAAGAAGAATCGCCCGCCGATGAAGACTCCTCCCAGCCCGGGCAGGAAGGCGAAGAAAAGTCCGACTGAATCGCCGGTTCAACATATGATCACCCAAGGGCCGAATTATTTACATTCGGCCTTTTTTTATGCAGGCATCGATCGCCGGTTTTGTTTTATATGCTAAAAATGGGATAACTGCCTGATACAATTCCGGTTTATGATATAATTATGCTATTAAGCGAGACCGGACGGGATACTATTGGCGAAACCCCAATAAGCATTAAGCATTATACGATAAAGCAGCTTATATTGACGAAACACGCTATGAAGTTAGTGATACGTTGCATAACAGGAATGATTGCGGCAGTTATTTTCGATGCGGCGGCTTCCGCGGCCCCGGACGGCAAGAAGGTGGAATCTTTGCGGGCCGCCATACGCGAACTGGGTGAAATGTTCCCCCAAGATTATCCAGCCGAGGAGTTGCTTTCCGAAGTTAATACGGTCGTGTCGGCTGACGATTCGGATGTCTTGGAATCCCTTATCAGAAAGGCCCTGATAAAGAAGAATCCGCTTCTCAACCGCTATCCGATTCTGTTCGTCACGCGTAAGCAGTATCGCCGCGATCATCATAACACGGCCACGCTTTTTCAGCCCGGCGAGATTAATGACGACGAGTATGATACGCACGGGGCGTTGAAACTGCTTAACGTGGCGGATGGTTCGGTTCGCACGCTGTTCGAGCCGGGGCCCGGCGCCACAGTCCGGGATCCCGAGATAAGTTATGGCGGCCGGCGGATAGTCTTTTCGATGAGGAAAGGGAAGAAGGATTTCTATCATATTTACACTATCGATGCCGACGGCGGTAATCTGTGGCAACTGACATCCGCCCCGGGCGTCTGCGACATCGATCCGGTCTTGCTCCCGGACGGCGACATTATTTTTTCCAGCACTCGCGAGCCCAAATACTGCATGTGTAACCGGCACATTATGGCCAATTTATTCCGTATGGATGCCGACGGCGCCAATATCCATCAAATCGGCAAATCAACGCTTTTCGAGGGGCATTCGTCGGTGATGCCAGACGGGCGTATTCTTTACGACCGCTGGGAGTACGTGGACCGCAACTTCGGCGACGCCCAGGGACTGTGGACCTGCTATCCGGATGGAACGGGCCACGCGCTTTACTGGGGCAACAACACGAACAGTCCGGGAGCCGTCATCGACGCGCGGGCGCTTTCCCAGCCCCACAAGGCGATTGCGGTTCTGGGGGCCTGTCATGACCGGCCATGGGGGGCGCTTGGCATAATCGACCGCTCCAAGGGCGTGGACGGGCGGGAACCGGTGCTGCGGACATGGCCTGCGGGTTTTATCAATCGAATAAGCACTAAGAAATATGGCTGGGATTCGACGCGGAAACTGTCCGTGAAGTACGAGGACCCCTGGCCGCTGACTGACAGGCATTTCCTGTGCGTCCGCACAACCGGCCGCGGCGAGCAGGTGGGGCTGTACTATCTGGATATGCACGGCAACGAGGTGCAGGTGCATTTCGAAGCCCCGGGCTGCTATGATCCCATGCCGCTTCGCCCCCGCAAAAAGCCGCCTGCTCTTCCGGTAAGGAGAAATTTTAAAGACCCCAAGGCGCCCGGCAGGTTTTACCTGCAGAACGTGTATATCGGCACGCACATGAAAGGTGTCGAACCGGGGACGATAAAACAACTGCGGGTGGTGGAATCTCCCGAAAAACGCAATTGGACCTATCCTATGTGGGGCGGACAAGGGAGGCAGTCTCCGGCCATGAACTGGCATAATTTTGAGAACAAGCGGATTCTCGGCACGGTACCGGTGGAGGAAGACGGCAGCGCCTATTTCGAAGTTCCCGCCAATACGTTTGTATTTTTTCAGGCGCTCGATGCCAACGGGATGATGGTCCAGTCCATGCGATCCGGCGCCTACGTGCAGCCGGGTGAAACTTACGGCTGCGTCGGCTGCCATGAAAACCGCGTTGACGCTCCGCCGGTTGATCCTTTCCCGAAGGCGCTGAGCAGAAAACCGGACAAGATGAACGGCTGGTACGGCCCGCCACGGCGGTTCAGCTTCCAGAAGGAAGTCCAGCCGGTATTGAATCGGCATTGCGTTTCCTGCCATGACTACGGAAAGGATGCGGGCGGGAAACTTAACCTCGCCGGCGACCGTGATGTAATTTTCAGCACGTCTTACGTGGACATCTGGGCGCAGGATGCCGTCGAATGCGTAGGGGCCGGTCCGGCGGAAATTCAGCAGGCCTACTCGTGGGGCAGCCATGCCTCGGAAATTATCCGTGTCATCCGGGACGGCCATGAGGATGTCCGGCTTAATCTTTCTCCCGAAGACAGGGATCGGCTCATTACCTGGGTCGATTTGAACGCTCCCTATTATCCGTTTTATGAATCGGCGTATCCCGATAATCTGGGAGGGCGATGTCCGCTTACCAATGAAGAACTCCACAGGTTGCGGAAAATTACCGGGGTAAAAATAAGTAACAGACACAGCACCCGGCAGCGCTCGCAAATAAGTTTCGCCAGGCCCGAAAAAAGCCGCATACTCGATGCGCTCCCGAAGAATTCGCCGAGGCGCGCCGAGGCGCTGGAGATAATCGAGCGAGGCGCTGGCCGTCTGAAAGCCAGACCCCGCGGGGATATGGAAAATTTCGTTCCCTCGAAGGTCGACCGGGCCCGCCAGGCGAAATATCGCCGGCGCCTCGAACAGGAAAGGCGAGTTTATCGCGCCATCGGCGAGGGGAGAAAAGTTTATGACCCGGGTCTGCCGAAGAAATAAACACCGTCGCGATGCCCATACGGCCGGGTGGGGTCTGTTTTTCGGACCGGGATATGGAATAATGTCAACCCAAATGTTATACTTCCATCGCCGCTGGCTCCGGCGGGCGGTAGTGTGAAATTGATGATTATTTACGGCGTGTAACTGAAAGGCGACATTATGATAAAATTCAAGATTGCTGCGGCGTTTGTGGCCTCGCTTCTGGTTGTCCCGGTGATTGTCCCGGCCGAGGATAAGGCGGACAATGACAAGCCGGCCGGGGAAAAATGGATACAACTTTTCAACGGCAGGAATCTGAAGGGCTGGACGCCGAAATTCGCCGGCCACAAATTGGGCGAGAATTACAAAGACACCTTCAGGGTCGAGGACGGCGTGCTGAAGGTCTGCTACGACAAGTACGACAAGTTCGGCGGCAAGTTCGGACACCTGTTCTACGAGAAGGAATTTTCTAACTACCGGCTCCGCGTGGAATACCGTTTCGTGGGCGATCAGGTGCCCGGCGGGCCCGGGTGGGCGTTCCGCAACAACGGCATAATGATACACGGCCAGTCGCCCGAGAGCATGGCGAAGAACCAGAATTTCCCCGCATCCATCGAGGTGCAGTTGCTGGGCGGAAACGGCAAGGATGAACGTTCCACGGGCAATCTCTGCACGCCGGGCACGAACGTCGTTATGGACGGCAAACTCATCGAGAGGCACGAGATAAAATCCGATTCCAGGACCTACCACGGCGACCAGTGGGTAACGCTGGAAGTTGTGGTTCGCGGCAATACGATAAAGCACATAGTAGAAGGCGAAACGGTGCTGACCTATACCGACCCGCAACTGGATGATAGGGATGCGAACGCCAGAAAACTCATCGAGGCCGGCGCCGATAAAATGCTCACCGGCGGCACAATATCCATCCAGGCCGAGAGCCATCCCACGGAGTTCCGCAAAATCGAACTGCTCGAACTGAAAGATTGACCGCCGGCCATGACGCCGCACGACCAGCGGCCCATAGGCCCATAGCAGGCATACAGGGGATTCACGGCATAATTTGAATGCGGTGCCGCCGGCCGCGCGGCCGGGGCTTCCGGCCGCTCGTGGCTCATTTTGTGCACAGCCGTTCCGCGTTATCTCAGAAATTGCCGGTTTTTTCCGCGTTGTGCCGGGCTGTTGCAGGTTTTTAGACCTTTTTGCGCGATATTGCGCGTTTTTTACCCTTGACAAGAATTCGTAAGTGTATGTATTGCAGTGGATTATCATAATTCTAACCCGCCGTCCGCCCGGAAGCCGCGCTTTTTCGAGGGGAAAGAATATTTCGGATCGCGGATTTCGGATTTTGATATTCGCCCACCCGGCCGCAGACAAAAGGATTTGAAATTTAAAATTTGAGATTTCAGATCCTCCTGCTCCGGAGCAGTTTGGAATTTGAATATTTGAGATTTGGTATTTGTTTCGCATTTCGTGCTTCGTGTTTCGTATTTGTTTC
>CAYYMD010000064.1:0-14478 GCA_964472875.1 uncultured Planctomycetaceae bacterium
GGATGACACGATCAACACCAATCCACAAAGTTACACACAATTAATTACACCACTCTGCAACACGTATTTATTGACGGGCGCGGCGGGGCGTTTATAATCGCTCTGGTACGTACTTACGTTCTGATTATGAATCCCGGACGGAGAAAGTCTTGAAGAATAGGTTTTTAATAATACTGATTGCCGTGGCAGCGATGTATTGCGGCGGCTGCGATAAGATGCAGCGCGACTGGCAGTCATTCACCCGCGACATGCATAAAAAGAAGGTTAAGGCAGCCGGCGCCAAGGAAGTTCCCGAGCCGATAGACATTCTGCTGCCGCAAAAAATACGCATACACGCCTTTACGGGCATGCGGGTATTCGACGAAAACGGCGATCTCAAGGGCATCGAGGTGCGGATAGAGGCCAAGGACGGCTTCGACGACTCTAATAAGGCGTTCGGCGATTTCATATTCGAGTTGTACCGTTATCGCGGCAATAACGTCGACCCAAAGGGTGAGAGAATTGCGGTGTGGGAGGAGCATTTGCTGGACCCATACGATAATCTCAAGCACTGGCACAGTATATCCCGCACGTACAGGTTCAAACTGCACTGGGACAAGCCGATTACCACCGGCCAGCGCTTCGTGCTGGTGGCAATATTTACGAGCCCGTTTACAGAGCGGCTGTTCGACGAATATGTATTTGTGGCGGGGCAATAGGAGAAATAACGATGGGGCGAATCCGCCAAATATCGGTTTACATACTTCTGATTGGTCTGCTGCTGTGCAGCGGTTGTTCCGATAAATTCACACGCGAGCGTTATGAAACAATATACATCGGCCAGCCGAAAGATTCCGTCCACAGGGTGCTCGGCACGCCGGACCGCAGCGAAAACAGCAGGTGGGTTTATATAAATGAAATGCCGTATGAAAGGGCCGAGATTACCTTTGAAGACGGAAAAGTCGCACGGAAATACTGGTCATACGTCAATGAGCCGGAAAAACCCAAAACAACCCGGCCGCACGAATCGCAGCAGCAAACTCAATAGCGTGTGATTATTTATCCGCCGGGGCGGACTGAGCAGGGGTTGTGGGCGCATGTTCTTCGAGTTGACGCCGCGGGGCAGTAGTCGGCTCGAGCCGGGTATTTTCGATGCCCTCCGATGATGCATCTTTCGGCAGATGGTTCAGCGTAATCAGCACCTGCTGAACGTTTGCGCCGGCTACTGTTTCCTGCTGCTTTACCTGCTGTTCGAAACCCGGCCGGGTGGGGGTGGCTGGTATTATTGCGGTGTGTCGAGGGGTTGCAGGTTTTTCAGCTGCACCTTCTGTATCTGTTGCAACCTGATTGGCCCGGAGCATTTCATCTGTTTGTTTCTTGTCAAATTTCGCAGAAGAATCTTCTCGCTCGACGCCGGCGGCCTGATTCTTATATGTTTCTGCAGGGACCTGATCTTCCGCATTCGCCCCGGGTTCTTTCTCGGCTTGGACTTCATCGGCAGTTTCCTCGGCCTGTTCCTGCGGTTGGGGCAGGTTATCTACTTTTCCGCCGGCATCTGGCTCGGCCTTCTCCACTATTTGTGCAATCTGTTTATGCTCCATTCCCTGTACTACATACTGACGGCCGCTGACGCGATTAAGGTCTTCCAGCAGTTTGGGCACCTGGCGAGGTTCTGCGTAAACGACATACTGTAACTGCGACGGCTGCGGCTTGTTTTGATAAAATACGTTGGTTCTTGCCCTGATATGCCTGGCCGGCCGTGTGTCGGTCGTCGTGGCCGTCGATTGTATTCCGTTGCGGCTGAGCACTTTTTCCACGTCGCGCTGTGCCTGTTGTATGTCTGCGGTGTTAATAATCACATTTTGCGCAGCTGTGCCAAGCGCGGAACGCTCTGTTACGCTTGCGCTCTTGGAACGGTAAACGCCTTCTTTGGCGGCGACGCCCGATTTCCCAAAACGAATTTCACGGCCGTCCGGAGCAGTATCTTTGAGGGCGAGCGTGCCTTCAGTCGTGTCTTTGTCTCGCGTTTCAATGGCTGTGGGCATTGTGCCGGCAGATTCGCCGTCTTTTGCAGCGGTTACCGGACCTGGCGGCAGTTCGCGTCCTATGTGAGGCGCCTCGGCCGTCTCCGTGGTGTCCTCCTGGGGGGGATAAACGCTCATAAGCATGAGGGTGCCCAGTCCGGCGGCGGCGATTACGACCGCGGCCGCGGCAAAGGAAATCCACCTGAACGACCGCACGGGGCGGTCGGGGCGTCGCGCGGTCATAAGGTGATGTCTCTCCGCCCGGGCGAGCACGCGCTTGGAAAAATTGTCAGGGGCCTGCTGACGGGGCATGGAACCCAGTAACTCGCGCGTGGCGCGTAGGGCGGCGAGTTCTTCGGCAAGCCGCTCATCCGTTTTCAACCGTTCTTCCAGACGTTCAACCTCCGGTGGGGACAATTCCCCATCGAGGTAGGCCGATAAAATTTCACCATTTTCGTGTTTATCGGTCATCGTTATTTCACCACTTCCGCAAGTTTGTCCTTCAGCAGACATCGGCCCCTGTGGAGCCGGCTTTTAACGGTTCCCGCAGGGATGGTCAGTATGTCCGCAATCTGCTGGTAATTCATATTTTCAATGTCGCGCAGTATCACGACAATCCGAAATTCTTCCTCGAGCTCTTCCAGAGCCCTTGTTATGAGCCGCTGATTTTCATTGTCCATAGCGGCTTTTTCGGGACTAACATTTTGACGACCGGCAATTTTCGCCGTCAGTCCCCGAACCTGCGTATCGTCGTAGCGGTCGGAGGCCGCCAGCGGCTGAAAGCGTATCTTTCCGCTGCGACGCCGATGTGAAATTGTAAGATTCGTCGCTATGCGGAATATCCACGTGTAAAACGCGCTTTTTCCGCGGAACTGCCCGATGCCCTCCAGCGCTTTGAGGAAGGTTTCCTGGGCGAGTTCCTCGGCCTCTGCAGGCCTGGGGCACATTCTGAATATAATGTTGTAAACTCTGTCCTGGTATTTCGACACCAGCGTGCCGAAGGCCTGCATGTCACCTTTCTTGGCCTTTCTGACCAACGGCACATCGTCAAAAGTCAGTGTCGCCGGCTCGGTATGCCGATTTTTGTCCTTCAATTGTTTTGACGCACTTTCCTTCACAATGTTCCTCAAATTTCGCCCACCTGCGCTGAAAATCCGAAAATATCTGCGCTGGGATATGCTTAGTATATCATTTGTAGGGCGGTAAGTTCGAAAGAAAAGCCGGCACTTTACAGCGCCGGCTTTTCGATATTCCGGAATTATGCTCATTCACGGTTTTACGATTATGTTCCTTCGTGCACCTGTTGAGCTTCCTGAACCTTTTCATCTTCGTCGTTTTTCGCGGCGGTTCCGATGCCCTCGAAGTAGAGGTTCTTCTCGCCCTCGTCGCCTTTTCTGACCGAGACGACGATTCTGTTTTTGTCCTTGTAACTCTCGCGGAGAATCTCTTCGGAGATCGGGTCTTCCACGTTATGCTCAATCGCCCGACGCAACGGCCTGGCGCCGAAATCGGGGTTGTAGCCCTTCTCGATGAGGAAGTCCTTGGCCTCGTCGGTCAGCTCGAGTTCCAGGCCGTGACCGGCCAGGCGCTGGCGCACCTTTCGCAGTTCGTAGTCCACGATAGTCTTCAGGTCATCGCGCGTCAGCGACTTGAAGACAATCACGTCGTCAAGCCGGTTAATGAACTCCGGACGGAAGTTGCGTTCGATTTCCTTGTCCAGTTTCTCCTTGGTCTTTTCGTAGGTAGCTTCCTCGTCCCGCTTGCCGAAGCCGAAACCGCCGCCGCTGCGTATGAGTTCGGCGCCGATGTTGGTGGTCATAATCAGGATAGTATTTTTGAAATCCACCTTGCGGCCGAACGAATCGGTCAGGTTTCCTTCTTCCATAATCTGAAGGAGCATGTTGAACACGTCAGGGTGCGCCTTCTCGATTTCGTCCAGCAGAACCACGGCGTAAGGCCTGCGGCGTATGCGTTCGGTCAGCTGCCCGCCTTCTTCGTAGCCGACGTAGCCGGGAGGCGCCCCGATGAGGCGCGATACGTTGTGCTTTTCCATGTATTCCGACATGTCCATTTGTATGAGGGCATCCTCATCGCCGAACATGAACTCCGCCAGCGCCTTCGACAGAAGGGTTTTGCCCACGCCGGAGGGACCCGCAAAGATAAAGCAGCCCATCGGCCTGCGGGGGTCCTTCATGCCCGAACGGGCACGGCGGATACTCTTCGAGACGGCAACGATGGCTTCGTGCTGGCTGACGACGCGCTTGTGGAGTTCCTTCTCCAGATCCAGCAGGCGTTGCGCCTCTTCCTTGGCAAGGCGGGTCAGCGGCACGCCCGTCATCTTGGAAACCACTTCCGCCACAACTTCTTCGTCGACTACCGCCCGGGCTTCCTCGTTATTGGCTTTCCACTCCTGAAGCATCTCTTTTTTCTGGGCGCGGAGATTCTCCGCCTGGTCACGAAGTTCGGCGGCCTTTTCGTAGTCGGCGTTTTTGACGGCCTGGTCCTTTTCGTTCTGTAGTTGCTCTATTCTGGATTCGAGGTCGGCCAGGTCGGGCGGCTTTGTCATGGTCTTCAGCCGCACACGGGCGCCGGATTCGTCTATTACGTCGATGGCCTTGTCCGGCTGGACACGGCCCGTAACGTAACGGCTCGACAGTTCCACCGCGCGGCGCAATGCAAGGTCGGTAAAATGCACCTGGTGGTGAGTCTCATACCGGTCGTGCAGTCCCTGGAGTATCTCCAGCGTCTGCTCCCTGCTGGGCGGATTGACTATGATGGTCTGGAAACGTCTTTCCAGGGCGCCGTCTTTTTCGATGTGCTTGCGGTACTCATCGAGCGTTGTAGCGCCTATGCACTGGATTTCTCCGCGGGAAAGCGAAGGTTTGAGCACGTTTGCCGCGTCAATTGCGCCTTCCGCGCCGCCGGCGCCTACAAGGGTGTGCAACTCATCTATGAAAAGCACAATGTTGCCCGCCCGGCGCACTTCGTTCAGAACGGCCTTGATTCTCTCTTCGAACTGTCCGCGGTACTTGGTGCCCGCGACCATCATCGCAAGGTCCAGGGCCACGATTCTGCGGTTATACAGCAGATCTGGAACGTCCCTGCTGATTATTTGCTGGGCCAGGCCTTCCACAATGGCGGTTTTGCCCACGCCGGCCTCGCCGAGCAGCACCGGATTGTTCTTGGTCCGCCTGCACAGCACCTGGATGACCCTTTCAATCTCGTCCTCCCTGCCGATAACCGGGTCGAGTTGTCCCTCACGCGCCAGCGTGGTAAGGTCTCTTCCGAAACTGTCCAGGGCCGGCGTCTTGGTTTTGGCGCGTCGCGAAGATCTGCCCGGGGCGCCTGTTGGGGCGGTGGCTTCGTCAGGTTCGGCGCCCGCACCGAGCAGACTCAGCACCTCCTGCCGCACATCGTCGAGTTTAAGCCCGAGGTTCAGAAGCACCTGGGCCGCCACGCCTTCCTGCTCGCGCAGCAGGCCGAGCAAAATATGCTCAGTACCTATATAATTGTGACTCAACTGGTGGGCTTCCTCGATGGCGTACTCGATGACCTTCTTAGCGCGAGGGGTCTGGGGCAGTTTGCCCATGGTTACCATGTCCGGGCCGGACTTGACGACCTTTTCGACCTCCATGCGGACCTTGGCCAGGTCGACGCCGAGATTTTTCAGAACGTTAGCGCCCACGCCCGAGCCCTCCTTGACAAGTCCCAGGAGGATATGCTCGGTGCCTATGTACTCGTGATTGAACCGTTGGGCTTCCTGGTTGGCCAGGGCCATGACCTTTCTTGCCCGTTCGGTGAACCTTTCAAACATACTTTAGATACTCCATTTCATTGCCCGTTCCTGTCGGCAACGAGCTTATTTTGCCCCGCCTTTATTTAGACGGTATGGCAATAAACGTTAACAAAACACTCATTTATATTGTATGCCGCAGAAGCCCTGTCATCAAGCCCGACCGAATGCGGCAAAATCATCCTGTATTAGTATCGGCCACAATAACACATAAATTTTACGTTCATTGGCAAAACATGTTCATTTCAGGGCAGTTTCGCCGTGTAATGCTTGTCTGCGGCAACGGTATATGGTAAAAAATTTCCATCCGTGCAAAGGAATAAACAATGAAACCAAAAACATTCGCTCAGGATTTGGAATTTTTACGCAGTCATACGGATATAGTCGAACTTGCCGGTGCCGGTGATTCGCTCGTAGCGGTCGCCCCGGAGTATCAGGGCAGGGTGATGACATCATCATGTTCCGGGCAAGATGGGGTAAGTTTCGGGTGGATTAACGAAGATTTCATACGCGCAGGCGAGGATGACCCGGCCTTTAACAACTACGGCGGAGAGGACAGGTTCTGGCTCGGACCCGAGGCGGGACAGTTCGGGCTGTGGTTCAAAGAGGGCGATTCTTTCGACCTGGATCACTGGCGCACGCCGCAGGGGCTCAACAGCGTCCAATACCGCATCACCTCGCAGGGCGATTCCTCGGTGTGTTTCGCAACGGAATTTGAGGTGAAAAATTACTCGGGAACAAAATTCGAGTGCGCCGTAAAGCGTACGATAAGAACAATTGACCGCCCCCAGGCCTCGGAACTTCTGGGGGCGACGCCCCCACAGGAACTGCAACTGGCGGCGTTCGAATCGGACAACGTTTTAAGCAATATCGGTCGGGAGGACTGGTCGCGCGACAAGGGCTTGCTGAGCATCTGGATTCTGGGGATGCTAAAGGCCGCAGATGACGGAAAAGTGCTGGTTCCTTTCAAGCCCGGTCCGGTCGAGAAACTCGGGCCGATGCCGAACACGGAATACTTCTCGGCCATGGGGCCGGACAGGTGCGAGGTAAACGATGACTGGCTGTGGTTTTCCTGCGACGGCGTGTTTCGCGCGAAAATCGGCGTTGCGCCCAAGCGGGCGAAGGAATGTTTCGGCAGTTACGACCCGAACAAGTCGGCGGTGACAATTATACAGTATCACCTGCCGCCAAATGCCGGAGAACTGCCGTACGTAAACAGCATGTGGGAGATTCAGGATGCGCCCTTTGCCGGAGATGCGTTAAACAGTTACAACGACGGCGGAAAGCAGACCCCACAGGGCGTCGAACCCACTTTCTACGAACTGGAAAGTTCTTCACCCGCCGCCGAAATCGAAGCCGGAATGTCCGTCAGCCACTATCACCGGACTTTCCACTTAACCGGCCCGGATGAAGCGTTAAAAGGGTATGTCCACAAAGTGCTGGGCATAGATCCCGGATGCATTGGTTAAAACACCGCTGCGGTAAGGGCTAACTTAATTCGAATATCGACTGGGTTTTGACCATCGTCAAATCTTCCGGGAACGCGTGAAAAGTAAACGTGTGAAGTTCGTTCGCCCTGGCATCGTAATCGATATAGGTAAAGGGCGTCAGCCCCTGAGATTCCGTGTTCATCCACATCGGAAACGGCACGAACATGCCCTTTTTAGCACCCATGCGGGCCAGTTCGTGATGGGTCTTTTTGTAAACCATCGGGCTCATGGTTTCGACCTGGAAGCTCATCATGTAATTGATTCCCGCTGTCCGGCGACGCTGGTGATCGCGCTCACCGCGGAAAGGCATTTCAAGCAGTCGTCCCCGTTTGGGCAGCGGGGTGGAAGCGTCGGCCGTTATCTCGACCAGCGATATATCATCCCTGAAAAATCCGATTACGTGTGTGCAGCCGGTCACCCATATTTGCGCTTCGTACCCTTTTTTCACCACGTGGTGATCGTGATAAATTTGAAAAAACTCCGGGTGAACCTGATGGTCATAAAGGTAAAACCTCAGGGAAGAAACATCCTGTCGCTGTCCGACGCTCATTTAAATTATCCTTTGCTCCTTTTATGTCTCGGCTGGGCAATATGACCATTATACGCCCTGTAAGGCATACAGTCGAGATGGGTTTTTCAGGGCGTCAGAGCACTATTGCGTTTTGGGCTTGTGGTGGCGATGCCAGTGTTTGCGGTATTTAACGACCGCCCAGTGTATCAGTATATATGTAAGCAAAGCCGCGATTAATCCCGTAATAATACTTCCCAGCCAAATCGGCAGAAGTATGGAAGATGTGGCTGTCCACCATGCCTGAATCTTGGTGATCCAGCCGTTGTGGGCGCTCATTGCCTTCCGGCACGCCTGCATGAATGCCGACCACTTATAATGTCCTCCGAGTATTTCCCCCCCCAGAAGATAAGAGGGGCCGTAAAGCGGAATCAGCGTAAACGGATTCGATATCCACACAAACGGCACCCCGACGAATTTATTGGCCTTGAAAAGCGTCGAAAGGGCGACAGTCAATATCATCTGGAAGCCGATTGTCGGCGTCCAGGTGACAAATATACCTATCGCCACGCCAAGGGCTATCCTGTGGGGCGTGTCGTCTATGTGCAGCACGCGATAGATAAAAAATCGCTTTAATCTTCTGGCTATGAATCTATGAGGCATATTACTTCAGCATTTTCTCAACTGCGGACACCACGTCGTCCGGCCTGATTGATTCCATACACGTTATGTGCCGGCAGCGGCGTTTAAGGCAGCCGCGGCAGGGCACCGGGGCCGAAACCGCCGTCCCGAGCAGATATGGGCCGGTGCGATCCAGGCGTGTCGGACCCATAAGCGTAACAGCACATTTGCCCGTGGCCGGGGCGATAAACTTGGCCGCTGAATCGCAACATACTACGCCGGATGAGGAAGCTATTATACCAACAAACTGCCCGATGGAAGTCTTTCCCGACAACTCCAGCACGTTATCACCGGCGCCGTCGGCGATTTGCCGGCAGAAGTCCCTGTCTTCGACGGGCGCCACGAGCACCACGGACATCCTTTCGGAAAGAGAGGACACTACCTTCCGCCAGTGCCTAAGGGGGTATTGTTTCGTGTCCCAGCGTGTGGTGGGCGCGCAAACAAGGTAAGATTTGCCGGTTAATCCGCTGTCACTGAGGAGTTTCCGTGCCTCCATTCGCCGCCGGGGCGAAACGTAAAGGCGCATGTCCGACGGCCGGCTGTCAACGCCAAGCGCGCCGGCCACGGCGATATTGCGATCTACAGTGTGCGAGCCGGCGGGGCGAACAGGATGATTGTAAAAAAGCGGCGCGCCTTCCCTGGCGTCATCGAATCCGGCGCGCACAGCGGCGCCGGTGAATGAGGAGAGCAGGCCGCTGCGAAGCAGTCCCTGGAGGTCGATTACCCAGTCGAATCCAGCATGCGAAAGATGCTTCAGCAGTTTTACAAGCTCTCGCATCGCCTTAGGCCGCCACCACGCCTGTCCGAGCAGTTTTCTCCTGAACAGGATGATTTCATCCAGTTCCTCATCGTCCTCAAGCAGGGCAGCTCCGGGTTCGGCCAGTAGCCAGGACACTCTCGCCCTGGGAAAGGTGCGATTAATTCCACGCAGTACGGGCAGGGCGGTTATTACATCGCCCAGCGCGGTCGGTTTGATAATCAAAATGCGTTGTGGATTTGTAATTTTACGTTCTGCGTTGTTCACGTCGCATTTCCTGTGCCGGAATCGATGGTTTGTTGCCTCTCGGCCGCATCTTTTTTGCGGGAGCGTATCTGGCGGGTTATTTTTCGACTCGACCACCGTTCCAGTGCCCGCCAGTATGGTTTGAAATTAATCCTGCCGCTGTCGGGCCTGCGCAGATAACTTATCAGCATTCGCAGGCGCCCGGCATGATTGACCGTCGGGCATTTCAGCAGCGAAACATTAAGCCGCATCAGTCCCTGGAATCGTCGCCGCGCCGTAAGCAATCTACGGCGGGAAAGACCGTCAAGGTCGATCAGCACGATTTGCGGGGTGGTGTGGCCGCTGTAGTGAATCAGCATGTTAGAGGCCTTCAGGTCGCGATGTGAAAAATGATTTTCGTAGAGCCGCCTCAGAAGCCGTCCCATCTGGGCAAGCACATCCTGGGCTATAGACCGGCGTCGGTCGTCTATAACTCTTTTATTCCCGACGGGCTCGTTGTCCAGATTTTCCTGCAGAAACATATCCAGGGCGGGGGCATCCACCGCTTCCGTTATCAAAATGCTGTCCAGAAGTACGGGGCCGATTCTTCTTTCCGCCGCGGCCAGCGGCACCGCCGTACCAATTCGACGATTGAGCAGTTTCCAGCCCAGGCGGAACGCGCGAACGGAACGGGACAATCGGAAACAATCTATCAGGACTTTCCAGCGTTTCTTGCGTTTAGGCCGTTTGACATATACATCAAGGTGCCTGCCGCCAAGATTGATTCTCCTTCGAACCACCGTGGAAACGCCGCATTCTTTCACAACCTCCGCCTCGGCGTCTAACAGAGATTGCGGCAGCGACAATAGGCGTTCCCATTGTTCGGGCTCAATTACAATACCGTTCAGCTGCGACCACTGGGGCGAGCAACAGGGCTTGCGCATGGCGTGTCCGCGCCAACCTTTGGTCAGTTTCAGGCGGGCGAAATACGCATTGTTGCCGGTAATTAATCTGTCGCGCGAGGCGTTGCGTTTTTTCGCCTGCCGGCGAGAGCGACGTTCAATTGCGTGCATCCATTCCCGCGGACTCCCGGATACATTGCTCTGTTTGAGATAATTTTTCAAAAACCGCAGTTTTTCGGTGCGTGTCATATCCTCGGCGAGTTCACAATTTAGCTGCGCCAGATTTTTGTATCTTCTCCGTCCGGTAACCTTCGCAGGCCGGGCGCGTTGTAGATTGGACAGCAGCGGTTCATCTTCACGCAGAAGAATATCGTCGGGTTGAAGTTCTTTGTAATAGACGCCTGCATCATGCATGTTGGCTAATATTTTTGCCACGGCCGACAGGAGTTTCCGTCGGTGCGTATGGCCCCGATCCTCATGTTTAATCTGGCGGTAATACTTCCATGCAGGCGGTAGTTCTTCCTCCTGGCCAGGACCGTGCACAAATGGTACGCCACCGGCATTCAGACGTTGTTGCACTTTTGAATTTCGGCAATCACTCATTAATTTTTTCCGGTGTCGCCCGTGATTCGACATTCAGCACGGACCTGTAAACGTTTTCCCATTCTGCGTTCACGCCGGCCGGGTCGAATCGCCGCTGGGCGTATTCTGCGCCGTCGCGGACCATGCGTTCGACGTCGGCGAGCTGCTCTATCGTTTTCAAAAGCGCCTGTGACGAAATCCGTAAATCTCCGGGTGGCGTTAGAGAAGCATACTTGCCGGCGTCGGTCAACTCCTCTGTTTCGGCGGTTTTCCATGATACTGTGGCCACACCGGCCGCCAGAGCATCCGCTATCGCCGCCGGACACCCGATTTCGTGGGTGAACATGGCAACATCCGAAGCCGCCAGCACATCATGAGCAGATAACTCGTCGTGCGTGAAAAATATAGTGTCGTTGTATTCGACAGTGGATGCGAAGTATCTAATGCTCGAGATAGCCGGTCCGCTATCCGGTATAACGACGCATAGTTCGTCCGTTAATCGCCTCAATATACCGAATACCCACAGAACATATTTATGGCCGGACAGTCGTGTAATGGGCCCCGGCGCCGCAAGAATGATTCGGCCGTCATCTAGCCCCATCCGGGCGCGGACATGGCCGCAATAGTTCGCATTGTGTGTAACTTTCGCGGCCGGAGGGACAACGTGAGCCACGCCGCCGGGTATCCCGCGAGCGACCAATCTTCGCCTGGCCGCGTTGGTTTGAACAGCCAAGTGCAGTTCTTTCCGGCCGGCGGCCTGCATGATGGTTTCCGGTAATTCATATTTTTCTATGCCGGGAAGTGACAGGACCACTTCCAGCCCTTTTTTTTGAGCGGCGTATAGTGCCGCCGTGGCGGCGGAGGGCGACCATGCATGGAGAAGTTTTACTTCGTTATCGAGGGAAGCGGAGAGCATGCCGCCGGCGACTGTGGGCCAGACGGTGACCGAATGCAGCGTGTCGAAATCCAGTTTTTGCTTTGCGTATTCTCCTGCTTCATCGAGACAGACGATACCCTCACCTTCGCACAGCAGGCGCAGCTGCGACACCGCCTCGGGAGCAGTTTGCGAATCGATTACATGTAGTACACTTTCCATATCGGATATCGTATTGTCCCGATGTATTTGGGACAAGAGACTGGCAGCAGAACAATCCCGCATTGCGTATTGTATTACACAGTTTGTTCTGAGCGAGCTCGGTGGGGCGGTGCTTTCAGCTTTTCACGCCCATGTAAAATGTCCCTCGGGCCATTTTAATACGCCCGAGAGGACTCGAACCTCTGACCTGCGGTTTAGGAAACCGCCGCTCTGTCCTGCTGAGCTACGGGCGTTCATTTAGACAGTCGAAGTCTATAAGATGGCCGATTAATTGTCCAGCCGCCACAGTCTCTACACGAACCAAAAGATATGTATCCCATTTATGATATATTGCCTTATTTTAATCCGATTAACACAGAAACGAGACCGTCTATGGTGTGGGTTTGGGCGACAACGGTGGGGCGGAGGCGATGATTGCGTAGTGCCTTGGCCGTGACGGGGCCGATTGCGGCCAATTCGGCCTGGTCGATTTCAATCCCCGCATCTGCTGTCAGCGACAGGAAATTTTCCACCGTGGAAGGAGAGGTGAATGTTATCCAGTCGGCCATGCCGTTTCGCAGGACGTCGGCCGCTTCTTCTGGCAGTTTATCCGGGCAGACGGTTCGATAGACAGCCAATTCCGTAACATCCGCGCCGGCGTCGCGGAGAATATCCGACAGTTCCTCCGATGCTTCCGCCGCCCGCGCCAGCAGCACTTTTCCTTTGCCCAGCGACGCGTTTTTCATCGCCTGGCCCAGGGCGGCGGTGGTGAAATTTTCCGGCGTCAGGTCAGCCCGCAGGCCGCGTTTGGCAAGCGCATTGGCCGTGGCATCGCCAACTGCAGCGACTTTCATGCCGCCGAATGCGCGTGCATCTATGCCGTTGTCATTCAGCCATTTGAACACGGCCGCGACACCGTTTACCGATGTGAACGCAACGCAATCGAATTCGCCCAGACGCCCCAGTACGCGGTCGACCTCGGCGGTATCTTCGGGCGGCGATATCTCTATTGTGGGCGAAATGATAACATTCGCGCCGTACTCGACCAGACGTTCGGCCAGTTCTCCGGCGGCGTGCTTGGGGCGTGTAACGATTATTGTTTCTCCGAAAAGCGGCAGTTTCTCGAACCATGCAATTTTATCCCGCAATTGCACGACACTACCGATGATAAGAACAGCAGGGGGGTGGACGTGGGCTGCATCCGCTACGTCTTTGATGTTCTCAAGCGTAGCGGTTACGGTCCGCTGTGTGGGCCGAGATGCGTCAGCAACGACGGCCGCAGGTGTGTCCGCCGGCTTGCCCGCATCAATCAGCCGCGTGGTTATCTCGGCCATATTCCCCACGCCCATATAGCACACCAGTGTGTCAACGCCAGCCAGTGAGGCCCAGTTCATTGACGAAGTCTCCTTGACGGGATCTTCGTGACCGGTGACAAACGCCACGGATGAAGCACGCCGACGGTCAGTAAGCGGTATGCCGGCGTAGGTGCCGGCGGCCACTGCGGCCGTTATACCCGGAACCACACGGAACGGCACGCCTGCCTCGGCCAGCGCATCGGCTTCTTCGCCGCCGCGGCCGAAGATAAACGCGTCGCCGCCCTTGAGGCGCACGACGAGTTTGCCTTCACGGGCCTTTGAGATAAGCAGGGCGGTGATACGGTCCTGGCTGACAGATTGGCCGGGTTTTTTGCCCACGTAAATCAATTCGGCCTCCCCGGCCGTCGCCAGCAGGGCCGGATCCACAAGACGGTCGTAGGCAACCACATCAGCACGGCCCAGCCATCTCGCGCCGTCGGCGGTGATGAGCCCCGCCGGGCCGGCACCGGCGCCCACGAGAACGACCTGTCCGACGCGGCGTGTGGAATCATTTATAGGATTGTTTTTTGCCATGTGAGATATTTTAGGCCCGCCGCAGCCGCGGGGCAAAATTTTCGCCCACTATTTAAGCCATTGGCCATAAGGGCCGATTCACGAACTGGATGGGTCAGGAGCAATAATTATGATAAGTCCTGATTTCAAATACTACGATAACGGACAAGAAGATTCGACCGTCGATGCCGGCGAACGCCGGCGTCACCCGCGTATGGAACTCCAGGTTGCGCTGCGATGTATAAGACTTGACCCTGATTGCGGCCAGGCGACGGAGCTGCTTCGCGCGGTGGACATATCCAGAAACGGCATGGGCGTAGTGAGCAGCAAACCGTTTTATCCCGGGCAAAGGATGATACTGTGCATGCCGCTTACAAATCGCACGGGACGACGCGATATTTACGCCTCGGTTGTGCGGTGCATTCCTGTTCCGGAAGGCGGTTATCGCGTCGGGCTTCAGTTCGAAGCACCGGCCGTAGACTCCTGGTGCGGTGTGAGTTCGAATATGATGGCCGCATAAGTTTTTCGCACCGGAACCACAGTGGTGTAATTAATTGTGTGTAACTTTGTGGATTGGTGTTGATCGTGTCATCC
>CAYYMD010000065.1:0-12980 GCA_964472875.1 uncultured Planctomycetaceae bacterium
AACAACACCTTTGCGCGCGCAAACCGCGCCCGGAGGGCATACCCGGAATTCGTAAACCACGGCCGGGAGAGGATATAAAAAATATTATTTTTTCCCCGCCAATGTCGAATTTCCCCGCGCCGCTGCGCGCGCAGATTTGTCAGACACGGCCGCGTTTGCAATTTTTGTAAGCCCCCGCTGTCAAGCGGGGGATAGTTTTTTAATAAGCGGCGTTATTATCCCCGCATTCACATGCGGGGCTTTCTGTGGTTGCGTTATTTGCAATATTATCCCGGCGGGCAGGTGCGGGGCTTTCCGTGGCGGCGTGGGAACGCCGCCGCGTTAAATAATCGGCGATGTGAATTCCCTTGTGATGTGGTGCGGCCGGCCGGGGAGCAACGATCCTCTCTATCCTCGCCATGAAGAAATCCTGACCCTTCAGGCCAAACATGGCCGTAATTTTGTATGGTGTACCCTGAATTTTAAATTCCGACTGTCTTTAGATTACGGTGGTGTGCGCTGTGTCCTTGCGAAATATTGCATAAAAAGATAATGGACAAACGATATATGAGGATGGCATACTAAAAATTGGGATTGGGTTATTATTGTGCTAACAGCATTAGTAAAAATACTATCTCCTGGATTATAAAAGTATGGGCAATTTTAAAGCGGTATTAACAGGCGATGTTGTCGGCTCAAGCAAATTGACGACCGAGGAACTGGAATCACTAAAAACGTGTCTGCAAGAAAGCCGAAAAGAATTCGATAAATACTATCGCAATGTCTTTCAGGGAAAGATCGATTTTTTTCGCAGCGATGCCTGGCAAGCACTTCTGCAAGAACCCAATTTGTCGTTACGCGCGGCATTGTATCTTCGGGCATCGGTTTTGAAGCATGGGAAGAAAGATACACGAATTGCTATTGGCGTTGGAAGCATAGATGAAGCTTCCGGGAAACGCATTTCCCTCTTACGTGGTCAAGCGTTTACTTTATCCGGTAATGCTTTGGATAAGATGAACGAAAACCAAAAAATGACAATATCCATGCCGGAAGATAAAATCGCTTGGGCGAAAATTGCCTCTCTGACGTTGGAAGTCTGTGATACGATAATTTCTGCATTGACAGTTAAACAGGTGGAGAAGGTTCAGTATGCCCTGCTTGGTATTACTCAAGAAGAAATTGCTGAACGGATACGGGAGCCGATAACTCAGCAGGCAGTTAGTATCGCTTTGGGAAGGGCGGATTGGCAACTGATAAGAAATACATTAGATGTGTTTGAAAATCATATTTTATGGTGCGAGCAATAATAAATAAACACACAGACACACAAGCATATTTGATTGTATCAGGCCAATACAAACGTTTGCGTTTGTGTTTGGCCTTACGACTATAAATGCTTGTATCTGGGGAGATTGTGGCAATGCCGGGATGGATTGAGACATTTATCGCCCTGCTGACGGGACATCTCATAGGGGACTTTGTGCTCCAGAATGATTGGATGAGTAGAAAAAAGCATCTGGTCGCAGTGTTGTTGTTCCATGCCCTTATTGTGATGGGATTAAGTGCATTATTACTGGGATTTCCCATCACCCCGTGGGCTTTCGCTATTCTCTTCGCATCGTATTTGATTATTGATCTGATAAAGGCCCGGCTTTTGCCGGATAACCATAGTTCCTTTATACTTGATCAGTTGTTTCACGTAACAGTGCTATTGGCCGTGAGCATCTGGTTCAGCCAACTGATGAATCAGGGTTACTGGTCGCGCCTTATGTCCGAATCCCTTATGTCCGTTTACCTGAAAGGCCTTGCCGGCGTCAGTGGATTTATTACCTGTGTGCTCACTGGAGGTGTTTTGATTGGCAAGATAGTTCAAATGTGGTCCGAAGATATAAACGAAACGAAGGGCTTGGAGAACGGAGGCAGGTACATCGGCTATTTGGAAAGGGCTATAATTTTTCTTTTGATACTCATGGGAGAAACGGCGGTTATCGGATTTTTATTTGCGGCCAAGTCGATTCTTCGCTTTGGCGAGATTAGGGATCCGGGGCAGAGAAAACTCGCGGAATACGTGATAATTGGAACATTCATGAGTTTTGGCTGGTCTATGCTTGTGTCTGTGCTTACGAAGAATGCTTTGCATTACTGGTAAATCAATTCTTACGGACTGAATTCGGCAAGGGTTCGTGGGATGCCGTACTTAATTATGGCGCGTTAGACATAAAATCTGGGACAGTTTTGAAACGACAGGAATAGTTTCTGTGCTTCACGCCAGGAGTTGGAATTTGACGCTGTAGTTTTTGATTAGTTCGCTGCGCAGTTGCTGGTGGTGGGGGGCTCGAGGTTCGGGTCATCGCGAACCATATCGAACGCCTCGCGCCGTGCCATGCGGAGCGGGTCCATGTCTTCGATTAAATCGGCGGCCTTCAGTTCAGGCGGGCTCCGGCTGTTATCTTTCATCCCGTTTGGGACTCTAAAATTACTTTGCTTCCAGCCAGTTGCGGCCGATGCCGACATCCACCTTCGGCGGCACGCTGAGTTCGTAGGCCCCGACCATTTCGCCAGTGATGATATCCTTCTGCTGCTCTACGGTATCTTCCGGCGTCTCGAACAGCAGTTCGTCGTGGATTTGCAGCAGCATCCCGGCCGGGCTGTTTTCCCGCTTCAGGCGGGCGGCGAGGTTGACCATCGCCCGTTTTATCAAATCCGCGGCCGAGCCCTGCACCACGGAGTTAATCGCCAGCCGCTCGGCGGCCGCGCGCCGCTGCGGGTTCGAGGAATCTATGCCGGAAATCTTCCTCCGCCGCCCCGATATCGTGCGGACGTATCCCTTCTGGCGGGCCGTGGCCGCGCATTGGTTCAGGAACTCGCGAATCTTGGGGAACCGCCTTTGGTACTCGTTTATGAAGTCCCTCGCCTCGCCGCGCGGTATCTTCAGCGTGTTGGACAGGCCGAACGCCGTCTGGCCGTATATGATTCCGAAATTCACGGTCTTCGCCTTGGCCCGCTGCTGCGGCGTGACCTCCTCCAGAGCGACGCCGAAGACCTCGGCCGCCACGGTGCGGTGAATGTCCCTGTCGGCGGCGAACGCTTCAACGAGCGTCTCGTCGCCGCAGAAGTGCGCCAGCATGCGCAGTTCGACCTGTGAATAGTCCGCCGATAGCAGGACGCAGCCGTCGTCGGCCACGAAGGCCGAGCGTATCTGCCTGCCTTCCTCGGTGCGGACGGGTATATTCTGCAGGTTGGGGTCGCTGCTGGAGAGCCGGCCGGTGGCCGTGCCCGCCTGGTGGAAACTGGTGTGGACGCGGCCGGTTCGCGGATTGACGTATTCCACAATCGCCTTGAGGTACGTGCCGATGAGTTTGGTCAGCCGGCGGTAGTCCAAAACGAGTTGCGGGATTTCGTGGTAAGCCGCCAGTTCCTCCAGCACGCCGGAGTCGGTGCTGGCGCCCGTCTTGGTCTTTTTGGTTACGGGCAGGCCGAGTTTGTCGAAAAGTATCTCGGACAGTTGCTTGGGCGAGTCGGGGTTGAACCGCACGCCGGCGGAGCGGATTATCATCTCCCGCAGTTCGTCGGCCCGGGCGGAAAATTCTTCATCCAGCCGCGACAGGATGTCCTTGTCCACCTTTATGCCGGTTTTCTCCATCTCCGCCAGCACGGGCATGAGCGGCATCTCGAGTTCGGCCATGAGTGTATCGAGTTTTTCGCGGCGGAGATGCTCGTCCAGCACATCCGCCAGGCGAAGCGCGACGTCGGCGTCTTCGGCGGCGTAGCGCGATACCGTCTCCAGCGGCACGGCGTCCATGAGGATTTGGTTCCTGCCGGTTCCGATGAGGTCCTCGATGGGGATGCAGCGATGGTTGAGGAACTCGGCCGCCAGCGAGTCGAGTTTGTAACTGCCGCGTGTGGCGTCCAGCACGTGGGCGGCTATCATGGTGTCGAACATTTCTCCGCACAGTTGCATTTTGGCCCCGTCGAGGACGAGCATGTCGTACTTGAGGTTCTGGCCGACCTTAGTGATTTTTTCATCGGCAAGGATCGGGCCGATGGCGTCGCGGACCTGCCCGGGGGAAAGCGTTTTCTCGCCCAGGGGCGCCTTGACCGGCAGGTAGGCCGCCTTGCCGTGTTCCCACGCCAGCGACACGCCGACCAGTCGGGCGCGGGTGGGATTTTTGGATGTTGTTTCGGTATCCACCGCCAGGCGCTTTGCGGATGAAATTTCGCCGGCCAGTTTCTTCAGTGCTTCGGCGGAGTTGACGCACCTGTAGTCGAAGTGCTCGGCGGTGGTGGCGTCGAGGCGTTCGGCCGCGTCGGCTATCTCGTTTTCGCTGTCGGAGGTTACGCCCATTTCGTCCAGTTGTTTCAGCAGGCGGTTGAAGCCCAGTTCGACGAAAAGTGGACGCACCTTTTCGGGACGGGGGAGGCGAAGCTTCAGCTGCGAAAGGTCTACCTCCAGCGGCACGTTCCGCTCCAGCGTGATGAGGCGTTGGGCCCGGCGGATGTCGTCGGCGTGCTTGAGAATATTTTTCTGCAGTTTGGGCGACAGGTCGTCGGCGTGTTCTATAACCGCCTCGGCCGAGCCGTACTGGTCGATGAGTTTGACTGCCGTCTTGGGCCCGATTCCCGGCACGCCGGGGATATTGTCGCTGGTGTCGCCGGTTAGGGCCTGGACCTGAACCGCTTTGTCGGGCGAGTAATTTTTCTGCTCGGCCAGTTCGTCCGGGCCTATCAGCTGGTCTTTCATGGGGTCGTAGAGCGATATGTTAGGCGAGACTACCTGGTCGAGGTCCTTGTCGCGGCTGACCATGATTATTTGTTTGTCCCTGCCGGCGTATTTTTCGGCCAGCGTGGCGATGACGTCGTCGGCCTCGTAACCTTCCGAGGTGAGGATGGGGATCTCGAATGCCTCGGCCACCTGCATTATTCTGTCGAGTTGGGGCGGCAGGTCCTCGGGCATGGGTTTGCGCGTGACCTTGTACTGGGGGAACTCGGCGCGGCGCTTTAGTTTCTCGGTCGGCCCGTCCACGGCCATGGCCAGGTAGTCCGGCTCGTGTTGGCGGATGAGCGAAATAATCTGCTGGGAGAAAACGTATGTCGCCTTGGTGGGTTCGCCGGCCGGGCTTGTCAGGTTGCGAAACGGCGCGTAGTATGCCCTGAACGCAAGCCAGTGCCCGTCGATTATGTAAAATTTCTCAGCCACGGTGATTCAAACCAAACAAGTTTCCTGAAGGCGAATAACTGCACAATTAATCGTCAGACGGCTATTAAACTGAAGAACTCCAGCGCAAGGTATGCCACGGGAGCGGCCAGCAGGGGGGAGTCAATTATGTCCAGAACGCCGCCGAACTCCGGCAGCAGCGAGCCGGAGTCTTTCACGTTGGCCGAGCGCTTCAGCATGCTCTCGCACAGGTCGGCGAACTGGCCCGCCAGGGCGATGACGGCGCCGAAGATGGCCGCCTGCCACAGCGTCATCCACAGTCCTATCACGTCGCTGAAGAACCACGTCGCCAGGGTAGCCATGCCGGCCGCGAATATTATCGCGCCCAGGAGCCCCTCCCAGCTCTTGCCGGGGGAGATGCGGGGTATGAGTTTGTGTTTGCCGATGGCCGAGCCGACGAAGTACGCACCGATGTCGGCGAATTTCACCGTCGCCAGGAACATGGTCAGCGCCTCGACGCCGAGGTCCATGCGCATCTGGAGGATAACGGCCCCGCCGACGCCCAGGTAGAACACGGCCATCAAGGTGCACGCCGTTCGCACAAAGGCCAGGCCGGTCTTTTTGCGGAGCATCTGCTGAGCGAACACGATAATCAGGATAATTCCCAGCACCAGCAGCAGCGCCGTTTCGCCCGGAGCGGGCCAGAGGAACTGCCGCCACAGCGGGAACGTACCCAGCATACACGTGCCCACCACGCCGGAGAAGACCAGCAGGTCCAGCCGGGCCTTGGCGGCCATCAGCACCATCTCGAAAAATCCGGCCGCCAGCAGCAGCATCATCAGGATGGAAACCGGCAGTCCCACGATGGGATAACCGAGGTTCCATTCCAGGTGCCAGTCGAACCAAAGCAGGCCGGCGACAAGAATTATCATCAGCAGACCGAATATAATGCGTTTAATCATGACGGTATTAGGCGCGATTTGTGCTTGGATTTCCAGTGTTGATGCCGCGGCGGATGTGAGAACGTCCGGATTTTCAGGTTATCTGCGATATTTCGGCGTCCTTTCTCCTGATTGGCGGGAAGGTCGTGTGTTATAATTTTACCGCAATGCTTCAGCAGTTGGGCAAGTTGGTGTTTTTGTTCGGCGCGGCGCTGGCCGTGGTTGGCGGGATAATGTACCTGGCGGGGCGGCTGGGGCTTGGCCGACTGCCCGGGGATGTATCATTCGGCGGGAAGAACTGGCGGGTATATCTGCCTGTCGGCACGTGCGTGGTGCTGTCGATTATCCTGACGCTGGTCATGTGGCTTATCATGCGCCTGAGGCGGTGATTACTCTTCGAGTTTGGGCTTTTTGCGGAGTTGCTTGGTTTTGCCGCGGCGGCGCTTGGACTCGAGGCGGCGGCGTTTTGACGCGGCCGTGGGGCGGGTCTTTTTTCTGCGCTTGGGTTTGCGGGCGGCGCGGCGGATGAGTTTGACAAGCCGGCCGAACGCATCGTCGCGGTTGCGTTTCTGGCTGCGGTAGCGGCGGGCCTCGATAATCAGTTCCCCGTCTTTGCTGATGCGGTTACCGGCCAGTTTCCTCAGGCGGTCCTTGACCTGCTGCGGAAGCGATGCGGCGTCCACGTCGAACGTCAGTCGCACGGCCGTGGCCACCTTGTTTACATTCTGCCCGCCCGGGCCGGTCGAGCGGATAAACTCCACATCCACGTCATCCTCATCTATGCTGATATTCCGTGTGATTTTTATCATGACGTAACGTTTCTATATTTGTCCGCTTATAAGAGCGGTATCCGCCAGAACCAATTTGCAATTTTATGTATTCGAGTCGTTTAAACTGCCGAAGCGGCGGTGACGGGAGGCGTATTCGCTGATGGCCTTGCGGAGTTCGTTGCCGTCGAAGTCCGGCCAGTAAACATCCGTAACGTACAATTCGGCATAGGAAATCTGCCACAGCAGGAAATTGCTCAGCCGACTCTCGCCAGAGGTGCGAATCAGCAGGTCGGGATCGGGCAGGTCTTCGGTATAAAGCGATTGCGAAATGAGCGATTCGTCGATCCCGTCCGCGTCGATTTCGCCCTGCTCCACGCGGGCTGCTATTTTTCGCACGGCGTCCGTTATTTCGCAGCGGCCGGAATAGTTTATCGCCAGGCAGAGTTTCGTTCCGGTATTTTCCGCCGTAACCCTTATCGATTCGTCCAGTTCATCCAGGACCGATTGCGGCAGCCCGCTGCGCCGACCGAGGTGAACCAGGTGTATGTTATTGTCTATGAGCGTCTGGCGGTCGCGGGCGAGATATTCTGCATAGAGGCCCATCAGGGCGTTTACCTCGTTTTCCGGCCGTGACCAGTTCTCGATGGAGAAGGCATACAGCGTAATCGCCTCGAGGCCTATGTCCGAGGCCTCGGTTACAATGTTCCTGGCCACGTCCGCGCCGCGTTTGTGGCCTTCGACCCTGGGCAGGTTGCGGCCGCGGGCCCAGCGTCCGTTGCCGTCCATGATAATCGCAACGGACCGCGGGAATCGCTCCTGGGGTATACCGAGTTCATCGCATGAGGCGGCGCGTTTTTGTGCTATCGTCGCCATTGTTCATCCAGGTCAGCAAGTTTGGTGTGGTGCGACATGGTGGCCTCGCGGTCGGCGCCGACGCTTACGATGCCCACCGGCCTTTCGACCAGTTCTTCGACGCGGCTGATGTAGTCCTGCGCTGCGGCGGGCAGTTCGTCGAACCTGCGACAGCCGGAGATATCCTCGCTCCATCCCGGCAGGGTTTCGTAGCGGCACCTGGCCTCGGCCATCAGGTCCGGGTCGAAATATTCCAGTTCCCGGCCGCCAACCTCGTAGCCGGTGCAGATTTTGATTTCGTCCAGTCCGCTCGGCACATCCAGCAGGGACAGCGCCAGTTCATCAACACCGGACAGTTCCGTGGCATACTTCACGGCGAACGCGTCGAACCATCCACATCGCCTGGGCCGGCCGGTCGTTGTGCCGTACTCGTTGCCGCGCCTGCGGAGGTAATCGCCTATGTCGTTGTCCTGCTCGGTAGGGAAAGGTCCTGCGCCGACTCGCGACGTATACGACTTTACCACGCCGATGACCGTGCCCACGCATTTAGGCGGCACGCCCGCGCCTGTTGTCACACCGCAGGCGGTCACGGCCGAACTGGTGACGAACGGGTATGTGCCGTGATCGACGTCGAGCATGCTGCCCTGTCCGCCCTCAAAAAGTATCGGCTCGCCCGCATTACAAGCATCCCGCAGCATCGCGGATGCGTTGCATATCATGGGGGCCAGCCGCCGGCCGTACTCGGCATATTCATCGGCCACAGCACGGGCGTCGAGGGGATCGGCCCCGTACAGGGCCGAGAAAACCTTGTTCTTTATCTCGATCACGTGGGCGAGTTTCTCGGCCAGGGCATCGGGCTGCGTCAGTTCGCCCACGCGCACTGCCGTGCTGCGGTTGGCCTTGTCGCTGTAGCAGGGGCCTATCCCGCGGGCGGTGGTGCCGATCTTCGCCCCGGCCAGGCGTTTTTCGCTGAGGGAGTCCTGGAGTTTATGGTATGGCATCACGGCGTGTGCGGCCGCGCTTATTCGTAAATTCTCCGCGCTGACCGACACGTTGCGTTTTTGCAGACCGTCGATTTCCTCCAGAGCAACCTGCGGGTCGAATACCACACCGTTGCCGACGACGTTGCATACGCCATCGTGTAGTATGCCGGAGGGAATCAGGTGCAGGGCGAATTTCTCGCCGCCGACTTCGACGGTGTGCCCGGCATTGGCGCCCCCGCAGAAACGGGCGACGTACCGGCACTTGCCGGCCAGGGCATCGACGATTTTGCCTTTGCCCTCGTCACCCCACTGCAGGCCGATTACTGTTATGTTTTCGCTTGGCATGTTAATCAAACCTCAACAGCATATGCCTCTGCGCGATATTGTCAAGAATAGTTAACCGAATCAGTCATAAATTAAATGCGGGGTTTTCAGCAGAGCATATATCCGTAACACTTTTTATTGTTTTGCTCCAATCGATGTTTATGCTAAGAAACTTCAAATAAGCTGCATATGTAATTAGTTGACGTACCGGAGAAAACAAAGACCGGTTTAAAACAAAGGTTACTAAATGAAAAATGAATCACAAAACAATGAAACCGTTCCGCGTAGCGGTCGAGGAGATGTTCAGCAACTTTACCAACGGCGGCTGGAGCGGTTCGTTACCGCCATGCGTAACGAAAAGCCGGATATGATACCCATACGCCCGCTCGTGGCCGAGTTCACTTCGGCTTACTGCGGCTGGACGTGTCAGGATATAACGCACGACTACAAAAAGGCGTTTGACGCAGCGCTTAGATGCGCGAAAGAATTCGACTGGGATGCAATGGTGCCGAATATGGTCTACGTTTGGACCGGCATGACACAGGCGATAGGACTGAAGTATTACGGCATTCCGGGGATAGACGTCGAGCCCGATTTCGGCTTCCAGTACCGCGAACCGCCGGAAGAAGACGCCTTCATGAAGCCCGACGAGTACGACGCACTCATTGACGACCCCACCGGTTTCCTGTACGAGGTATGGCTGCCGAGGGTGTCCACGGAAGTCTGCCGGCCCGGAGGAGGTTCCTCTTACCGAAACAACGTTGCGCTGGTCAAGGGCGGCATGGCGATGATGCAGTATTTTTCGGACCTCGGCCGGCAGGTAGGGGTGATGAAAGAGCAAGCGGGCACCGTGCCGGCCCTTGCGGGGATACTGAAATCACCCTTCGACATTATCGCCGACAAGCTCAGGGGATATATCGGTTTGACCATGGACATGATGGAAAGGCCTGAGAAGGTCCTCGCCGCGGCCGAGGCCATCATGCCGCACGTTTGTAACGTGGCGCTTCAGACTGCCGATCCTTCGGGTAACGTCCCCGTCGGCTTCTGGATGCACCGGGGCTGCGTGCCGTTCGTCACGCCGGACCAGTTCGAGTCGCACTACTGGCCGACGCTGCGGCCTGTAATCGAGGAATTGTGGAAGAACGGACATCAGACGCTCTTCTATGCCGAAGGCGACTGGGGCGCCCATCTCGAGCGGTTCGCCGAACTGCCTGAAAGGTCCATAGTCTATCACGTCGACAAGGGCGATATTTTCAAGACACACGAGGTGCTCGGCGACAAGTTCTGCATCAGCGGCGGTATACATAATTCAATACTCAGTTTCGGAACGCCTGATGAGGTGCGTCGCGCATGTAAAGAGGTGATAGACGGCGTGGCCGCCGACGGCGGATATATCATGGATGCGGGCGCGATAATGCAGAACGACGTCAAGCCCGAGAACCTGCGGGCCCTGACCGATTTTACCCGCGAATACGGCGTGTATACGGGCGATAACGACATGTCCGACGAACCGCCGGCGCCGACGGACGAGGATAAGAATCTGCCCGGAATTAACTTCACCACCGGCCAAAAGAATTCGCCGAACGTCTGCATTCCATGGAAACAAAAACTTGCCGAACTCCCCGGGGGAGTCCAGGGGGATGAAGAACTCGCCCGCACTGTCTGGGAACAGGTTGATTCCTTGGGCAGCACCTTCATCTGGTAGTGCCTGGTTTCTTTTTAGTCGTCGTCGAGCGGAATTCGATTCCGGGACCGTTAAATTGTCTGCCTTAATCGCGGCGACGGGCGTATTCTTTTTACTTGCTTTATGCGGTTTGATTATTATACTCGTAAAATTCATTAAGATGCGGGCGGCTCTACCAGCGCCCATGGGAGAGGATTATGCCGGTTTCCAAACCACAAGAAATTAGGAATATCGTAATACTCGGACACGGCGGAGCGGGTAAGACCACGCTGTGCGAAGCCATGCTGCACGCCGCCGGCGTGACCGGACGACTCGGCTCGGTGGAAGATGGCACCAGCCACATGGATTACACCGACATCGAGAAGGATCGCCAGCACTCGGTAGACCCCACGGCCGCACACCTTACGCACGCAGGTAAGACGATAAACCTCATAGACACGCCGGGTTACCCCGATTTTATCGGCGGCGCGGCAAGTTCGATGGGGGGAGCCGACGTGGCCGTCATTGTTGTCTCAGCCACGGCGGGCATCGAGGTCAACACACGCCGCCTGTTCAAAATAGCGAAGCAGGCGGGAATGCCGCTGGCCGTTGTTATTAACAAGATCGACGGCGACAATGTGGATATGCAGCGCCTGATGGGCGAAATAAACGAGACGTTCGGCAAAGCGTGCCGGCCGATGAATCTGCCCACCGGCGGTGGCACTGCCGTGCTGGACTGCTTCACCGCCCAGGAGGGCGACGCCGATTTCGGCGATGTGTCCGATGCACATACACAGATTACCGAAAATATAATCGAGGCCGACGACGAACTTATGGAGGCCTATCTTGGCGGGGAGGAAATTCCGCCCGAGAAACTCTGGGCCGCCTTCGCCAGTGCAATGTGTTCCGGCACGGTTGTTCCGGTGCTGTTTACGGCCACGAAGGCGGAAGTCGGCGTGAAGGAATTCATGGACGCCGTGGCGAATTATTTCCCCTCGCCTGCCGACGTACAACTGCAACCGGCTTACAAGCCGGCGGAACAGGAAGGTGAAGAGCCGACGGAAGTTCCGATAAAGTCGGACCCTGATGCGCCGTTTATGGCCCAGGCGTTCAAAATATCCACGGACCCCTTCGTGGGCAAACTTGCCTGGGTGCGTGTTTTGCAGGGCACGGTCACGCCCGATACCGAATATTTCCTCCATGACGACCGCAAGGCCCACAAGATAAACCACATGTTCAAGGTCCAGTGCAGGGAGACGGAGGAAGTCAAGCAGGCCGTCGCCGGCGATATTATCGCACTGGCCAAGGTCGAGGAGATACAGTTCGGCGATGTGCTTCGGTCCGGCCAGGAGACGCTCACGCGGCCGTCGGCGCCGACACCGACGCCGATGTTCTCGCTTGCTGTGGAGCCCAAGACCCGCGGCGACGAGCAGAAGATATCGCTCGCCCTGACCAAATTGTCCGAGGAAGACGCCACCTTCGCCGTCAATCGCG
Organism: uncultured Planctomycetaceae bacterium; assembly: GCA_964472875.1. GTDB lineage: Bacteria > Planctomycetota > Phycisphaerae > SM23-33 > SM23-33 > CAYYMD01. Next base: position 12,162 of record CAYYMD010000065.1, read on the forward strand.
ATGCCCAGACTAATGAGACGGTCATATCCGGTATAGGTGATCTGCACCTGCGGGTGATGCTGGCCAAGATGAAGAATCGTTTCGACCTCGAGGTCGATACCAAGCCGCCCAAGATTCCCTATCGCGAGACGATTACCGCAAAGGCCGACGGCCATTACCGCCACAAGAAGCAGACCGGCGGGGCGGGGCAGTTCGGCGAAGTATTTTTGCGTGTGGAGCCCCTGGAGCGCGGCGGCGGATACGAATTTCTCGATGAACTTTTCGGAGAATCCATACCGAGGCAGTTCCTCCCGGCCATCGAAAAGGGCGTCCAGGACGTTACATCGGCCGGTGCCGTCGCGGGATATCCCATGCAGGACATCCGCGTGGCGATTACCGACGGCAAGCACCATCCGGTTGACTCCAAGGAAGTGGCCTTCCGCACGGCCGGCAAGTACGCCTTGATGGACGCCATAAACAAGGCCAAGCCGGTCATTCTCGAGCCGGTGGTCAACATGGAAATAACCGTTCCCCAGGATCACATGGGTGACATCGCCTCGGACTTATCCAGCAGGCGCGGCCGCATTCAGGGACAGGACATGCTGGGCGGCGGAATGTGCGTGATACGCGCGGTGGCGCCGCTGGCCGAGGTCATGCAATACAACAGCCAGCTGCGTTCGGTCACGGGCGGGCAGGGCAGTTACACGATGGAATTCAGCCACTACGACCCCGTGCCCGGAAACGTTCAGCAGCAGATTATCGCGGCCTCTAAGAAAACAGAGGAAGAAGAAGAGTAATTTGAATTTCGTCCGCTCCGTTTTTGAGGGCGGAGATTCGGTA
>CAYYMD010000066.1:0-12096 GCA_964472875.1 uncultured Planctomycetaceae bacterium
CGGCCGGCCGTCCGTTCGCCTGCGTTTGTAAGCCCCCGCTGTCAAGCGGGGGATAGTTTTTCGGCGTCCCACATATACCGTGGTTATTATCCCCGCATTCACATGCGGGGCTTGCCGTGGCGGCGTTTTGGGCATTTGAGATTTCGTGCTTGTTTCGCATTTCGTGCTTCGTGTTTCGTATTTGTTTCGTATTTCGATATTAGAATTTCGTATTTTTTTATTCATATTCCGAAATCCGAAATTATAAATCCGAAATTAATTGTCTCTCCATACTTGGACGAAACATCATCTTTGCGCGCGCAAACCGCGCCTGGCGGGCGCCTACGGAATCGCTAAACCCCTGCTGAGTCATAAGATAAAAAATTTTATTTTTTTCCCGCAAATGTCGAATTTTCCCGCGCCGTTGCGCGCGCAGAGCATGACGATCATAAATGTTGTGACGAGAAAAAAACCGGTCAATTTGAGTTGTTTAATCCCCCATACACGTTCCGACGCGGCGGGCGGTGGTGACCCAGGGGTGGTCGGGAGGGACGAGGTTTTTCTCACCGGCGACTTCCTCCAGCGGGACAGGTTCTGTGTCCTGGCCGCGCGTGGCTATCATCGCGCCGTAGCCGCCCTTGCTGAGGAACTCCGCGCACGCGGTGCCCAGCCGCGTGGCAAGCAGGCGGTCGCCGGCCGAGGGCGTGCCTCCGCGCTGCAAATGACCCAGGACGCTGATTTTCGCCTCAAGGCCGGTCATCTCCTGCAGTTTGCCGCCCAAATCCACCGTGTGCCGCAGGTGCTGCTGATGAAACTCGTCCAGGCGGGCGGAGGCGTCACGCTTCTTGGACTTGGACTTGGCGTTCTTCTTGTCCTCGACGAGTTTGCTGACGGTCTTCGCCTGCTTCTGGGACATGGCGCTTTCGGCCACGACAACAATGCTGAACGTTTTACCCTGTCGCGTGCGGCGGACGAACGCCTCGGCCACGGTTTCCTCGTCGTAGGGTATCTCGGGGATAAGTATCACATCCGCGCCGCCGGCGATGCCCGCGCCTAGCGCCAGCCAGCCGGCGCGGTGGCCCATGACCTCTACCAGTATAATCCTGCCGTGGCTCATGGCCGTGGAGTGCAGGCGGTCGATGGACTCTGCAACGATGCCCATGGCCGTGTCGAACCCGAACGACACGTCGGTGTGGGCAACGTCGTTGTCGATGGTCTTGGGCAACGTGACGACCTTTATGCCTGCCTTCTGGAGGCGAAGGGCGTTTTTCTGCGTTCCACCGCCGCCGATGCACACCAGCGCGTCGAGGTGGTGCCGCTGGTATGTTTCCACGGCCGCATCCGTCATGTCGCGGACCTTGCCGCCGATTTCCATCTTGTGCGGCTTATCGCGGCTGGTGCCCAGGATGGTCCCGCCGTCGGTGAGTATGCCCGACAGGGCGTGGCTTTCCAGTTCGACGCTGCGGTTGTGGACAAGCCCGCGGAAGCCGTCGCGGAAGCCGACAAAGTGCATGCCGTAGATGTCCTGCCCGGCGCGGCAGACGCCGCGGATGGCGGCGTTGAGACCCGGGCAGTCACCCCCGCTGGTCAGTATTCCTATGCGCTTTGCGTTAGCCATTGTTTTATGCCTAAGGCATTGTCCACGCGCCGAGGCGGCAAGTCAACACCCCGGAGCGGACGGTTTACCTGGTGAGTTTGTCTCCTCTGCGTTTGCGCTGGGGGTGGAAGCGCAAGCGGGCATGCATGGATGCCTGTATAACCTCGACCGCGTCTTTGTACAATTCTTCCTGCGCGCGGATGCGTTTTTTGCCCGGCGTCAGCGGCTGCCAACCGCCGTCGGGCAGCATGCGGTGAGCTTTGACATTATCGGCGAAGTAGGTTTTCAGTGCGCCGATGAGTCGGTTTTTGTGCTCCTGTGAAAGCACGGGAAAGAGAATCTCCAGTCGCTTTTGCAGGTTTCGGATCATCCAGTCGGCGCTGGAGAGGTAGACTTCCTCCCGGCCGGCGTTGCGGAAGTAGTACATGCGGGCGTGTTCGAGGTAGCGGTCTATAATTGAGCGCACCTCGATATTGTCCGAGACGCCCTCGACGCCCGGCCGAAGGCAGCATATTCCGCGGACGTTCAGCATAACCTTAACGCCCGCACGGCCTGCGCGGTAAAGTGCGCGGCAGATGTCCGGACACTCAAGCGAGTTGACCTTGGCCATTATCAGCCCCGGCTGCTCGCGCGTGGATGACTGAATTTCGCGTTCGATGAGGTCGATGAACCGCTGCTTGAGGCCCATGGGCGCGATGTGGATTTTGTTCCCGTCCACCGGCTGGGAGTACCCGGTGAGCAGGTTGAAGAAATTGGCCACATCCGTGGCCGTCTCGCGGTCGGTGGTCATAATTGCGATGTCGGAATAAAGCCGCGCGGTCTTTTCGTTATAATTGCCGGTGGACAGTTGCAGGTATCTGCGGATGCCGTGTTTTTGGCGCCGGATTATCAGGAGGCACTTGGCGTGGGTTTTCAGGCCAGCCACGCCGTAGATTACGTCGCATCCGACGTCTTCCAGTGCGCGGGCCCACTCGACGTTGCGGGCCTCGTCGAACCGCGCCTTCAGCTCCACCAGCACGGTCACCTGTTTTCCGCTGTCGGCCGCCCGCATCAGCGCCTCGATAATTGGCGAATCGCCCGTGGTGCGGTAGAGGGTCATTTTTATTGCCAGCGTCTGGGGGTCGTCGGCGGCCTGCTGGAGCAGGCGGATTACCGGGTCGAATTTCTCGTAGGGAAGGTACAGCATAACGTCTCGCTCGGCCATGACTTCGAACGGGTCATCTTCCTCGAGCATGTCCAGCGGCTGCTGCGGCGGCCAGTCTTCGTATTTGAGCCGGTCCAGGCCCGGGCGGGTGGTTATGTCCATCAGGTCGCGGGCGCCGAGCATTCCGCTTATTTCGTAAATGCGGTCGTTGCCGACCTCGAACATGTTTATCAGCGAACGCTTGATGGTCTTATCCGGCGAGGCGCTTATCTCCAGTCGGACCACGCCGCGGCGCTTTCGCTGGGAGATGACTTCCTCCATGGACTCCAGCAGGTCGCCGGCTTCGTCCTCGTCGACGGTTAAGTCCGAGTCTCGGGTTATGCGGAAAAGTGACGTGGCGAGCACGCGGCGGCCGCCGAAAATCGCGGCGGCGTTTTCGGCAAGCACGTCTTCCAGAAACGCCAGGTGCAGGTCTTTTTCGGCCGGAATAGTGATGAATCGCGGCAACGGCCTCGGCAGTGATACGATCGCCGTTTGCGGCTGGTCGTCTTCCCGCTCGGGTTCAATCGCGGCAGCAAGATTGAGCCGAAGACCCGACAGCAACGGCTTGGGGTGCATTTGCTCCACTGCCAGCGGAGTGATAACCGGCAGAACCTCGCGATGGAAATAATCGCGGAGGTATTCCCGCTGGTTTTCGTCCCACCGGTTCCGCCGCAGCAGGTGCACGCCTTCGGCGGAAAGGATCTCGACCACATCCGCCAGGGCGACGGCGTGGTCGGCATACATCTGCAGTACGCGCGAGCGGATGGCCTTCAGCTGGGCGGCCGGCGTCATGCCGGATGTGTCCTTCCTGCGCAAACCGCTCTGGCGCGCCTGGACAAGCCCGGCCACGCGCACCATGAAAAACTCATCAAGGTTTGAGCCGGTAATCGCCAGGAATTTCAGCCGCTCCAGCGGCGGCACATCCGCACGCGTGCCCTCGTGCAGGACGCGATGGTTGAACTCGAGCCAGCTCAGTTCGCGGTTCACGTACAGCTCGGGCGAGTGGAGATTTTCGGCGTCGCCTGATTTTTTACTTCTCTTTTCAGCCATTAATTCGCCCTTGCGGTTTACCCTTCCTCAAGGCGGACCTTGAGGCCGAAGATGTCTTCGAACAGGTCGGCCTTTCTTTCCAGCGCCCTTCGCTCCAGGGCGAGGTCAGTAGCCCCTGGAATGTGCAGTATAAACTCGTCGTTGCTTCTTTCGACAGTTAAGTCCGATACGTGCCGGCAGTGGCCGCGGTCGAGTGCGTCGGCCACGCGGAGTATCGCCGCCAGTTTGCTTACTATCACCCGATTCTCACGGGAAAGGGTTACGTATGGCAGGTGGCTCTTTTTGGGCATGCTGCGGCGGTGGTATCTTGCGGTGTTGGCGACGATTTCCTTTTCGTCGGCCCGCAGGCCGAATATCTCCGAGTTGGACAGGATGTAGTACGAATGTTTGTGATGGGCCCGGCCGCTTATGAACCCGCCCACCTCGTGCAGTATCGCCGCCACCTCCAGCAGCATGCGACAGCGGGGAGGCAGGCGAAGTTCCGATTCCAGTTTGTCGTATAAGCCGGTAGCAAGCTCCATTACGTGGTCAGCGTGTTCCATATCGCAGTGATATCTCTGGGCCAGTGTGCGGGCGGCCAGGAATATCTCCGCGAAGACTTCGCTGTCCTTCCGGCCGGTGGCCTCGCCGGCCATCTCCATGAGAATGCCGTCACGCATCGAGACGTCGGCCACGTCAATTTGCCGTGCGCCGGTTGCGCCCACCACCGACTGCAGGACCAGCAGGGCCGGCACTATCGTCTCGGCCTCGGCGAAGGGAAGGCGGTATTTTTTGGCGAGTCTTGCCGGCGAGTGCTCGGTGCACCCGGAAATCAGGGCTTTAAGATCCTCCCTGTCCAGGATGCTGACGTGTTCGGTCGGCCCTTCCTTGCCGGCCTGCGATGCGGCGAAGCGGGCGTCGCCGCCTACGGCGATTACCGTGCGGACCTTGTTCAGCGGCAACGAATCTTTCATGGCCGCCACCACCGAACCGATTTGCTGGCGAAGCATGTCCGCGGCGCGATGGGGCGGTTCGGCGGCCGTTTCCAGTGCCTCCTGCAGCCGGATGGACCCCAGCGCATAACTGCCGGAGTTTATCAACTGCCCGTTTTTCAGAAGTCCCGCCAGCGTGCTGCCGCCGCCGACGTCCAGTATCAGGGCGTGGCCTTTTTGCAGATGCTTCTCGCCTGCCGCGCGGCGGACGGCGCGAACCGTCAGGCGGAGTTCCTCCGTGGGCTCGATTACCTCCGCGTCCAGCCCGACCGACACGAACACCCTGTCGACGAAAGCGTCGGTGTTGGTGGCCTCCCGCACCGCGCTGGTGGCCACGGTTCGGACCCTGTCGACGCGGTAGGTCTCGAGAATATTTTTATAATCACGAAGAATGGCGATTGCGGCATTCATTGTGCTCCTGGAGATTTGCCCGCGCACGAACGTGTCGCGGCCAAGGCGCACCGGCCGCCGCGCCCGCTCCAGTATCGCCGTGGTTCCGTCGCCCTGTAACTCGGCGATATTGAGACGGATTGAATTCGTGCCGATGTCAATGACACCCAGCGTCGTCACTGCGGGTTTTTCGGTTTCGTTCGCCATTGTGTTTGCTGGCCTGCCGGCCGAACGTCAATTGGCTAAGCGGGCACTTGTTATAGGGGCTATTGCTCCCGGTCGCCGCCGGCGCGGTGGAGTATCTGTATTTTCCTGTGCATTGCCTGTTCTAAAAGGTCCGCCTTTTTCGTGGCGGAGGCGATTTCCTCTTGCGCCTCATCCTCGGCCGTTATAAGAATCTGTAGCACCTCCGGCTGCACACGACACCGAAGGGCGACCACGTTGCACAGATGGGAGTCGTCCAGGCCGTCGGCTACGCGGAGGAAGCCGCCCAGCATTTTTATAGTGTACTGGTCAGCGTAGTCCAGTGCAGCAAAATCTTCATGCCGCGGATGCGGCGTTGACTTGCGGTGATACCGCGCGGTCAGGGCAACTATCCGGCGGCCCCTTTCGTCGAACGGCAGTTCGTCGGCCGAGAGTATATAGTTTCGCGCCGTCTTGTGGTGCTGGCGCCTGCCGGCCAGCCAACCGATGTCATGGAGCAAGCCCGCGCACTGAAGAAGGAACCTGCCGCGCCGCCCCATTCCGTGCTGGCCGGTCAATTCGTCGAAAAGCATCAGGGCCAGTTTGGTTACGTGCCGCGAGTGCTCCTGGTCGAACCGGCAGCGCCCGGCCAGATTCAGCACCGGCTCGAGGCGGGTATCTTCCTCATATTCGCCGTGATGAAGATGGCCCTCCTCGGCCATAAACTCTACGACACGTTTGAGCTCGTGCCCGCGGATGAAGACCTGTGCCAGCGATTCGGCCAGGCCCCGGCGGCGGCAGTCCTCCGCGGTGGCCTGAGCGTCGTATTCGACGGCGTGAAACCGGACTTCGGGCTTGCCGTCTTTGACTTCAATCGTCGCGTATCGTGCGGCCGGGTCGCCGCCTTCGGCCCGGCCGATGCTGCCGGGGTTAACGAACCTTACGCCCCCGGCCGTGCGGTCCGTCTGACTGTGCGTGTGGCCGAAAAGCACCACCCTGGCCTGGGCGTTCCGCGCCAACTCTTCCAGGCGAGGTTCGGGCGTTTCGTCGGTTATGCTTTCTTCGTTGGAATCCTGGCTGGCGTGGACCAGCAGAAATTTCACCCCGCCGCATTCTATCCGGCACGTTTCGGGAAGTCGGCCGAGGTATTCCCTGGCCTCCTGCGAGAGTTTTCTAAATGCCCATTGAAAGGCGAATCGCTTTATGGGGCGCTTGGGTGAGGGGTGTTTGGCCGGCGGGCCGGCGATGCTGAGCACCTTGAGGTCATAATTGCCGATAATGCTGACCTGCGCTTCTCCGGCCAGGGTGAGAGTGGTCTGGTCCGGCCGCGGGCCGTAACCGACAAAATCGCCCAGGTACCATATGGCGTCGCACTTTCTTCGTCGGGCGTCGGCCAGCACCGCCTTAAGGGCCTCGAGGTTGGCGTGTGCATCGGCAAGAAGTGCAATTTTCACCTGCCGGCTCCTTCTATAACTGCATTTGTCCGGTTCTGCTCATCCTGGGGCGGACTGTCGGAATCAGCAAGCAGTATCCCGTGCAAGTATTCCCAGAAATTTCTTCTCTGAAGCGTCCTGTGGAACTTGTGGAATTCGTCATAAAGCATTTTGTATCGATTTGCGCAGTCCTGGTGGAGACTTTCCACGCCGTCAGCCATTTCCCTGTCGTATTCCGACGAAAACTCGCCGAGCAATTTCAGCCAGACTACGCAGTCCTGCCTGTCGCCGAGCAGGTCCTGGTATTTCTTCATACGGTTAATCGGCTTGGTTAAACGTCTGCCCCACAGTGAATTAAAAATTTCCATCGTGTAGCGAAGTTTCTTTCCGGCGATACGCATTTTGTGATGTTTTTCCTGCGCATCCGGCATTACGACGAACGGCTCGAAGGCGAGAAATTTCTCGATACGTTTTAATATCTTTCTGCCGGCGAGCAACCTGGCGCCGTCGTAGGTCGGTGACGAAAAGGGAGACCTTGTCGGTAGTTTTTTCTTCGCGCTGGTCCGGAGGATTCTAAGGGTTATCTCCATATGTTGAAGCGTGGGGTCGTCCTCGAGTTCGTCCATGGTCTTCGCCAGTTGGGGCCGGACTTGTTCCCGCCGCGCTCGGAGCCATTGCAGAAGTTCGTTGAGATCTTCGGGGCTGCCGCCGGCACTGGTGCGGGCGATGAATTTTCTGAGAAATTCTATCTGGACATCGAGGTCGCGCGCGGTCCCCAGCGACGACCTGACGGACTTGATCATTTTCTGCCACTGTTTGCGCTGCTTGGTCGGCAGGGGCTCCTTGAAGACGGTCAGCGCCGCGCGGAGCCGGCGGGCGGCCACACGCATCTTGTGCACCGGCTCGATGTCGGATTCATCCGTTTGGCGGCGCACATCGGGTATTCTCTTTACGAGTTTTCGCAGACGTTTGAGCAGCGAATCGGCGGCGAAGTATGTATACGCATTGTCTATACCGTTTCTCATTTGAAATTTGGTAATTATGGTAGACAAGATATATGTAATGAACAAGTTAAGATTGTGTTAAGGCGATATTCTCCTGTTCAATCCGTTTGACCGGCTGGCCGATTCCCCACCTCCTCCGAAAGAATGGCATTATGTGAGCATTGATGAATTCTCTCAGTTGCTAACGGCAGCGCCAATATCGCCACGACACAAGTTTATTACCTCAAGGTCAGCGAGAGTGATTTCGAGGCCGCAGCCAAAGAATCGATGGGAGTTTGTACCCAACTTTGTGCACAACTCGGCAAAAAACACGGAAATTTGGAGGTTTCCAGCAAACACAAAAAATTCTATAAATACTTCAAATACGAACACTTATGAAAAATCGGGGCGACTGGATTTGAACCAGCGACTTCCTGCTCCCAAAGCAGGCGCGCTACCAAGCTGCGCCACGCCCCGAATTGTAAAATCTCCGAAATACGGAATTCTAAATCCGGAAATTACGCCGCTTATATTGTAACCTGATTTTACAAATTTTCAGCAATCCATCTTCGATATCAGTCGGGTTTTTCGATGATGCGGATATCGAGTTCGGCCAGTTGCTCGTCGTCCACTTCCGCCGGCGCGCCGGTAAGCGGACATACCGCCCGCTGCGTCTTGGGGAACGCGATGACGTCGCGGATGGATGAGGCGCCGGTGAGCATCGTCACCATGCGGTCCAGGCCAAGTGCTATGCCCCCGTGCGGCGGCGCGCCGTAGCGCAGCGCCTCCAGCAGAAACCCGAACCTTTCTTTCGCCTCGGCTTCGCCGATGCCGAGCATCTCGAACACGCGGCCCTGCACGTCCGGGTTGTGAATACGGATGGACCCGCCGCCCAGTTCGCTGCCGTTGCAGACAATGTCATAAGCCCTCGCCCGGGCCGAGCCCGGGGCGGTGGCGAGCTTCTCGATATCCTCCGGCCGGGGTGAGGTGAACGGGTGGTGCAGACTGTACCATCGGCCTTCATCCTCGCTCCACTCGACCAGCGGCCAGTCGACAATCCATGTCCAGCGGTACTGGCCTTCCGGAATCATGCCCCGCTCGGCGGCCATTTTGCAGCGCAACTCGCCCAGGATGCGGTTGACAATTTTCGGCTTGTCGGCCCCGAAACATAACAGGTCGCCCGCCTGTGCGCCGGTTCGCTCGATTAACTTATCGGCTATGGGCGCGACGAACTTGGCGATGCCGGTTTCCAGTTTACCTTCGCCGACCTTGGTGACCGCCAGGCCCTTGCCGCCGAGGCCCTTTGCCCAGTCGGCAAGTGCGTCGGTGTCCTTGCGTGTCATTTCGCCGCCGCCGGGCACGCGGATGCACTTTACCACCCCGCCGGCGCCCAGAGCCCCGGTGAACACACCGAACTCCGTCCGCCCGGCCAGGTCGCAGATATCCACCAGTTCCATGCCAAATCGCAGGTCCGGGCGGTCCGTTCCGAAGCGCGACATCGCCTCGTCATACGACATCACCGGCACCTCGCCGGGAAAAGCCACGCCGGCGACATCGCACGCCGCGCGCAGCACGCAGTTGGTAATATCCATTACGTCGGACTCGCTAACGAAAGACATCTCCAGGTCCAGTTGCGTGAACTCCGGCTGGCGGTCGGCGCGGAGGTCCTCGTCGCGGAAGCAGCGGACAATCTGGTAGTAGCGGTCCATGCCGGCGACCATCAGCAACTGCTTGAACAGTTGCGGACTCTGCGGCAGGGCGTAGAACTTGCCCTGCTGGATGCGCGAGGGGACAAGGAAGTCGCGCGCGCCTTCCGGGGTGGACTTGGTAAGGAACGGCGTTTCGATTTCCGTAAAGTCGGCCGCGTCCAGCGCCTCGCGGGCGGCACGGCATATCCGGTGCCGCATGCGGAGCGCACGGGTCATTTCGCCGCGGCGGATATCAATGTAACGGTATCGCAGCCGCGTCTCCTCGGAAACGTCGGTGTATTCGTCCGGTGAAAACGGAACGGTCTCTGACCTGTTAAGCACGGCCAGCGAGTCGGCCACGACCTCTATCTTGCCGGTGGGCAGCTTGGGGTTTTCGCGCTCCGGCCCGCGGGGTCGGACCCGTCCGGATATCGCTATCACCCACTCGTTCCGCAGGGCGCGGGCGGTTTTGTACATCTGCCGTGCGTTTTCATCGGCGTCCTCGCCGGGCAGGTCGAAAACCACCTGCGTTACGCCCTTGCGGTCGCGCAGGTCGATAAACACCACACCACCGTGGTCGCGGTAAGAGCGGACCCACCCGCACAGGCGGACCTCGGCCCCGACGTCATCCTCGCGCAGTTGTGCGCAGTGGTGCGTTCGCTTCAGTACTTCGTCGTCGAATGTTTCCATGGGTGTTTCCGTTGTTGATGATTAAATCGTTGAACGTTGAAAGCATAACGAAAGATTTCTTATACGCAATACTGAAAATCCGGGCGGCGTTAATGATGGGGGAGTTTGATGAACTTTCTTTATTCACCGCCGGCGGGGTTTTCTATCCATTTTTGGTAGCACCGGCCGCACAGGTGTATCGTCATGCGGCGGTAGACCTGGTCCATGAGGTCGCGGGGCGACATTTCCCTCATCTGTTCGACAAGTTCCTCGATTTGCCCGCTTATATCGCCGGAAAGGTCCTCTGCGGTAACGTCAGGTGGCGTCGGGTCGGCGAACGCCTCAATGCGCACGACATACCAGTCGCCCTTGCCCGGCTCAAGCACCGCGCTGCATCCGTGACACAGAAGTTGGTCTTCGTCGGATTTCGCCATTTATTTTTCTTACTGTCGCAGATGTCCTCGGCCGGTGACGATCCACTTGTATGTGGTGAGGTCTTCGGCGCCCATGGGTCCGCGGGCGTGGAGTTTGTCGGTGGATATGCCGATTTCGGCGCCCAGGCCGTACTCGCCGCCGTCGCTGAATCGCGTGGAGGCGTTGACCATCACACTGGCCGAGTCCACGCCATCCGTAAACAGCCCGGCCGCGGCCACGGACTCGGTCACTATCGCGTCTGTGTGGTTTGAGCCGAAGGCGTTTATGTGCTCTATCGCCTCGCTGAGCCCGGCCACGACCTTTACAGCCAGTATCATATCGAGGAATTCCTCGCTCCAGTCATCTTCGCCGGCGGCCTTCATCTGCGGGTAAAGTTTGCGCGATTTTTCGCAGCCGCGGAGTTCCACGCCGGCGGCCGTCAGTTTTTCTGCGATGCGGGGCAGGAATTCATCGGCCACGGTCGCATCCACCAGGAGCGTCTCGGCGGCGTTGCAAACGCCCGGTCGCTGGCACTTGGCGTTCATGACGATTTCCTCGGCCATGTCGAGGTCCGCCTCGCCGTGAACGTAAACGTGACAGTTTCCGGCGTAGTGCTTGATTACCGGGATGGTGGCGGCCTCGGCGACGGCGCGTATGAGCCCTTCTCCCCCGCGGGGAATGATGAGGTCTATCATTCCCTCTGCACGGCACATGGCGTTTACTATCTCGCGGTCGGGCGAGTCAATGACGGTCACGGCTTCGGCGGGCAGGCCGGCCGAGGTCACCCCGGCTGTTATCGCCTCGGCGATAGCGAGGTTCGAGTTGATTGCCTCCTTGCCGCCGCGGAGTATGACGGAGTTTCCGCTCTTGATGCACAGGCCCGCCGCGTCTGATGTGACGTTCGGCCGCGACTCGTACACGATTCCGACGACGCCTATGGGCACGCGGCGTTTTTCTATCCGCAGGCCGTTGGGACGGTTATAGGCCGCTATAGCCCGCCCTACAGGGTCGGTCTGTGCGGCTATCTGCTCCAGCGCGGCGGCCATCTTCTCGATGCGCGCCTCGGTTAGGCGCAAACGGTCGACCATGGCCTCGCTCAGGGCGAATTCTCCGCTGCGGGCGAGGTCTTTCTCGTTTGCGGCCCGGAGGTCAGCTTTGCCGTCGCGCAGGGCGGCAGCCGCCGCCGACAGCGCCGTGTCGCGGACCTGGCCGGTGGTGGAGGCCAGCACCTGCGCCGCAGCGCGGGCGGGAACGGCGATCTGATGGATGTATTTTTCCGCTTCCATGTAATTTTCCTCGAAAGATCGTTCGGAAATAATAATATCTTATTTTATATCATCTCCACCATACTGAGAACCCTGTCAAGGCATTTTGCGGTATGAGCAGATTGCTTTGGCTGTAAATGACTGTCGCAAGTGAAATAAACTACCATGGGTTAAAACCCCGTAGCATTGCTGCTTCGCCCTTCGCCCGTTGGCCTGCTCCGGAGCGGCTTGGAGTTTGGGATTTTTCATCTCGGACCTCGGATCTTTCTTGTCCTTTATGCCGCGTTA
>CAYYMD010000067.1:0-11939 GCA_964472875.1 uncultured Planctomycetaceae bacterium
TGTAAAATAGAGACTTGCAAACGATTTTCAGAGGCGCGTTGAAGACAGGGGAAACGCCGGCTATATAGTCCTGCCAGGGGCGACCGGCACTCTTGCCGAACTTGCCACCGCGTGGGAGATGCTCGCCAAGAAACTAACCACCCCCCGCCCGCTGGTCTGCGTGGGCGAACACTGGCGGGCCGTCATAGACACCATCACGGCCGCCAAGCCCCGCGCGGGCAAATACGTCACCACCATCGCCGCGCCCGCCGACCTGCCGAAAATCTTCGACGCAATTGTTTGAGGGGTGGAACTTTCGCATCGCACACCCGTCGGTTAAGATAGAATCTCACGCAGGATTTAAGAACATGCGAAATTGCAAAGCCGTTTACATTCTGTTGACCGTCGGTGTGCTGGCCGGCGTGGCCTTCGGCCCCCAGCCGCAGACCCAACCCGCCCCGACGACGCGCAAAGAGCGGAAGGTCTTTAAAAAATCGGCCCTCGAGCGCGAGGAGGTGCCGATAACACACCCCCGCGGGTACGAGCCAAAACCGCCCAAACCCGACCTGCCAGGACCCGGCACTATGGTCATCAACCGACTGTGCCGCCTCGAGCGGTACACCGGCACCGACTGGATACTTCTGACTTTCCCGCCCGAGGCCGGCCGGGAAAAAATTAAGCCGCGATGGGCCCTGCCCTGCCGCCTGCTCCAGCGGCTGGAAGAAATCGTCGAAGACAAGCCGCAGACGACTTTCAGAATCTCCGGCGAAACTACCGTTTACCAGGATAAGCCCTTCTGCCTGTTGACCAAGGCGACCGTAGTCGCACCGGACAAATACCCGTCCGAAAAGACGCCTGCCACAGTCCCGGCCGCGGAAACACGGCCGGCGCCCACTACAAAACCGGCTACCAGGCCGGCGACAATGCCGGCAACAACGCAAGCCACCGAGGACACAACCGCAACCACCCGCCCGGATGAAACCTCTCCGGAAGACATCGCCGAAGAACTCCTGAAGGAGCGCCCGGGCAAGCCCGTCCTTATCGAACGCAAGGACAACCGGCCGCAGGAAGAGACGCCTTCGGTCGCGCCAAAGCCGGACCAGCCGCTCATCGAAACGGACCGCCCGGAACTGGTCGTCGACCGGCTGGTGACAGTCGACCGTGCGGGCGAAGGGCGGTGGCTGGAGGTTAACTTCGTGGGCGACAATACGCTTCGCGAGCCGCCTCTGAAACTCCTGCCGTGCAAACTGCTCCACCGCGCCGAGGCCATAGCAGATCAACCGCTTCAAACCGTGACACTCCGTGTTTCGGGAAAGATAACCAAATACAAGGGCCGGCGGTACCTGCTGCTGCGGAAGGTCATTCGCGTGCGGGATATGGGACAATTTTAACGATTGCCGAGTGCGGGCTGCGGATTGCGAAATTAGTAATCGGTAAATAGTCTTTAAGAATTCAGTGGTTAATACCCCGAAAGGGGCGTAAGCAAACCGTAGATACTAAACGGCCCGCCCTATTGATAATGCCTGATGAAAATACGGTTTTGGCGGCTTTTTTTCTGAACAGTCCCTGGGCGCTTTCAGCTCTGGCGGCTGTGGCGGCCGTGGCGATACTGACACTGTACAGGCCGGCGCGGCGCATGGTGGTCGTGGGATCGCTTAGTCTGTGGCGGCAGGCGGCAGGGTCGGTATCGTCGGCGGCGCGCAGGCCGCGATGGCACATAAGCGCCGCGTGGTGCTGCCTGCTGGCCGGGGCGATTATGGCAGTGGCTGCGCTAAGCGGGCCTGTATATCGCTCGGCCGGACCTACAAGGCGCATCGCCGTGGAGGTTTATCCGTCGGCGGAACTGGCCGGCGGCGAGGATGTGCTGCTGGAGGCCGTGCGGACGCTGCTGGAGCGCATGGACGATACAGACCGCGTTCACCTGTCGCTGCCGACGGCATTGCAGGCGCCGACCGGGCCGCTGTCACCGGCGGAAGCGATTCAATTCTGCCGCGAGGACCTGGCCGTCCTGCCGCTGACTTTCGAGGAACTTACCGTGCCCGAAACGCCGGAGGTGGACCGCACCTATCGGTTTGTCCCGGCCGGGGCGGATGTAGCCGAAGGCCCGGATGTCACGGTCATTAAAACACCCACACAACTGCCGCCGGTGACCATAGAGGCCGTCGGGTCCGAAATACTGCCCGGCGAAAAGGTGCAAACATTCGCCGCTGTTAAAAACCGAACAGAACAAAAAGCCCGCGCCACGGTTACAATCCGGGCGGTAACAAACGCCGAAGGCCGCTCGGCGGTCCTGCTGCAAAGACAAATCTCCGTCGAGCCCGGCCAGAGAAACGTACTGGTCGAAACGCTCGATGCCCATCCCGCCTATACGATAACGCTTAACGGTGAAGGCCCAAAATCGCCCGGCGCCTTCGCCGCCGTGGCGCGCAGCAGCACCGTTACACGCGGGGCAGCCATAATCGGGCGGGACAATCCGCTGCTTCGCCGTTTCGTGAACGCCTCGCCGACGCTGGAATCGGTTGCGGATGCAGAATCGGCTGACGTCGTAATCGCCGACAGTGCCGATAGTCCGCCCCCGCCCGGCAAACCGGCGCTGGTGATTAATCCGCAATCGCCGCCGCCGGGCTGCCGCCTCGGCGAGCAACTGGAACACGTGGTGCTCGAAGATGTATCTTCTCCGCCGGATGAGGCGGTCATGGCGCACGTTGACCTCGCCGGCGCGGCGTTTCGCCGCCTGCGGCCGTGGATTCTGCCCGACAGAAATAATTACGCGAAACTGGCCGAGATACCCCAGGGCGCGCTGATAATCCGCAACGAACCGGCGGCCGCGGGCGAACCTAAAACTGCAAAGCGTATTTACGCCGCGTTCGATGTCGCCCCGCGTAATACGAACTTCGCACTGACCGAGTCGTTCGTGATATTCATGGCCAACGCCACGGACTGGCTCGCGCCGGGCGGTCGGCGACGACACTACGATTTCACCACGCCTCGCGAGGCCGGACCGCAGGCGGGCATGCGGGCGATAATCTCGACCGACCCGACCGGCAAGGCCGATGGGGCCCTGCCTCCCTGGCCCGGCCTGTACCGCCGCGGCGACGACGAACTTGTCGCTGTGAACATGTTCGGCCTCTCCGGCGGCGATGCGAAAACCCCGCCACAACAGCAGGCCGCGGCCGCGCCGCTGCCGAAGCCCGTCGTCACCGGCGGGCGGCGGCTGGATCTCTGGCCGATACTCGCCGCCGCGGCGCTTGTTCTTTGGCTGGCCGGATGGTGTCTGCGTATAAGATAAGCGGCCGCGCTTACTTCAATTGTGCCTACAATGTTAAAACATGCGCACGATTATCCTCTATTGTCCGAACTGAAAACGGAGCATGACAAACACCAGGCATAAAAAACCGTATGTATCAGTTTTGCCGCCGGGCGAGGTCCACGACGACCGCATCACGCGGGCGATATACGCCACCGATGCGAGCATATTCCAGATAACGCCGCAGATGGTGGCGATGCCGGCCGACGCGGCGGAAGTGTCCGAGGCCGTGCGGCATGCCGCGAAAAACGGCATGGCCATAGCCGGCCGCGGCGCAGGAAGCGGACTGGCCGGCGAGTCGCTCACCGACGGGCTGATGCTGGACTTCACCGCGGGCATGGACCGCATAATCGGCACGGACGAATCGTCGGCCGTGGCTGTCGTCCAGCCCGGCTGTGTTTTCGGGAAATTAAACGAAGTACTTGCCCCTGCGGGTATGCAGTTCGGGCCGGACCCCGCCAGCGGCGACCGCGCGACCATCGGCGGGATGATAGCCAACAACGCCACCGGCTCGCACTCGCTGGTCTACGGTCACACCGGCGACCACATTCGCTGGCTGGACGCCGTGCTGGCCGACGGCTCGCGGGCGAGGTTCTTCGCCGACGGCCGTGCCGAGCCGCACGGAAGGCCGACACCGCTGTTCGAACAAATCACCGCCGAAGTGCCCCGCATGCTCGACCAGTGGAGCGGGCGTATAGGCGAACTCTGGCCCAAAGCGCCGCGCAACCGCGCCGGATATGCACTGAAGGGCACGCTGAAGGACGGCCGCCTCAACTGGCCGCGGCTGCTGGCCGGCAGCGAGGGCACGCTGGCGCTGTTCACGCTGGTGGGTCTCCGGATGGTTGCGCTGCCGAGGCACAAAGTCGTCGTCGAAGCGCCGTTCAAGACGCTGGAGGCGATGAGCCGCGCGCTGAAGCCCATCGTCGCGGCCGGTGCGACTACGTGCGAACTGATGGACGGCGGGCTGATGGACCTGGCCCGCGGGGCCTACCCCGACAAGGCGGACATGCTGCCTGAGGCCGCCGCGGGGCTGTGGATATCCGTCGAGGCCGCCACGGGCGACGAACTGGACCGCCGCCTCAAGCGCCTGATGAAAACGCTGGATGATACGGACGGCCTGTCCGGCCCGGCGAAAATCATCCGCGATGCCGAGATGCAAAAGTCCGCGGCCGACATCCGCAGCAGGGCCACGCCGCTGCTGTACCGCACGCGCGAGAAGCGCCAGCCGGTGGCCGTCATCGAGGATGTCTGCGTGGAGGCCGCAGATATGCCCGAGTACATCGCCGGGCTGGGCAAGATCGCGGCCGAGGAGGACGTGCGAATATTCCTCTACGCCCACGCCGGCGCGGGCGAGCCGCACCCCCGGCCGTTCCTCGATTTGCACGACCGGGCCGACCGTCAAAAGATGACCCGCATAGCCCACAGGGCCTTCGAACTGGCGTGGTCGCTGGGCGGCTCTATCAGCGGCGAGCACGCCTGCGGGCTGGCGCGGAGCGGGTTTCTGGCCGAGCAATACGGTGAACTGTACGAACTGATGCGGCGGATTAAGCAGACCTTCGACCCCGATGGCATACTCAACCCGGGAAAGGTAATCACCGACAAAAGTGGCCGCCAACTGCTGGGCGAGAATCTCCGACTGGACAACCGCCCCACCGACCCCGGCGCCACGGCACTTCAATGGCAAGACGGCGAATTCATGCGCGAACTGGAGGCGTGCAACGGCTGCGGCGTGTGCCGTTCGGTGGACGCCGCTCAGCGGATGTGCCCGGCCTACCGCGGCAGCGGTCTCGAGGCCGCCACGCCACGGGCCAGGAACAACATCCTGCGGCAGATACTCAGCGGCACACTCGACGAAAATATGCTCTACAGCAAGCAGGTCCGCGACGTGCTTGACAACTGCATCCAGTGCCGCATGTGCACGCTGGACTGCCCCTCGGCCGTGGACATTCCGCGGATAATGAGCGAGGTCCGCGGACGGCTCGTGGAGCGGCTCGGCCTGAACGGGGCCCAAAAGGTACTGGCCAACGGTGAGAAGATGAGCCGCATGGGGTCGGGCTTCGCCCCGGCCGCGAACCTGGCCATGTCACTGCCGCCGTCGAGATGGGTCATGGAGAAACTTACCGGCATAGACCGCCGCCGCCCCATGCCGAAATTCGCGTGGGGAAGCGGGTTGAAGAAACTCAAAAAATACATCGCCTCACGGCCGCGGATTTCGGAACCCCTCGACCGTGTGGTTTACTTCGCGGACCTGGTTGCACGGTGGAACGACCACTCGCTGGGCCGGGCCGTGGTGGACGTGCTGCACCACAACGGCGTCGAGGTAGTCATCCCGCCGCAGAAGTCCGCGGCCGCAACGCCAATCGGCTACGGCGATCTGCAATCGGCGCGAAAATCGATACGCTACAACCTGGAGCAACTGCTGCCATACGTGGATGAGGGCTACAAAATCATCTGCTCGGAGCCGACGGCCGCTATGTGCCTCAAGAGCGAATGGCCGCTGGTTGAACCCGGTGAAGACGCCGAGCGGTTGTCGTCGGCCACGTGGGAACTGGGCTGTTTCCTGCTGGACCTGCGGGACCGCGGGCGACTCAGGAACGACTTCGCCCCCATGAATCTTCGCTTTGATTACCACGCCTCCTGCCATCTCAAATCGTTACAGGCGGGCCTGCCGGTGGTGGAACTGCTGCGCCGCATACCCGGCCTGGATGTTAACGTAATCGAGGCGGGCTGTTGCGGCCTGGCCGGGACATGGGGCTTCCAGCAGCGCAACTTCGAGGCGTCGATGGAAATCGGCCGTGAATTGTCGGAACGTCTCAGGGCCTCCGACGCCCCGGCCGCGCTCAGCGAATGCGGGGCATGCAGAATGCAAATGTCATTCGGCGGCGGAAAACCGGGGCTGCATCCTATAAAATTAATTGCAGAGGCCTACGGATACGGCGAAGGCGAAATTGACGGATTGAGGCAATCATGAGCGAAACACGCGAAGCAATGCTGTACGAAAAACTCGACGGGCAGAAGGTCCGCTGCAATCTCTGCGGGCACCGCTGCGTAATCAAGGCCGGCAAGTACGGCGTCTGCCGCGTGCGCCAGAACGTCGAAGGCGTGCTCAAGTCGCTTTCATACGATGCGGTGGTGGCGCTGAACGTGGACCCCATCGAAAAAAAACCGCTGTTCCACTTCCTGCCGGGAACGCAGAGCGTGTCGGTGGCCGCGGCCGGTTGCAACTTCCAGTGCGAGTTCTGCCAGAACTGGCAGATATCGCAGTCGCCGCGGACTGGCAAACTAATCGAGGGCCGGGCCGTCAGCCCGAAACAGATAGTAACCGCGGCCAGGAATTACGACTGTGCCTCGATAAGTTACACCTACACCGAACCGACCGTGTTTTTTGAACTCGCGTACGACACGTCCAAAATCGCGCACGAGTCGGGTATCAAGAACTGTTTCGTGTCCAACGGGTACCTCACGCCGCTGGCGGTGAAAACCATCGCGCCCTACCTGGACGCGATAAACGTGGATTTGAAGGCATTCCGCGACGAGACCTACAGACGCGTGATGAAGGCGCGTCTGCAGCCGGTGCTGGACTGCCTGCGGGCGCTGGTCGAGGCGGGGATATGGGTCGAGGTGACCACGCTGGTGGTGCCGCGTATGAACGATTCGAGCGAGGAACTGCGAGACATAGCCGAATTCATCGCCAGGGAGCTCGGTCCGCACGTGCCCTGGCACGTCAGCCGCTTCCACCCCGATTATAAGGTCGACGATGTCGGCCCCACGCCGCTGGAGAAACTTCAGGAGGCATGCAGCATCGGCAAGGAGGCGGGACTCAAATATATATACTGCGGCAACGTCAGCGGGCAGGTCGACGAGAGCACCTACTGCTCCAACTGCGGGAACGTGGTTATCGAGCGGACGGGTTTCGCCGTGCGAAAAATCAACCTCGACGACGGCCGCTGCGGCCACTGCGGAGAAGCAATCGAAGGTGTGTGGAAATAGGGCACACCGTGCCTTAGAGAAACAATAATAGCGGGTCCAAAGGGCTCCCCGGCAATATCCGCCTTCGGCGTAACTCGTCCGTCGAAGGCGGCGTATCAAACCAAATCTGTAAAATGATTATTTACGGTGTTTGCGGTTGCGCCGCTCGCGGCGCTTCTTGGAACCGATTTTTCTTCTTCGTCGCGGTTTGCTCATAGTTTCTCCTTAAGAACCTTACGCACGTTTATTCTTCCTGCAGACCCTCGTCGTCGGCGGGATCGTACTTGCTTATGTCCAGGTCCGCAAAGCGCGTTTTGCCCAGGCGCAGGATTGTCAGGCGGACCTTTTCCCTGCCCGCCTTGTGGGCCGAGGCCACCAGGTCGCGCATGTGTTTTGCGGACTTCAGCGGCATGTCGTCCAGGCGGGTTATAATCTCGTTGGTATAAATTCTCGCTATCTGGGCGGGCGAGCCCGGTTCGGTCTTGGCCACCACCACGCCGGGGTGCGACTCTTCCAGGTTCAGGGCGTAGCGGATTTCGTAAGTCAGGTCCTTGACGGTCAGGCCTATCTTGCGATTCCGCCACTTCGGGGCCGAATCGAAATCCGCCGGGGCAAGCTCTATCTTATAATCTTTTGTGACGCTCTTGTCCGGGCCTTCGCCTGTCCGCTTGTAAAAGGTTATTCCGATTTTTTCGCCCACGCCGATGGCGTCTACCATCTTGGTGAGGAAATTCTCGCGGTCTTTCCAGGCCTTCTCGAGCGGACCCGATTCCGACTCGCCCATCCTGACCCAGAAAAATCCGCCGGATGAATATCTGTCGCGCTCGGCCAGTTTGGGGGAAAGCTCGATGGGATACGGTCGTCCCGGCGCATGGATACGCAGCAGAATATCGCCTATATCGATACCGAGTTTCTCGGCCGGCGAGCCGGGATAAACCGCATTGACCACAAAACCAAGTTGGCCGTCCTTGGTCGGTTTTTCCGCCTCGAACTGCTCGGCCAGGTCAGAGCTCATCGCCATGTATTCCACGCCCAGCCACGCCCGGCGCTTGGCCATCTGCGGCGGCTGAACTTCGATTTTCGCGTCGGCATGCGCGAGCGGTTCGGCCAGCGCCTTGCGGACCTCGGATATCGTGAACACGCGCTGTCCGGAATCGTCGTAATAGTAGCGGTCGCCGCGCTGCAGTTGCCGCTCTTCTTCGTGCTCGATTTTCTGCTTCACGTACATCCCGGTCAGTTCACCGTCAAAATTCACCAGCAGCGAGCCGCCTTCGATTTCCCTGACCGGCTCCCAGTAAAACTTACCCTCGTAACCGCGGGACTTACCCGAGAGGCGATTTGTCACCAGGTCGACGTATTTGTCGCCGAAACGCTTCCTCGCCCCGGCCACGAAAAACGGCTTCATCTCTTCGGGGTCGTTGTGTGCAATCTTCACGTGCGCCGGCAGTTTTCCTTCGGTGAGTTTTACTACGAACGCACCGAAGTCCTCGTACGCGCAGACGAACTCCACACGGCTGCGCCGCTGGGGGGAATACTTGATGTAAATCTTGTCTATCTGAGACGCCATTTTGCGATTGAGATTTTCCGGCACCAGCACCTGCGTGGGGCTTATCGCCACGCCGTAAAGCGACATCTCGCGGCCGGCGGCCTCGTCGCCCCCGTACATCCTGTTATTGTCGCCGCGGCGGAGGCGTATGACGATTTCGTGTGTGGCCTCTACCAGTTGCCTGCGGATTTTCTCTTTGCTTTCCTCCAGTTCGTCCCACCCTACCGCCGACGCCTTCAGCAGGTCCGGCCCTTTCCACAGGCATTCCCGCTGGCGCGCATCGACGAATCCGGCCGTGGCGCAGCCGAGTATGTCGCCGTCGTCGTTGGCCACTATGGCCGGCAGGCCGTTGCCGCCGGATGAAAAATAAGAGCGGCGTGAACGGTATCCGTAAAAGTAATTTTCCTTCCCGTCGGGCGTATATTCCATGTACGGGTGTCTGGTTGCGAAAAACAGCCGCCAGTCCTCGTCGATACGTCGCAGGATGCCCCACAGCAGAGGAACGTCTATGACTTTCTCATCCGGTTCGGTGAATTCCAGCGGCGTCAGTTTGTCCGCCGCCTCCGGCGAGGCCTTTAGCATAACCGCCGGCGCATCCGTTAAAAGTTTGACGCGGCCGGCGGGATATATCTTCCCGTCGGGAGTCTGAATCGTAATTTTGTCGATGAAACGATCCTCGATGCCGTCGTCGACGACGAGGATATGCCCCTTATCATCCATCACCACGCCGGACTTCTCCTCGGGACGTTTCTTGTCCACGTAATTCGTGTAAATATGTCGAATCCGCTGCTGTTCGAGCTGAGCCGCGAGCGATTCGGACGTGTCCTTCTTGTACCACACGCGGACGATAACGAAACTTTTCCTGGCCGAGCGAACAAGTTCTTCCGGCACGGCCGGCTCTTCTTCATCGGCATCTTCATCCGCATCGGCAGGCGCCGTAGCCGTGGCAGTGGCAGTGGCAGTGGTGGCTTCCTGCCCGTCATCGGAATTTTCGGCTGCCCGGACCGAGCCGGCCGCCGTAAACAGCAACGCCGACAACATTATAAGCAACAGTGTGAATCTAACGTTTGTGGCCATAGTTCAATCCTCTGATACACCAGGACGGCGCAGGCCCGCCCTGCGTTAATTAATCTTCCTTGAGATAATCCTTGGTCCAGTCGAGCGTCTTCCACTGGATGAACCGTCCGCGTTTTATGGTTATCAGCACCTTCTTTTCGGTATCTTTTTTCTTTTTAATCAGTTTCTCGTACGCCTTTTCCACGTCGCCGATTTCCTTTATTTCATATTCGCCTATCTTGACCAGCACGTCGTTGACCTTCAGGCCCGCATCGGCGGCGTTGCCCGGGCCGCGGACGCCCTGGATGTAAACCCCGCCACCGCCGTGCAGGAAATACAGCCGCGGGTTGGAGAACTTGGTTATCTCCTTGACTGTCATGTTCCAGCGTTTGCAGTCGAAGTCGTCGCCCTCGAACTCGCCCCGGACGGTAGGGCTGATCTCGACCGTCACCAGTCCGCGGCCGCCGACCTTATCGGCCGGGAAAACCGCCTCCGGCGTCGGTTCGGCGGCAGGTCTGGTTTGCGGGGTTTTGCGTTCGACGCCCTTTCGCGCCAGAAGCAACCTCACCGGCTCCCCCACAGGCAAATCGGACAGCATCACGCGAATGGCCGGCAGATTCTCGGCATACCGGCCGCTGATGCGGGCTTTCTCCGACAGCAGGCCGGGCCCGTCGGCGGCGGCCGCCGCCAGCAGGATGTCGCCGTCATTGACGCCGGCGCGTGCGGCCGGAGAATTACTGTCCACGCTCCTTATCAGCACGCCGCACTCGCTGTCGGTGAACGTGTTCGTCTGAAAATCGTTCAGCGGCTGAAGTTGCAGGCCCGTGTAAGCCCGGCGGACCTTGACCGGCCATTGGTCCCGGTCGGTTTCGCCCGCCTGGGCCTTCAGCCGGTCGATAATGTCTTCCACGACGTTAACAGGTATCGAAAAACCAATGTTCCCCCCCGTCACGCCAAGCGTGTTGATTCCGATAACATGCCCTTCGGTATTGACCAGCGGGCCGCCGGAGTTGCCCGGATTGATGGCCGCATCCGTCTGAAACCAAAGGTTGTAGCGATGCTCGGAAGAAAAACCCAGGTATCGCTCGGTATTGGAGATAATCCCCAGCGAAATGCTGCGCGTGAACCCGAACGGAGCGCCCAGCGCCATCACGAACTGCCCGCTCTGGATTTTTTCACTGTCTCCCAACTCGGCCACCGCAAGGGGAGCGTGGTCTTTTGGCAGTTGGAGTTTCAGCAGCGCCAGGTCCGTCTCCGGGTCCAGGCCCACCACCGTGGCCGGAACCTGCTCGCGGTCGCCGAGGACGCAGTTTACCTCGATGGCCTTTTCGGCCACGTGATTGTTCGTAACGACGTAACCGTCGTCGGAAATAATCACGCCCGAGCCGAACACCTCTGCCCGCTGCCTCTCGCCGGAGCGGAAAGTCTCGCGGATGGGCTTGACGAACACCAGGGCCGGATAAACCCTGCTCTTGGCGTTGGCGATAATCTTTTGAAAATCGATCTGGTTTCCGCAGCCGCCGGCGAACACCGACGCGGCCAGTATCAACACCCACAGAAAATGCGATTTTTTCATACCAGGTTCCTTTGACGTAAATTCGGTTCAATCTCAACAGGCATGCATTGCCCTTTGGCATAGTCTATCCTGTCTGCCCGCCGGGGGGCAAGTAATAACGGAAGTTAATTTGTCCCCGCCGCGACGTTTGTGAATGCGGGGATAATAACGCTTCTATATAGAGGGACACCGAAAAACTATCCCCCGCTTAACAGCGGGGGCTTACTAAAATCACAAAAAACGCGGCCGCGTCTAACAAATCTGCGCGCGCAGTGGCGCGAAGGATTTCGAGATTGGCGGATAAAAAATAAAATTTTTTATCTCTTCTCCCGGCCGTGGGTTACGAATTCCGAGTATGCCCTCCAGGCGCGGTTTGCGCGCGCAAAGGTGTTGTTTCGTCCAAGTATGGAGGGAATTAATTTCGGATTTATGATTTCGGATTTCGGAATATGAAAAATACGAAATACGAAGGTCTGAGGTGCTCTACGAATGACGGACACTGGAGTGGAGGGTATACTGTCGCCACA
>CAYYMD010000068.1:0-11242 GCA_964472875.1 uncultured Planctomycetaceae bacterium
GCAGATTTTTGCATGCCGCATGCTTTTGCGAGGTAAAGACTTATGTCGAATGACGGAAATTCTGTAAAAAATAATGAAAATTCCCCCGCCGCCGACGCCGCAAGGGTAGACCCCCAGGCGATGACCGCCGGGCAGGTGGCCAAAATCCTCTCCGCCGCGGGTGGGCGGAGGATTACCGCAGACGCCGTCCGGGCCACTATCGAGGCCGGGGCGCCTGTCCTGCCCGACGGGCGGGTGAACCTGGTCGATCTGATGGCGTGGATGGAGAGGGAGCTGGCCAAATGAACATCGACCTCCGACAAGTACGCCCCGGCAAACTGGCCGGCCTGCTGAACTCGACAAAACTCGGCGAGGTGACCACAGAGTCCCGCGTGCGGCGCAACGTCGTCCGGGCGGGCCTTCGCGTCGGCGACGGCAAGCGGGTCAACGTCCTGGGCTACGCGGCGTGGCTGATGGATACCTGGCAGGACAAGCTCCACCAGGCCGAGAGAGCAAGCGGCCTCTCCGGCTACGAGGCGATGAAGGAGCAGGCCCGGGCCCGCAACGCGGCGCTGTCCACATCGGGACGCGACATAGGGCAGATACCCGACGTGGTGGACCCGCGGCGGAAGGAAAAGGCCGTCGCGAACTTCCGGTTCTTCTGCGAGTCTTACTTCCCCGACACGTTCACCCTGCCATGGTCGCCGGACCATTTGAAGGTTATTGCAAAAATAGAGGAGGCCGTCCTGCACGGCGGCCTGTTCGCAATGGCGATGCCTCGCGGAGCCGGGAAGACGACCCTTGCCGAGTGCGCTTGCCTGTGGGCTGTGCTGACCGGCTCACGTGAGTTCGTGTGTCTTATCGGCTCCGACGAGGGCCACGCCATCGATATGCTCGAGAGCATCAAGATGGAACTGGACGGCAACGACCGCCTGCTGGAGGATTTTCCCGAGGCCGTCTATCCCATCCACCGGCTGGAAGGCATACCCAACCGCTGCAACGGCCAGTTGCACCAGGGCAAACGCACGCACATCGGCTGGACCGCCCAGGAGATTGTCCTGCCGACCATACCCCACAGCCCGGCAAGCGGGGCCATCATCAAGGTGGCCGGTCTGACCGGGCGTATCCGGGGCATGAAGTACAAGCGCACCGACGGCAAGACGGTCCGCCCGTCGCTTGTGATACTGGACGACCCGCAGACGGATGAGTCGGCGCGTTCATTGTCTCAGTGCGCAACGCGCGAGAGCATACTGGCGGGTGCTGTCCTTGGTCTGGCCGGGCCGGGCAGGAAGATTGCCGGCGTCATGCCCTGCACGGTCATCCGCCCCGGCGACATGGCCGACCGCATACTCGATAGGGAAAAACACCCCACCTGGCAGGGCGAGCGGACCAGGATGGTCTATTCGTTCCCGGCCAACCGGAAGTTGTGGGACAGATACGCACAGATACGCGCAGAGAGTCTCCGCAACAACAACGGCGGCAGGGAAGCGACCGAGTTCTATCGGCAGAATCGCGAGGCCATGGATGCCGGAGCGGAGGTCGCCTGGCCGCAGCGGTACAATCCCGACGAGATATCGGCCATCCAGCACGCCATGAATCTCCGCCTCCAGGACGAGGCGGCGTTCTTCGCAGAGTACCAGAACGACCCGCTGCCCGAGGATGCCGGCGACGCCGAGATGCTCACCGCAGAGCAGGTCGCCGCAAAGACAAACGGCATGGCTCGCGGCGTGGTTCCCCTCGGCTGCAACCACGTGACGATGTTCATAGATGTCCAGGGCAAACTGCTCTACTGGCTCGTGGCCGCGTGGGAAGACGACTTTACAGGCTACGTCATAGACTACGGCGCGTACCCGGACCAGAAGCGTGCGTACTTCACGCTCCGCGACGCCACGCGGACGCTCGGGCGGGCCGCGCCCGGCACGGGACTGGAGGGCTCGATATACGCGGGCCTCGAGAAACTAACCGGCGACTACCTCGCCCGACAATGGCCGCGCGACGACGGGGCCGTCATGTCCATCGGGCGGTGCCTCATAGACGCCAACTGGGGCCAGTCCACGGATGTGGTCTACCAGTTCTGCCGCCAGAGCCCGCACTCGGCCGTGGTCATGCCCAGCCACGGAAGGTACGTGGGGGCATCGAGCGTGCCGTTCTTCGAATACAAGCGCAAGCAGGGCGACCGCGTCGGCCATCACTGGCGGATACCGAACGTGCGTGGCCGGCGGCAGGTCCGCCACGTGCTGATAGACACCAACTACTGGAAGTCGTTCGTCCACGCACGACTGGCGGTGGCCATGGGCGACAAGGGATGCCTGTCTTTATTCGGCAGGCAGGACCACCGGCTGTTCGCCGACCATCTCACCGCCGAGTACCGCGTCAGGACAGAGGGCCGCGGCCGCACCGTGGACGAATGGAAACTCCGCGCCGGCCATCCGGACAACCACTGGCTGGACTGCATGGTCGGCTGCGCCGTTGCGGCCTCGATGTGCGGTGCGTCACTGCCGGGCATGGCCGCGGCCGCGCCGCCGCGAAAACGAAAGCGATACACCCAACAGGACCTCAGGAGAAGATAGTCATGAACGATACTACCTCTACTGCCCAGCCCGAACAGAATCGAAAAGACGAAAAACGCGGCCTCGAATGCCGCTATTGCGGCTGCCGGCACTTCCGAGTCGTCTATACCCGCCCGACGTGGGGCGGCCGCATTATGCGCCGCCGCGAATGCCGCCACTGCGGTAAGCGGATGACGACGTGGGAAAAGGCGTAAAAGGAAGAAATTGCAGGCATATTCATGCTGTAGGGTAAATTCCCTACATGCTGTAAACAATAGGTTTACGTTTAAGAATTTTGATAATTTTCTCGAAAATTCTCGAATGTGTGATAACATTACAAATGCTCGGAGGAAAGGGCACGCTCATTTGCGGAAGGGCAGTGTGTCGCTTTGCTCATCGGCTTACGGCCATGAATAGGTAACGCTCGATCCCGGCGCACCGGGACCGGGGAAAATAAGGCGGCTTGCTCGCTCGCGGCCGAAACCGACGCGGAAAATCCGCGGCAAAAATAAAGGAGCAGGACGATGAACGGAAAATGGATGTTAACGATGGCAGGCGATCTCCGGGGGAGTGCGCGCTTCGGAGACCGCCCTGTTTCTTGGCAGCGCACAGGATGGAAAGGGAAAGCGATGTACGGACGCGAGAAAGAGGCGAAGGCACGAACGGACATACAGAAAATGAAAGGGAAAACAAGAATGCAGGGCGTTCCATGGGTATGTCGCTTTTTCTTGGCGCTGGTCATGTTTGCCTCGATGGCCTCCCTTGCCCACGCGTCTGGCACGGACTTCGACGGCGACGGTCTGTACGACGTGGAGGACTGGGTTCAAGACGAAGACATTGATCCCCCCTCTGTTTCAGGCAGGGCCAATATTAGCACAAAAGGAATCGAGGATCTTGACGGCGCCAATCAGTTCACGCAAGCGGAAGGGCTTTACTTGGACTATAACCAAATCACTTCCATCGAATCCGGCGACTTCACCGGACTGGGCGACTTGCAACGGCTTTACTTGAGACACAACCAAATCACTTCCATAGAATCCGGCGACTTCACCGGACTGGGCAACTTGCAATGGCTTCACTTGTACGGCAACCAAATCACCTCCATAGAATCCGGCGACTTCACCGGCCTGGGCAACTTGCATAATCTTTTCTTGAGCAATAACCAAATCACCTCCATCGAATCCGTCGACTTAACCGGCCTGGGCAACTTGCAATCGCTTGGCTTGAGCTATAACCAAATCACCTCCATCGAATCCGGCGACTTCACCGGCCTGGGCAACTTGCAATCGCTTTACTTGTACGGCAACCAAATCACCTCCATCGAATCCGGCGACTTCACCGGCCTGAACAACTTGCAATCGCTTGGCTTGAGCAATAACCAAATCACCTCCATCGAATCCGGCGACTTTACCGGCCTGGGCAACTTGCAATCGCTTTATTTGGACGATAACCAAATCACCTCCATAGAATCCGGCGACTTCACCGGCCTGGGCAACTTGCAATGGCTTGACTTGAGCAATATCCAAATCACCTCCATCGAATCCGTCGACTTCACCGGACTGGGCGACTTGCAACAGCTTTGGTTGGAAAGCAACCAAATCACCTCCATAGAATCCGGCGACTTCACCGGACTGGGCGACTTGCAACGGCTTTACTTGAGACACAACCAAATCACTTCCATCGAATCCGGCGACTTCACCGACTTGGGCAACTTGCAACTGCTTTATTTGGGACACAACAAAATCACCTCCATCGAATCCGGCGACTTCACCGGCCTGGGCAACTTGCAATCGCTTGGCTTGAGCAATAACCAAATCACCTCCATCGAATCCGGCGACTTTACCGGACTGGGCAACTTGCAATGGCTTTACTTGTACGGCAACCAAATCACCTCCATAGAATCCGGCGACTTCACCGGACTGAGCAACTTGCAAGGGCTTGATTTGGGCCGTAATCAAATCACCTCCATCGAATCCGGCGACTTCAGCGGGCTGAGCAACTTGCAAGGGCTTGATTTGGACCGTAACCAAATTACCTCCATCGAATCCGGCGCATTCGACGGGTTAAATAGTCTTGTTTTTCTACGTTTGGATCGCAACTCATTCAACGAGTTGAACCTTACCGATGCGGACCTGCCTGTGTTGGATTACTTAACAGTCGACACGTCGGAAATAGACACCCTCATACTTGATGATGCGATTTTGAGCCAATTATCCTTCGATGAGATTTTGGAGGAAACTTCCGCCATATTAAAAGCCAGTCTCGTCTACACGGACCTGGGCGACACAAGTGACCTGAATGGCCTCCTATCCCTCGACTCGCTGGAATTACTCTCTGTAGACCCCGAACTGTACGATACGTGGAAGGGCGACCTCGACGCATGGGACGCCAGCGCTGGCCATACTCTGGATATAGTCCCCGAACCGGCCTCAATGATACTCCTGGGCTTCGGCGGCCTGTCACTGATTCGTCGGCGCAGACGGGCGGTGCAGTAAAACCTCCTACGACTGCTGCATAAAGCGATTAAAATCCAACCGGCCAGCAGTAGTGCTTCGGTCCGGTAGACCAAAGCACTTAGAGATCTCCCCCCGCCTCGCGGATGGCTTTTATTACGGCACCATCCAATGTAATAGCCCACAGCTGTTGCTTTTTACTCTTGTGCATTACAGATACGTAATGATTTCAACTCAATGTTCGGAAACCGCTTGAGTCGCTTCTTTAAGCACATCAAAATGCACTTAGTAAATCGGGCCGGTTGACGGTCCGGTCATTACGATAAAAACCGAATATCGCCCAGGAAACAGGACCGGCCAGTCCTGAGTCTTCGCAGAACGAAACTGAAGCCCCACCTTCACCGCGCGGTGTGGAGGTGGGGCTTTTTTCCTGGGGCAGGGAAAACCATGGCGGACGAACTGGACAACGAGATTCGCGACAACGCCGCGGGGCCCAGGCGGGCACGAGGCGACGGCGGCGAGATGGAGCAGCACCCGCTGAAAGACCAGATAGCGGCCGACAAGTACCTGGCGGAGAAAGACGCGCTGGCCAGGGCGAACCCGGGCATCAAGCGCGTGAAGATCGTCCCGCCGGGAACTACCTGATTGGGAAGAATAAATGTTCGGCTGGCTTAGAAAATTAGCATCGAAAAGCAGGACGGCCCGGGGCGGCCCGATGTTCCTGCGCGGCAGGTTCGACTCGGCCCAGACCACGGCGGACAACCGCCGCCACTGGGCCAACGCCGACAACCTCTCGGCCGACGCGGCGGCCTCGCCGCAGGTCCGCCGCACCCTCCGCAACCGCGCCCGCTACGAGGTGGCCAACAACTCCTACGCACGCGGAATCGTCCTTACACTGGCCAACGACGTCATCGGCACCGGCCCGCGTCTGCAGATGCTCACCGAAAAGGGCGAGACTAACCGCCGGATAGAGACGGAGTTCATGGCCTGGTCGAAGGAGATTGACCTGCCGGGCAAGTTGCGGACGCTGCGGGTGGCGCGTGCACAGGACGGCGAGGCGTTCGCGGTCCTGTTCAGCAATCCCCGGCTGGAATGCCCTGTTCGCCTGGACCTTCGCCTCATCGAGGCCGACCAGGTGACAACGCCCAATTTGCTGACGACCGTCAAGACGGCGGTGGACGGCATCGTCCTGGACGCCGACGGCAATCCCGTGGAGTACCACGTCCTGAAGGAACATCCCGGCGGTAAGGGGGCCGCCCTTACGGCCGATTACGACCGCGTGGCGGCCGAGGCGATGATTCACTGGTTCCGCTCCGACAGGCCCGGCCAGAACCGCGGCCTGCCGGACATACTTCCGGCGCTTCCGCTGTTCGCCCAGTTGCGGCGCTACACTCTGGCGGTGATAGCGGCGGCCGAGTCGGCGGCCAACATAGCGATATTCATGAAGACCGCCGCGCCGCCCAGCGGCGAAGCCGCCGAGGTCGAGCCGATGGCCACCATGGAGTTCGAGCCGAACATGGCCGTCTTCGGCCCGGAGGGCTGGGAGCCGTCGCAGATACGCGCCGAGCAGCCGGCCACCGGCTACGGCGAGTTCAAGCGGGAGATACTCAACGAGATAGCCCGGTGTCTGAACATGCCGTACAACATCGCGGCCTGCAACTCCTCCGGCTACAACTACGCCTCGGGTCGGCTTGACCACCAGACGTACTTCAAGAACATCCGCGTGGAGCAGTCGCACATCGAGACGGTGGTGCTGGACCGGATATTCGCGGCCTGGCTGGCAGAGGCGGTGCGGGTGTTCGGCCTGGGCGGGCTGGAGAGTTTTCCGCACCAGTGGTTCTGGGACGGCCACGAGCACGTGGACCCTGCCAAGGAGGCCAAGGCCCAGGCGACGCGCCTGGCCGGCCACACCACCACGCTGGCCACCGAGTACGCCCGCGTGGGTCTGGACTGGGAGACGGAACTTCGCCAGCGGGCAAAGGAGAAGGCGCTGATGGATGAACTCGGCCTAAGCGCCGCAGAGTCACAGCCGGAGACAGGCGACGACGAGGATGAAGAAGACGAAAACAGCGAAGAAAGCCAAGAGCGGGAGGTGGAACATGCCGCGGCCTGAAGAACAACCGGACTTTGTGACCATGACGGCAACGGCGACCATCGAGGCGGCCGCGGATCCCGGCGCGCCGGGACTGCCGCGGTTCAGGATGGTGGCCTACACGGGCGGGCTGATGCGGATAGCGGGCTTCCCGCGGCCGGTGGTTGTGGACCTGGCCGGCCTGGAGATACCCGACCAGAACCTGCCCATACGCCTTGACCACCAGAGACGCCAGGGCGTCGGCCACACCAAGAGGGTGGTCATCGAGGGCGGTGCCCTGGTGGCAGAGGGCCTCATCAGCCGCGACACGTCGTGGGCACGCGACGTGGCCAGAAGCGGTGCCAACGGCTTCCCCTGGAAGGCCAGCATCGGCGCGGCGGTCGTGGAGGCGGACTTCGTCCCGGCCGGCGGGACGGTTCAGGTAAACGGCAGAACGTTCAGCGGACCGGTGCACGTGGTGCGCCGGGCGGTTCTTAAGGAAATAAGTTTCGTGGATTCGGGGGCCGACGTTAACACCTCGGCCCGCATAGCAGCGAAGGAGAAAGAAGCAATGACCGACAAAGACGTCAAAGACAGCGAACAGCAGAAGGTACAGGAAGAACAGGAAAATTTCAGGGACACAGAACAGCAAGAGCCGAAGCAGGATCCCCAACAGGACGCGGAACGGCAGGACTCGGTCGAGGCGGACGGGTCCGGCAGCGGCGAAGTCCAGGCGGCGGCGGTTGAGGGCACGGAGGCCCGCGCCGCCGCCGAGGCGGTAACGGACATGCGGACACAGGCCGCGGCGGAGCAGAAGCGCATCGCTGCGGTCCGCAAGGTCTGCGGCGACGAGCACCCGGACATCGCGGCCCGGGCGATAGGCGAGGGCTGGGACGCCACGCGGTGCGAGCTGGAGGTCCTGCGGGCCTCGCGGCCCAAGGCGCCTGCGGCCCACGTTCCGGACAACACCATAGACGGGACGGTCCTGGAGGCCGCCTGCATGCTCTCGGGCGAGCTGGGCGACGCGGAAAAACTTCACGACGAAAAGACCCTGACCACCGCCGACAGGCGCTTCAGCGGCGGCATAGGTCTCCAGGAGCTGCTTCTGGAGGCGGCGTGGGCCAACGGCTACACCGGCAGGAACTTCCGCGACAGCCGCCAGGTGCTCCGCTTCGCCTTCGGCCGGGATTTGCAGGCGGCGTTCTCGACGGTGGACGTCGGCGGGATACTCTCGAACGTGGCCAACAAGTTCCTGCTTGAGGGCTTTTACAGCGTCGAGCGGACGTGGCGGAACATCTGCGCGGTCCGCAACGTCAGCGACTTCAAGACGGTGACCAGTTACCGGCTGGTCGGGGCCGACCAGTACGAGCCGGTGGCGCCCGGAGGCGAGCTGAAGCACGGTACGCTGGGGGAGGAGTCCTACACCAACAAGGCCGACACGCACGGCCTGATGCTGTCTGTGGACCGGCGGGACATCATCAACGACGACCTGGGCGCTATCACCACCGTCCCGCGGAAGCTCGGTCGGGGAAGCGGGCTGAAGATTAACGACGTGTTCTGGGGCGTGTTCATGAACAACTCGTCGTTCTTCAAGACGGCCAACAAGAACTACATCACCGGTGCGGGCACGGCCCTGTCCATCGACGGGCTGACCCAGGCGGAGGTGAAGTTCATGGACCAGGTGGACTCCGAGGGCAAGCCCATCGGAGTGATGCCGGCGATACTGCTGGTTCCCACGGCCCTGTCGGCCATGGGCACCCAGCTCTACAAGTCGCTGGAGATACGCGACACCGCCGCCGACACGAAGTACCCGGTGTCCAACCCGCACCAGGGCAAGTTCCGCGCGGAGGTCAGCCGTTACCTCTCCAACGCGGCCTATACCGGCAACAGCGCAAAGGCGTGGTATCTGCTGGCCGACCCGCAGGACCTGCCGGTCATCGAGGTGGCGTTCCTCAACGGCCAGGAGTCGCCCACCATCGAGACGGCCGAGGCGGACTTCAACGTCCTGGGCGTGCAGATGCGGGGCTACCACGACTTCGGTTGTGCTCTGCAGGATCCCCGCGGCGGACTTAAAAGCAAGGGCGAAGCATAGCGACATTGCGGAATTCGGAATTCTGAATTCGGATTACGGATTGAACGGTAACAAAGACAGGAGATTTTGAGATGCCAACTGCGACATACATTCAAGACGGAAAGGCGATCGACTACACGCCCGGTACGGACGTGGCTTCGGGAGCCGTGGTGGTACAGGGCGACCTTATCGCCGTGGCCACCAGGCCCATAGCGGCCAATACGCTCGGTTCCCTTGTGGCTTCGGGCGTGTTCGAGTTCCCCAAGCCGACAGGCGTGGGCGAGGCGATAGCGGCCGGGGCGAAGGTCTACTGGGACGTGGCCGACCAGGTCGCCAAGACCGACGACGAGACCGGTGCCAACAAGCTGCTGGGCAAGACCGTAGCGGCTGCCGGCGACAACGACGAGACCGTCCGCGTCCGCCTGAGCCAATAGCGAACCATGACTGACCTTCTCGAACAGGGCGCTTCGTGGCTGGACCGGATGCGGGTAAAGCACGCATCGCGGACCGTTCTCTACGGCCGCGGGACCGAGTCGGTGGAAGTTGCGGCCACGCTGGGCCGGACCGACTACGAGGTCACCGACGAGTACGGCGCTACTGTCCGGGCCGTGGCGACGGATTTTTTGATAGCGGCCGAGGACCTGGTCCTGGGCGGCCGGGTGAGCCTGCCGGCCCCGGGCGACAGCATACGCGTGACGTTCGGTTCGGACGTGCTGGTCTTCGAGGTGATGGACCTGGGCGGGTCGGGCCATTACCGCCCGGCCGGTCCGCACAGGAAGACGCTGCGAATCCACGCCAGGCAGGTCGACAGGGAGCAGGCGTAATGTGCGACGACGAAAAGCAGTACGAGCGGTTCTGCAAGGGCCAGTTCGCCTCCATCCACGCCAAGCTCGACCGGCTGGACGAGGCGGTCCGCGGCAACGGGCGGGACGGGATAAACGTCCGCCTGGACCGCCTGGAGACGAAGGTCCGCAACCGCACGCGCCTGAACTGGCTGGTGATCGGGGCGGTGGTGGTCCTGGCCGTCCAGCGCGCGTGGGAGCTTGCGGCGGAACTAATCGAGGCGGGAACTTAAGACATGGCGAACAAAAAAGTATATGCCGGTTCTGCCGACCTGGTCTTCGACGAGGACAGCGGCGCCCTTCTGGTCAAGATAGGCGACGCGGAGATTAACATCGACCCTGCCGAAAAGACCCTTCTGTTGCTGGCCACGGTGACGGTGGACGACACCGCCGACGGCAAGACGCTGGAGACGCTGCTGGGTTCGGCTTTGCCCGCGGAGTTGAAGTTGCTGACGCTGGTGCCGGCCGCCTCGGGCGTCCGCTGGGCGATGAGCGCCGCGCCGGATTCAAGCGGCCCGTGGCTGCCCCAGAGCGGCGTGGAGCTTCAGACACTGAAGGCCGCCGCCGACGCTCTTAAGTTCAACACCGCCTCGGGCACCGCAGAGATGATGGTCGTCTGCGAAGGATAGCGACGTGAGAAGACTACCGCACGAGCAGAACACCGACACCAAACTCGCCGAGGGAACCGGCGAAGAGGTCTCCGCGGCCCAGGCCGGGGCCGCGCACACGCACGCCCAGGGCGACGGCAGCGACCACGCGGACGTGATGGCCAATACGCTTGGCATCGGGCGCGTCGCCAAGCCCGCGGGCATGGTGAGGATGGTCTCGATTACCGAGAGCGGGAATATCGGCGGAAGCGCCAGGTCCACCACCGGGTATATCGGCATCCGATGGTGGGACGGCACGGTGGAGATTGTCGGCGACGGGGTGGTCGACAATAACCAGTCATGGAGCAAGGCCGTGCCGTCGTGGTCGTCTGCGTGGAGCGGCCATGCGCCTAAAGAGATATTCATGTGGTCGGCCACGGGGGCGGCGGACCCGACGCAGAGCGGAGACTTGTACTACCTGTATTGTCCCGATAACTCTCTCGTCTCGCTGGACGTAAGCGACCTGGCGGCAATGGCCCTTATATATTGTGATAATAACCTGCTCACCTCGCTGGACGTGAGCGGCCTGGCGTCATTAGGCAAGTTATACTGTCAAGGCAACTCCCTTGTCACGCTGGACGTGAGCGGCCTGGCGTCGTTTGACCGCCTGATGTGCCAGAACAACTCTCT
>CAYYMD010000069.1:0-11183 GCA_964472875.1 uncultured Planctomycetaceae bacterium
CATTCGTCATTTCTTCACCAGGGCCACCGGCCTCCGGCAGCATTTAAGTTTTCAGCTTTTAGTTTTAAGTTTTCACTTCCACCCCCATACTTGGACGAAACAACACCTTTGCGCGCGCAAACCGCGCCCGGAGGACGTATGTGGAATTCATAACCCACGGCCGGGAGAAGACATAAAAAATTTTATTTTTTATTCGCCAATCTCGAAATTCCCCGCGCCGCTGCGCGCGCAAATTTGTTAGACACGGCCGCGTTTTTTGTGATTTTAGTAAGCCCCCGCTGTCAAGCGGGGGATAGTTTTTCGGCATCCCCTATATACCGGCGTTATTATCCCCAAATTCACACCCGCCATTAGACCAGGCGGGCAGGTGCGGGGCTTGCCGTGGAGGCATTTTTTGTAATATTACACCCTTATCCCCGCATTCACATGCGGGGCTTACCGTGGCGGCGTTATTCATTCCGCGTGCAATCCCGATGAATCGGGACACGCCCAACCTGCAGCCGGGCATGGCCGCGGCCGCGCCGCCGCGGAAACGCAAGCGCTACACCCAACAGGATCTCAGGAGAAGATAGCCATGAACGATACTACCTCTACTACCCAGCCCAAACAGAATCAGAAAGACGAAAAGCGCGGCCTGGAATGCCGCCATTGCGGCTGCCAGCATTTTCGCGTCGTCTACACACGCCCGACCTGGGGCGGCCGCATCATGCGCCGCCGCGAGTGTCGGCATTGCGGTAAGCGAATGACGACTTGGGAAAAGGCGTGAAATGAGAAAATTGCTTGCGGGCTTTTCGATTTACGATAGAATTGTCTAAAGCTGACGGCGGACACTTGTAATTTGTGAACCGGGAAATATAGGATTATGAATCTAAGGGAAGCATTACAAATTCTTTATTTACCAAATAAAACAACTCTTCGTGAAGCCAAATCCGCATATCGGCGTTTAGCAAAAGAGTATCATCCTGATGTCAGCTCAGAGGAGAGCGCTACAAGATTTATAGAAATTATATCAGCCTTTGAGTACATTAAAGATTATGTTGCTAATAAAAAGGGTACAAAATATAAAACTAAATCATATACTACAAATTCATACTCAAAAGGGGTTGAGACACCACGTATAGATACAACAGGAATGATAATTGCAGATAGAAGTCCAAGCGATGCTAGACATAATGTATATAATGCCAAGTTTGGTGATTTTATTAATAAATTTGATAATGTATTAGATAGATCTATTGAAATATTTAATTTTGAAAGTGAACGCTTTTGCAACAGGGTATATGACTCCATTATAAGACATATAGAGACATATTCTTCAGCATCAGAAGTCAGAAATAAATTGCATAAAGACATTAATAATATTCTTACTGATGAAGCCACCAAATTTTTAAATAAACTGACAGATGGACCTAAACGAGTTATAAAAGAATACGATAACTGGCTAGCAGAAATGCGTTCTATCGCAATTAAGCATATGATTCCAAAATCACTGAATGAATATCTATCATCAACATCTGGGCTTATTCTTACTTTTGCTTTTTTAACTATTTTATTACCATCATCTATTATAGCTGCTGCATCGTTGCCCTATTCTTATCTATTAGGTATTATATTTCTTATTATATCCACAGTTGTCAGCTTATGGGGTAGTAAGTCAATTTATTGTTGGTATTGTTTAAAATCTGCTCGTGATAACACCACAAGATTCTTATCAGAATCCGGACTACAAAGGGTTGATCAAGGTGTTCTTCCTATAAGCAAAGAAAAAACACGTGAAGAGCGAGCAAATGAAGGAGGACTAACAGGTGGTCTTATGGGATGGTTTATCATGGGGCCTTGGGCCGGAATTGCAGGTGCGATAATAGGCAGTATATTGGGGGGAATGTCCGGCAAGAAATTTGAGGAATATTTGATTGAAGTTGCAGATAATACATTGGATGCTGTATCAGGCGTTCTGGAGAAATTTCTGGATGAAACAGGTGATCGTTTGGTAAACGAACGTCAACCATTAATCAACCAAATGAGGAAGAACTTTATTAAAAATCTACGTGACGAGAGAATGTCATATGGGTTATAAGTCTATAGGATAAGTATCGTAGAATCGGTACAGACGAAGATTATTTCGTTTAGTGAACGGCAAGTGGAGAATTTTTACGAAAACGCGGCGGGTATCCCTGACTACCAAGTATGGTTCTATACGGCAGCGACCAGAAAATTTATCGGCGGACTTTCCTGCACGACGATTTGTACATCGCAGTTTCGCCCCTGAGATGCAATGCAGTTTGATTTATACATGCGTCACCTCAGGTAATGTTCGGTACTCTGAAATTATCGAGGACGTAATATTGCGTAGATGTCTACATCTGTAACGATTTCAACTCAACTTCCGGAAATCGCTTGAGACGCTTCTTTAAACACATCAAAATGCACTTAGTCAGACGGGCCGGATGACGGTCCGGCCATTACGATAAAAACCGAATATCGCCCCGGAAACAGGGCCGGCCAGTCCTGAGTCTTCGGAGAATCGAGACTGAAGCCCCACCTTCACCGCGCGGTGTGGAGGTGGGGCTTTTTTCCTGGGGCGGGGAAAAACCATGGCGGACGAACCGGACAACGAGATTCGCGACAATCCCGGCGCGCCGGGACAGGGCCCAGGCGGGCAGGTCCGCCGTAAGGACAGGCATTCACATGCGGGGCTTGCCCGGACGGGGGCAAAAACTTTGACACTCCGGCGTGTGTATGTAGGATTATGTGTTGATTTTCACACGGAGATTTCATGAAGGTATCCCTTAACTGGCTTACGGATTACGTGGATGTTTCGGTTTCGGCCGAGGAACTGGCCGAGACGCTCACCCACGTTGCGCTGAACGTGGAGGAGGTAGTCGCCACCGACACCGACGTGATACTCGACGTGGAGGTAACCTCCAA
The DNA here is from genome assembly GCA_964472875.1 of uncultured Planctomycetaceae bacterium. GTDB lineage: Bacteria > Planctomycetota > Phycisphaerae > SM23-33 > SM23-33 > CAYYMD01. The sequence goes on from CAYYMD010000069.1 coordinate 2,929, forward strand.
CCGCCCGGACTGCCTGGGCTACATCGGCGTGGCGCGCGAGGTCGCGGCCGCAACCGGCGCGAAATTCCACCCGCCGCAGATTCCCGGCAAACTCGCGCCCGCCGCCGGCGAGGTCGGGAAACTCGCCGACGTGGAGGTCGAGTCGCCCCGGCTGTGCCCGCGATACACCGCACGCGTCATCCGCGGCGTGAAGGTCGCCCCGAGCCCGGCGTGGCTGGTTGAGCGGCTGGAGGCGATGGGCCTTCGCAGCGTCAACAACGTGGTGGACGTGACGAACTTCGTGCTGTTCGAATACTCCCAGCCGCTGCACGCGTTCGACCTGGCCGAACTCGCCGACAGCCGAATCGTGGTCCGCCCGGCCCGCGGAGGCGAGCGGATAACGGCCATCGACGGGACGGACTGCAAACTCGACGAGTCCATGCTGGTCATCGCCGACGCCAGGCGTCCCGTGGCAGTGGCCGGCGTGATGGGCGGGCTTGAGACCGAGGTCGGCGAGGCGACGACGGATTTGCTTATCGAATCGGCGCAGTTCGACCCGCTGACCACGCGGCAGACGTCGCGGAAACTCGGCCTGTTCTCCGAGAGCAACTACCGCTTCGAGCGTGGCGTGGACCCGGTCGGCGTCGAGGCCGCGTCTCGCCGGGCGTGCCAACTGATACTCGAACTGGCCGGCGGCCAGGTCGCCGAGGGCGTGACAGACCGCTGGGCCGAGCCGTTCGAGCAGCGCAAAGTCACACTCCGCCCCCAGCGTTGCAACGCCCTGCTGGGAATGGAAGTGCCCGAGAAGCGGCAGCAGGAAATACTGGCCTCGCTGGGGCTTTCGCCGCAGGCCGGGGACGGCGGAATAACGTGCACCATCCCGCCGCACAGGGCGGACCTGGTTCGCGAGGCGGACCTCATCGAGGAGGTCGCCCGCCTGGCCGGCTACGACAACATCCCCCTGCATTATCGCGTGACGCATTCGGTGGCGGCCGACAACCCGAACGAGCGGCTGGCGCGCCGGGTTCGCGGTGCGCTAACGGCCGCGGGCTACGACGAGGCGATGACGTTCAGTTTCATAGACGCCGACGAGGCGGCCCTGTTCGGCCACGACGAAACCGTGCAGGTTGATTCGCGCGTGCGGCGGACGAACAATTCGCTGCGGCCGACGCTGATGCCGTCGCTGCTGGCAGCGTGCAAAAAGAACCAGGACGTCGGCATCGAAGAGGCGGACCTGTTCGAACTGGCCGACGTGTTCGCGCCTTCCGAGGCCCTTCCGCGCGAGCACGCCGAGGTGGCGATGGCGACCACGCGCGACCTTCAGGACCTGCGCGGCGCGGTCGAGGCGCTGGGCGAGGCGATTCACCCCGACACGCAGGTGAGCGTAACGCCTGCGAAGGTGGCGGGGCTGGACGAAGGCGCGGCCGGGAAGGTTAGCATCGACGGCGTCGAGGCCGGCGCGGTCGGCGTCGTGAGCAAAAAGGTCCGCGACCATTACGGCCTGAAGCAGAAAATATCCGCCGCGTGGCTGGACGTCGGCGCGCTGGCGGAACCGGCCGGGCGGAAAGTGACCTACAGCCCGCTGCCGAAGTTCCCCCCCGTGCAGCGCGACCTGTCGCTCATAGTCGACGGCGACACGACCTGGCGGCACATACTCCAGGCCGTCGAGGCCGCAGACCAGCCGCAGCGCGTCGAAGTGAAATACGTAACCACCTACCGCGGCAAGCCCGTGCCGGAGGGCAAAAAATCCGTCACGCTCGAGATTACCTACCGCAGCGAAACCGGCACGCTCCGCAGCGAGGAAGTGGACGAACTCGTCCGCGACGTGGTCGTCGCCGCGGGGGAAAAATTAGGCGCGGAACTGCGGAAATAACACTTAAGCGGCGGATTAAAGTTTTCTTTCCCGCGCGGCCGATATGTGTGGTATAATTCAGGTGACCAAGGCCTCTGCCGTGTACGACAGACGGCCCGTGTGAAAAGAACCGATACCCCATTACAGGGAACCGACGTTCGGATGGCGGCCCGGCCGGCATTCGGCGGGTGCCCACCTGAAATAATGGGTTCTTCTTCCTGGGCCTCATCGGCACACGTGGAGGCATTTTTTTATCCGCACAATCTCAAAAAACCTGCCCCAATATTGCCTTGAACCCACTATAATGTTAACCGCATAATAACCACCTGATTTTTCGGAGAGATAAGTATGGGTTTTTACTTGGGTTTGGACATAGGAGCCATCAGCGCCACGGCCGCCCTGCTGGCCGACGGCGACAGCGATGCTGCGCCGAGCGGCGGCGAGTTTCGCCTGCTGGAGACAAATCACGACGGGCGGGTATATCTTATGAAATACAGGCGGACGCACGGCCGGCCCGTGGAGGCGGCCACGGAGATTCTCGATGAGGTTATCTCCGCCGTCGGCGCCGATGCGATAAAAGGCATACGCCTGACCGGAAGCGGCTCGGAACTTATCGCCACAAAACTGAACGCCCCGAAAGTCAACGAGTTCAAGGCCGCCGCCTCCGGCCTCTCCGCACTGGGCGCGGAGGTCAACACCGTATTCGAAATGGGCGGCGAGTCGTCCAAGTATCTGCAACTTCAGCGCAACGACGGCGGCGGCTACGGCATAGCCGATTACGCCACCAACGGCGACTGCGCCGCCGGGACCGGCTCGTTCATAGACCAGCAGGCGGGGCGTCTGAACTTCGAGGTAGAGGACATCGGGCAGATATGCCTGGCGGCCGACCGCTCGGCGCAAATCGCCGGCCGGTGCAGCGTATTCGCCAAGAGCGACATGATCCACGCCCAGCAGAAGGGCTACGGGCCGGTGGAGGTCCTCCGCGGCCTGTGCGACGCCGTGGCCAGGAACTTCCGCGCGGCCGTGGTCCGCTCGCACCCTGTCGAGGCGCCCGTGGCGTTCATCGGCGGGCTGGCGTCCAACGAGGCGGTGGTCTCCTCCATGCGGGAGGTGTTCGAACTGGACGAGGAATCAATGTTCGTGCCCCACGGCCACGCCCACGTTCTGGCCATAGGCGCCGCGGCCGCGGCCAGGGCCGGCAGGGGCGCGCTCGACCCGGCGGGCATGGAACGTCTGCGCGAGGCGAGCGATTCAAAGCACGGGCGGTTCCCCACCACGCCCGCGCTGAACATGGACCGCGTGGTGCTGCTGCGCGACCGCATCCGCCCGTACGAACCGCCGCCCGGTGATGAGAAAATCGACGCCTACATGGGCATCGACATCGGCAGCGTATCGACCAACGTGGTGGTCATCGACGAACAGGGACAGGTCATAAAGGAAATCTACACCAAGACCCGCGGGCGGCCCATCGAGGTCGTCGGCGAGGCCCTGCGCGAAATCGAGGACGAACTCGGCGACAAACTCAACATCCGCGGCGTGGGCACCACCGGCTCGGGAAGGGAACTGGTCGGCGTGCTCATCGGCGCGGACACCATCAACGACGAAATCACCGCGCACAAGACCGGCGCAACGTTCGTCGGGCGGACCATGCTTGAGGGGAAGATGCCCGACACGATATTCGAGATAGGCGGGCAGGACTCCAAGTACATCTCGCTGGAAGAAGGCGTGGTGGTGGACTTCACCATGAACGACGCGTGCGCGGCCGGGACCGGATCGTTCCTCGAGGAACGAGCGGAGGAACTGGGAATATCAATCAAGGACGAATTCGCCGAACTGGCCCTTTCATCCGAGGCGCCCATCCGCCTGGGCGAGCGGTGCACGGTCTTCATGGAGCGCGACGTCAACAGTTACCTCCAGCGCGGCGCCGAGAAGCCCAACCTCGTGGCCGGCCTGGCCTACTCGGTGGTCTACAACTACATCAACCGCGTGGTGCGCGGCCGGAAGATTGGCGAGAGCATCTTTTTCCAGGGCGGCACCGCCTACAACGACTCCGTGGCGGCGGCGTTCGCCTCGGTGCTGGATAAAGATATAGTCGTGCCGCCGCACAACGGCGTAATCGGCGCAATCGGCGCGGGGCTGCTGGCGATGGAGAAGATGGCGGCGGTGGCCTCCGGCGACGCGAACGAGGGCGTGTACGTGGCCGACGACGCCGACGGCCGGCAGCGGCCGGTGAGCAAATTCCGCGGCTACGACCTGGACAAAATCGATTACAAACTCCGCGAGTTCACCTGCAAGGGCTGCTCCAACCACTGCCAGATACAGGAATTCACGGTCGAGGGCGAGAAGACCTACTGGGGCGACAAGTGCTCCCAGCGGTTCCGCAAGGAAGTCAAGGCCGAGCAGAAACCCGTCATCGAAGACCTCCTGGCCATGCGGAACGAGTGGCTGATGGACGATTCGCACCTTCCGGAGCCGAAACCCTCCGCGGCGAAGGTCGGCGTGCCGCTGAGCATGTTCGCCCTTGAGATGCTGCCGTTCTGGCGGACGTTCCTGGCACACTGCGGCTACGAGGTGGTTCTGTCCGAGCCGACCAATCGCAGGATAGTCCAGGCCGGGCTGGACAACGTCGTGGCCGAGCCGTGCTTCCCAATAATCGCCGCGCATGGCCACGTGGCGGAACTGCTGAAAAAGGATTTGGACTATATCTTCCTGCCGAACCTCGTCTCGATGCAGACCCAGTGGATGCAGACCGAGTCTCACCTGTGTCCGTGGCACCAGACGCTGCCGTTCGTCATTCGGCGGGCGCCGCGTTTCGAGCCGCACATGGACAAGTTTATCTCGCCGACGCTGCACTTCCGCGAGGGCCGGCGGTTCGTGCGCAGGGAACTCCAGCAGTATTTCAAGAAACTGGGCGTCGCGCCGCGGACCGTCTCCAGGGCGATTGCGGCCGCCTTCGAGGCCCAGGACAGTTTCGCGGCCCGAATCGATCGAGCCGGGCGGGATGCGCTCGAGACGCTCAAGCGCAGCGACGCCACCGGCATCGTGCTGGTCGGCAGGCCCTATAACGTCCACGACGCGGGGATAAACCTGGCCGTGGGACGCAAGCTGCGCGACCACTACGGCGTCAACGTCATCCCGCTGGACTTCCTGCCGGTCGAGGATGTGGACATAACGGACCTCAACGACAACATGTACTGGACGCTGGGTCGGCGCGTGATAGCCGCGGCGGACCTTGTCGGCCAGCACCCGAACCTGCACATCATCTGCATAACCAACTTCAAGTGCGGGCCGGACTCGTTCGTGAAGCACTTCATCCGCACCGCATCCGGCAAGCCGTTCCTGACGCTCCAGTTCGACGGGCACAGCAACGACGCCGGCATGATGACACGATGCGAGGCCTACCTCGACTCCAAGCGCATACTCCGCCCCTGGCGGGAGGAACTGCAACTGGCAAAATCGCTTGCCTGAAAAACCAACTTATTCCATCCGCAAGCATGGTGGCGCCGGAACGCCGCCGAAGTTAGCTCCGCACCTGCCCGCCGGTCGTTTGGCGGGTGATAATAAGGGGATAAAAATATAAAGCCCCGCATGTAAATGCGGGGATAAAAAAGTTTATCGACGAAATTATCCCCCGCTTGACAGCGGGGGCTTAAAAAATAGATGTCCGAGGCGGTGTTTGCCGGATGTAGATAAAACCGGCGATTTCGGCCCTTAAAATGTGCGAAAAGGGGTGGTTTTGTCTGGAATTTGGCGGGCTATTTTGGGATAATATAACAATATTCAGGGTGGGGAATGCTTATACCATTGTGGACCGTTTCCGAAACGCTTTTTTAGACCGCAAGGAGCACGCAGTTGGCGAAGAAAAAACAGAAAAAGCAATCCAAGAAAGCCAAAACCGGGAAGGCGAAAAAGACCAGGTCCTCGGGCCGGTCGGACTACGACGAGGCGAAAATCCGCGTCCTCCGCGGCATGGAGGCCGTCCGCCGCAGGCCCGGCATGTACATCGGCGACACTCACACCCGCGGGCTGCATCACCTGGTGTGGGAAATCGTCGACAATGCCATCGACGAGGCCATGGCCGGACGCTGCAAGAACATCAACGTCAAGGTCCACCCCGACGACTCGGTCACCGTATCAGACGACGGCGTAGGTATCCCCGTGGGCAAGCACCCCACAGAGAAAGTCTCCACGCTGGAGGTGGTATTCTGCCGTCTCCACGCCGGAGGCAAGTTCGACCACGAGACATACAAGGTCGCCGGCGGCCTGCACGGCGTGGGCGCCTCGGTGGTCAACGCTCTTAGCGAATGGATGGAAGTCGAGGTAGCCCGTGACGGAACGGTGTGGAGAATCGAGTTCGAACGCGGCAAGAAACGCACGAACCTGAAGAAAATCGGCAAGGCCAAGCGCAGCGGCACACAGGTAACCTTCCGGCCGGACCCGGAAATCTTCGAGGAAATCTCGATGAAGTACGACATCCTCGCCGGGCGGCTGCGCGAACTGGCGTATCTAAACGAGGGCGTTAAAATCCGTCTCAAGGACGAGCGCGAAGACAAGGAAGAATCATTCCAGTTCTCCAAGGGCCTGGCCTCGTTCCTCAAACACCTAAACGAGGGCAAGCAGACGCTCAACCGCCCCATAATGATTCACAAGGAAGACCCCGAAACGATGCTGGTGGCCGACGTGGCCCTCCAGTACACCGACGGCTTCAACGAAACCACGCTGTCCTTCGTCAACAACATCAACACTCTTGAGGGCGGCACGCACCTGTCCGGCTTCCGCAGCGCGCTTACGAGGTCAATCAACCACTACGCCCGCAGCGCCAAGCAAATCAAGAACAGCACTACGCCGTCCGGCGACGATCTGCGCGAGGGGCTGACGGCCATCGTCTCGGTCAAGGTGCCCGAGCCGCAGTTCGAGGGCCAGACCAAGACAAAACTCGGCAACAGCGAGGTGGAAAGTTTCGTGACCCAGACGGTCAACGAGCAGCTGGGCGCCTGGCTGGAGGAGCACCCCACCGAGGCCAAGCGCGTTATCAACAAGGCCGTTCAGGCCATGCAGGCGCGCGACGCCGCCCGCAAGGCCCGCGACCTGACCCGCCGCAAGGGCGCGCTGTCGTCGGGCTCGCTGCCGGGCAAACTGGCCGACTGCCGCTCCAACGACGTCAACACCACCGAACTGTTCCTGGTGGAGGGCGACTCGGCCGGCGGCCCGGCCAAGCAGGGCCGCAACTCCGCCACGCAGGCCATCCTGCCGCTTCGGGGAAAAATTCTCAACGTCGAAAAGGCCCGGCTGAACAAGATTCTCAACTTCAACGAAATCCGCACGATAATCTCGGCCCTGGGCTGCGGCATCGGCAACGACGAGTTCGACATCGAAAAACTCCGCTACGGCAAGGTCATCATAATGACCGACGCCGACGTGGACGGCAGCCACATCAAGACGCTGCTGCTGACGTTCTTCTACCGTCACATGAAGCCGCTTATCAACCGCGGGCGGGTGTTCATCGCCCAGCCGCCGCTGTACCTGGTCAAGCGCAAACGGCACACCGAATACGTCATCAACGAAGGCCAGATGCGCGACACGCTGGTGAACCTCGGCCTGGAGGGCACCACGCTGCAACTGAGAAAGGTCAACAAAAAGTCCGTAAGCGTCAAAAAAGAGTTTTCCGGCGCCCAACTGCGCAAACTCGTGGAACTGCTGCGGGAACTGAACGACAAGGTACACATACTTCAGCGACGCGGCGTGCCGTTCGAGGAAATCATGGAAAACCGCAAGGACGGCAAGTTCCCCTCATACTGGCTGGTCATCGGCGGAAAGAACGTTTTCTGCTACAGCTCGCGCGAATACGACAGGATGCTGGCCAAGTACGAGGAAACCTCCGAAGAGGAGGAAAACGGCGCCGCGGCCGAGAAGAAAATCCAGAAACGCGCGGAACTGCACGAGATAAAGGACATCCAGAAACTCATCACAAAACTCAAGCCGCACGGCATGTCCATCGACGATTACCTCGTTATGCGCGAGGAGTCCATCACCGGCGAGAAGCCCCCGGCCAGGTTCGTCCTGGTCAACGGCGAGAAGCAGGTGGACCTGGACAATATCTCGCAGATACTGCCGGGCATCCGCAACCTCGGGGCCGAGGGCATCCAGATAAAGCGATTCAAGGGCCTGGGTGAGATGAACGCCGACCAGTTGTGGGAAACCACCATGGACCCCAAGCGCCGCGTGCTGTTGCGGGTCAAGGCAGAAGAGGCAGAAGAGGCCGAGCGGCTCTTCACGCTGCTTATGGGCGATAACGTAGAACTGCGCAGAAACTTCATCGAAGACCACGCGCTGGAAGTCAAAAACCTGGACGTGTAAAACAGGGACAGACTTCCTGAGTTCAACATTGGGACACCCGATTAGTAAAGCAGTTCGTACAATTGCT
>CAYYMD010000070.1:0-10645 GCA_964472875.1 uncultured Planctomycetaceae bacterium
GTATCCGGAATTCGTAACCCACGGCCGGGAGAAGATATAAAAAATTTTATTTTTTTGGCGCAAATGTCGAAATTCCCCGCGCCGCTGCGCGCGCAGATTTGTTAGACACGGCCGCGTTTGTGATTATAGTAAGTCCCCGTCCTCAAGCGGGGGATGTTTTTCCAACGCACCGCTGCAGCGGTATTACTCGTCCAGGTCGAAGAGTTTCCGCAGCGTTTTTATGTATTCGTCGGCCTCGCGTCGGCCGGCGTGTTTGCGCAGTTGGCGCGTTGGGCCGTGAAGTATCCGCCTGATGGTGCGGTGCAGTGTGCGGCGCATGATTTCGGTGTCCTCGTCGGCGTCGTCGTGCGTGGAAAATTTGTTTTCGGCGTCGGCGAGTTCCTCGGCCGCAATCTGTTCCATCCGCCGGTGCAACTGGCCTATGACCGGCCCGGCGTCGCGGAGGCGGAGTTTCTCGGCCATTTCCTCCACGTGCTCTGCGATTATCGCCTCGGCCGCCTCATCCTGCGAGCGGCGGGCGACGACGGTGCGGCCGACGATTTTTTTCAGGTCGTCTATGTCGTAGAGGAAGACGTTTTCGACCTCGCCGGCATCCGGGGCCACGTCGCGCGGCACGGCTATGTCGACGAAGATAACGGGGCGGTAATTGCGATTTTTTTGCGCGGCGCGGACCATCTCGGCGGTGATTACCGCCTCGCGCGAGGCGGTGGATGCCAGCACCACGTCGGCCTCGCACAGGGCCTGGGGCAGTTTTTCCATCGGACGAACGTCGGCCGCGAATTCATCCGCCAGCCGGCGGGCGTTTGCCTCTGTCCTGCCGGTGATTACGATGCGCCCGGGGCGGTCCTTAGACAGGTGGCGGAGCATTATGCGGTTCATCTTGCCGGCGCCGACGGACAGGACGCATTTGTCAAAGAGCGACTCGAAGATGCGGCGGACGAACTCCACCGCCACCGACGCCACCGAAACCTTTCCCCGGCAGACCGATGTTTCGCGGCGGATGCGTTTGGCCGTGCGGAATGCCTCCTGGAACAGTTCGTTCATGAGCCCGTCGGCCGCGCCTGCGTCGATCGCGGCGGCGTAGGCGTCCTTGAGCTGGCCGCGTATCTGGTCTTCGCCGGGGACCATGCTGTCCATCCCCGCCGCCACGGCGCACAGGTGGCCGGCCGCCTCTCCGCCGGCAAGGACGTAGAGGGAATCGTCCAGTCGGCCGTGCTCGACGCCGCAGAAGTTCTCCAGCCACGCGGTGACGTCGTCGGCGCCGGGGCCGTCGTCGCCGCCGGCGTAAATCTCCGTGCGGTTGCACGTGGAGACCACCACGAACTCCGCGGCCCGCCATTTGTCTTTGAGCGAGGCCAGGGCCTTTCGCACGCCGTCGGCGTCGAGGGCGACCCGCTCACGCAGGCCGACGTCGGCGGTGGTGTGGTTCAGTCCTATGCAGCGAATTCGCATCATTTCAGTTCGGGATAATAAAACTCACGACAAGCAGGGCCGCCAGCATGACGAAGCCGGCTATGCTCAGCGCCGCGGTCCGCCGCGCGCGGAACCGCCGCGCGTAGGCGGTGGCCAGTGCGACCGCGGCCGTGGCCCAGGCGATAAGCGAGACAAGCACCTTGGGGTGCGTCCAGCGGTTGGCGAACCACCGGCCGCCCAGGGGCATGAAGGCGTCGTAAAGGCCGACGGCGATGGCGCCCGTCAGCAGGACGAACCCCGCCGGAAGCGCCCACCGCAGCACGCGGTTGAGTTTTTCCAGCGACGCCCGGCCGACGAGCACGAGTTTGGCGTCTTTGCGGCGGAGCCGCCTGTGCAGCCGCAGGTACGCCACGCCGCCGAAGGCCGTAAGCGCGAAGCACGCCGTCGCCGCCGCCGCCAGGACAACGTGGATTACACCCCACGCCCCGGCCAGCGCCGGCGAGTAAACGATGTTCGGGATATCCGCGCTTGGCGGCGTCATTTGGAATTTTCCTGACTTATCAGTTCGTCGGCGCGTTTGCGGACCGCCTCGGCGCCGCCGGAGGCGAACAGTTCGTACACTTCCGGCGCGGCCAGGGCCTTCATTATCCGCATGCGGGCCTCGGGCGGGACACGGTCGCGGATGCGGCCGCGTATGTCCGACAGCGTTTGGGCGAAGCGGCCGAAGTCGCCGCCAAGGGCCTGTTTAATTTTATCCCTGAGCATGGCCGCCAGGGGCGGCGCCGCGCCGCCGGTGCCCACGGCGATGACCACCGGCCCGTCGGTAATGGTGGCGGGCATGTAGAAATCGCACTCATCCGGCGAGTCGGCCACGTTCACCGGAACGCCGGCAGCCCGCGCATCGTCGGCCACGCGGGCGTTTGTGCGGTCGTTTTCCGTGCAGGCGAAGACGATTGCGGCCTCGACAATATCGCCTGTTTCGTACGGCCTTTGCAGAACCTCCGCGCCTTCGGGGGCGTTTTCGGCGGTGGATTCCGGGTCGATGATTTTCACATTCGCCCCGGCGCGGAGAAGCGCCTCGGTCTTGCGCAGGCCGACCTTGCCGCCGCCGACGACGACGGCGTTTCGGCCTTCGAGTTTCAGCATTATCGGCAGTGTGTTCATATTGCGGGAGACCTGCTTTTATTTAACGCGGCCGGCGCCGGCGGGGGTCTCGGTTTTTCGGGCGGCGGCTATGGATTCCAGGAGGGCCCGGGCCTTGTCGAGCGTTTCCTGGTATTCGGCCGCCGGGTCGGAGTCCGCCACGATGCCGCCTCCGGCCTGGACGTAGGCGGTGGAGGAGTCCTTCACTATGGTGCGAATGGCGATGTTCCACGTGCACGAGCCGTCCACGCCCACCGCGCCGATGCATCCGGTGTAGACGCCGCGGGCGCACGGTTCGAGTTCGTCTATGATTTCCATGGCGCGGATTTTGGGCGCGCCGGTGATTGACCCACCGGGGAAGGTCGCCTGCAGCAGTTCGGCCGGACCCACGCCGTCGCGCAGCCGCCCCCGCACCGTTCCCACCAGGTGAAAAACCGTGGGGTGCGTTTCCAGCGCGCGGGCGTCGGTGACGCGGACGGAGCCGTATGTGCACACGCGGCCGAGGTCGTTGCGGAGCAGGTCGATAATCATAGCGAGTTCGGCGTTGTCCTTTGCGCTGGAGACCAGTTCCGCCCGCGCCCGCCGGTCGGCGTGTTCACGGCCGATCCTTCGGCGGGTGCCCTTGATGGGTCGCGTGACGGCCAGGCCGTCGCGGACGTGCATGAACAGTTCCGGCGAACTGGACAGCACCTCGCACGGCGCGCCGCGATGTTCGAACGACATGTAAGCGGCGAACCACGCCGGGTTGCGCCTCCGCAGCGACTTGTATATCCGCGTGCCGGCCGGAGCGCCGGCGACGGTGAAGCGCTGGGACAAATTCACCTGGAAGATGTCGCCGGCGGCGATGTAATCCACGCAGCGTGCGACGGCTTTTTTGTACTGCTCGGGCGTGAAGTTCGCCCGTGCCCGAGGCATCGGTTTTTCACCCGCGTCGGCCGTCTCCGACGAAGTGGCCGTGGGAATGTATCGGCCGTCGGCGTCGGAGGCGATTTCCAGCATCGCCTTTTTGGCTTGTCCGGCTCCGGCAGGGGGGCGGTCGAAAGACAATTCCACCAAATCCCACCGTTGAATTTCGGCGTCATACACGAGCACCGCGTCGTAAAATCCCAGGTAGAGTTCGGGAAGGTGCGTGTCGGCGCGGGCGCGGCAGGGCAGGCGCTCTATGTAGCGGCCGAGTTCGTAACCGACATAGCCGAGCCAGCCGGGCGTATACGCGCAGGCGGGGGGGTTGCCGCACAGGCGCACCGGCTGGAATGCGTTTTTAAGCGCGGCCCAGATTTGCTTTTGGCCGCAGGCGACCTGGACGCCTTCGCCGCTGCGCAGCGAGCCGTTGTCGAGCGTGAGCGTATACAGCGGCCGGCAGGCCAGAACGGTATACCGCCCGTGTTCGGGATGCGCCGCCGCAGAGTCGAGCATGACCGGCTGCGGCTGCCGGTTGAGGGCGTCAAACATCGCCTCGGGCGCCGACCGGGTTCTCAGCCGTCGCACCGCTATTCGTGCAGCGGGTTTTTCATGCTCCCAAAACATAGGCAAATCAGTATGCCGAGTCGGACTTTCGATACTGCTGCCTGGTGAAGTCTCTGGCCGCCCTGGCGGCCGCCTTCTCCAGTTTGTCGCCGTTTTCCATGTAGTGCTCTATGAGGTTGTTGAGTTTGCGCATGTCGCCGCGCTCGTCGGCCCGGCGGAATTTCATGTAGCCAAGGTGCAGGATGGCCTCGACACGCCAGGCGCGGTCTTTGTCGTTTTCTGCGATGTTGAAAATGTCGCCGGGCTCGGCCGGCCATTTGCGGAGTATTCGCTGCTTGGAACCCTGCACGGCCTCTATGTACTCGGCTTCCTCGATGAATTTTTTCAGGTCGTTCTTTTGTTCCTTGTGGCTGCCGGATTTCTTCTCGTATGCGGCCAGGAGATTTTTGGCCGCGCGCTTGCGGAGTGAAATGCCCTTGAGCACCATATCTCCGCGCGAGCGTTCGGAGGTCATGTGCCAGCCGAGTATGAACATGCGTTTCAGCGCCTCGATGGCCTCGTCGTATTTTTTGTTGCCCATATGTATTTGTGCCAGCGTGTTCATAGCGCCGGCGACTTCTTCCAGGTTTAGGGCCGGGCGGAAAGTGTGCGAGACCCTGAAGTCCTTGGGCGTGTGGACCAGCGTGTATTGCATCTCGGCCTTGTTATTGCCGTCTGCGACCGTCGATTCGATTTTTTCCAGGGCGTCCACGGCCGGGCTGTCGGGAGGGACGTTTTCGTAGCCACCGCTCAGCGCGTTTTTTATAACGTCCATATTCGACTGGAGCATGTCGATTGCTTCAACGTAGTCGTCGCCCGCATTTCCGCTTCCGGTCGGCTTGCCGCCCACAACGGATTGCGGCCAGAAGTCGATTACGTGCAGTTCCAGCGCGCCTTCCTCGGTCGTGGCCCGTGTAGGTTTGGAGGGCGACGGAAAAACTAAGGTTAACAGTATGAAAATTATAATAACCGCGGCAAATACGCCGCCGATAATCCATCCGAGTTTGCTTCCCATTGTTTTGTCCTTCCTGTCAGTTATGTTAATAAGATTCTGCGGGCGGATTTATTCATTTTCTTCCACAAGTTGCATGGTACCTAAATTGTCGGGATGATAGAAGTATCTCGAGGCGCCGGACCATGAGGAGGCCTCGCCGCCCTGCGTGGCGTACCGGGTGAAGTTAATCCCCCAGAATTTTGCCCCGCCGCGTTCGCCAAAGGCCTCAAGCGGCGCGCGTATCTCCACGGTCCAGAAATCGTCGAATTTGCCCACGGCCACGGATATTTTCGCGCCCCATGGTTCTGTCGCTCCCAGCGGAGGGTCGCAGCCGACGCCTTTTTCGGCCACCACAGCGCCGTTGGACTTGACGACGAGGTGCCGGAAATCTTCCGCGCTTTCGGCGGCCATGGCAGGATCGAATATCACTTCGACCAGGTCCTCGCCGCATGCCGTCAGCTGTTCGTAATGGACCATGTTATTCGGCAGGGCGTGCAGTTTGTCCATCTCCGGCTCCTCGCACCGGAAGGCGATGTACAGGTTCTTTTCGTCGCACACCACGAATGCCTGCGTCTGCCTCTCGGCCAGGCCGTCGCCTTTTCGTCCGCGCTTTCCGATTAGTTTGAAATTACCGGCCGCATTTCCGCCCCGCATCGGCCAGTCGTCAAGCCGGCCGTCTATCTTCGGCGGCGTCTTCACCGGCGAACACGTTATAAACGGCGCTTGGGCGGTTAAATCCTGTTTCCTGCCCGTGCCGGTGGTGATGCTTATGGGGATGGACATTTTGCCGTCCTCGGTTGGAACGTTATCGCCTTCGGCGGTAAGTGTAATCGTCCTGCGCTCGGAAGGCGTCACGGCCGGCAGGCGGAATACATCCTGCCGTCCTTTCCAGCCGGGGGGCAGTTCTTCTATTTTTACGGCGGCGTCCACTTTGCGGGTATGTTCGTTGTACAGGTCGATGGCGATTTCCGCCCGGAACCCGTTTTTATCCTGGCCGGCGGGCAACAGGCGGCTGCGGATGCGTTCGGCCCGCAGCCGGTGCGTGCGGCTGTCGAACTGGCGCCATGCGACCCTGGTCGCAAGCAGTTGCTCGTTCGAGACCCCCTGCGGATGGATGGCGGCCTGTATTTCTTCGGCCATCAGCCGCCGGGCGAGTTGCCACGCCCGCGGGTCCCTCACCCAGCCGTCGAGGCGGGCGTCGAGGTAATGATCGGCCGTCGCGTCGAGACCGGCGTACCTGGCCATGGTGTTTATAATGGCATCCGCGATGCCCGCACGTCCCCGCTGCCGCAGCAGCCACAGGTACGCCGCATCCTGCAGGCCGCGCCGCAGGCGCTTGAGCCGTATCGAAGGCAGCACGGTTTTGCCGTCGCTTTCGCCGGCCGGATAAAACAGCGATACGCAGCTGTCGGCGGCGGGTGTGGTTTCGCCCGGGCGGGCCCATTTGTGGTGAGGTGGGATGACTTCCGGCAGGAATATTCCCCTGCATTTGTACTTCATCGCGAACCAGGGCATGGCCCGCATATCCGCGGCCGGCGCGACTATGCTCATCGAGGGCACGTAGGGCGGCTTGCCGCAGCTGAGCCACGTTCCGGTCAGGGGCTGCTTTTTTGCGGGCCGGTTTTTGTCTTTGAGCGGCGGCAGGAAATGTCCCGGCGGGACGCGCATGTCGGCCAGTTCGTCCAGGTTCGGCGGGGCTGTCCATCGCGTCTGTTCCGGCGGCTCGAGGGGGAGGGGGCACAGAACGGGCATATCGACCTCAGCGCGTTTTGTGATTCCGGCCAGTCGCGCGAAGCGTTCGTACGCCTCGGCGTCGGCTTGGCCGCGGTAAGGCCAGAGGAATATTTTTCCTTCCGCCTGTGGCAGCTTGGAAAAATGCCGTCCGCACTGCCCGGTTAACTCCGCCATATATGATGCGTACTCCTCGCTGCCGGCGCCGCCGTGCAGCCGCGGGTCGGGCCAGCCCTCCCGCAGGGGCGCCGGCCAGGCCGCCACGGGCAACTTGTCCTCGAACGCGCCGCCGCTGAGATACGGTGTGACCACCGCGTCGTAATCTTCCCAGTCGAGCACCGTTTTTCCGGAGGAATCCCGTTTTATGAGCGGCGCCAGGTGAGTCTCGAACAGGTCCAGGCGGTGCCTGTGCCCCAGCCGCATCATTTGCCTGATTACGCCCAGGCCCTCCCTGGCCAGCGGATGCTCGATGTCGACTATGACGGGCGTGTAGGGCTTGCCGTTGCGGGTGATGAATTTGGCGAACACGTCTGCATGGTTGAAGCCGCCCACGGCCGCAACCGGCCGAGTCTCGGGCAGGACGAAGTCGTAAACCTTCAGCCGCAGCCCCATTTTTTTGCTGTAGCGAGTCAGGTCGGGCGAATGCGACGTGATTTCGATATTGCCCTGGTAGTCGCCGGCGGGTGCGTCGGGCGGGGTTTTTATGTCGAACCACAGCACGAGCCGCTCGCCCGGGGCGAGGTCGAGCGGCGGGGATTGCTTCTGCGATTTCAGCGGGACCAGGGCATCGTAATAATCTCTCGGCCGCGGCGCCTCGCCGGCGAGGCGGAGATACCACGGCGGGTATTTTTCTATCCGGACCGGTCGGCTTATGAACGCCTCGATGTTATCGTCCGGAATTGTCGCCCCGTTTGCTGTGGCCAGGTCAGACCATTTGATTCTAAGGTTCTCCAGGCCGTCTTCGCCGGCGTCCACGACAATCTGAAAACTTGCCGTCTCGTTGCACGCGGCGAAAAGATTTATCCGGTTCTCGCCGGCGTCGTAGATAAGGTCCGTGTCGAAATTTTCCGTCGCGCGTGTCACGCTAACCATTTCCGAAACCGGACGGGCGTCCAGGTCCCTGCCGCAGCCGGTCGACAAAACGGCCGTCGCCGCCAGCAGCGAAAAAAGCACGCGCGAAATTTTAGTAATCATACCCCCGCATTCTAATCCACCACACCCGCTGCGGGCAAGTTCGACCTAGCGCCCCCGGCCGGTCGGATAAACCACAGAGAACACGGAGAACGCAGAGAAAAATATAAACAGCCCGTAGCATTCTTCCCGCTTAATTTATGAGGACGGTTCAGTAGTGTCCCGTTAAAACACGGCTAAAACGCTACAAGCCACACAATAACATAATGTTATATAAATTTCCAACCCGTATCGATTTCAATTTCATGATAGCATCAGGCCGTTCTTTTGTAGAAGGAGCGGCCGATGAACAATGGACAAATCGTATTCTCGCAGATTATCCGCCAGATGCCAATGCGAAGATTCCACACCTGCGTCAATCGATACAAGGGCGACCACAGGGTAAGGAATTTCAATTGTCGAGACCAATTCATGGCGATGGCCTTCGCGCAGTTGGCCTTTCGCGAATCACTCCGCGACATCGAGGCATCGCTCAACCTTGCTTCCGTAAGTCTGTATCACATGGGTTTCCGTTGCAAACGCATCGCACGCAATCCCGGCGCGCCGGGACTGGCCAGGGCCAACGAGATTCGCGACTGGCGAATCTACGCCGATTTCGCACAGATTCTCATCAGCCAGGCCCGCCGCCTATACGCCGACGAAGACCTCGGCCTGGAACTGAACAACACAATATACGCGCTGGATTCCACTACCATCGATCTTTGCCTGAACATGTTTCCGTGGGCCAAGTTCAGGCGGCACAAAGGGGCCATCAAGTTGCATACACTGATGAATCTCCGCGGCTCGATACCCGAGTTTATCCTTATTTCACAGGGCAAAATGCACGATGTGAATGTTCTGGACTCTCTGGCGTTTGCGGCCGGATCCTATTACATCATGGACCGTGGCTATATCGACTTCGCTCGTCTTTACGCTATCGAACAGGCCAAGGCGTTTTTCGTAATCCGCTCTCAGGACAATCAGCAATATCGTCGGTTGTACTCCGCGGCGGTCGACAAGGACTCCGGAGTTCAATGCGATCAAACGATTGTCTTAACCGGGCCGGTGTCACGAAAAAGGTACCCGGACAAACTGCGTCGGATTCGTTACTACGACGCCGAACGGGACAAGCGCCTGGTGTTTTTGACCAACGACATGGAGTTGCCGGCCTGGACGATAGCGATGTCCCGGCGCGCCGGGATTCCGTTGGCGAATCGAGGAATTTTTCAAATGGATCAAGCAGCACCTTCGGATAAAATCATTTTTCGGCACCAGCGAGAATCCCGGCGCGCCGGGATCAAGACACAGGTGTGGATTGCGGTGTCTGTTTACGTGCTGGTTGCGATTTTGAAAAAGCGGCTTTGTTTGGACCCGAGTCTCTACAGAATTCTACAGATTTTGAGTTTGGTGCTTTTCGACAAAAGGCCTATTTTACAAGTGTTTACAGAAAGCGATTACACAATTGAATACCCGCCTTTTCATAACCAGTTGAAATTATTCGACTTTTAACGGGACACTACTGATAATTAATATGATTCTGCAACGCCGGCATCTCGGAGTCTGTTTAAACCTTCAAGCAAATTACGAAAGTTATTTGCGCGCTTTGGGGCAACAAGAATGGTTGCAGGATCTTCACGTTCAAGAAAGAATTCGATTGCCTCACGCCAATGCGTATCATCAAGGTAAATTTCTTGCCAAGCTCCCTCTATCGCTTTTTTTCTTGTCACTATGACTTGTGTTTCTGGATCTCGGCGGACTAAATTTACTGGTAATCCTCGAATGTCACACTCCCTAAACTCTGCTTGACTGATGTCCAGCGCCCAATCAACGTTCTCGTAGTACTTTTTATTGGCATTCTCAAAGGCCTGATCAACTTCTGTTGTCCAGCCTGCGATTGGAGGAACATGATAGCTTATCATAATTCTTCCAATATGGCCTTGGATCTTTACATGTTTAAATGCGGACATCCATATTTGGAAGAGACCATATGTTTTCAAATTCTCAACTAAAACATCTTCGATAATTCCCGTATCAACCGAAGAACCTCGAACAGAGCAATTTAGGAACTTCATATTCCTTGCCGTACTGCGTAATTCTGGCGAATCAGCAACTGAGAACGCTCCGCCTTTAAACTCGCATCCTTGAAAGACAATATTTGAAAATGTCTTTCCGGAATTCCGGTCCACCCCAAAAGATAAAGATTGATATTTATATACTTTTGTCATCATGGAAATGTTTGAAATGTAGAAGGCCTTTGGTATGTAAATATTTGGAGTTCGTTGCCGTATGGGCGCAACAAATGCGGTCCAACCTGACGGGGTGTTGTAATGTCAAAGATTGCGCCCGAATAGATAGTTTCAAAGTCAGGTTGCATTGGACCGCCAAGGTGCCTAACATAATTGCCAATTTCAGATTTTTGAAGAGATCTTGTAGCTAGTCTCTCCACGGCCTTACCATAATTCATTCTGGCAACAGCGAAATTATTCACAGCGGCACGGTATTCAGCATCAGACAATACCATTCTTGCTAAATTCGGATTAGTTACTAGGCAAGCATTAGCCTGTTGGGTTATTTTTTCCATTTTGTGCGAAATCCTAAGATGTTGCCAGGCGGCAAATTTTGGATCATATTTTACTCAAACTGACCGGTTTGGAAGATATCGATGGTGATTAACACAAAAGAAATGCG
>CAYYMD010000071.1:0-10610 GCA_964472875.1 uncultured Planctomycetaceae bacterium
TTATTATCCCCGCATTCACATGCGGGGCTTGCCGCGGCGGCGTTTTGGGCATTTGGGATTTGGTATTTGTTTCGCATTTTTGCCTTTCGTATTTTTCATATTCCGAAATCCGAAATCATAAATCCGAAATTAATTCCCTCCATACTTGGACGAAACAACACCTTTGCGCGCGCAAACCGCGCCCGGAGGGCGTATCCGCAATTCGTAACCCACGGCCGTGAGAATACATAAAAAATTTTATTTTTTCCCCGCCAATGTCGAATTTCCCCGCGCCACTGCGCGCGCAGATTTGTTAGACACGGCCGCGTTAGTAAGCCCCCGCCGTCAAGCGGGGGATAGTTTTTCCATATTCAGCGTTATTATCCCCGCATTCACATGCGGGGCTGGCCGTTGTGGCGTTTTTAACCCCGCGTGCAATCCCGATGAATCGTGGCACACTTACTTGTCGAAGCGTTTGACGCGGCCGTGGCATGCGCCGCGGCCGGAGTTCTTGCGGGCGTAGTCCTGGTGGTACTTTTCCGCCGGCCAGAACGCCGAGGCCGGTTCGAGTTCCGTGGCCACGTCATAACCGTTCCGGCGGAGGGTCTCCATCAGCCGCTGGGCGACCTGCTTCTGCTCGGCGTTGGTGTAGAACACGGCCGAGCGATACTGCGAGCCCACGTCCGGGCCCTGCCGGCCGCGCTGCGTGGGATCGTGAATCTCGAAGAACGCCTTCGCCAGTTCCTCGTAACTCACCCGCTGCGGGTCGAACAGGACCTCCACCGCCTCGGCGTGGCCGGTCCGGCCGGAGCAGACCTGCTTATAGGTCGGATTCTCCGTATGCCCGCCGGTGTAGCCGGACCGCGCCTCCACCACGCCGGGGACCTTATCGAAATAATCTTCCACGCCCCAGAAACACCCGCCGGCGAATATCGCCCTTTGCAGCGGCCAGACCGACGCCGGAATGAACATCAGCGAGGCGGAGTTAACGCAGTGGCGGACGTTCTTTTCGGTGAGGCGCTCGCCGGTGAACACGTGGCCGAGGTGCCCATCGCAGTTTTCGCACAGTATTTCCGTCCGCCGCCCGTCGGCGTCCGTCTGCCGCCGCACAGCGCCGGGTAT
Source organism: uncultured Planctomycetaceae bacterium (assembly GCA_964472875.1). GTDB lineage: Bacteria > Planctomycetota > Phycisphaerae > SM23-33 > SM23-33 > CAYYMD01. The sequence continues at coordinate 1,102 of CAYYMD010000071.1, forward strand.
CTCATCGTCGAAACTGGGCCAGCCGCAGCCGGATGAAAACTTGTCACGCCAGAAATACAGCAGCGCCCCGCACTGGCGGCAGGCGTACACGCCCGGTTCCCAGTGGTTCCAGTATCGGCCGGTGAACGGCCGCTCCGTGCCCTTGCGGCGGATGATGTGCGCCTCCTGCTCGTCGAGTTCGGGCATTTTGCCCGCCGTTGGGCCGGTGTAGCGCACGGGAACCTGAACCTCGCTGTAATTGTGCTCATCCGGCGTTTCGGGCGGGCTGTAGGCCAGCACGCGGGCCTCACCGTCGGCGACCCACCGCTCGTTTTCCTCCAGCCATTTTTGCAGCCGCATTCTGGCCTCTTCGAAGCCCTCATCCGAATACGGCCCGCGGCGGGCGAGAGAGACGGCCAGTGTCAGCGGCGCCTCAGCCGTCTCGATACCGGATGTGTTGTCCTTATCGGGGCGATTATGCAGCAAAAACATTTTTGTCTCGTCGGTGGTGGTCCGCGGCGCCTCGGCGGGCGGATACCGCTTCACGCGCACCAGGTCGGGCATTGAAGGCCGGGGCCAGCCGGGCGGAATCGCGGCCGTGTCGGGAGGTTCGAACGCAGCCGCCTGCTTGGCGCGCTTTAGCGCCTCTTGGAGTATCTCGTCGCGTTTTTTGCCTTTGGCTTTCTGCGCCTCGGCCATTGCCTCTGTGAGGATGGCCGCGGCGTCCGATTCACCCGACGCCGAGGCCAGCGCCTCGCGGACCCGCTGGTATGGATTCGAGTTCATACGCGTTCTGCTCCCTGCCGTGTAGGCGGTGTAAATTATCGCCGCTAAAAATAGGGGAACTGTTATGTAAATCAAATTTTTCATGGTTTATCCGGTCTTAACATTCCATTGTAGGCGCGGCAGCCGATAGTTTCGCGCCGGGATATTAATTCCGGAAAAACCCGGAGTTTCTGATATAATAACAATACTGTGTTATCAAGTAAGGGCGCCGATTATTTGCAGCGGATACTGACGGAGCCGGGAAATGGCCGACCATAGCGATTTGAATCTCCATAAAGGCGTACCGGCCGAAGCGGACGCATTACTGGAAAAGATAGTTCAACTACAGGAGTCCAACAAACGCCTGCGGCAGACGCTGCGAAAAGAGAAACGCCTATCGGAAAAGGGCAAAGGGGCCGCCTCCTCCACGGCCGAATACATCGCCGCCGACCTGGCCCGGACGGTTGACCAGCTTCAGCGGGAAGTCAGCGAACATACATCCACCACCAAGGAACTGGCTCATGCGGAGGCCGAGTTACGCGCCGAGCGCGAGCAGCTGAGACAGGCGATAAATCTTATCGACCAGTCTCACGACGCCGTCATAGTCAACGACGCCGAGGGAAAAATCGTCTTCTGGAACAAGGGCGCCGAGCGGACTTTCGGCTACCGGCGGAGCGAGGCACTGGCCAAGACCAGCCACGAACTGCTCGACACCGAGTTCCCCCAGCCGCTGGTCAAAATAACCGCCGACCTCATCCGCGACGGCCACTGGGACGGCGAACTGGTTCACAAGCGCAGCGACGGCGAACCCGTCACCGTCGAGAGCCGCTGGGTCATCCGCTACGACGAGGAGAACCAACCGGCCGCCATACTCGAAATCGACCGCGACATAACCGAGCAGAAGCGCACCCGCCGGCAAATGCAGCAGACGGCCAACCTGCTGACCACGATGTTCAACGCCATTCACGTGTGCGTGGCGTACCTGGATACGGATTTCAACTTCATACGCGTCAACGCCGCCTACGCCGCCGCCGACGGGAAAAAACCCGAATTTTTCCCCGGCAAGAACCATTTCGACCTGTATCCCGATGAAGAAAACCGCGCCATCTTCCAGAAGGTGGTCGATACCGGCCGGCCGGTCACTTATCACGAAAAGCCGTTCGAATATCCTGCGGCCCCCGGCCGCGGGACGACTTACTGGGACTGGAACCTCCAGCCGGTCAAGGATGTCAATGGAAAGGTAACAGGCGTGGTGCTGTCTCTGCTGAACGTGACAGAGCGGGTCCGGGCCAGGGATAAAATTCAGGCCGAGCGAAACCGCATATACACGCTGTTGAACATACTGCCCGGCCACGTGATTATGATAGACCCCGAACAGTATCGGATTGTTTACGCCAATCACGCGTTCCTGGAGGCCTTCTCGGCCGCGGACACGGGTCCATGCTATAAAATCCAGTACGACCGCAACACGCCCTGCGAACACTGCCGGCTAAGGGAGGTCGTCGAGACCGGGCGGGACCAGCAGTGGCAGGACACCTACGCCAACGGCAGGACCTACCGCCGGTGGGCTTATCCGTTCACCGAGGCCGACGGGCGGACGCTCATGCTCGAGTTGGGCATAGACATAACCGAACAGCGGCGCCTGGAGCGGCTGGTTAACACCGCCGGCGACACCGAACGCCGCCGACTTGGCCGGGACCTGCACGACACGCTGGGACAGACGCTGACGGGAATGAAATTCATGCTGGAGAACCTCTCCCGCAAGCACGTGCAAGAATTTCCCGAGGACGCCGCCACCATCGAGCAGATTACCGGCACGATAGGCCGCTGCATCGAGCAGGTTCGCGGAATCGCACGCGGGCTGGACCCGGTGGGCCTGGAGGCCGACGGGCTTTCCAGCGCCCTGGGCGAACTGGCCAGGTATACCGAGCGGACCTTCGGCATATCGTGTCGGCTGGAGGTTGATGAAGACACGGCCGCGCCCCACTGGGCCGTCACCAACATTTACCGCATAGCACAGGAGGCGCTAAACAACGCCGCAAAGCACGCCGAGGCGAAAAATATTACAATTGCATTCACAGACACCGACGAAAATGTGATACTGAAGATAAGCGACGACGGAAAAGGCATATCCACCCGGACCGAACAGTCCGAGGGGATGGGCCTGCGGATAATGAAATACCGGGCGGACGCGGCCGGCGGGTCGCTGGCCGTGGAATCCGAACCGGACAACGGCACGAGCGTAATCTGTCGAATACCGAAGAAAGACCGTCTGCACCAGGGAAATTATGAGTCGCAAGAAAAAGAAACAGAAGCCGCCGGAAAAGGCCAGGATACTTCTGGTTGACGACCACCCGCTGGTGCGGCAGGGCCTGGCCACGGCACTGAACAACGAGGCGGACATGGAAGTGTGCGGCCAGGCCGAGGACGTCCGCGGCGCGCTGGCGCAGGTTAAGGAAACCTCGCCGCACCTGGCCGTGGTGGACCTGATGCTCAAGGACAGCAGCGGGCTTGAACTTATCAAGGACATGCAGGTGCGGTTTCCCGACGTTGCGATACTGGTGCTGTCCATGCGGGATGAGGGTTTCTACGCCGAGCGTGTGCTTCGCGCCGGCGCGCACGGATATATCACCAAGGAGGAAGGACCGGCCAAGGTTATCGAGGGCATCCGAAAGGTTCTCGGCGGCGACGTTTACATCAGCGAGAAGATGGCGTCGAAGGTTATGAACAAACTCGTGGCCGGCCGCGGCCGTTCGGCCTCTTCGGGCGTAGAGGACCTGACCGACCGGGAACTGGAGATTTTCGAACTCATCGGCGAGGGGCTGACCACGCGCGAAATAGCCGCCCAACTTCACGTCAGTTCCAAGACAATCGACTCACACCGCGAACACATCAAGGAAAAACTCGGCATCGACAGCGCAAACGACCTGCTCAAATACGCCATAAGATGGTCAAAAACCTGAAATAATTCCAAAAACACCCCGAAATACGAAGTTTTTCAGGGCGTCTGTCGGGGAAAAATCGCGAATTTTGCAATTTTGTTAGTGCCTGCATTTCATAGATTTACACGCCATATATAGGTGATTTTCCCATATCGGATACTAATTTTACCCCCATAAAAACCGGTTTGCGCCCCGATTGAAAGGCATTTGCGAATAACCACAATTAATACGCACATGACGATTGAAAAAATAAATTTGACGACCGAAGCAGACAGATGAAAGGAGCATTGAGATGAAAATTGCGGTGAAGATAGCAGGACGCTACGGGGAAGGATACAGGGCATGGTGCCCGGCGCTTCCGGGATGCAGCGTGTTCGCAAATTCCCAGAGCGAGGTCCGCGAAAGAATCCGCCGGGCCGTGAACGGATACCTGGACCACCTGGACGAAACTCTGCCGAGGGAACTCGGCAAAATGGCGAAGGCCAGGTACACGCACGCCCGCAAAGGATCGCACAATTAGTTTTGTTTCCCGTCGCGCATTTTGAACGGGTTGAGTTTCTATAACGGAATCTGATTACGGAAAGGAAGGACGATATGGCTTCAAGGACGAAAACGGCAAAACGCAACGGCAAACAAAAAGGCAAAGTTTCAATAGGCCACGGAGAATTCATCCGCACGTGCCTGGGAAACCTGGACCCGGCCGAGATTAACTACATCCCGCACAATCGTTTCAGGTCGAGAAAAATCGAGTCCGAATTGTGGGGCGATTCCCAACCGGAAATCGAAGTGCCCAGGTACTCGCTGTTTCCCCACGAGCGGCAGCAACCCAAAACCAGGAACAAAAAAAGACCGCGGTCGCTCTCGTCCCACGAGGAAGAGACGCTGTTCCTGCGGTACAACTACGCCAAGTACCGCCTGCAGAAACTGCTGAAGCGCACGGGGCGCGGCGACGGCCAAAAGCATGCCGATAAACTCATCACGTGGCGCGACCGCGCGCAGCAGGCCCACCGCAAAATCGTGCACGCCAACCTGCCGCTGGTGCCGGCAATGGCCAAGCGGAAGATAAACGACGGCGTGGAGTTTTCCGAGAAGGTCTCGGAAGGATACATGGCCGTGCTGCGGAGCGTGGAGCACTTCGACATTTCGCGCGGATACAAGTTCTCCACCTACGCCTGCCGGGCGATACTGGCGTGCTTTCAGCGGATGGCCTCCAAGGCCCAGACCTACCGCAAGCACGTGCCCTCGCGCTACGAGCCGGAATTCGAGCGCGACGACTACGGTCAGCGCCGCCACGACGAGCAGCGGTCGTTCGCCATCGAGGCCGTTCAGCGCGTGCTGGAGAAGAACCTGGCCGGGCTGAACAAGGCCGAGTTCAAGGTCATATGCCAGCGTTTCCCGTTGTCGGAAGACAAAAAGCCCCGCCCGCTGTGCGAGATAGGCCGGCGGATGCGGCTGTCGACCGAGCGGATACGGCAGATAGAGAAGTCCTCGCTGAAGAAGATTCACGAGGCGGTCGAGGACTACCTGGCCGCGTAGAGAACGAGACGTTTGTTTTTGATTTTTGGAAATCTGAGTAATATAAGGAGAAAGCAATGAACGCAGCACAGGGTGAAGGAAATAATCTCTACGTAGGAGTCAACGAACCTGCCGACATGAACAATCTTTCCGATCTGGAAAAGAAGCACGTGCCGGTGGTCGATGCGCCCGATTCGGTGAAGGTCGGCGAGTGCTTCGAGGTTACGGTGGAGGTCGGCAAACTGCTGGCCCACCCGAACGAGCACCAGCACTTTATCCAGTTCGTGGATGTTTACGCCGACGAGACTTTCCTGGCGCGGGCGGATTTTTCTTCCGTCAAGGCATGCCCGAAGGTTACATTTTGCCTCGGGCTGGAAGGCCCGGCCGAGGAACTGCGCGTCTACGAGCACTGCAACATGCACGGGACGTGGCTGACGCGCAAAGACATAAAGGTTCAGCAGTAACGCGCCGCAGCGGACGGGCTGCCGGCGGATTCGCCGCATGGGATAAGTTGAACAAGGAGAGAACGCATGAAAGCTACAGTGAACGAAGACTGCATCGGATGCGAACTGTGCGTGGAAACCTGCCCAGAGGTTTTCGAGATGAGCGATGAAGGCCTGGCCGAGGCCAAGGTGGACACGGTCCCCGAAGAGGCCGAGGACACCTGTCGCGAAGCGGCCGAGGCCTGCCCCGTCGACGCCATCGAATTAGAAGAATAACCAAAAACAGGTCAGACCCCGTTTTTACGGGGAAAGGACTGTTACATGTTGCCTATAGGCCCGTTGATGAAGGAGCACCGCCTCATCGAGAGGATGGTGGCGGTGCTCGAAAAACAACTGCGGCGGATGGATTCGGGCGAATCGCCGGATGAGGTGGCGCTTGAGGCGGCGGTGGATTTCTTCGACACCTACGCCGACATGATGCACTACGGCAAGGAGGAGAAATACCTCTTCGCCGCGCTGAAGGAAAAGCAACTCTCGCAGGAGCACGCCTCGATACTGGATGAACTTCTGGAAGAACACGACAGGGCGCGCAATCTCGCCCGCCGGCTGGACGATGCGCGGCTCAAATATCTGCGGGGCCAAGACGGCGCGGCCGGGGAGGCAGCATCGGCCGCAGGCGGGCTGGTGGAACTCTATCCCGCACACATGAAGAAGGAGGATGACCGGTTCTTCAAACCGAGCATGGAATACTTCAGCGACGGGGAAAAGGACGACATGCTCGAGAAGTTCGCCGAATTCGACCGGCATGTCATCCACGACAAATACACTCGCCGCGTCGAACAACTGGAAAAACAGGACTGACTTATTTTTCGAGGTCGCGGCTGGCTATTTGCGCGCGGCGGTAGTGGTGCAGTTCGAGCACGCTGATGACATATGCCAGCGTCGACTCGGCGCCCTGGTTGGAGTTCGGCCCGTTGGGCGTCAGGCCGTCGTAGCATCCGCCGGTGTTGGGGTTGTACATGGCAGCGCCAACGTCGTTGAACCCGGTGAACCAGCGGAAGCACCGCACGGCCGCATCCGCCCAGAACTTGTCCCGCGTGTGCCACGCGGCCGCAATACATGCCTGAACAAGCGCCTTGGCCTCGATGGGCTGCTGCTCGAACTTCGCCGGCTCGCCGCCGCGGACGAACCAACCGCGATTGCCTATTATAGACAGCCGCCCGTCGTCGCCGGTCTGAACCTCCAGGCACCACCGCAGCGCCTTAAGCGCCGCCTGTATCATGTCCTCCCGCTCCAGCATCGCCCCGCCGACCAGCATGGCCTGCGGCAGTTTGGCGCTGCCCCAGGTCAGTTCATCTTCCCACCACGGCCAGTCGTCGTCGGCGTTGTCCCGCCATACCTCGTACAGCCGCCGGCAAAGCGAGTCCCGCAACTGCCGGGCCTGCGGGAAGTCGCCGTCGCCGTGGAGGTATTCGTCTATGCCGAGTATCGTGTAAGCCCACGGGCGGATGTGCTCGAAGCTCTCCGCCGCAGGCATCGCCTCGCGGAAGACCTTGTCGGCCAGGCCGACCACGTCGGCGGTGTGTCCGCGGCGGACCGCAACGCCCAGCCCCCACAGCGAACGGGCGTGGCTGTCTTCGGAGCCGACCTTCTCCGCCCACGCGCGGTCGTAACTCATCAGGTTCCTGAACCGCCCGGTAGTGGGCGTGAACGCGTACGCCAGAAACGCCAGGTAACGCTGCATGGCCACCAGGAGTTCGCTCAGCAGTCCGCCCGAGCCGGCCCGCACCTCCTTCTGAAGGTCGCAGAACAGCACCCCCGCCATAAGCGCGCGGGCATTGTCGTCGGTGCAGTATCCGTGGTGAAGGTTGGGCGTGGCGAAGGTGGCGTGCTGGAGCATGGCCGTGTCGTCGGTCAGCACCATCAGGTGGCGCAAATCTATTTCCGGAAGCGGGTCAAGTTCCAGCGGCGGTAATACGCTCATAAAACTGTCTCTACAGTATCTTCAAAACAAGCCGTCACTTGTTGTTGAGTTTACGGCGGCCGCGGATAATTTTCCAGTATTTCACCTGCGGCGATAACAAAATTTCCAACGGCGGGCGCTATCCATGTCTCGTGCAAACTTGTCCGGCCGGCGGTGCGTGTGTATCATGTTACGTCGAGGATTAATTGTCTTTCCACACGAACACGACACGAGGGTCGCGACGTATATATCTGCGATATGCTACAAAGCCCGAATGTTAAAAGCACGGAGTGAGGAGCAACGATGTATAAAATCTGGAATAACATGAAAACCACCATGTTGATGGGCGGGCTGATGGGCCTGTGCCTCGGCGTGGGTTACCTGCTCGGCGGCCGGTCGGCCCTGCTGCCGGCGCTGCTGCTGGGCGGCGCGATGAACGTGGTGGCGTATTTCTTCAGCGACAAAATCGCCCTGGCAACCATGCGGGCGAAGGAAATCTCCCGACACGACGACCCCGAACTCTGGGACACGGTGCACCGCCTGGCCGAGCGCGCCGACCTGCCAGCCCCGCGCGTGTGCGTATCGCCCGCGGCCGCGCCCAACGCATTCGCCACCGGCCGAAATCCAAAACACAGCGCGGTCTGCGTCACGGCGGGCCTGCGCCGACTGCTGAACGAGCGCGAACTGGCCGGCGTCATCGCCCACGAACTGGCCCACGTCAAACACCGCGACGTGCTCATAAGCACCATTGCAGCGGTCGTGGCCGGGGCCATTACGTACCTGACATACCTGGCGCTTTTCTTCGGCGGCGACGACGACGAGGGCGGACCGCTGGTGGCTCTTGCGATGATGATACTGGCGCCCATCGCGGCCGGGCTTATACAGGCGGCCATCAGCCGCTCACGCGAGTACGAGGCCGACCGCAGCGGCGCCGAGATAGCCGGCTCGCCCCGCGGCCTGGCCGACGCGCTGAACAAACTTAACGCCGCCTCGCGGCAGGTGCCGCTGAAGGTGCCCGATTCCCAGAGCAACATGTTCATCGTCGCCCCGCTGACCGGCGGCCGGGCCGCGAAACTCTTCATGACACACCCGCCGGTCGAAGACCGCATCCGCCGCCTGGCGGACATGGAGCGGTGAATATTCGGGCTATTCAAAACGTATGAAGAAGGCATAGCCACGACGCTGCATCCGGCCAAGCGAAACGATGGCGATCAGGCATTATGCCGGGACAATCTCTCTCATAGTTTTCGGCAGTGTCTGAGTGTCTGCTGGAGTAATGATAAATGAATAGGGTAAATTGCTTGCATGCTCCGGCCTAAGTGCCGGCGAGCCCCCTCTTTTCGCGCGAACCCGTGCAGGATTTGAGATACCTCTCGCGCACCATTGCGTAAGCACGGTCGGGATGATTTTCACTGTGGCATAAAATCCAGGGGCCGCGGCGGGCAGTGTAACTTTTCGCATGAGGATTGTTATGCTGGCCCAGACGCCTTAAAAGATTATTTGTGTGCCCCACATACAGTTGGCCACTTCTGGTGGACCTCAATATATAAACCACGTATGTTTTCCCCATATACTGGGCCGTACTGGACTTGAACCAGTGACCTCCTGCGTGTCGAGCAGGCGCTCTGGCCAACTGAGCTAACGGCCCGCAACGGTTAACTGCAAGTTAACCCGCATGGCGGATTGTGTCAAGAGTTGCAGACAGGGAGCCAGTGACCTTCCCGTTGGGACGCTCTGGCCAACTGAGCTAACGGCCCGCAGCGGTTAAGTGCAAGTTAACCGGCATGGTGGATTTTGTCAAGCGTGGCGGGCCCTTCAGTGGTGTAATTAATTGTGTGTAACTTTGCGGATTGGTGTTGATCGTGTCATCCGTCTGAAGCGAAGGCGAGCGTAGCGAGCCGG
>CAYYMD010000072.1:0-10364 GCA_964472875.1 uncultured Planctomycetaceae bacterium
TTCGGGCGGACGGCGGGTTAGAATTATGATAATCCACTGCAATACATACACTTACAAATTCCTGTCAAGGGTAAAAAACGCGCAATATCGCGCAAAAAGGTCTAAAAACCTGCAACAGCCCGGCACAACGCGCAAAAAACCGGCAATTTCTAAAATTACCCGGAATGGCTGGTCAAAACACAGAGAGCACAGAGGAAAGGGAGGTAAAATACTGAAAACTAAATACTTAAAACTAAAACTTAAGAAAGAAACAGCGGTATCCGACTTCGTTGGAGCCATGGCGGACAAGTTACACCGATTAACTGACGAACCGATGAACCGATCAACGAATCAACTGATTAACTGTCTCTGCAAGCGGGCGGGCGTTTATTTCCACGGAAACATCTTGACCTCCACGGGTGCGGCAGTGTTTCTATTAACACATGGCATCGGTGGTTTTATATTTGCAGGTTCACCAGCCCTGCCGGCTGCGGCGTTACAGCGTGTTCGACACCAGCGGCGACTACTTCGACGAGCGCGCCAACGCCGACATATGCCGCAAGGTGGCCGAAAAATGCTACCTGCCCGCCAACCGCGCGCTGGGGAATCTTATCCGCCGCCACGGCGAGCGTTTCGCGGTGAATTTTTCCCTCACCGGCACGGCCGTGGAACAGTTCAGAAAGTGGACGCCGCAGGTGCTGGACAGTTTCGCCGAACTGAACGACACCGGGCGGGTCGAGTTTCTGGGCGAGACATTTTATCACTCGCTGGCGTTCCTCTACGACCGCGACGAATTCGCCGAGCAGGTCCGCATGCACTCCGAACTTATGGAGCGGCTGTTCGGGCGACGGCCGACGGCTTTCCGCAACACGGAGCTGGCCTACAACAACGACCTGCCGCCGCTGGCGGAGAGCATGGGCTTTTCGGCCGTGCTCACCGAGGGGGCTTCGCAGGTGCTGGGCGACCGCAGCGCGAACATGGTCTATCGCCCTCGCGGCGGCGCGGCCGTGAAACTGCTGCTGAAGAACTGGCGGCTGTCGGATGACATTGCGTTTCGCTTTTCGACGCACGACTGGGAGCATCACCCGCTGACGGCCGAAAAGTTCGCCGGGTGGGTCGACGCGGCCCTTGACGACGGCTGCGTGTGCAACCTGTTCATGGACTATGAGACCTTCGGCGAGCACCACTGGGCCGAGACAGGGATATTCGAGTTTCTCGACTCGCTGCCGGAGAAGGTCATCGCCGACGGCCGGCACGAATTCGCCACGGTCTCGGACGCGGCCGGAAAGTATCCGCCCGCCGACGAAATCGACGTGCCGGATACGATCTCGTGGGCCGATACCGAGCGGGACCTCTCCGCCTGGCTTGGGAACTCCATGCAGATAGAGGCGCTGGATGGGCTGTACGCCCTCGGCGACAAGATACGAGCGGCCGGCGACGAGCGGCTGAGAGAGACGTGGCGGAAACTGCAGACCTCCGACCATTTTTATTACATGTCGACCAAGTGGCTCGGCGACGGCGTGGTGCATAAGTACTTCACGCCGTACGAGTCGCCCTACGACGCATTCATAAACTACATGAACGTCCTGGACCACCTGAAGGGGCGAATAAAATAAGAAGGCCCAAATACCAAAATTTCTCAGCGACTTTAAAGATGCATGCGTCAGCGCGGCTGGTCTTCCATGAGTGCGTGGACGTGTTCGATGGCGGGCATGGCGGATATTGCCCCGAGCTTGGTGCAGGCCAGCGCGCCGGCGGCATTGGCGAACTTCGCCGCCTGGTGGAGGCCTTCGCCTCGCGCCATGGCGACAGCGATAGCGGCCGTGAATGCATCGCCGGCGCCGGTGGCGTCGACCACGGGCACGCGACAGGCATCCACACGGTAAAAATGCTCATCTTCTGTGACGACCATGCACCCGCGATGGCCGAGTTTCAGTGCGGCGGCCTTGGCGCCGCGGGCGATGAACTCCGCGGCCACGAGTTTGTCCACGCGCTCTTCGACGGCCTTTTTGCCGGTGATGGTCTCGGCCTCGGTGACGTTGGGCGTAATCAGGTCCACGCCGGAGATCTCCTCCGGCAGCACCTTTGGCGCCGGGGCGGGGTCGAGGACAATTTTGCACCCACACCGCTTACCCAGTGATATGGCCGCCCTCACCACTGGCATGGACATCTCCAGTTGCAGCAGGACCACATCGGCGCGTTCGAAGAGTCCTTCGCACGCGAACACGTCGTCGGGGCTGAGGGCCAGGTTCGCACCTCCGGCCACGACTATGGTATTCTCACCACGTGAGTCCACGATAATCATGGCCGCGCCTGTAGGCGCTTCGGAAGAGATGCCCAGATGCTCGCAGCGTACGCCGCGGTCTTGAAGCGTTTCTTTTAGAGTCCTCCCAAAAGCGTCGTCGCCCACCATGCCGACCATCGTGCACTCGGCGCCGAGGGCGGCCGCGGCGACGGCCTGGTTGGCGCCCTTGCCGCCGGGCGTTGTGGTGAAGTTGCTTCCGGTCACGGTCTGGCCGGGTGTGGGAATATCTTCGGTGCGGACCACCAGGTCCATATTCAAAGATCCCACGACCAGGATGTTCGGATTATCCGGCATACAGCGTCCTTATGATTCGTATCATCCTGCAAGCGGCAGCATAACCTTAGCAGCAGCATATGACAACAGGAGAATTCCACCGCTCGATAATCCGGCGGGAATGATTAGACTCCGCTGCAGATGCATGTTAACTTTTGACGATTATTCGGACAACAGGCCGCTTAACCGCATTTATGCGAACATGGTTCGGTAAGTTAGACATGACACGGAACGACAAAAAACAAAATCCGGCTGCCGGCGCAGGCGCTGTGGAGAACACGGAGTCCAATCCGCCGCTGGAGCTGTTCGACGGGCGACTCTCTTTCCGCCGCCAAATGCCGCTGGCGCTGTTTGGCCTGTTAAGCGTGGTGCTTCTGACGATTTGTTTCGAGCCGTTCGATATCTGGTGGGTTGCTTACGTGGCTCTTGCACCATGGGTGCTGATGCTCGGCGGATGCCGCAGCAATCGCAGGGCGGTTTTCTGGGGATGGATCACGGGAATTGTTTTCTGGGCAGCGAACCTTTACTGGCTGTGGTGGATAACGCTAGTCGGATATGCCGCGCTGGTTCTTTACCTTTCTGCGTTCTGGCTGGTGGCCGCTATTGTGCTGCGAGCGGCGATGCGCCGCCACTGGCCGGTATGGATTGTGCTTCCAGCGGTATGGGTGGCCCTGGAATACGCACGCGCTTACGGACTGAGCGGCTTCCCTTGGTTCTACCTGGCCCACAGCCAGTATTCCCGCACGCACCTGATACAAATCGCCGACGTCACCGGGCAATACGGCGTCTCGTTTTTCGTGGCCATGGTCAACGGGGCCGTGGCGGATGTGCTGGCCTCGCCGCTGTTTATACATCGGCCGGGTGCGGCGGGACCACAAACGCTGCCGGAGGTAAGCTTCAACCGGCAAATAGTAGTCGGGCCGGTGGTGTGTATAGTCGCGGCGGTCGGCATGCTGCTTTACGGCCAGTCCAGCATCGTTCAGACCGAAAAAACCACCACACCCGGCCCTGTCATCGGCGTCGTCCAGCGGGCGGTCCCGATATCGCTGGCTGAAGAAAAGGAAAATCCCGAGCAAATTTTTGACAAGCACTACCGGGCAAGCCGAAAATTCATCGGCGCCGGCTGTGATTTGCTCATCTGGCCCGAAACGATGCTGCCGCAGGGAATGAACAGCGAATTTCTCCGGGCCAACCTTTCGCAGATGTCCGAGGAGGAGATTCGCTGCCTCGGATGGAAATTCATCGGCCCGGCCGAAAAAAAATACTCCGTTGAAAATCTGAAAAGACTTCTTGAAATAATCCGCAATGGCGCGGCCTCGAATGAGGGACGAAGACTTACGGGCCTGAAAGATTTCGTACGGCAGATGAACCAACTGTCACAGCAACTTGATTGTCCCATACTGGCCGGGGGATCCACGCTGCACGCCAACCCGGCCCCTATCGGCCCGGACCGCACATGGATTACTCGCAACTCCGCCATGTGGTTCGAAAACAATACGGAGGACCGACCTATATACTCCAAGATACACCTGGTGCCGTTCGGCGAATATGTTCCCTTCGAGCACAGCTGGACGTGGCTGCATCGGCGGCTGCGGGAATTCGTGCCTGCAGTGATGGAGCAACTGGCGCCGGGCAAAAAAAGAACGCTGTTTGAACTTTCCGCCGGTCCGCGGCGATGGCGCCTGGCAACCCCGATATGCTACGAAGGCACCTTCGCCCGCGAGTGCCGGCGGCTGGTGATGCGCAAGGGCCAAAAGCAAGCCGACATTCTCGTTAACATTTCCAACGACGGATGGTTCGTGCCCCCCAAAACATGGCCCGATTTGCCCATGGCCGAGCATCCGCAACACCTGGTGCAATATTGCTTCCGTGCGGTGGAAAACCGCATGCCTGTGGTGCGGGCGGTCAACACCGGCATCAGCGCATCGATAGATTCTTGCGGCCGTATTGTCGCCAGGGTAAAAAAAGACCATGCCGAAGCCATGGTCGCCGGGGAGGTGCTCCTTGGCGGCGCGAAGAGCGAAAAAGAAAAAAATTCCGGTCCACAAATCCTTGTGGACGAGCGTATAAGCGTGTACAGTCGTATTGGCGATATATTCGCTCAAAGCGTCTGTGTGGCAGTAATAGTGATGATCGTCGTGCTGATATTCAAACGTGTGCGCGAAAGTCACGAGGAATTAAACAGTGAATAAAACAGCAACAACATCCATCGGATACGTGCTTTTGGGAGTATTTGTTTGTCTGTACCTGTCGGGGTGCCTACCTTTTCAGAAAGAAACAAAGATGAGCACCGACCCCGACAAGGCCCGTATCGACGCCAGGACCATGCTATACAAAGCGGCCGAGAACCCCAACCCCGAGGTCCGCTGCCACGCCATCGAGGCACTGGGCAAAACCATGGGCAAACATGCCGGCGGCATATATATGCAGGCCCTCAATGACAAGAACCCCGCTGTGCGTTTTGCGGCGGCAATGGTCATAGGCGACATTAAATATAAGCCGGCTAAAGACAGACTTCAGAAAATGGCCTCCGGTAAAGGCGTGGAAGGCGCCGAACCGGACAAGCGAACCTACTGCGCGGTTTTGTACGCCCTGCATGAACTGGGCAACGATACGCACACCGGCGACCTGACTGAGCTGCTGTTTGACCGAGAGGCGGAAATACGCGCTAATGCCGCCCTGGCGATGGGCAAAATGGGGAAGCCGTCTGCGATAGAACCGCTGGAGGCACTGCTGGCCGATGAGAAGGACCCGGCCGTCAAACTTCAGATTACTGAGTCGCTGGCAATGCTGGGCGATTCCCGCAGCGCTGAAATGCTCGAGGCCTATACAAAAGGGCTGTTTCTCGATCTTCGCCTGGCGGCGATACCCGCCGTTGCAAAATACTCTCCCAAACGTGCTCAGACGCTTTGTACGAATCTGCTGGATGATCGCCATCCGCCCCGGGTGAGAGTCGCCGCCGCCGGCGCGCTGGCCCGTACAGGTATGGTAAGCGACCTTGCTTACCAACTGTGCATTCGAGCGGCCAAAGAACCGCGAAAAATGATGAGGGAAACTTACGAAAACAAGAAACTAACATCCGTGGAGATAAATTCACTCCAGCGTCTTGCCGCCATTGCACTTGGAAGAATGGACAGGCCCAAGGCAGCGGATGTGCTGTATCCGCTTCTGAAAAGCAACGAAGGGGCAATCCGCGTGGCGGTGGCAATGAGCATACTAAGGTTGTTCCCGGATGTCGATGTCGAGACGACAAATTCGCCCAAAGGTCCCTCCACACGGCCGGCGACCAAGAAGCATCCCAGGACGTACCGGCTGCATTCGGTGGGGGGTAAAGATTAATTGAGGTAGAAATTTGCCTTGACTACTATAACCTACGAAATAAAATCGTGCATAAATGTATAATTTTATTATTCTCATCGCAGTAAAGGCGTCGATAGGCACAGTTAACGAGATGTGCAGTGGCGCGCATTGATTTAAGGAGAACGAGGTTGAGTACTCTTACAAAAATCGCAATTGTCGTGCTTCTGGTGCTGATTCTGATTACGTCGGTAGTGTTTATATCACACGCCTCTACCACGGCGAACTACCGTTATGCTTACGAGCAACAGCTTGCCAGGAACAAGGACCTATCGCAGCACACCCAGTACGTCACCGACATGATGAACAATTATCGTCGGCAAAAGACCGAACTGGCCGAGCAGCTCGAACAGGCCCGCAACCAAATGGGGACCGATATCTCCGACCTGCAGACTCAGCTCGCTGATGCAAAACAGGAAAATGCTCACCTAAAGTCCGACTTGGAAGACATAAAACTAAAACTGGCAAATCTCTCCCAAACAGCGGAACTGAACGTCAAGCGCCGCCAGTTATTGTCTGACCAACTCGAGAAAACCCGCACGAAACTGGCCGAACTTCAGCAGGAAGCCCGAAATACCGAAGACCTCCTTAAAGAGTCGAGAACCCGCGTCGAAAGACTTGAGAAGCAGGTCCGCTTCATGAAAGAGCGTAACGCCGAACTTAACGAACAAAACGCCGATCTTCGCGACCAGCTGGCCGCCAGAGGCGTTGAAGAAGCCGGCGAGGAGAAACCTGCCCCTATGCCGCCCGCCCAAATCTCCGGCACCATAACCGCAATCAAGGGCAACACGGCCAGTATTAACGTCGGCTCGGCCAAGGGTGTAAAAGACAAGATGGAACTGATCATATACCGCGGCGGAAACCTCGTGGGTTACCTGCGAATCGAGGAAGTGGATACTACCTCCGCCGCCGGTATCGTTTTCAACAAGCAACTTGACCCCATGCAAGGTGACAAAGTAACCACCAGCCTGGAATAACCAGAGAACACCAATGACTGAAATGCCCCGAGAATCACAGGGACCCGCCGTGCGGGTCAAACCTCAGCCGGATGTTTATACGGTCCTGCTGGTAATAGCTATAATCGCCTTGGCAGTGACTTTGGGCATCGTATTGTGGAATCTGCTTTCCTCACCGCCCGAAGGATACGGTCTGCCTTTTTCGGCTATTTTCGACCAGTCAAAACTGCCGCCGGCGGCGAGGTAATTTCGAGAAGTACGATAACTATAACGGGGCTTTAATGATGCACCGGTCGTTATAGCAGAAAGCCCCTCAGAAATACGGAACGGTTCGGCACATGATTTTCGACCCCATATTGGGCTTATTCTCTACCGACATGGGCATAGACCTGGGAACCTCTACTACCCTGGTGTGTGTCCGCGGACAGGGCATCGTTCTTAATGAACCGTCCGTCGTGGCGGTCAAGCGCGGCACCAACCGCGTGCTCCAGGACGGAAACGCCGTGGGACTGGTCGCCAAGGAGATGCTCGGCAAAACCCCCAGTTCCATAAGCGCTATTCGGCCCATGAAAGACGGCGTCATTGCCGACTTCGACATAACCGAGGCGATGCTCGGCTACTTCATACGCAAAGTTCACCGCCGCCGCACGCTCATAAAGCCCAGGGTCGTTATTGCGGTGCCGTCCGGAATCACCGCCGTGGAAAAACGCGCAGTGCTCAACTCCGCCGAACGCGCCGGCGCGAGAAGGGTGTACCTGGTGGAAGAACCCATGGCCGCGGGCATCGGTGCGGAACTTCCTATAACCGAGGCCACCGCCTCGATGATAATCGACATCGGCGGCGGCACCACGGAAGTGGCGATAATGTCTCTGGCAGATATATCCGTGTGCGAATCAATACGCGTGGCCGGCGACGACATGGACGAAGCCATCGCCGCACATATGAAACGCACATACAATCTAATGATCGGCGAACAGACCGCCGAGCGCATCAAGATTGGGATCGGCTCGGCCGCTCCCATGGAAGAGGAGATGACTCTTGAGGTCCGCGGGCGGGACATGATATCCGGCCTTCCGCGAAAGACTATAATCTCCTCCGAAGAGGTTCGCGAGGCGCTCAAGGAGCCCATCGGCGCTATTATCGACTGTGCCACCCGAACGCTCGAGCAGGCCGAACCCGAACTGGCGGCGGACTTGGTCGACAACGGCATAGCCCTCGCCGGCGGCGGCTCGCTCCTTCGCGGGCTGAGCACCGTCGTATCCAACGCCACCGGACTGGACGTGCGGGTCGTGGACGACCCCATAACCTGTATTGCACGGGGCACGGCCGTGTACCTGGAAAACCTCGAACTCTGGAAACAAACCATGGAGTCCGAGGAAGACCAGTTTTAGCACGCCTTCAATTTACATTTCCGACAGGAGTTTCCGGGCCTTTGTGGCATAAGGCGATTTGGGATATTTTTTGATTATTTTTTTCAGCATCCTTATGGCTTTTTCTTCCTGCCCGTTGTCCGCATAAAGTTTGGCGAGTCTGTAATCGTATTCGACGGCGTCTTTGTTTCCTTCCTCATTTCCAGCGTTGTTCGCCGAGTTTGGCTGCGCGGTCGCTTTGGCGCCTGCGCCTGCGACGGTGTAAACATACACCCGGCCGCAGCCATCGTCACCGCCGGGCATGCCAACCGCCAGATATTTGCCGCATAAGCAGACGTATTCGCCGAATCTACACTCGCGGCCTTTATCGGGAGGGGCAAGTATGGCCGCATTCCGCCATTGCCCGTCCCTGCCTTGAAAATAGACATAAACCTTCCCGGCGCCGGGTGCTCCTATCGCAACCAGCCCATCCCCCAGCGAAACACAACAACCGAAGTCGCCTTCGAACGCGCCGTCGGGCGGAGATAACCTGCATACCTGCCTCCACGCTCCGTCGGCACAACATTCGAAAATATATACCGCTCCACATTTATTTTCGCCCACGGCGCCTACCACCGCATAATCGCCTTTGTGCCGCACAGACCATCCGAACGCGGCGTCGGACCTGGGGGTCGGCGCCGAAAGTTTAGTGAGGTATCGCCACCTTCCCGTAGGGTCCAGTAGAAATACCTGTGCCATGCCGGCCCTGTTCTGCCGCCCCCACGCTCCGATTATTGCACAATCGCCATGGAACGAAACCGACCGCCCCAAAAAATCGCCGGCACGCGCATCATTGCTTGTCAGTTTGGCCGCCTGCTCCCAGGCCCCGTCCGTGCGACGCCGGAAAACATATACCGCACCGGCATCATGAGCGCCTTCTTCATCCCGCGAAGCGCCAACTACCGCGAGGTCGCCGCAGAGCGAAACAGACGAGCCGAACCGGTCGAACTGGTCGGGGTTCCCGGCCCTGATCTTGACCTCACGCTTCCACTTGCCGTCGGAGGCACGGCGGAAAACGTACGCCGAGCCGGAATCCCATCCGCCGTCGTCATCGCGGCATGCGCCTACGATGGCTCGGCCGCCGTCTATGGCCACGGCCGCACCGAAGTAATCTCCGGCCGAAGTATCCCGGACCTTTATTCTGGCGGAGTCTCCCCACCGACCATCTGATGACCTGTTAAATACATACGCGGCCCCTTCGGACTTCCGGCCGCCACTGGCCCCCACCATCAGGCAACCGTCGCTTATCGAAAGCGACGCCCCGAATCGGTCGCCGCTGAGGGCGTCGGGAGACTTCAGCACCGCCTGCTCTCGGCACCGCACGCCTTGGCGTGGAGTAAAAACATTTTCGCGTTCGTCCTCACCGGCCGCGACGTTTATGGAAAACGCCAATATCAATATTTGCGTCAAAACGACATTACCCGCCGACCTCCGCGGCAGAAATATGTTTATCACGTTCATTTTTCCGCCCTCTAATTTATGCCGGGCGCACAACAGCACGTGACTGCTCAGCGTTAATGCATGGCCTGAGCGAACGCAGCACCGCCCTTAAATGTAAATGCACGTAAAACCCGTATCATATCAGCACCCGTGCCGTAACAAGATATGTCCACGGCAAATTGCCAACTGAACTTTATTATAACTTCGATTGCACGCACGGCCAGTTCTTTTCCGCAATGCGACAATGAAAATCTCATAGAATTATATGTGTCGGATAGCCATCCAAAATATTGGTCCGCCCCGAATATGCAGTCGCAGGCGGGCGGCCGGGCGGCCGTGCGGCCGGGGCTTCTGGCCGTCCGCGGCTCATTTTGTGCACAGCCGTTCCGCGTTATTTCAGAAATTGCCGGTTTTTTGCGCGTTGTGCCAAGTTGTTGCAGGTTTTTAGACCTTTTTGCGCGATATTGCGCGTTTTTTACCCTTGACAGGATTCCGTAAGTGTATGTATTGCAGTGAATTATCATAATTCTAACCCGCCGTCCGCCCGGAAGGGGCCTTTTTTTCGAGGGGGAAGGTGTAAGGTGAAAGGTGTGAGGTGCTCTACGAATGACGGACACTGGAGTGGAGGGTATACTGTCGCCACAG
>CAYYMD010000073.1:0-10027 GCA_964472875.1 uncultured Planctomycetaceae bacterium
CTTGACAGCGGGGGCTTACAAACGCAGGCGAACGGACGGCCGGCCGAAGGGCGAATTCCGAAATCCGAAATCGAAAATCCGAAATGTCCTTACACCTTCCCCCGCAAAAAAAGCCCCTTCCGGGCGGACGGCGGGTCAGAATTATGATAATCCACTGCAATACATGCACTTACGAAATCCTGTCAAGGGTAAAAAACGCGCAATATCGCGCAAAAAGGTCTAAAAACCTGCAACAACCCGGCACAATGCGGAAAAAACCGGCAATTTCTGAGATAACCCGGAACGGCTGTGCACAAAACGAGCCACGAGCGGCCGCACGGCCGTCGGCACTGCATCTACCCGCCGCAGCAGTTTTTGAATTTTTTACCCGAGCCGCAGGGGCAGGGGTCGTTTCGCCCGGGCATGCGCCCGGCCGTGTCCACCAGGCCGGTCTTCGGCGTTTCGTTGTCGAAGCGTTTGACGTGC
Organism: uncultured Planctomycetaceae bacterium; assembly: GCA_964472875.1. GTDB lineage: Bacteria > Planctomycetota > Phycisphaerae > SM23-33 > SM23-33 > CAYYMD01. The sequence continues at coordinate 466 of CAYYMD010000073.1, forward strand.
CGCGACGGGTCCTTTGGCGGTGGCATCTCGTTTCGGCGGATGTACTCGGCCATGCGTTCCAGTTCAGGCAGGGCCTCTTTGAAAAACATCTTGTAGCCCTCGCAGAAGTGGTTGTATCGGTCCGGGTCGGTGCCTATCGGCCGATGATGCTTGGGGCAGCCGCCGTTGCAGAACGGCAGGTACTCGCAGTCGCGGCAGCGGGCAGGAAGTTCGGTTTTCAGGCGAGCGAACTCCTCGAGTTTCGGGTCGCGGACCAGCTCGGCCAGCGGCCGCTCGGTGATATTGCCGATTTTCCATTCCCTGAAGACGAAGTGGTCGCAGGCGTAGAGGTCGCCGTTGAACTCCAGGACGTGTGCGTTGGCGCACCTCTGCGAGTAGCAGCAGGTCGAGGCCCGGCCAAAGACCATCTGGTGCAGCACGCTGTCTATGAACCGCTCGGAGACCTTGCCCACGTCGCGCGTGGCCCACAGTTCGAAGACGTCGAGCATGAACCGGCCGAACTGCTCGGCCGTGCATGAGAAGTCGCTCGGGACGTCGTCGTGCTCGCGCTCGAGGATGGGGATGAACTGGAGATACTGCACGCCGCGATTGACGAAGTAGCGGTAGATATCTCCGGTGTGCGGAGCGTTGGCGCTGTTGAGCGTGACGAGGATGTTGAACTCCACGCCGTGCTTGCGGAGCAGTTCCAGGCCCGCCCACGCTCGGTGGAACGTCGGCTTGCCGGCGCGGTCCTTGCGGAACCTGTCGTGCCACTGGGGCGGGCCGTCCAGCGATATGCCGACCAGCGCCTCGTTCTCGGCCAGCATCTCGCACCATTCATCGTCGAGGAGAGTGCCGTTGGTCTGGAAGGCGTTGGTGACGGTCTGGTGCTCCTTCTTGTATTTCTTCTGGAGTTCGAACGCCTTGCGGAAGAAGTCCTTGCCGGCCAGGGTGGGCTCGCCACCCTGCCAGCCGAATTCGCACCGCACCGGCTGTGCCTCGATATACTGGCGGGTGTAGTCTTCCAGCAGTTCCTCGGACATCATGAAGTCGGAGGGCTTCTCGACCTCGGGATAAAGTTCCCGCGGCTTCATGGTGTAATAGCAATACTGGCAATCGAGGTTGCATACACCGCATACCGGCTTGGCCATTATGTTGAACGGATGAATTTCTTCACTCATGCTAATCTTTTCATTGTAGGGGGCTTCAGTTCATTTTATCATACCGGGCCTGAATTTTAAACTCCCGCGCGCCGGATGCGGGTTCGAAAACGATTCAAGGAGAATGTAGATGAGTTCGGATGCCGACAAGGCGGTGATACTGGCCAGGGGTCTGGGGACGCGGATGCAGAAGCCCGACGACGACGCCGAGCTGGACAGCAGGCAGGCGGCGGTAGCCAGGACGGGCGTCAAGGCGATGATGCCGGTGGGCGAGGGCAGGTGTTTTCTGGACTACGTGCTTTGCGGCCTGGCCGACGCCGGTTACGGGCGGATATGCATGGTGTTGGGGCCGGAGCACGAAGAGGCGCGGGAATATTTCCGGTCGCTGGATAAGAGCCGGATATCGATTGAATTTGCGGTCCAGGAAGAGCCGCTGGGCACGGCCGATGCGGTGCTGGCCGCGGAGCAGTTCGCCGGCGACGATTATTTCCTGACGGTCAACTCCGATAATTATTACCCCACAGAGGCGCTGGCGGCGTTGCGTAAACTTCCGGCCGAGGGGCTGGCCGTTTTCGACCGCGACAGTATGATGGAGTCATCTAATATTTCGGCCGAACGCATTACGAAGTTCGCCGTGGTCCGCACCGACAGCGACGATAACCTGCAGGAAATCATAGAAAAGCCCGACGCCGATGCGATAAATTCGCTTCCCGCACCGGTTTGCGTGAGCATGAACTGCTGGCGGTTCGGGCCGGCGATATTCGAGGCCTGCCGGGCGATAGAGCCCTCGCCGCGCGGCGAACTGGAGGTGACCGACGCCGTTCAGCATTGTATAGACAATTTGGGGCGGAAGTTCCGCGTGCTTCCTTTCGAGGCGGCGGTGCTGGATATGTCCTCCCGTGCGGATGTATCGGCCGTGGCCGAGCAGCTGAAAGGCGTGGATGTGCGACTGTAACCGCTGCGGCCGCGGCCTCAGTGCGTCAAAAGTGCTTGACCGGCGAGGGATAAAACGTTTAGATAGTCAGTTCGCCTTTTCCGCAGCCACTCTTTTTGGGCATTCCGGGTTTGCAAAGACATGGCAGACGAGCAGGAAGAAAAACCGACGGACCTGACCGCGTTACGGCAAAAGATCGACGACCTTGATGCGAAAATCGTCGAACTGCTCAACAAGCGCGCCGATGTTGTGGTGGAGGTGGGCAAGGCAAAGCAAGCCGACGGCTCGCCAATCTATGCACCCGACAGGGAAAAACAGGTTCTGGCGAAGATTTCCGAAATTAACGCCGGGCCGTTGCCGCAGTCAACGTTGCGGGCCATTTACCGTGAACTGATGAGCGGCTCGTTCGCGCTGGAGCGGCCGTTGCGAATCGGCTACCTGGGGCCGGAAGGCAGTTTTTCGCACCTGGGCGCGATGCGTAAGTTCGGGGCATCGGTGGAGTACGCACCGATGGCCGACATTCGCGCGATATTCCATGAGGTCGCCCGTGGTCATTGCGACCTAGGGCTGGTGCCCATAGAAAATACGGTCGGAGGCGGTGTGGTGGATACGCTCGACGCTTTCATCGGCGCAAGCGTGTATATATGTGCCGAGGTTATCGTCGAGGTGCATCATAACCTGCTGGCCAACTGTCCGCCGGAAAAAATAACCGCCGTGGCTTCCAAGCCGGAGGTATTCGCCCAGTGTCGTAACTGGCTTTCGGGCGGGTTCAAACACGCGGAAGTAATACCAACAGCCAGTTCCTCCAAGGCCGCCGAGATGGCAGCGTCCACTGAGGGTCTTGCCGCCATCGGATCGGAACTTGCCGCCGAGCTTTACGGTCTTAAGGTTGTCTTCGAGCGGATAGAGGACGACCCGAACAACCTGACGCGGTTTTTCGTTATATCGAGACACCCGGCCGAAAAAACCGGTGACGACAAGACCGCACTGATGTTCACCACTGCTCACCGCGCAGGCGCGCTGGTTGAGGTGTTGAATGTGCTGGCGAAGTACGGAATAAACCTGACGAACATAGACACACGCCCGTCGAAGCGCCGCGCGTGGGAGTATTATTTCTTCGTGGACGCCGAGGGGCATTACCAGGATGAGAATTTCACCCGCGCACTGGAAGAAGCCGGGCAACACTGCGGCGATTTGCACGTGCTGGGAAGTTTCCCGCGTGCGATAGAGCCGGTGTGAGTTTTTCTATAATTACGACGTAGTGAAGACCGCCAGAGTGAATTTTTAATATCGAAGGAGAAACCATGGCGAGGAAATTATTTATAGCAGGCAACTGGAAGATGAACACCGACATGTCGGGCGCGAAGGAACTCGCCTCGGCGCTGGTCGAAAAGATCGGCAGTGTAGAAGACGTGGACCTGGCGGTGTGTCCGCCGAATGTATACCTCTGGGCCGTAGGCGAGGCGCTGTCCGGCAGTAATATCGAACTGGGCGCCCAGAACGTCTTTTACGAAGACAACGGCGCGTTCACCGGAGAGGTGTCCACGGCCATGCTCAAGGATGTCGGCTGTCGGTACGCGATAATCGGCCACAGCGAGCGCCGACACGTTATCGGAGAGACCGACGAACTGATAAACAAAAAGATACTCAAGGCCCTGTCGGACGGTCTGGATGTGATGTTCTGCGTGGGCGAACTGCTCGAGCAGCGCAAGAGCAACGAGACGCTCGAGGTCGTCCGCAGGCAGGTCGAGGTCGGCATGGAAGGCGTGGACGCCGAGCAGGCCGCCCGCATAACCATCGCCTACGAGCCGGTCTGGGCCATCGGGACAGGCGAAACCGCCACGCCGGATCAGGCGCAGGAGGTTCATGCGATGATACGGCAATTGATAGCCCGGAATTACGATGATACGCTTGCCGACAAGATGCGTATCCAATATGGTGGTTCGGTGAAGCCGGCTAACGCAGCCGATTTGCTGAGCCAGGAAGATATTGATGGGGCGCTGGTGGGCGGCGCATCGCTCAAGGCGGATGCATTCGCCCAGATAGTGCAGGCCGGTGTGGAAACCCGGAAGGGTTCATGAATCCGGTTACATTTAAGCGGTCGAAGAGGTAATAAAGCGATATGGATGTATTTTTACTGACGCTGTTCGCAATAGTGTGTGTGTTTCTGGTGCTGGTGGTGCTGCTTCAGAAAGGCCGCGGCGGGGGGCTCGGTGGCGCCTTCGGAGGCCTCGGCAGCAGCGCTTTCGGAACGCGCGTGGGCGATGTCTTTACCTGGGTAACGATTGTGTTGACGGCGCTGTTCCTGTTGCTGGCTGTTACGACGGCCCTTGTGGTGCGACCACCCATGCAGCAGGTCGACAAGCCGTTCTTCAACCCGCCTCCAGGCGAGTATGATAAGGCCCAGGAAGTGGCCATTCGCACCGAGACCGAGAACACCAAGATTTACTATACCCTCGACGGCAGCGACCCCACACGCACGGAGGTATTGCTTTATAACGACCCCGTAACGGTCGAACCGGGCACTACTATTAAGGCAAGGGCATATAAGGAAGGATATAAAAAAAGTGTGGTGGCCGAGGGCTATTACGGCCCGGCGGAACAGCCCGCTACTCAACCGGCGACACGGCCGGTTACCCAGCCGGATGTGCCGGTCGCGGGGATTCCGACGACCATGCCGGCAGCAGTTCCTGATGAACAGAATTAATTATCCGGGTGATAAGATGCTTCAGTCGATGACAGGTTACGGTTCCACCGAAGGCAGGGCCGATTCGGTGGGCTACGTTGTGGAGATGCGTGCGGTCAATCACCGTTATTTTCGCCTGTACAGCCGATTGCCGGAGGGATTTACGGCCGCCGAATCGCATATCGAATCCATCCTTAAGGAGCGACTGATTCGCGGGGCCATAACCGTATCGGTCAAGGTCAGGACACCGCAGGAGCAGGCGGCCTGCAGGGTAAACACAAAAGCCCTGACGGAGTATATAAACCAGCTTAGGTCGTTGGAGATCGAGGCCAATCCGACGCTGAGAATCGACCTGGGTTCGATGATGCAGCTGCCGGGCGTATGCACCCCTCCGGAAATGGAGGATATATGCAGCGGCACGATGGAAGAACTGCTTGCCCTTGTGGAGGAGACAGCGGGGAAGGTTGAGCGGATGCGCTTAGACGAAGGCCGTAACCTGCTAAAGGAACTAATGGATTACTGCAAGGCGACCGAGGACGGCATAGCCCGTGTGGCGGAACGTGCGCCGCAGGTCGTGCGCGAATACCGCAGCCGGCTGGAGAAAAATCTTCAGGAGCTCATTTCCTCAGGCAAAGGTGAAATCGATCAGGATGTTCTGGCTCGTGAAGTGGTTGTCTTCGCGGAGAGAAGCGATATTTCAGAAGAGCTGGCGCGGATGAATTCCCACCTGGACCAGTTTCGCCGGGCCACAAAGGAGACCGGACCGATAGGGCGGAAACTCGATTTCATCGCTCAGGAGATGCATCGGGAGGCCAACACCATACAGGCCAAGGCCAACGACTCCGAAATCTCCAAAATAATGATTGAGGTCAAAACGGCCATAGACCGCATCAAGGAACAGGTGCAGAACGTTCTGTAGGAAACACGCATCCGGCGGCTTTTTAGCCCTATTATCAGATGTCAGAAAAAGGAAAACTCGTGGTGATATCCGGGCCTTCCGGCGTGGGCAAAAGCAGCATCACTCGCCGGGTATTGGAGCTTACGGGCGCCGAGTTCAGCGTCTCGGCCACGACACGCAGCCCGCGTGGGGGCGAGGTCGACGGGCGGGATTACCTGTTTGTCAGCCGCGATAAATTCAGGAGTATGATTGACAACGGCCAGCTGCTGGAGTGGGCCGAGGTGTTCGGCGAATATTACGGCACACCCGCCGGGCCCGTAAAAGATGCAACAAAAGCGGGCAAAACCGTTATACTTGAAATAGACGTTCAGGGCGCTATTCAGGTGCACGAGAAGGCGCCTCAGGCGACATTCATTATGATCGCACCGCCCGAGATGGAAGACCTCAAGCGTCGCCTGACCAAGAGAGGCAGCGAAGATGAACAGGCGGCTGCCCGCAGACTGCGGAAAGCAAAAAACGAACTTCAAACGGCCAGGCAAAGCCGAATTTATGACTACTGGGTTGTCAATGACGATCTCGATAAGGCAATCAAAGAGGTAGCGGAAATCGTACATCAGGAGAAATAACAGAAATGATAGAAGCACTTAAAAGCGAAGAAATTATCAACAAGGTCGGCGGTAGATTCAAACTGACCGCCCTTATTCAGAAGCGTCTGGTGGAAATCGTCCAGGGTTCCCGGCCGCTGGTGGAGCGTAAAAAAGGGATGACCGACATGGAGGTGGTCATCCAGGAAATTCTCGAGGATAAAATCGGTATCGACTACGAGAAATCCGACATTCCCAAGCCAGAAGAACTCAAGTAGCCGGCTCCACTTTGAGGCGGGAGATTATGCAATGGCCGACAACGGCGACAAGAGCAAACTGAACGGCCGAGAGGTGCTGCTCTGCGTGACAGGCGGCATCGCCTGCTACAAGGCCGCTGACCTGGCCAGTCGGCTGGTACAAGCCGGCGCGGGTGTCAACGTGGCCATGACCGCTGCAGCCGAAGAGTTTATCCGCCCGCTGACGTTCCAGTCGCTTACCGCACGTCGGGTTTATACATCGCTGTGGCAGGGCGCCGAGAAATTCTCCTCCTCGCACGTGTCGCTGACCGACGCGGCGGACCTGATTATAGTAGCTCCGGCCACGGCAGATATCATCGCCAAACTCGCCTGCGGCATCGCCAACGATCTGGTGAGCACATTATGTCTGGCCGCACATGGAACATGCGACATGCTCGTGGCCCCGGCCATGAATGAGAGAATGTGGAACGCCCCGCCCACGCAGTCAAACATCGAGCGATTGAAGTCGTGGGGCGTGCGTTTTGTCGGCCCGGCCGAGGGACGCCTTGCCTGCGGAACAGTCGGCCCCGGCCGCATGGCCGAACCGAAGGACATCCTCCAGGCCGCCGTAAAAGCCATTAACGAATAAAAATGCACATCATCGTAACAGCGGGGCCCACCCGCCAGTACATTGACGACGTTCGGTTTATCACCAACGCCTCCAGCGGGCGGATGGGCGTGGCGGTGGCCGAAGCGGCCGTCGAGGCCGGCCACGACGTGACGCTGCTTATAGGTCCGTCTCCGGCGGCCGAGGATGCCCCAAACGGCTGCCGCATCGTGCGTTTCGAGACCTTTGACGATTTGAAGCGTGCCCTGGAGGAAAACTTCGCCCGCTGCGATGCACTCGTCATGGCGGCGGCGGTGGGTGACTTCAGGCCGCAACGGGTTCACGAGGGGAAATATTCCCGCAGCGCAGGGGCTATAGACCTGCGCCTGGAGCCGACCGAGGATATACTCGCCTCGCTGGCAGCCGGCAAGCGGGCCGGCCGGGTCATAGTGGCGTTTGCACTGGAGGCCGGTCAACAAGAGCAGGTTGAAGCAGCCGCGGCCAAAAAGCTGGCCGCAAAGTCGGCGGACTTCATCGTCGCCAACACCACAGATGCAATGCACGCTGCCGCCTCGCGGGCGTGCATAATCTCGGCCGACGGCGTAATCATCCCATGGCGGCGGCGAACGAAAAAGGAACTAGCACGTAAAATAGTCGGACTCCTGGCCGATTAGTCAATCGGTCAGCCAGCGAGACGGTCAACCGATATACTGATTAACCGATAAACTTTTCAGCACGATTTGTTAGAATGGATTTATGGCCAAACGCGATTATTACGACATACTCGGCGTCAGCAGAAGCGCATCGGCGGATGAGATAAAGTCCGCCTATCGCAAGGCGGCCAGAAAGTATCATCCCGACGTCAACAAGTCGCCCGACGCCTCCACGAAGTTTCAGGAGGCCACAGAGGCATACGAGGTCCTCTCCGACCCGCAGAAGCGGAAGATGTACGACCAGTACGGCCACGCCGGACCGGGCATGGGCGCCGGAGCGGGCGCCGGCGGCGGCGGAGATCCCTACGGCCGCACGTACACGTGGTCCGGCCGCGGGCCCGGCGGAGCGGGCGTCGATTTCGAGGACATATTCGGCGGCGGACGATCCGGCGGCTTCATGGGCATGTCGCTGGAGGAAATCCTAAGCGCCCTGGGCGGCGGCATGCCACCCGGCGGCGGCGTTCACGGGCGGCGGCAGAGACGCCGGGCGGCCCGCGGCAACGACATCGAGTATCACCTCACGCTGGATTTCATGCAGGCCATACGCGGCACGACGGCATCGCTGCGGCTGCGGGGCGACAAGGGCACCTCGCAGACGCTCAAGGTCAAAATCCCGCCCGGCGTGCGCGAGGGCCAGCGAATCCGCCTCAAGGGCAAGGGCCAGCCCGCCCCGGGCGGCAACGGCGACCTCTACATCATCGCACACATCGGCGAGCACCCGTATTTCCGCCGCGACGGCGACGACATATACGTCGACGTGCCGGTGAGCATCACCGAGGCCGCGCTGGGGGCTAAGGTGGATGTGCCCACCATCGACGGAATAACCACGGTGAAAATCCCGCCCGGCACGAGCAGTTCCCAGCGGCTGCGGCTGGGCGACAAGGGCGTCCCGGGCAAAAACGGCACGCGCGGCGACCAGTACGTGGTCGTGAAAATCGCCCCGCCGAAGAAAATATCCGACAAAGGCGCCGAATTGCTGAGGCAGTTCGACGAGCACGAAAAGCACAACCCTCGGCGGAACGCCCCATGGAAATAGACCCCCGACAGGACACCCGGCCGGCAGGAAATAACCGGTCACCCGGGACATTCCGGCTGGTAAATTTCGCCGTCGTGGCGATTACGCTTATGGTGTTCATCATCATTCTGGGTATGTTCGTGGCCGTTGCCACGAACGCCGCCGCCGGCGCCGATAAGGAAACACGCAGGTTCCTCGTCCACATGGCGTGGGTGGCCGTAGTGCTGCTGTCGCTGGCGGCGATAGTGCTTATATGGCTGTGCCTCAGACGCATAAAGGAGCATTTCTTTGACCGCCCCAACAGGCCGCACGATGAATACGTAGATGCCTGGTCGCTGGCCGGCAGGAGATTCGAACTCGACGACGAAGACGACTCCGAAGACACGGAAGAGGAATAATTTCGTTGATTTGCTGGGGTCAGGGCGAGCGGCCGTGCGGCCGCTGGCGGCTCATTTTGTGCACAGCCGTTCCGCGTTATCTCAGAAATTGCCGGTTTTTTCCGCGTTGTGCCAAGCCATTGCAGGTTTTTAGACCTTTTTGCGCGATATTGCGCGTTTTTTACCCTTGACAGGATTCCGTAAGTGTATGTATAGCAGTATATTATCATAATTCTAACCCGCCGTCCGCCCAAAAGGGGCTTTTTTTGCGGGGGAAGGTGTAAGGACATTTCGGATTGCGAATTTCGGATTTCGGATTTCGCCCTTCGGCCGGCCGTCCGTTCGCCTGCGTTTGTAAGCCCCCGCTGTCAAG
>CAYYMD010000074.1:0-9349 GCA_964472875.1 uncultured Planctomycetaceae bacterium
TGGAATATATAAGCCGGAACATCACGCTACAGCCCCAACCACGCTAAACAGATACCCCACGCCGCCGCGTAATAAGCTCGCAGGGTATGAAATCCCGGTGTATCAGGATACACGGAATTATGGCCAAACCTCAGGCGCGGTGGCGTGGGAACGCACCGCGCCCGTTATATTTGCGCGGCCGCGTTATTTTTAGACGTCCTTGAGTTTCAGATACTGCTGCTTCTTTTTCGCCCACAGATCGGGGTTCTGCGGCCGGTACCGGTCGAAATCGAATGAGCCGCGGACGACCTCTCGAACCTGCCGGTCATCCTTGAGCACGCCCATGCCCCTCGCCTGAACGAGCGCGTTGCCCAGCGCGGTGCACTGGTCCATTCCGGCGTTGACCTCGATGCCGCACGCGTCGGCGGCATACTGGCAAAGCAGTTTGTTGGCCACGCCGCCGCCGACGATGTAAAGCATCTGCGGCCGGTGCTCGTAGTGCTCTATCATCCGTTCCAGGGTCACGCTGTATTCCAGCGCCAGACTCTCCAGCACGCACCGGGCAAGGTCGCCGTGGCTTGGCGGCTGGCCCTGGCCGGACTTTTTCAACAGGTCCGTCAGGGCCTCTTCCATGTTCTGAGGCGCCAGCAGCGAGTCGTCCTGGACGTTGACAAGGCCGTCCCAATTGCCGGAGGCGGACTTTGCGGCCTCGTCGGTTATCCGCGGGTAAGACCACTGGTCCGACGGCGAATCCCACACCGCCCGCAACTGCTGAATCAGCCACAGACCCAGCATGTTCTTGCACAGGTACCACCCCTGGAAGGTTCGCTCGCTGGTGAACCCGTCGCGGTAACACGCCTCCGTCACAATCGGTTTGTCGGTCAGCAGGCCCAGAATGCTCCACGTTCCGCAACTGAGGAACGCACAGTCCCGTCCCTGGTGCGGCAGGGCCGAAACAGCGGCGGCCGTATCGTGGCCGCAGGCCGTCAGGACCGGGACGGATCTTATACCGGCGTTCTCGGCCACGTCCCTGCTTATATCGCCCAGGCGCTGGCCCGGCTCGATGGTTTTGGGGAACATGTCCGCCGGCAGTTCGAAGGCGTCCATGATATCCCGGCTCCAGTTGCAATCCACGTCGAGCAGGTTGCCCGCGCAGGACTGTGTAACCTCGCAGGCCTTCCGGCCGGTAAGGAAAAAATTGAACAGGTCCGACATCATCAGGAACGTATCGGCCACGTCCAGCGCAGGATGGCCGGCCTTTTTCATGGCCAGCAGCTGCAACAGCGAACTTATCCGCCACGGCTGGCAGCCGGTTAATTCGAAGATTTTCTCCAGCGGCATCGTCTCGGCGGCGTATTCGGGCATGCCCTCGGTCCGGTCGTCGCGATAATGCACGGGATTGCCGAGCAGCTGTCCGTTCTTGTCGAGCAGACCGAAGTCCACACCCCACGTGTCGACGCCGATTGAGGTAAGTTCGATTCCCTCGTGCTCGCATGCGCGTATGGCGTTTAGAATCTCGGCGAAAAGATACGGAAAATCCCAGTAAAGCGTGCCGTTGAGTCGAACCGCCCGGTTAGGGAAGCGGTGCATCTCTGTCATGCTGACTTTGCCGTTGCTTAAGGTCACCAGTTCCCCCCGGCCGCTCTCCGCTCCAAAATCGAGCGCCAAAAAATGTTGCTGTTGCGACATTACATGTCTCCTTAAATAATCAAATTTCAAACCTTGAAGATAAATTCGCTCACTTCGCGCCGCCGATGCGTACGCCTGTATGCGCGTGTGCACGTCCGGCCCGCTTTTTGCCTCGAAAGACCTCGGCGGGTTCTTGCGCCGGGCGGCGGGTCGGCCATTGCGGCCGCATGTTAACATATTTGCGCCGACTGGTGTAAACCTTAGATTTCGACTTCGCGCAACCGCGCGCCTGGGCAACTGTACAATCTCGAAAAAGACCTGGACGAGACGACAAATCTCTATTTCGAACACCCGGAGATTGTCCGGGAACTCGAGGCCAAACTAGACAAATTCATCGAAAGCGGACGCAGCGCCCCGACGATAAAACGATAACGATAAGAACCGGTTGAAATCCACAATTATGGAAGTAAAATAAAACCGAAAATGAACAGTAAACACATCGACCGTCGAGGGTTTCTAAAGTTAACCGCCGCCGCGGCCGCCGCGGCCATACCTTCAATGTCGTCGGCCGCCCATAAGACTGACGGGAAAGACAGGCCAAATATCCTTCTTATCTACGCAGACGATCTGGGATACGGCGACGTGGGCTGTTACAACCCCTGCTCCAAGGTGCCCACGTCGAACCTTGACCGGCTTGCAAAAGAAGGGATGCTCTTTACCGATGCTCACAGCCCCGCAACGGTATGCACGCCTTCGCGGTACGGACTTCTTACCGGACGGCTGGCGTTTCGTACGGGAAGACGCGGAGTCTTCGTCGGCGTGGGTGGACCGTCTATGATAAAGAAGGACCGGTTGACACTGCCCAATATGCTGAAAAAGAGTGGATATACCACCGCCACATTCGGCAAGTGGCACCTGGGTATGACGTTTTTTGACGATGAGGGCAACCGGCTTCAGCGAAGCGGTGTTAAAGCGGTCAGGAAGGTCGACTACTCACGACGCATCCCCGACGGCCCGCTGGATAGGGGGTTCGACGAATTCTTCGGTACGGCCTGCTGCCCCACTACGGACTGGCTGTATGCCTACATAGACGGCGACCGGATTCCCGTGCCGCCGACTAAGCTGCTGGACCGCAGTAAACTGCCCGGACATTATTACAGTCTCGATTGCCGGCGAGGGATGGTGGCGCCGAATTTCGACCACGAACAGGTGGATATGGTGTTTCTAAGAAAGAGTCTGAATTTTCTCGAGAAACACGCGAAAAACACACCCGATAAGCCGTTTTTCCTTCTGCATTCAACCCAGGCGGTCCACCTGCCTTCATTCCCTGCGGACAAATTCAAAGGCAAAACGGATGCGGGCCCTCACGGAGATTTTATATTCGAGCTTGACTACATCGTGGGTCAACTGCTCAAGGCGCTGGACAGGCACGGTTTCGCCCAAAACACCATTGTAATGGTCGCCAGCGACAATGGCCCCGAACTGCCAACGGTCAAAGCCATGCGACATGATTATCAGCACGACGGGGCGCACCCCTGGCGGGGGCTCAAACGTGACGACTGGGAAGGCGGACACCGAGTGCCTTTCATCGTACGTTGGCCTGATAAAGTCAAAGCGGGCTCGGTTACGCATCAGACCGTCAGTTTCACCGACATCATGGCGACCTGTGCGACCGTGGTTGATTATGGACTGCCCGACAATGCGGCGGAAGACAGTTACGATATCCTGCCGGTTTTGCTTGGCGAACAGTCCGAGGACAAAGCCATCCGCCCCTACACCCTTCAGCAGGCGCGGCGGGGGTTCTCTATTCGCAGTGGAAAGTGGAAATATCTCGACCACAAGGGATCGGGCGGCAATAACTATGACCGTGACGGCGAATGGGGCGCAAAGGAATTTGCCCTGGAGCAAACCGCCCCCGGCGCTCCCGGGCAACTGTACAATCTCGAAAAAGACCCGGGCGAGACGACAAATCTCTATTTCGAACACCCGGAGATTGTCCGGGAACTCGAGGCCAAACTCGACAAATTCATCGAAAGCGGACGCAGCGCCCCGACGAGAAAACGATAACGATAAGAACCGATTGAAACCCACAATTATGGAAGTAAAATAATGCCGAAAATGAACAGTAAACACATCGACCGTCGCGGATTTCTAAAGTTAACCGCCGCCGCGGCCGCCGCGGCCGTACCTGCACTATCATCTTTCGCACGGCCGGCGAACGGTAATAGCAAACCCAACATACTCTTTGTTTTGGCCGACGACCTCGGCAAGGAATGGCTCAGCTGCTACGGCGCCGAGAGAATAGAGACGCCCCACCTGGACAAACTCGCCGCAACCGGTATGCGGTTCGAGAACGCCTATTCCATGCCACAGTGCACGCCCACGCGGGTGACGCTTCTGACCGGCCAGTATCCGTTCCGCCACGGCTGGACGAATCACTTCGACGTTCCGCGGTGGGGCAGCGGCTGTCACTTCGATACTGATTTGAACGCATCCTTCGCGAAGGTGCTGCGCGGCGCAGGTTACGCCACCGCCATCGCCGGCAAGTGGCAGATAGACGATTTCCGCGTCGAACCCGAAGCGCTCGACAAAGCCGGTTTCGACGAATGGTGCATGTGGACCGGCGGCGAGGGCGGCAACCCGAAATCCAACAATCGCTATCACAACCCATATGTTCATCAGGCAACCCGAAGCCGCACCCGCAAAGGCAAATTCGGACCGGACATCTACTGCGATTTCCTCATCGACTTCATGCGTAAAAATAAAAACTCCCCCATGCTGCTCTACTATCCCATGTGCCTGACGCATTCGCCTTTTGTGCCCACACCGGATGAGCCGAACGCCTCGGGCAAAAAGGCGCGATACGAAGCGATGGTCCGCTACGCCGACAAGCTCGTTGGGCGGCTGGTGGGGGAACTTGACTCGCTGGGTATACGCGATAACACAATCGTCATATTCACCACCGACAACGGCACTTCCGGTAAATTGACTGGTGTTCGCAACGGCCACAAAGTGCGGGGCGCCAAGAGCCGGATGAACGAGGCCGGCACCGCCATGCCGTTCATCGTCAACTGTCCGGGCATCGTTCCCGAAGGCGTGGTCACCGACGCCCTGACCGACTTTACCGACATTCTGCCCACCTTCGCAGAACTGGCCGGCGCCGCCTGCAGCGACAAGTTCGCCGTGGACGGCGAATCCATCGCCCCGCTCATACTCGGTAACGCCGGTGACTCCCCGCGCCGATGGATAATGTCAATGGGCGGGGGCCCTGGGGGGGTCCGCGACAACCGCGTGGTCCCCGCGCAAAAATACGATGACCGCGTCATCCGCGACAAACGATGGAAATTATGGGTAAGCACCGAATGCAGGCCGGTGAAACTGTTCGACCTGAAAAACGACCCGTGGGAAAAAAATAATCTTATCGGCAGCGATAACCCGCAGGCCCGCGCAGCAAAAAATAAACTGTGGGCCTTCATCGAAAAAATGCCCGAGCGCGACGCCGCACCGCGATACCACCCCAACCCCGGACAACCCTGGGACCGTTTCGACTATAATGCGCCGTGACCGTCCCCGTATCGGCCTGCCCGCCGGCTCCCGTCACCTTCCCGGCCGTGTTCTTTCCGGCCGCGATGTTCTTCCACCGCCGCTGGCGCGCAAAAGGGCTTTAAGGTATTAATACGTAACGCTGATTAAGTCGGTGGCTTCAGGCCGTCCATTGCCAGTTGCGCACTTCAGGCATGTCCTGGCCGTAGGTTCGAATGTATTGCTTGTGCTCGATGAGTTTGTCGCGGACGAACTGCTTGGCGTAGGCGGCGTGGGGCGTCAGCGCATCCACGCGGTCAACCACGTCGCCGACGAGGTGAAACCTGTCCAGGTCGTTCATCACCACCATGTCGAACGGCGTGGTAGTGGTGCCCTCTTCCTTGTAGCCGCGGACGTGCAGGTTCCTGTGGTTCGTCCGCCGGTAGGTAAGGCGGTGAATCAGCCACGGGTACCCGTGGTAGGCGAATATGATGGGCTCCTCGGCCGTGAAAAGCGCGTCGAAGTCGCGGTCATTCAGGCCATGCGGATGCTCGGTCTCCGGCTGGAGTTTCATCAGGTCCACCACGTTGACCACACGCACCTTCAGGTCAGGGAACAGTTCCCGCAATATCGACACCGCCGCCAGCGTCTCCAGCGTTGGCACATCGCCGGCGCACGCCATTACCACGTCCGGCTCGCCGCCCCTGTCGTTGCTGGCCCAGTCCCACACGCCGATGCCGCCGGTGCAGTGCTTGACGGCCGCATCCATGTCCAGCCACTGCAACTCCAGCTGCTTGCCGGCGACGATTACGTTTATGTAATCGCGGCTGCGCAGGCAGTGGTCCGCCACCGACAGCAGCGTGTTGGCGTCCGGCGGCAGGTAGACGCGTATGATGTCGGCTTTCTTGTTGACCACGTGGTCGATAAAGCCGGGATCCTGGTGGCTGAAGCCGTTGTGGTCCTGCCGCCACACGTGCGAGGTCAGCAGGTAGTTCAGCGACGCCATCGGCCGGCGCCAGGGGATTTCACGGCTGACTTTCAGCCACTTGGCGTGCTGGTTGAACATGGAATCCACGATGTGAATGAACGCCTCGTAGCAGTTGAACAGGCCGTGCCGCCCGGTCAGAAGGTAGCCCTCAAGCCAGCCCTGGCACATGTGCTCGCTGAGGATCTCCATCACGCGCCCGTCGGGCGAGAGGTGGTCGTCGCCTTCGACGATCTCGCCCATCCACGCCCGGTCGGTCTCCTCCAGAAGCGCGCCGAGGCGGTTGGAGACGGTCTCGTCCGGGCCGAACACACGGAAGTTGCTCTCGCTGCGGTTGAGTTTCATGATGTCGCGCAGGAACCGCCCCAGGTTGCGCGTGGCCTCGGCGCGTGCGCCGCCCGGTTCGGGCACGTCTATGGCGTAATCGCGAAAATCCGGCATCTTAAGGTCGCGCCGTATCAGCCCCGCGTTGGCGTGCGGATTTGCGCCCATGCGCCGCCGGCCCTTCGGGGCGAGTTCGGCCAGTTCGCTCTTGAATCCGCCGTCTTCGTCGAAGAGTTCCTCCGGCCGGTAACTCTTCATCCACTCCTCCAGCACGCGAAGGTGTTTTGTCTTTTCGGCCATGTCCGAAAACGGCACCTGGTGCGCGCGGAAGGTCCCCTCGACCCGCACGTCGTCGACCTTCTTGGGGCAGGTCCAGCCCTTCGGCGTTTTGAGTATTATCATGGGCCAGCGCGGGCGGGCGAGGCCGTCCCCGCGGCGGGCCTTATCCTGTATGTCGCGGATGTCATCCAGAACGGCGTCCAGCGCGGCCGCCATCGCCTGGTGCACCGCCTGCGGCTCGTCGCCGGCGACCACGTGCGGCTCGTAGCCGTAGCCGCGGAACAACTGCAGCAGCTCCTCGTCGCTGATGCGGGCAAGCACCGTCGGGTTGGCTATCTTGTAGCCGTTGAGGTGAAGCACAGGCAGCACCGCCCCGTCCCGCGCGGGGTTGAGGAACTTGTTGGACTGCCAGCCGGTGGCGGCCGGGCCGGTCTCGGCCTCGCCGTCGCCCACCACGCAGACCGCCAGCAGGTCAGGGTTGTCCAGCACCGCCCCGTAGGCGTGGGCCAGCGAGTAGCCCAGTTCGCCGCCCTCGTGTATCGAGCCGGGCGTCTCGGCCGCGGTGTGGCTGGGTATGCCGCCGGGGTAGGAAAACTGCCTGAACAGCCGCTTCATACCCGCCCTGTCCTGCGAGACGTTGGGGTATATTTCGCTGTATGTGCCCTCCAGGTACGTATTGGCCACTATCGCCGGGGCGCCGTGGCCGGGGCCGGTGACGTAGATGACGTTCAGGTCGCGCTGCTTTATCGCCCGGTTCATGTGCACGTAGATGAGGTTCAGCCCGGGCGCGGTGCCCCAGTGACCCAGAAGGCGCTTCTTGACGTGCTCCATTTTCAGCGGCTCGGCCAGCAGCGGATTATCCTGGAGGTAAATCTGGCCAACCGCCAGGTAATTCGCCGCCCGCCAGTAAGCGTTCATCTTTTCCAGCATTTCCTGCGAAAGCGGACCGTTCATGGTTGTCTCCTTTATGGGTTCTTCGATTCCCGCCCGGCGCAAACGCGGCCGAGTGGCTTCCCACCCGTAAAGAAGTATATGCACCTCTGTGCTTAGTTTTTGTCGGAACGCTGCTGCCGCAGGACCGCCTCGCTGAAACTCTCAAACCGGTTCGACCAGATGTCCCACTCCCGCTCCAGCAGAGACGTGAACTTCTGCCAGTCCTCGTTTTTTAGACTCTTGTGCCGCGGGGCCCGTCGGATGAGCCGCCGGTAAATCTCGATGACACGGCCGGCGCACACGTTCACGTCGAACGGCTCGGCCGACTTTATAGCCGCCTCCCGCAGCGCCCGCTTTGCATCGTCGTCGCGCGAGAGGATATCGCCGACGGCCGCGGCGAATGCGGCCGCATCTTCCCCGGCCGTCAGTTCGCCGTTGCGGCCGGGGGTTACTATCTGCCGCACGCCCGGCACATCCATCGCCACCACGGGGCAGCCGGTCGCCAGCGACTCCAGTATCACCACCCCCTGCGTTTCCGCCTTCGATGCGAAGGCGAACACGTCCATGGCGTGATAGGCATCCCGCAGCCGCCGCCCCCTCAGCACGCCGGCGAACCGCACGCGCCCGCCCACGCCGGCCGAGTCGAAGATATCCTGCATGCCCCGGCGGGAAGACCCCTCACCCACAACGAGCATCCACCTCTCGCCGTCGGCTTTCAGCGCCTCTGCCGCGGCCCGGGCCAGAAACTCCACGTTCTTCTCCGGCGCCAGCCGACACACCGTCCCTATAAGCACAGCGGCGGCGGGGATGCCGTTGCGCCGACGCGCGGCGGCGCCGTCGCCCCTGGCGTAAAGGGCGGTGTCCACGCCGGTGGGCACCACGTAAACAGGCGTTTCCACGCCCCGGCCGCGAATGATTTCGGCCGTGCTCGGGCTGGGCGCGATGACCGCGTCGCAGAAATTCGCGTAGCCGGCCGTCATGCGGACGATGTATTTCTTTATCGCCTTCAACTCGACGGGCGAATAGCAGGCGTAATGCTCGTACATCGTGTGATGGGTAAACACCAGCGGCAGGTCGCGCGAGGCGGCATAACGGGCCGCCGAATTACCCAGCAGGTAGGGGTGGTGTGTGTGAACAATATCGGGGCGGAATTTATCCAGCCGGCTTGCGATATCCGGGTTAATCGGCAGGACCATCGAAAAATCGCTGCCGCTCAGATTCTTCAGGGCCGGGATGCGATAAACGTTTCCGTCGTCTTCGGCGACTTCATCGTATGTGGGCGCTATAACGAACACGTCGTGGCCGCGGGCCCGCAAATTTGCGCGCAGACGCTCCACGCTTTCGGCCACTCCGCCTACGTAAGGCAGATATGTATTTGTGAACATGGCAACTTTCATAACCGCCGGCCTCCTTTAGTATGATATCGCATACAACGCCCGGAATGAACCTGCTGGGCAATACATCTTTGCGGGCGACCGTCCGGAAGCATTTGCTTGCCGCCTCGTAGTAGGACCATCGCGACCGGCCGCGAGGCCGGAATTGCTGGCGGGATTTTAAATATTGCCAAACGCGGCGGCGCGTCAAAGGCGGATAAACTTTCCTTGCCAAGCGAGGCGGCGTTCCCACGCTGCCGTGTCTGGCAAATCTGCGCGCGCAGTGGCGCGGGGAAATTCGGGATTGGCGGGGAAAAAATAAAAT
>CAYYMD010000075.1:0-8474 GCA_964472875.1 uncultured Planctomycetaceae bacterium
GGTACAACCAACCCTCGCCGGTAGGGATATACGTGATGTCGGCCGTCCACTTGCGGTTCGGTGCCGGGGCGCTGAAGTTCTTTGCGCGCGGCCTTTAGTTCTTCGGCAGCCGTAACCGGCTGGTCCTCAGGCGGTAGTTGCCCCGATGCGAGATACTTCTTGACCCACTGACGTATCGACTATCCGTGGACGCCGAGCTTTTCGCCTGCCTGGCGGTAGTTGTATCCGTGCTCTATGACCAATTTGGACGCCCGCAATTTGAAATCTTCCGAATACCGCTTATATTTTGCCATGACTGACACTCCTGTCTGTGGCGACAGTATACCCTCCACTCCAGTGTCCGTCATTCGTAGAGCACCTCACTATATTTCGTTCTGTCAAATCCGTTTACGCTATTATAAAGACATTCATTCAGAAGTAATGCGTACGGGAATATGAATTCTTTCTCTAATTTGCTCGTAGATAGGCAACCTTAGTTCAGGTGCCGTCTCCATGGTCAGAGCGAGTGTATATGGTACTGGCTCAGTTAGTCCGCCTGCATCCTCCCGACAATTGACTTGAATTTCGATATTATCGCCAGTGCTGAAAAAATCGGCACCTTCACCTTCGAATATTTCATGTTGCACTGTCCCTCGCTGAGTTGTTTGCCAATGACAGTCTCGACGATCAATTTGCAGTTCATATTGCGGCTTATTGAACCATAAATGAGCCTGTCTGTAAGCACGATGACGAGGATTGACTGGTGTAAACCAAGCAAGAGTTACGACCAGACGCTTCCATGCCTGTACACCTGCGAGGCTGTCTGGCAAAGGCATTCGGAACAGGTGACCCTCCTCTGCTGATAATGAACCAACACCGAGTACTGTAGCGCGGTGAGAATCACAAGCCAAAGTTCTCGAAAAATCAATCTGCCCATATCCCAAGAATCGAGTCACAAATTCGTCGAAACGATCAGCGTTACTGTCATTAATTAAAGCATCGTGAATCGGTCCGTACATGTCGCCCCAAGATGCACCGTGAACCAATAAGGTCTTGATGATCACAGGCAAATGTTCATCGTCCAACAATTGCCCATTAGGCTCAGACCTAAGTGAAATTAAAGAATCGTAAAGTAAGACAGCGTGGCGTGATGCCAATGCTGTGGAATTACTTGTTCCCCGTGTATGAGCTATTTTGTCACCCATCCCCGGGCACGCTGCTTGTTGCCCGGGTGCTCTATTGTAATTATGACTTTCGAGGACAGTCGTATCGGTATTTCTTGGACTAACGGTGAGGAACTGACGTCCTCCAGGTAATAATATATCTGGTTTGATAGATCTTTTAAATCCATGCCCTTGTGCATTAAAAGATGAAGGAAGAGCAGATGTAAATGGATTACACCGCCTATCCCTTCGATCAGTGGACGAAAGATCGCTATGAATAGAGGCGATTGTCAGGGCGTTGACAGATTCGGCCGGTGCAAGTAGTCGTCGGTTCCGCGCATCAGATGCAATAGATATAATAATCTCTCTCTGGCGGTCAATATTACTTAAGTTTCCGAAATTACTCCGCGACATATTGAGAACGATGTCCTGCGGATGGTTTCCAGCACTTACAATAAACAGGATCTTGTATTTCCAAGAAAGCCAATCAAGTAACCTAGCCAGTGGGCTTATTGCAGCAAAAAATGGTTTGGCGCGATCACATACCGATAGGTTGATTATGCGCACAGAAGGTGCGGCCGGTTCGTTTTCACCTTCGCCTTCCATAATTCTTATGATGGCCCTATGTAATAAATCTACTTGCAGTACCTTGTGAGGCATACATTCTTCCGATGGTTGCCGCCAATCATAAGGATTTGGGCGAAGGATCGGGCGCACATAGAGAGGCCGAGTATGGGGGGATACGTTAGCGTCTAATTCACCGCGGAGTATTAGCGAGGCCATACCTGTCCCATGCCATCTATTATTCACAGGATATGTAGGGGCCCAGTTATCTGGATCGTCGACAATCAGTCTATTTAGCAAAAGAGGATGATTCTCAATGGGCATGCCATCAAGAAGGGCAAGTACAGGATCGCCAAATGGGGAGTTTGTGTCTTGGGCGGCAATCTCATCTGTCGGCGTATCCTCCGGTGGCAAAGGAGCAACTATTTGCCCTGAGGGTCGAAAGAGCAGTACATCATTTAACCGAACTAGCTCGATTTCTTGGTGGTCCAAAATTCTCTGTACCTGCTCACTTGGGATTTCGATAATTGCAGCGTGATAGGCGATTTCTTCAATGACTGTATGCCCTAAACATTGACCACCAGTCGCATTAACAACACCTTCTAAATTATCCCTTGCTCGGCTTCTGGCTACTTCGCTTCCGCGGAACCATAGTTCGGCTTCACAAAGGATTTTATCTTGGTGCTGAACCATCTCTCGCCAATAGTCCAGCACACCTGTCTCTTCGATCCGATCCTTAACCCCCCACCGTCGCACATCTCTAAGATGTTGAAACACTTTTTTAAAACGCCCTAATCCGTGCGTAAACTTGACGTTAGGGTCATTGCAGTAGAGCTGCCACAATCTTATGAGTTCGTCCATTCCTCTTTGATTCGACATGACCATATAGAGGCGTCCAGACAATGGTCTGTCAGGATGTGCCTCATCATAGAAATCATGATCAGGCGGAACCTCTTCTTCGTCCCACTCCAGTAGCCAATCTAATCCTTCTATACGTTCAATAGCACGCCTGAATTCTTCCACAGTGCCGATAGTTTCGAGGACAATAACTTTTTCTGGTAAAATTCCTTGAGGGGTTTGCTGAACTTGTGTTTGTTCTGCGATGAAAGATCTTTGTAAGCTTCGAAATTTTGGCGTGAGGTTTATGGTATGCCTTTGATGCGATGGGAAGTGAATATGCGAGGGGCCACCTCCTCGCCTTCGTCGCCGAACTTCTGAGGGTTCGGGAAAGATAAGCAGTGGTCGTTGCTCTGGCATTCTATTATCCTTAGCGCATATTCTTGGAAGGATTGAATCGTTTGCGCCACTGTGCCAACTGTTGCCTCACAATCTTCTTTGGGTCAGGATTTGGGCCTGCAAGCACAAACCGCCTGGCTAAGTTTAGCGAAAAGTCCTCAAGCTCGGCAAAACTGACTCCGGTAAGTTTATCTGCCAGAGTCCGCGGTGCTAAACCGATATCAATATCCATCCTGTCCTTAATACGATGCATCCATTTTTCAATTTGTGAACGGGTAGGTAAGGGCAATGACAACGAAAGCTGAAATCTGCGCCATACTGCCCGATCAAGCAGTTCGGGGTGGTTTGTTGCTGTTATTACCACAACGTGACTTGGTAAATCGTCGATCTGAAGAAGCAAAGAGCTCACTACGCGCTTAACCTCGCCAGTGTCATGTACATCCCCTCGTTCCTTTCCTAAAGTATCGAATTCATCGAAAAATAGCACGCACTGACGAGTTCTGACAAAGTCGAATAGTTTTCTAATACGACTTGCAGTTTCACCTAGGAAGCTCCCGATTGCCCCTTCATATCTGACCACGATAAACGGAAGCATTAACGCTTCCGCCAATGCCTCGGCAAGTGATGTTTTCCCCGTCCCTGGAGGGCCCGCGATAAGCACTCGATGTCTAGGCTCCAACCCATTGGATCTAAGTAGCTCACCACGTTGCTGCTCCTCTATGAGCTCCTGACAGACCGATAATACATTGTTGGGTAATATAAGGTCATCGATTTTGAATTTCGGCTCACATTCGAAAAAGAGGCTCTTAACCGAATTGCCGTTCCTTAGCGTTTTCGATCTTTCAGGAAAATCATCTCGTGGGATGAGTGCGGAAAGACGTTCTGCCAGAACATTATGTTGTTTCGCTCGCTCCTCGGCAACAATGGCTTCCAAGATGTTTCGAAGAAGCTTCCTATCCCCCGTATTGGCTGCTCGAGCCAGCGAAATTAGTAAATCTGAACGAGCCATTGATTATTCAAATCCAGCAAGTTAGATGACCTTAAAACCTATAATTATTGGTTCTTATGCGTATCAGTTTAAAGTTCTTAGCGACAATGAAGATCGTAATGCATGCTACGACGGCAAGCATGGCAGGTTTGCTTCCGTGCAATTCTCACCGCTAATCATATGCCAATATTTCCCTAATCTTAGAGTTATTTCAAGTGGAATCTGTCTTAACAGCAGATAAATATGTGAGTGAATAAAAAATGTAGCTATTTGTAAAATATAAAAAGCCTCACATGCCGATCTAAAAAGCGCGCAACCGGCCGGCCGACCGACCCGAAAACCGCGCAGACCGGTTCAAAAAGCGCGCAAACCGGCCCGAAAAGCGCGCAACCGCTTATAGCCGCTTGGACCGTCCATTTCCTGTGATAGTTTCGTCTGCATGAGCGATGCAGCGAAACAACCCCAAACGAATCCGGCCCTGGACAGCCCCGCCGGGCGGATAAGCCCCGACGAGGAACTCATCACACTGACCGAGGCGACGAAAATCCTCCCCAGGGTAAACGGCAGGAAGCCGGCCGTGTGCACACTGTGGCGATGGTGCCGCAAGGGCATGCGGGGCGAGTTCCTGGAGTACGTCCGCGTGGGCCGAAAGATATGCACCACGCGGGAGGCGATGCTGCGGTTCTTCACCGCCCTTGCCGAGCAGGACGAGCAAATCGACCCGTACCGCTACCGAAAACCGCGACTGGGGAGGAACAGGCCGATAACCAGCCGCCAGCGCCAGCGAGCACTGGCCGAGGCGGACGCCATTCTCGAGGAGGCCGGGATATGAGGCCTCCAGTAACCACCAACCACAGGAGCAACACCATGAACACAGCGACAGCACCACCGCCGACGAAGGCACCGACAAGACCGCCGCGTAAGACGCCTGGAAGGAGGACGCAGACCGCTGCCGCGCCGAACAGGCGCGTCACCTTCGGCGAGATTCGACCCGACAGCGGCCACAGGATAGTCATCTACGGCCCTGGCGGAGTCGGAAAGACCTCGCTGGCCTCGGTAGCGCCGGGGCCGGTGGCGTTCATCGACCTGGACGACTCGCTGGGCGTCCTCGCCGGCCGGCTGCCGGATGTCGATATCCGGCCGGTGGCGGGAATGAACAGTTGGAATGCGATACGCGAGGCACTTCGCAGCGGCGGCTGGGACGACGTGAGCACAATCGTCATCGACTCGGCGACGCGCGGAGAAGAACTGGCCACAGAGTGGGTAATCGCCAACGTCCCCCACGACCAGAACAGGCACGTCCGCAGGATAGAGGACTACGGCTACGGCAAGGGCTATCGCCACATCTATGACACGTTCCTGGAGCTGCTGGGCGACCTGGACGGCCACGTCCGCGCCGGCCGCAACGTCATCCTCGTGGCGCACGAGGCCACCGAGAAGCATCCCAACCCGCGGGGTGAGGACTGGCTTCGCAGCGAGCCGCGCTTCCAGCACACGCCCAAGAACTCCATCCGCGAGCGTGTGCGTGACTGGTGCGACCACCTGCTGTTCGTCGGCTACGACGTCGAGGTGAACGACGGCAAGGGCAGAAGCAGCGGCACGCGGACGCTGTGGCCGACCGAGCAGCCACACTGCATGGCCAAGAGCCGCACGCTGGCAGACCCGGTGGAGATACTCAAGCACGACGCGACCGTTTGGAACCTGATATTCGCAAACAGAGGAGACAAGTAACCATGATGGCAGACAGAGAAGGACTTTTTAATGCGTATCCGGTCGAGATAGGCCTCAACGAGCAGGGCTCCAACAAGCTGGCCTGCTACACGATTCGCTTCGCCATCTTCGAGGAAAAACAGAACGGCAAGTGGGCCGACGTGACCGGCGAGAACATGGAGATAACCGGCTGGTTCTACCTGGAGACCAGGGACGGGCGCGTCAACGACTTCACCGTCGAGGCGCTCAAGGCGGCGTTCGGCTGGGACGGCCGCGACGCCTTCTGGCTGCAGGACAACGCCGAGGCCCTGCGCGAGCATCCGGTCCAGCTGAAGCTTGCCTACGAGAGCTACAACGGCTCCACGAGCCTGAGGGTCCAGTTCATCAATCCCTACGGCTCCACAGGCGGCGGGGTCTCCAGGGCGGACGATTCGGCCAGGCGGGGCATCACCAACCGCCTGGGGCCGAAGCTAAGGGCCGTCTTGGGCGCATCGCCTCCGTCCAAGCCGGTCGGCCGGCCGAAGCCCCGTGGTAAAAAACCGCCCGCCAAAAAACCGCCCGCACCGTCGAGCCCGCCTGCCAATAAACCGCAGACGGCAACGATGGACGAGGCGTGGGCGGAGTTCACCGGGCACTGCGAAGGCGACAAATGGGACCGCGAGGCCGTCGAGTCCGAGTGGTTCCGCATCATCGCCGAGATATTCGGCGGCAAGCAGCCGGACGAGCTGAGCCCGGTGGAGTGGGCCACCATGCGCGACCACGGGCCGGAGAAGATTATTCCGTTCTGACCCAAAAACCGGGGCGGGGACAGGCAGTGTCCGGGGCTCATAACCCCGGGCAGCCGGTTCGACTCCGGCCCCCGCCTGTTGGAAGGAATTGTTTAGCACCATGGAACAGACCGCCGTCAGGGACATACGCAGAAGGAACATCAAGCCGACACCGGGCAAGGCGGACACCGACAGCAACCGCTTCCCCGGCCACTCGGAGCGCATGGCCGCCCACATCCACCGCATCCGGAACCACAAGTGCGAGCGGACGGACGGGACGTGGTGCAAGGACTGTATTCGGAGGAAGCGGCGGTGATTACCTGCGATGCATGCTGCCGGGACTTCCGCCCGGTCGGCCGCGACAGGCGCTGCCCGTACTGCGGCTTCGAAAACGCGCCCCTGCGGCGGCGTCGGGGCGACAGGGCCAGGCAACGTGCCATCGAGGCCAGCAGGGCCACGGCCCAGGGCAAGCGGTTCTTTGCCTTCTACCACGGCGTCCGGGACTGCCGTCGCGGGCGAACTAAGAATCCGTTCAAGGCCGGCGGCGAGCAGGCCCGCTGCTGGGAGGCGGGAAGGCGTTTTGCAGGGAGTCAGGAATGAGCATACGGGAAAGTGAAGTATTCGCGCCGAAGCGCAAGAAGCGAAGGAAGCCGGAGCTGGCAGTCCAGAAGGCGTGTCTTGCCCGGCTTCGAAATCGCGGCGCCCTCGTGGCCGTCACAGACGCCGGTGCGGCGTACCGTGCCGGCGCGTTCTTCGGCAGCTCGATTCCGGCCGGCTGGCCGGACATAACCGGTATGCTCCCCGGCGGCCGCTTTATCGGCGTTGAGTGCAAGGCGCGCGGCAGGAGACAGTCGCCCGCCCAGAAACAGATGGAGCGTCAAATCCGGCGGCTCAACGGAATCTACGTACTGGCACACAGTGTTGCGGAGCTCGAGGAGGCAATAGACCAGGCATGACCACCACCGAACAAGGCAACATCATCGCCGATAACGTCCGCTACGGACACGGGCGGGGCTGGTCGTTCACGCCGCTAAACGGCAAGCGTCCCGTGCTCACCGGCTGGCATAAGCGCAAGCGCGAGACGCTCGAAGAGGCCCTTGGCTGGTCGGAAGAGGGCAACGTCGGCCTTCGCACCGGACGGATAAGCGGGATAGTAGTCATCGACGTCGACTGCGGCGGCGACGTGTCCGCCCTGGACCTTCCGGCCACCGCTACGGTCAACACCGGCGGCGAGGGCATTCACCTGTACTACCGCTGCAGCGAGCCGCCGGGCAACAGCTCCGGCAGGCTTGGTCCGCACATAGACGTCCGCGGCGAAGGCGGGCAGGTGGTCTTCGTCGGCTCTGTCCATCCGGACACCGGCAGGCCTTACGAATGGGCAGAGGGCCTGGAGCCGTGGACCGTGGGGATAGCCGAACTGCCCAGCCACATTATCGAGCGCCTAAAGGCCGCACCCGCTACCGCAGGTGCCGCGAGGTTCGCACCAGGCGGGCGATCGTCGAAGAAGGCGGACGGTATATCGCAAAGCGACGAAAAATACGCCCGAATGGCGCTGAATCTGGAACTGAACGCCCTCTACCGGGCCGAGGACGGCACGCGCAACGAGTCGCTCAACAAGGCCGCCTTCAACATGGGAACGCTCATCGGCGGCGGCTACCTCGACCGGGACGAGGTGGAAGAGGCGCTTCGCGGGGCGGCAAGGTCCATCGGGTTAGAGCCGGCCGAGATAGATGCGACCATCCGAAGCGGCCTCGAGTCGGGTATCAAGAAACCGCGAATCATACCCCAGCCGAAGGACTCTCCGGAACCGCCCGCTTCGGCGAAGGGAGACGATTACGTCCTTATTCCCGGCTCTCACAAGAACGACCGGGGCGACTACATTGAGCGGTCCAGCGCGGCCTTCGCAAGGGAAGTGCTGTCCCGCCTGCCGGAGGACGTCATCTACAGGCGTGACTTCATACCCGGCCAGATACTCGGCCCGCCCGGCGGGCGCAGGTGGGTGGAGTTCTCGTCCGACCGCATGCGGATAACGGTGGACGGGCACATGCGGCTGGGCAAGTGGTGCTA
>CAYYMD010000076.1:0-8302 GCA_964472875.1 uncultured Planctomycetaceae bacterium
CCAGCTCGCCAGATGGCACAAAATAAAACTTACACATAATATTTGACACTATCGTTAGTATTGTCGTACTTGTGTAAAATATAAATGGCTGATATCATATAAACGCAGCTGCCGAAACACGAGCAGGAACCATGGTCGAGAAGACGGAAAATATTGAAAATCTCCACCAGCGCATAGACTCTCTACAGGCCCGCATCTTATCGTTGCGGGACTCTCTTTGACGTCCCCTCGCAGCGCGAAAAACTTGCCGAACTCGAAAGCCGCATGGCCTCGCCCGATTTCTGGGACAATACCGAAGCCGCCCAGCAGGTAGTGACCGAGGTCAAATCGCTCAACGCCGTAGTCAAGCCCGTCGAGGATCTGACCGGGCAAATCGAAGATCTCCGCGCACTTTACGAACTGGCCACCGAGGAAGATTGCGAAGATACGCTGAACGAAGCGGCCCAGCAGACAGATAAAATCTCCGCCCGGCTCGACCGGCTGGAACTGCGCACGCTCCTGTCCGGCAGGCACGACAAGGGCAACTGCTACTTCTCCATCCACGCCGGTGCCGGCGGCACCGAGAGTTGCGACTGGGCCGAAATGCTTCTTCGTATGTACACGCGGTACTTCCAGCAGGTCGGCTACGAGGCCCGCGAAGTTGATCGCGTCGAGGGCGAGGAGGCGGGCATCCGCTCGGTTTCACTGCACGTCAAGGGTCCATACGCCTATGGATACCTCTCCTGCGAGCGAGGCGTCCACCGGCTGGTGCGGGTGAGCCCGTTCGACGCGGCCGGGCGGCGGCATACCTCGTTCGCCTCGGTGGATGTGCTGCCGGAACTGGGCGATCTGGATATCGAAATAGACTGGGACAAGGACGTCCGCGAGGACGTGGCGCACGCCAGCGGGGCGGGCGGCCAGCACGTGAACAAGGCCGCCAGCGCCATCCGCCTGACGCACGAGCCGACCGGCATTATAGTCCGCTGCCAGAACGAACGCTCGCAACACCAGAACCGCGCCCAGGCGCGTAAGATGCTGGCGGCCAAACTCTACCAGCACGAGCAGGCACGGCGCGACGCCGAACTGGCAAAGATGTACGGACAGAAGGGCGAGATCGCCTTCGGCAGCCAGATTCGCTCTTATGTGCTGTACCCCTATAAACTCGTCCGCGACGAGCGGACCGATCTAAAAGTGGGAACCGCCGACGCCGTCCTCGACGGTAATATCCAGCCGTTCATCGACGAATACCTTCGCCACCGCATGGCGAACAAGTAACGTGTCTGTATGGTGGAGACAATAAAGCGCGGCGGCGTTTCCACGCTGTATATGTTTGGTCCCTGAAGGTCGCAGCGCAGCGGAAACCCCGTCGGGAGGCGTCAGAATTGTAGCCCAGTCCATAAGGGCTGGGAAAAAGTCTACACCGCCGCGGGGCGTTTTCGCCTAAACTCCAGTCGTCTTGTATAATGTAGTTGATGGCCGAATCTCGCCTTGAAAAACTCCGCAACAAAGCCGGCGAACTGCCAGCGGCGCCCGGGGTGTACCTGTTCAAGGACTCCGCCGGCCGCGTCCTCTACATCGGCAAGGCAAACAACCTCCGCTCGCGCGTGGCCAGTTACCTTCAGCCGTCGGCGGACCTGCTTGCCTCCCGCGGGCCGGAAATCCACCGCATGGTCAACGAACTGGTCGACGACGTCGAGTGCCTCCCGTGCGACTCGGAGGTGGATGCGCTGCTGCGCGAGAACCGCCTGATAAAGGACATCCAGCCGCGGTTCAACGAGCGGATGAAGGATGGCAAATCCTTCCCCTACCTGCAAATCACCACCGACGAAGACTTCCCCCGCGTGGCGATTACGCGCCAGCCGAAGTCGCGCGGGGCGAAACTCTACGGCCCGTTCGTCTCGCCTGCCGATTTGCGCAACGCCTTCGCCCCGCTTCAGCGTGTGTTCAAGTTCCGCACGTGCAACCTGGACATCGTCGAAGGCGACGAGTCGCGCAGGCACTTCCGCCCGTGCATACTCTACAGCATAAAACAGTGCACAGCCCCCTGCGCTGCGAGGGTCTCCAGGGACGACTACGCGATGCAGATAAAACGCTTCCGCCGCTTCCTCGAGTCGCGCGGCTCGAAACTCCGCCGCGAACTTACCCGCCAGATGAACGCCGCGGCCGAGAACCTGCAATACGAACGCGCGGCCGAGATCCGCGACGAAATCAGCGCCCTGGAGGGCCTCCAGAAGCGCGGCCTGGCCGGCAAGCACGTCCAGCCGGAGGTGTTCTTCACCGACCCGTCCGAGGGCCTCCGGCGGCTAAAGGACGTCCTCGACCTGCCCGCGCCGCCGCGGATTATCGAGGGCATCGACGTGGCCCACCTGGGCGGGGGCGAACTGTGCGGGTCGATGGTGTGCTTCATTGACGGCCGGCCGTTCAAGAACGGCTACCGCCGCTACAAGATACGCACGGCCGCACGCGGCGACGATTACGCATCCATCGGCGAGGTGGTCTCGCGGCGGTACCGCAAGGCCGGCAGGAACGAGGAACTTTTCCCCGACGTTATCCTGATAGACGGCGGCAAAGGGCAGTTGGCCGCGGCCGAGGCGGTCTTCGACGACCTGCCCGTGCACCCGCCGATGATAGTGTCGCTGGCCAAGAAGCAGGAGGAGGTTTACGCGCCCGGCCGGGACGAGCCCATCCGCATGTCGCGGCGCAACCCCGCACTGCGGCTGCTCCAGTCCGTCCGCGACGAGGCGCACCGGTTCGTCCAGCACTACCACCACATACTGCGCAGAAAGGCCACGCTCGGCACCGACAAACCCGTGCGAAAAAAGAAACGCAAAAAGAAGCAATAGCGGCTAATCGCCGTCCTTTGCCTTTTCACCTTCGCGGCGGGCCAATGTGCCGCCGTTTTCGATTTCATCTATCATACGCTCGTAGCGGCGGACGTGGGATGAGGGGCCAGGCACGCCTTCCGGGCTGGATTTCGCGTCGGCCGACTGGAGAGTGTGGCGGACCAGCAGCGCCACGGCCGCACACATGGCCAGTAGCACTACGCAAAGCGCAATCCTCCTTATGTAGTAGCCGAGCATCTTTATCCTCCATTTGGGCAAAGGGCGAATGTGCATCCCTTCCTGTTGCAACGTAGGATACAAAACCACCCCGTGCAAACCGGCCGAAAATAAATGATTTATAATTAAAGAGCCGCCGCGGATTACCGATATGCGAACTGCCGGGCGCAGCGGCTACTGGGTGCGGCGGATGTTCCTACATCGCCACCGTTGCGCCGGCTTTTTTTATGCGGGGAAATCGCATATCATCGCAAAACTTTATCGCCCCGGCGGTGTTTAAAATGAGGAGTGTAATCATCTAAAGGATAATGCCATGAAACGATACGGAATTACTGCGCGGGCGTCGTCCGTGATTGCCCTGCTTTGCGCATCGACGCTGTGGGCGGGCGAAATACACGTGTCAAAAAAAGGCGACTACCGCGGCGACGGCACGTCCGGGGCGCCCTTTGCGACCATAGCCCGCGGCCAAAAGGCGGCCGGCGAAAAAATTGCCGCAGGAGCCGATGAGGACATTAAAGTCATCATCCACGGCGGAACTTACTGTCTCGACGAGCCGCTGGTGTTCACGCCCGACGACGGCGGCGGAGAAAATTCTCCGTGACGTACGCGGCCGCCGCGGGCGAGCAGGTCGTCATCAGCGGCGGCGCGGCCGTGGGCGACTGGGAAAAAACATCCTCCGGCCTGTGGCGTGCAAAACTGCCCGACGCGGCGGACGGGAAAAGCGTGCGGCAACTGTTCGTCAGCGGCCGGCGCGCCACGCGGGCCAGGAATCCGAACGAGGCCGGCAAGCCACGGTACGCCCGCCTGAAAGGCGCGAAGTTCGACAACGACGCGGCCAGGTTTATATTCGACGTCCCGGCCGACGTCCTGGCCCCGCTGAGCGGCAAACAGCCGCCGCGGATGGAAATCATCATACTGAAGAACTGGTCCACCAGCCGTTACCGCGTGGCGAAAATCGACTTCGACAACAACAGGGTAATCGCTGTCAAGAACCCCAGGGTCGATTACAAAAGTTATAACAGGCCCAGAAAAGGCAGCCCGTTTTTCCTCGAACACGCCCGCGCGTTTCTCGATTCGCCCGGCGAGTGGTTCTGCAACGGCCAAACCGGCGAGGTGCTGTACCGCCCGCTTAAGGGGCAGAAGGCCGCCGAGGCCGGGGCCGTCGTTCCCGTCTTGCAGCGCCTGGTGAGGATAAAAGGCGGCCGCAGCCAGCCGGTGCGCAACCTGCACTTTCGCGGGATTACCTTCCACCACGCGGCGCTGCCGCTGCCGAAGGGCGGGCATAACGGCAGGCAGGCGTGCTTCCGCTACGGCGGCGACGCGATGGACAGCGCCATCGACGCCGTGCACGCCGTGTGCTGCTCGTTCGTCGGCTGTCGAATCGCCCACGTCGGCGGCGGGGGTATAGACTTCGGCCGCGGCTGCCACGGGAACACCTTCGAGGGCAACGAGGTCTTCGACGCGGCCGGCAACGGCGTCAATCTCGGCGGGCCGAACGACAAAAATCTCGTGCCAAAGCAGAACCGCATCGCCAATAACCACATTCACCACTGCGGGCAAGTGTATTACGGCGCGTGCGCGGTGTGGGTGGGTTTCGCGCGGGAGACGACCATCGAGCACAACCTTATCCGCCACCATCCCTACACGGGCCTGAGCATCGGCTGGCGGTGGGATCCGTCGCCCACGGCCGCGAGCCAGTACGTCGTGCGGCACAACCACATCTACGACATCAACCGCGAGGTCTGCGACGGCGGGGCGATATACACGCTCGGCCGGCAGGACGGCACGGTAATCGCCCACAACCTGCTGCACGGCGTGCGGCGGTCGAAGTTTACCAACCCAGGGGCGGCGCCGAACAACGGAATCTTCTTCGACCAGGGGTCAAAGAATTTCCTGGTGGCCGAGAACGTGATTTACGACACCTCCGGGGCGCCCGTGCGGCACAACCAGAACAGCCCGAAATGGCACACCTGGCGCGATAACGTCTTCCTGAAAAAGGGCGAACCGACAAAAGAGCAACTCAAACGCGTCTCCGCCGCCGGCCTGGAAGAAAAATGGAAAAAGGCGCTGACGGAATGAGGACCGACCGCGCTGCGTGGAATCCATAGAAATTGTTGCAGCCGACCAAAACCAACAGCGTTTTGTTAGGGGCTCTATGCCGATGGGCTGCAGTTTCTGCAGCCCATCGGCATCGGGGCGACTGGATTTGAACCAGCGACCTCTTCACCCCCAGTGAAGCGCGCTATCCAAGCTGCGCCACGCCCCGACAAAAAAACAAATTTTAAATACCAAACTCCAAATCCTGAAGGATTCGTTACAGGATATTATAAAACAAAACGGGACAACGGCAAGTAAATTGCATCCGGGCCGGGCGGTCACGGTTGTCAATTTTCATCAGTTGTCTTTATTCACGCAGATTTCTCTGGTTTACACCTGCGGTTAGCGAAGGTATACAGTTTAATCATGGTCTTTGTTTCAGGCATATATCACTGGGGCAAGAAGGATTACATTTTCGACCGTGCGTATTGCAGTTTTTGCGGCCGCACAAACCGCCCGATTCGCAGCTACACGACGTGGGAAGTCGCACACGTTATGTTCGTCCCGTTGATGCCGTGGGGAAAAATTCGCGTCGTTTGTCAATGCCTCACATGCAAGAGTTTCTTCAGACTTTACTTTAAAGGGCGCAAGCTGAAATCTGCTGTAGAAAAACAACGCGATGATGCCTTGAAACATGTAGGTCAAAACATCGATCAAACGCTGGAAGATATTGCTTTTTTGGCACATTTGGGCGATTTTGAAGGGGCGCAGTCAATTCTGGACGAACTCACCGCCCGGGATGAGTCTGGATATGCACTGGCAGAAGCGAGATTATTGGCGCTGCGTGGCGAAGTCGAGAAAGCCGAGTGTAGCTTTCATAGAGCCGTAAAACTGGACTCCGAGTCGGGCATGCCGAACTACTGGTTCGGCCACTTCCTTTTGATTCAGGAACGGGACGAAGATGCCGTAGTCCACCTGCGGAGAGCGTATGAGCTCAGTGCCAGCGAAGACTGTATTGTCTTGCTGAAAGACTTTATTCATGTGCGCAAACAGCAGAAAAACTGGCACGGTCTGGCGACGATAATGACCGAGATTAAATATCTGGCCCCGGATGCCATCAGCGACAAAAGGTCCGCCAAACTCTACTCAAAAGCATGCAGAAAAAGTGGGCGAAACCTGGATATCGCCAACCCATACGCTCAGGTATAAATCTATAAGAGCCCACCCGTTTCGATTATGTGAACCAATTATTGCCGGCTTACTTGCCGCAAATATCCCTTTACCCCGCCCTATTTTCAAATTATCATTTTGTATTGGATATACTGCGGCCGAGGGCAATGTATTTTACGCAGGGCCAGAGCAGTACACATTATCACAGCAACGAGGTGACCTATGGCATCACGTATAACCGAACCGACATGGGAAGCAACGCTTCCGTATGAATGGGAATCGCAGCGAGATGGCGATTACATCTGTCTTTACCATCCAAACGGCGTAGGCGCTGTGCAGATAAGCGCTGCGTTTAAAGATTCGGCCGTCACGAAAGAGGACTTGCGCAACTTTGCCTCTGAGCATCTGGGGGCAGGGGCGAAAATCCGCGAACTTACCTGCGGAGATTTTTGCGGATTTACACTTGCGTTTGGAAACAAAGACACTTATTGGCGCCACTGGTATCTTCGTTGTGCCAATCAAATGCTTTTTATCACGTACAACTGTTATATCAACGACCGCGGCCTTGAAGATGAAGCACTTTCGGAAGTGCTGAACAGTCTCCAGCGCCGTCAAACAAAGTCTCCGCAATCTCCTTGACGAATGCATATATTAAATGCATACTTATATGCATGAGAACTACACTTAACATAGACGATGAGAAACTTGCCCGCGCGGCCGAACTGACCGGCGTCAGCGAGAAGACAGCGCTGGTAAGGATGGGCCTGGAGGCCCTCATCGCCCGCCGCAGCGCCGAGCGCCTGGCGGCCCTTGGCGGCAGCGAAAAGAAACTCGCCCCAGTCAACCGCCGCAGGAGCGCAAAAAGTGGTTCTCGTTGACACATCGGTGTGGGTAGACCACCTCCGCCGCGGTGACAATGCACTGGCCCAGATGCTCCGCGCGGGCGAGGTGGCCTGCCACCCGTTCGTCATCGGCGAACTTGCCTGCGGCCGTCTGCGCAACCGCGGGGAGATCCTCACGCTTCTGGTCGCACTGCCGGCCACGCCAAAGGCCGAGGATGATGAAATCCTCGAATTCATCGACGACCATCGACTGGCCGGCAAGGGCCTGGGGCTTATCGACGTGCACCTGCTGGCCTCGGCCGCTTTGGCTGGCCTCGGCCTGTGGACGCGGGATAAAACGCTCGCATCCGCCGCATCGCGGCTGGGTTTGGACTAATCTGCGCGCGCAGCGGCGCGGGGAATTTCGAGATTTGCGGGGAAAAAATAAAAATTTTTATGTGCTCTCACGGCCGTGGGTTACGAATTGCGGACATGCCCGCCAGGCGCGGTTTGCGCGCGCAATGGTGATGTTTCGTCCAAGTATGGAGGGCAATTAATTTATGATTTCGGATTTGGGAATATGAAAAAATCCGAAATGCGAAATTCGAATCCTTCTTCGCCCCGTGGGCTACTAAGGACCGATGAACCGCCCGCCTGCGGCGGGTAAAATCAACTGTTCAACCAATGAACGAACCAACCAGGCCACTATCACCTAATGGCATGACAAAGGCTGTCCTCCTGATAAACTTATAGGTAATTTTAGCTAATCAAGGAGAACAGCCATGATACACATAGGTATGGATTTGCATCATCGCAGCAGCGTAGTTCGGTGGCTATCGGATGATACCGGCGAGCTGTCTTCGGCTCGCAGTATACAGCATAACCGAATCGAAGAACTTGAACAATACCTTGACCAATTTGAAAATCAAAAAATCCGGGTGGTGTTCGAGGCGATCTCAAACGCACGATGGATGAAACGCCTGCTGGAGAAGCGTCCCAATGTAGAAGCGGTGGCGGTTACGCCGCACAAAGTAAGGATAATCGCCGAAACGGTTTCAAAAACCGACAAGATAGACTCAGGCAAGCTTGCTATGCTAAGCAGCGTTGACATGCTGCCCCGGGCCTGGCTGCCGGATGAACGAATAGAGCGACTTCGGGAACTGACCCGCCACCGCACAAGCCTGCTTGGCATGCGGACACGGTGTAAGAACAAGGTCAATGCAGTCCTGATGCGTG
>CAYYMD010000077.1:0-8246 GCA_964472875.1 uncultured Planctomycetaceae bacterium
CACTGTCCGCCGCCGCGACGGTAAACCTTCTTCTCTATCCGCCTGCTGCGGCCGTCGTACTTGAATGTTAGTTGCACGCGGTGGGCTTCCGGTATGGCCGCGGTCGTCGTCACCTTGACCAGCCGGTCGAACTTGTCCCACTGGTAATCGTAAAGACTGTCGGACAGCAGATTGCCCCTGCCGTCGTAACTTATGTCAGAGGGGGATGTTTCGGAGGCCTTTGGAACAAGGACGGTGTACGAATACTGCCGCACCATCTGTTGCTGCTGATCTTCGATGCGCACGTGAATATCGGCCGCGACCGGGCCGGAGGAGTTGTCCACCTCTATCACGCGGTGGAAGTATGCCCCGTCGCGTGCGGCCATGATGCCGTTTACATATACGTTATGGTCCGTGTCGGCGTAGCCGGCCACATCCACCTTGCCCGCATTGGTGCGGGAGGTGAGTTGGTTCAGGATGTTGGAGGAGAAGGTCTCGAATGTCCCGCTCTGCTCGAAACTCCGCGTGCGGTTGCCGATGCCGTCGTACTCGTAAGAATAGGCCTTGCCGCGGATAAGATTCCCGCCGCGTTTGGCCACGGCCATGGCCAGGTGGTCCTTCGGCGGATTGACGGCCGTGGGCACCGGCGGCGTGTAGACGGGGTCGTCGAAGGCGTGATACCGCACTAGTGCGAACTGCGGGTCCGAATCGACCGGGGCCGTCCCGGCCAGTATTATTTTGCCGTCCGCCTGGATGGCCACGGCATTGGCGTGGTCGTGGTCGCCGTCGAAGTCGGTAGTGTTGTATCCGTCGTAGTGGAAGGCGAGGTCAATGCCGCCGCCGGTGTTGTATCGGACTACCGCGAAGTCGTCGTCGCCTGCGCCGCCGTCCTTGACGCCGCCGGCCACGATTTTGCCGTCAATCTGTATAGCGACGCCTCCGGCAGTGCCGCCGTCGCCGCCGAAGTCCGTTGTCACCTTGCCGTCGGAATCGAAGGAGGTATCCGGCGAGCCGTCGGTTCCGTAACGCGCAAGGGCGAAGTCGCCCCCGGCCGCTCCGGCGGCCACGATTTTTCCATCGTCCTGGAGAGCAACGGCATTGGCCACGTCGTCGCCTGAGGCGAAATCGGTTGTAACTTTTCCGTCGGTGTCGAAGGAAGTGTCCGGCGAGCCGCCGGTGCCGTATCGCACTAAGGCGAAGTCGCTTCCGGAGCCGCCCGCGGCCACGATTTTGCCGTCATCCTGAATCGCTACGGCGTTCGCGCGGTCGTCGCCACCTGCGAAGTCCGTAACGACGTTTCCGTCATTGTCGAATGTGGTGTCCGGGTCGCCGTCGGTCTCCAGGCGGACGACGATAAAATCCTCGTCATAAGGCGAGGCCGTGTTCGTGGTGAAGCCGGCCGCGATTATCTTTCCGTCGGACTGTATCGCCACGGCCGTGGCGCAGTCGTCGCGACCTGTGCTGTAGTCGATAATGACAATGCCGTCGGTATCGAAGGTGTCATCCAGCGAGCCGTCCGCGTTATAGCGGACCACGGCGAAGTCCATGTCGCCCGAGGTGTCGCCCGTGGCGCCGGCCACGATAATCTTGCCATCCGACTGTATCGCCACGGCATGCGCGACGTCGCTGTCGCCGCCGAGGTCGGTAGTGACCTTTCCGTCTGTGTCGAAGGACGTATCCAGCGAGCCGTCGGTATTGTATCGCGCTATAGCGATATCGCCGGATGATGCGCCGACGGCGACAATTTTGCCGTCGGTTCCCACGGCCACGCCGTTTGCCTCGTCGTCGCCGCCGAAATCCGTGGCAACCTTTCCGTCGGTGTCGAAGGAAACATCCGGGTCGCCCGCATGGTATTGAGGCACGCCGCCCCCGCCAACGTCGGGATTACCGTCGTAGCCGTAGTGCCACGTGAACTGGTCAAGTGCATCCGGATTCGACGGGCGAAATGCCATGATTTGCGCCTGCGTTATCTGGTCTATGCCGCTGTAAGAATAGCCGGCGCCGAACACGGTGTTGCCGCCGAGCGAGGTGCTGACGGATGCGAGGCGGTTGGTGTCGTCCTCGTACGAGCGCGACAGCGTCATTGTCCCGCCGAAGTTTATGTCCTTTGGCAGATGGCAGCCGTTTTCGTACGAGAGCGTATAGGTCTTGCCGCCGGATGTGATGGATGAGAGTCTGCCGTTCGCGTCATAATCATAAGTGTATGATAGTTTGGGGTTTGAGTTTACCTTGTATTCCACCGTTGTGGGTTTTGCGGTTGCGGTGTCGTAACCGTATTCGATAATCGGATTGACAAGCCCCAGGTTCGGCAGCGTTTCGGTCAAGACCTGATCGTCTTTATTATATGTAAAATCATGCGTCAAACCCTCCTTCTCGATACTCGTCACGCGTCCCTTTGAGTCGTATTGGTAACCGAACAAAGTATCCTGTCCGGCCTTGATCGATTCCAGCTCGCCTGTGTGTTGATCATAGTAGTAGTCGAAATTGTTTATGCCCGGTCTGCTCACTTCGTCGAGTTGCAGTTTGTCGTTGTAATCGGCGTCCCAGACAAGGTTGCTCTCGACGGACTTTTGCTGGGGCAGTCCGGTTAGCGTGTGGTAGGACCAGTTCGTATCGGCCCCGCCGCTTTGTGTGGTCAGTTGTGTCATAAGCCCCGAATTGGCGTTGATATCGTTGCTGTTGTTGTATATTCCCGCTCCCTCTGAACCGATGAATTCGCTTCTGGAATTGTACTGGCAGTGCTGAGTGTTGCTGTCCGGGCGTTGGAAATCGGTTCCCTGCAGCATCAGGTTTCGATTGGTTACGCTGTAGATTCTGTTGTCGGGCAGAGTTGTGCTGTCGACCTGGCCGACCTTATTCAGACTCCAGGATGTGGTCAGGTCCCGACCATCCTGCAAACCCACCGAGCGGTTAAGCGCATCGCTGTAGTTGTCGATAGTCTCCACGCCGTCGGTCACCTGCGAAAGCGCCCCGGCGGCCACGGTGGATGTTACGTTCACTCCGTCCGGATATGTTGTTGCGGAGGTGTAACCGCCGCCGTTGCCGAAATTGCTTATGGTGTTGGTGGTTATCCGGTTGTTGACGTTAACCGAACCGGACAAACCGCTGAAAGCGCTGCTTTGTGCGATTGTGGTGTTGCCCTCTGCCCCGCCAAATATCGTCGTTTGCCAGGTTTCCTCACCGGCGCCGACACTGCGATTGTATTCGATTTCTTCGTATCTGGCGGTTTCGCCTTCAATCCAACTTCTGTTGACGTATCCGTATGTGGAATCGTATTCGACTTTGCTTGTGACTCCGTCAATTCCCGTGAAAGCGTCGGGTCTGCCTCTGAAATCGAAAGTAGTCGTGGCCACGTTTCCGGTTCCGGATACTTTTGTCTTGTATCCCTGGCCGATCATATTGAAATACGTTTTTGTCCATCGCGACCAGTTGCCGTCTTCGTCTTTGGTGGCTCTTTGCGCCCACAGGCCTTCGTTCGCATCCACGCCGTAGTCGTAAATGACCGGATATGTCGCGTCGCCGGTAATATCCTTAACGCGGCCGTCCACGTATATTTCCTCGGTTTTGGATGAATTATCGGGAAAGCTCGTGACAACAGTCGTAACGCCGGAGAGGTGAGAATAACTTATAGTCGTGGGATTGCCCGGTTGCTGCGGATTGGTGAAAGACCTCAGTCGCCCGAGGGCGTCGTAGGCGGCCGTCCGGTTCAACTCGATGCTGTTTTGGCCGGGCTTCTGGGCGAGTGTGGTGCTGCTCAGCACATTACCCGCACCGTCCCTTTCATTGATACTTGTCGTGATATTGTGGCCGCTGCCGGTGTTGCCGTCAGGATAATGCACGCTTTGTGTGGCCAGGCCGCGGTTGGGGTCATAACTTATCTGCGTCCTTGACCCGTCCACGGCCCGCACCTGCGTGGGGCCCCATATACTGTAATTTTCGTTTTCGCTGTAAAGCCCGCCGAGAAATTGCGTTTGTTTAAGTCTGCCGAACCCGAAAGGTGACAACGTCGATATTGCGCTGTATTTGGTCTGGCCGGATTCGGTAACCGCCACTGATTCGGCATAGCCGAAGGCATTGATTGTGCTTGCGGTTGTGTCGATAACAGACCCGCCTGGCCCCTTTTTCGTAGAAGTAATTTGGATGGAGGTGTCCGGCGTTCCGTCAACCTGATTGACAACGCTCCAGGTGGGCGCGGTGACATTATCCGGCCCGTAATTCTGGCGAGTTCGCTCCGTTATGAGATTTTGGGTGTTGTTCCATAATGCGCCTTTTACCCTGGCAACCTGGGTTGTTGTCATTCCGCCGGTCTGTTGACCGGAATCTTCATATTTATGGTACACGCGCGCCGTTTCGACGCCGGCCGTTTTCTCTACTACTTTCCGTGGGCGTTCAAGAAGGTTCTTTTCGTCGGCCTCGATGCCGCCGCTATCGCTTGCGTTGTAGGAACATTCCTGCTCAACAGTATAAGCCCCGTCCTTGAAAGGAGTTATATGCTTCTTTAGCCAGCCGGTCTGCCTGCTTGTATCGTCGTAATAGGTGAATTGTTCCCAGTCGCCGTCGGGATAATCGATTCGTGTTACTTTGCCCCACCTGGCCGCAAGATACTCGAAACTGCCGTTCTGCTTGTATCTTCCGTAACGTTGCTGTTTCCATATTCCCGCAAGATTTTCTGGCGCCGCGCATTCATATTGATAGTTGGTCGTCGCCGAATCCATGCCCCATGGGCAGCCGCCGACTTTTAATGTATGCGATTCAACAAGGTCGGCTTCGTTAAGCGAATATGTGTTTCGTGTAAGAATGCCGGCGCTACCGGCCTCGATGGTCTCAATTATCACATCCGTACCGTCGGCGCGTGTAATTTCAATCCGGGGGTTCTGATCGCTGCCGTAAACTATCTTTTTACCGCCGGCGCCGTCATCGACCACGCTTGGGGAAAAATCCGACACCGGGTCGGATTTCGCCAGCTTGTTGATCCACTGGGCCCTGGAGTATTCTTCATAGCCGGGAGTTGTCACAATCTGTTGCGAACCGCCGGACCTGTCCACGTATGTAATACACTCAATCCTGTCCAGGTCAGCATTCCAATTTAAGGTTACATCGTATCTGGGGCTGGAGGCGATGTCCGTACCGCCTCCCATGTCGTTTATGCCGGCCAGGTCCACCCCCGCTATGTCGTCGATATCTAGCGAGCGGCCGTCAATGTGCCTGATACGGGCAATTCTTCCGTCGTTATTGCCACCAGCACCGTCGCCCTCAAAACAGTGAATAATACCCGAATCAAAATGCAGCTCGAAGTTGTTGTCGGTGGATGTGGCGGGAGTGACGTCGCGCAGAACATAGGTCCTTTTGCAGTTGACGCCCATGGGATACCCGACTTCCTCGAACGTTCCCTCCTCGTCGTCCCACGGGAAATTGAATGTCACAATATTGCCGCGCGGCCGCCATACGTTAACCCTTTTTATGCGCAACTTCTCGTGGTACCACATTAGTTTAGCGCGTGTGTGGAGACTGTACGCCTGCCATAATCCCTGCCAAACGCCATCGGTGTCTAATGCTTCCCTGTCATCGTGTTTCCAGTATTTATTCGAGTAATACCGAAAAGCCCCCTGGCAAACGTAAGCATGGACGGGCAGGTGGTCCCACTGCGCCACCGCCAGCGGTATATATATCTGCGGGTGCTTGCGCGTTACCTGCCATCCGATTACTCCGCTGTCGGCGCCGAATGAAAGGAGATCCTCGTCAACATTAACAAGGTCGTCCTTATTGGTGTCGATATCTTCCGGAATTCTTCTGATACGAACAAGATCTACTGATTCACCCTCCTGCTCGATCGGGTCGGAGGTCGATTCGGCCGCATCGGCGAACACTGCGCGAACAACTATGCCGTTTTCGTTTTCTGAAACGTTGTCAGCCAGCACCGGCCTAATACAGAAAGTCCACTCGTGAAATTCGCCGGAGGTCCCGATACTCACCTTTTCCTCATATACGGTTTTGTACCCGGTTTCCGTGATTTTCGCCGAAGCAACTTCCGTCAGTTCGATAAACTTGTCTTCATCATCCCTCATGCCAATTATGAAGCGATTGGCATAATCCTGTGTGATCTGTATGGAAAGATAGCCGTCATGCCTGGCATTTACACGGACCGGGAGCATAGTCCAGTGTTCCACGGGGCGGATCAACATTTCTTCGCCGGGATTGGATGAAATGTCGCCTGCGGGGTGCTCGCATTCGTCTTCATCGGCCGCCTCGTTGGTCGATTCAAAATATTCCTGTCGGCCGATGGCAGTGTGGGCCGGGCGCCAAATGGACTCGCTGTCGTTGTCAGAGTCGCAGTCTATATCAATATCATTGACCTTTGCATAGAATGTGGGGTCTGCACCACCACCTTTGCCTCCGCCACCACCATAAAGCGTGCCGGAAAAGTCCACCCAGTGACTGTTTTCGCCTAATAGCTGCTGAGTGCCTTTATTTTCATAATCGCCCCATACACCGTATATCACCCATGTATGTTCACCGGGTGTCTCAAGAGTCTGATTACGAGCATATTTCCCGGCTTCGCTGACAATTACAGAATCCTTAATGCCGTAATTTTGACCGGGAACAAATTTTAACGTTAAATCATCCACCCCCTCCCATTGACCAAAACCAACCCCGGTATTCGATTTGGGAAATACTGTTACCGTTTCCGTTGTACCCGCTGCATCCTCAGCCGAGAAAACGCCCGCAAAAACTATTACTACCACCGCAGCTGCCCTTGTGCATGATGTCATGAGTTGTCCCTTTCAATTCACCCGGTGTCTGTGCTGATCCCCGGTATCTGGTTAGACGGATAGTTTTACCCTTTCGATCATGTAGTATTTCCGGATAGGGTTTCCCTGTTTATTTGTGGTCTGTTAACGGAGGAATGTCCCTGCCTGACCTTGCTCGTTTTCTTTTTTTGCTTCCTCTCGCCGCCGGCATTGGATTTATCAGATTCTTTAAGTTCTTTCAGGTGGCGCGTGGCTACTTTCGAAAATGGAGTGTCTGAATGCTTATCGATAATATCTTTGAATGCTTTTTTTGCGGAATCGTAATCCCCGGATAATTTATACGCGATACCGATATAATAAGCCGCCCGTGGCGCTTCGATACTCGAAGGGTATTCTTCGAGCAGACGTCGCCACAGTTCTATTGCTCCCTTGTAATCTTTCTGCCAGTTGAACCGAATATTGGCAGCCAGGAGTAAACAATCATCCGCCCAGGAGGATTTCGGCGATAGGCGTTGAGCGGAAAGATAATCATTCATCGCGCTTGTCGTATCCCTGTCAGCACCCTTAAGGCAGTATCTGCAACGGCCTCGTTGATACAACGCCCACGCCTTTTGTGGCTTGGTTATATCGTTTGAATTGACCAACGATTCCAGCATTTTCATCGCTCCCTGGTATCCCCTGGCGGCGTAATGCAATCGTGATAATTGCAGTACAAGAGTAGCTTTTCCTCCATCCTCAAGCACTTCTTTTGGCGCAAGCGGCAACCTTTTTCGCGCTCCGTTAATAAGGACTTCAATTGCGGTTGGAATATGCCCGCTGGCTACAACAAGATTGCGGGGTGGAGTAAAAGGTTTGGCGGATATGAAATGCTTTAGGGCAGCATCATAATCCCTCTCTAAGTATGCGATCATGCCGGCGCGAAGGTAGCATTCGTAAGAAGCGCGTTTGCGAGACTCCTTGCCGGGATAATTTACCTTCACGGCCCAGGGTGGTGTGGTGGCGGGTTTGGATTTGCTTTCGGCGGCCTCGGCCCATTCGGCGGCGAGGTTGGACAGGCCGCGGGCGCGGCCCATGTCGAACCGGCGCTCAAGGGCGTAGTCGATGAGTTTGACGTAGGCATCGCCGGCGAAGGGGCTGCGGGGCCAGGTCTCGACGAAGCCGGCCAGCATCTTATCGGCCTGCTTGAACTTCTCGCTCTCGTACAGGATGCACCCGGCGCGGTACATGGCCGGGGCGACGTACGGGCTCTTTTTGAATTTTCTAATCAGTTTCCGCCAGTAAGGCATCGCCTCGGCCCGGACGGACAGGAGTTTGGCGGCATTTTTGTCGTCGGCCCGGCCGAAATTTCTCTTTGCCTGCCGGTCAATTATTGAGGCCAGCATGTACAGCGTAGCGTCGTGCCAGTCGGCGTCGGGGGCGGCGTTGATTGCCGCCTCGGCCAGTTGGCGGGCCTGGCCGAGTTTGCCGGCGTCGTTGTAGATGCTCGCCTGTAAGTAGCCGGCGAAGGCCGCCTGCTCT
>CAYYMD010000078.1:0-7158 GCA_964472875.1 uncultured Planctomycetaceae bacterium
CGCAAAAAGGTCTAAAAACCTGCAATGGCTTGGCACAACGCGGAAAAAACCGGCAGTTCCTGAAATAACGCGGAACAGCGGGTCAAACCACGGAGAACACAGGGGACAGGGAGATAAAAAGCTGAAAACTAAAAACTTAAAACTAAAATTTAAAAAAGAAGCGGTGGTATCCGCTTTCGTTGAAGCCGGGACGGGCAAGTTACACCGATTAACTGATGAACCGATTAACCGAGCAACCAGCCAGATAGATTTCATTCCATCGGCAATTACGATTTATCAGGACCCATCCGATACTCTTTGGCGCGGGGTGATTGCTCAGTCCGTTATTTCCACGCTGCGGTTCTCCGCTGCGCTGAGGAGGACGGCGTCGCAGACCTTCTGCGTTTCCAGCGCGTCGCGGAAGGTCGGCGGGCAGGGCCGGTCGGCGGCCATGGCCGTGAGGAAATCGGCCGCCTGGTGGATGAATGTGTGCTCGTATCCGATTTGCAGGCCCGGCACCCACCACTTGTCCATGTACGGGTGGTCGTCGTGGTCGGTTACGTGGACGGACCGCCAGCCGCGAAGGCGGCCCTCGTCGCGGTGGTCGAAGTACCGCAGGCGGTGCAGGTCGTGCAGGTTCCAGCCGATGGATGCGTGCTCGCCGTTGATCTCGAACGTGTACAGGGCCTTGTGGCC
Source organism: uncultured Planctomycetaceae bacterium (assembly GCA_964472875.1). Classification (GTDB taxonomy): domain Bacteria; phylum Planctomycetota; class Phycisphaerae; order SM23-33; family SM23-33; genus CAYYMD01. The sequence goes on from CAYYMD010000078.1 coordinate 676, forward strand.
GCGGGCGTATCTGGTGGACTCGAAGTTGCCCAGGGAGCCGTTGTCGAAGCGGCAGAAGAAGGTGCAGGCGTCGTCGATGCCGATGGGCTCGGCCTTGCCCGTGTCGGCGTGCACGCGTTCCTTGATGAACGTTTCGGTGGTGGCGGTTACGTTTTTGATTGCGCCGTTGTGCCACATGGCCGTGTCTATGCAGTGGGCCAGCAGGTCGCCGACGACGCCGGAGCCGGCGGCCTTGACGTCCAGCCGCCAGGTGGCCATTCCGCCCTGCGGCACGTCGGCGGAGATGGTCCAGTCCTGCAGGAAGTTGGCGCGGTAATGGAATATTCTGCCGAGTTTGCCTTCGTCGATGATTTGCCTGGCCAGCGCCACGGCCGGAACGCGGCGGTAGTTGAACGAGACCATGTTGGGCACGCCGGCTTTCTCGACGGCCTCGACCATCCGCATGGCCTGGGAGGAGTTCAGTGCCAGCGGCTTTTCGCACAGGATCGCCTTTCCGGCCTCGGCGGCCGCGACGGCGATTTCGGCGTGCATGTTGTTCGGCACGCAGATGTCAACGACGCGGATGTTATCGTCGTCGATGACTTTTCGCCAGTCGGTGGTGTGCCCCTGGAAGCCCCACCGCTGCGCGAAGGATCGGGCCTCGTCTTCGTCCAGGCCGCAGACGGTGTGAAGGACGGGGCGGAAAGGGAGTTCGAAGAAGTTGCCGACGCTGCGATAGGCGTTGGCGTGCGTGCGACCCATGAATCCGTAACCGATAATGCCGACGTTGAGGTCTTTCATGTTTTGTGCTCCTTTCGTTTGAAATTTTGTCCGCGCCGGCGACGGGGCGCGATCGGCTCGCCGCTACCCGCTCCAGCCGTGGGCGTTACGCACGGCGAGCATGGCGGACAGTATGTCGTTCCAGGTTTGGGGCTTCATCATGGTTTCGTTGGTGAACATGCACCCGTCCCAGCAGATGTTGCGCATTGCGCGGGTCACATTGCCGCTGCCGTCGCGCAGCCAGTATCCGGCGGCCCTGGGGATATCGAGCTTGCCGTGGGGGTCGTTTGGCAGGCAATGCCGCCCCGTCTTGTCGTGCGAGCCGGCGCCTTTTACCGTCGCGTCGTTCTGGGCGATGTGCAGGTCGATGGTCCACGGGCGCAGGGCGTCGGTCATCTGCCTGTATGCCGCGTCGAACTTTTCCGAATCGGACCAGTCGAAATCCCGCGGCACAATGGCGTCCTCGGGGGCGTTGTAGCCCAGGAGGTACAGCAGGGTGTGTGCCATGTCGGCCTGGAAGCCGAGCGTGTCGGGGCGGTCGACCATCTCCAGCAGTTGAAGCATGCGCTTCCAGCTGTGCATGCCGCCCCAGCAGATTTCGCCCTCGGCCGCCAGTTGCTCGCCGTGGTCGTCGGCGATGTCGCAGGCCTGCCTGAACGTTTCGGCGATACGCTCCTGGTTGCCTTGGGGGTCCTGCGACCACGTGGCCGGGTCGAGGGCGGAGTCGATGCGGACAGCCCCGCCGGGCCTCACGCCCATCTCTCGCAGGGCGCTGCCGATTCGGCATGCCTTGCGGACCTGGGTGAGGAATTTCTCCCGCCCCTGGCCGGCGTCCGCGGCCGAGCCGCCGCCGACCGGCTCCCAGACCGGCGCGACCAGCGAGCCGACAACGAGGTTCCGCAAAGAGACCGATTCCGCCAGGCCCTTCAGGTCGTCGTCGGAGGAATCGATGTCCACGTGCGGAGCGCAGCAGAACATGTCGACGCCGTCGAACCGCTCGCCGTCGACTTCGGCGGCGGCAGTGAGGTCCAGCATCTTCTCAAGGCCGATGGGCGGTTCGCCGCCGTCGCCCTTGCCGACTACGCCGGGCCACGTGGCGTTGTGGAGTTTCGGATAATTGTTGGGGTTGTCAGTCATGATTTTTCTCTTTTCATGGTTTCGGAGATTTATAGCCGCTCGCCGCCGGAGGAAACTTGCGGCTCTGCCGGCGTGCCTGCGGCCGTGTCTGCGTTTGTCTTGCGTGTTATCTTGCGCCGGGGCCGAAGTGCTTGAGCATGACGATCGGGTCGGATTTGCTGGGGTTGGATATCGTCACGCCTTCTTCGGCGGCCTTGGCGCTGACAAAAAATTCGTCGTAGGTAAGCTGGCCGTACCGGATTAGTGTGGGCGTCTCGATGTCCCAGACGCCCATCGTGCCGTGGCCCTGAAGGACGATAAGCCCGTACGCTCCGCCGTCTTTGATGGTTGCGGTGCCGCCCGGCAGAACCGTTAACTCCTTGGCGCTGAACGCTTCGGACTTGTAGCAGATCCAATGTTCCTGATATCCTTCCGCCTTCATTTCGTCCGGGTCCCTCACGGGTATCGGCGGCATGAAGTGGTTCTGCTTGAAGTTCGGGTCGACGTTTTTCTCCCAGTCTATTACGTCGACCAGGTAGTCGTGGTTGCCCATCTGGTCTTCGGGCGTGTCTTTCCACAGCAACTCTTCCGGGAGCACCGTCTCGCCTGCCACCGACTGATACATCGCGAAGACGTCGGAAGCTTTCTGCGGCTCATAGGTGCAAAGACTCCCGGGTGCGTGGAGCACGCCGGGGGGCAAGTTCCATCCGGTGCCCGGCCACAGGCGGTAGGCCACAGACAGGTCGATGATGTGATTGTCGCCTTCCGTGAATTTCGCGAGCGCCTGGCGGACCTGCTCCTTAGTCACGCCGGGCTGGAGGCCGAAGAACGTGTAGGGGAAGTCCCCGCCGTGGTTGTTGACCTGGGGCGGAAAGTAGTACGCCTCGGGTTTGCCGCTGGCGTTGACCCGGGCGGCGTGCTCTTCGTCGTGATGGATGTGCAGCGGCAGCGCGCCCTGATTGTCGAAGAACTTTGAGTACATCGGCCAGCTCCTGTACGTGTCCCAAAGCATGTCGCCGATAAGCTCTCCCTTCAGCTCTTCGACGGCGTCGCGCAGCAGCACTGTTTCGGTCTTTCCGTTGTCTTCGACGGCGATGTGACTGAGGCCTTCGTTCTCGCCGGTGAGCGGGCCGTTGTCGGCCGGGGTGGTGGAGGAGAACCATCGCTCGTCGATTCCGCCGCGCTCGCCACCGAGAGCAAAGTAGTCGTCGGGATGCAGCTTGATGCGTCGTCCCGGCACACAGAAAACTCGCGGCACCCAGGTGGGGGTAAGCCGCACGATGCCCTTGCCCTGATCCAGCGCCCGTTGGGCGATTGCCTTCGCACTCATTCAAATTTTCCCATCTGTGTTCCAAAACCCGGATCGACACGGAGGAGGATTGCCGCAACACAGCCGCAGTACCACGGCATCGTGCATTCCGACTCATGACCGGTATTTCGGATAGTATGCTTTATTTATGCCTTAAGGGCTTCACTGTCAAGGAGTCGGCCCCGATTTTATCGGCGATAAGGACTCTGCACTCGCCCGGGCGGCACCGAAGCCGGCGGCCGGATTTAAGTTTTATGTGAATATTCTCCCGTGAGCCAACCTTTGCGCCGGGGCGGGAATATGTTAAGGTACTGATGCTATGTTCGAACAACTGACAGACAGATTATCCGGCGCGCTGAAGCGCCTTTCCGGCCGGGGGCGGATAAGCGAAAAGAACGTCCGCGACGCCATGCGGGACGTGCGGCGGGCGCTGCTTGAGGCGGATGTCCACTATGAGGTCGCCAAAAAATTCTGCGACGACGTGGTCGAAAAGGCCATCGGCCAGGATGTCATCAAGTCGCTGCATCCGGGCCAGTTAATGGTCAAAATCGTCCAGGACGAACTGGCCGAGTTGATGGGCCCGGTGGACCCGCGGATATACTATGTGTCTCCGCCGCCGACGATAATAATGATGGCCGGCCTTCAGGGTTCTGGTAAGACGACCACCTGCGGCAAACTGGCCAAACACGTTCAGGGCCAGGGCAAGCGGCCGGCGGTTGTCGCCTGCGACCTCCAGAGGCCCGCGGCCGTGGAACAGCTGGGCATCGTGGCCGAGCAGGCCGGCGTGCCGTGCTTCAAGATCGCCGGCGAGAAGAACCCCGTCAAGGTAGCCCGCAAGTCGGTCAACTGGGCGAGGGAAAACGACCGCGACGTGGTCATCATCGACACGGCCGGGCGGCTGCACGTGGATGAAGAGATGATGAAGCAGGTCCGCGACATCGCCTCCGCGGTAAACCCGCACCAGATTTACCTCGTGTGCGACTCCATGACCGGCCAGGACGCCGTCAACTCCGCCAAGGCGTTTAACGAGAGTCTGGAACTTGACGGTGTGATATTGACAAAGTTCGACTCCGACGCACGCGGCGGTGCGGCGCTGTCGGTCAAGGCCGTCACCGGCAAGCCCGTCAAGTTCATCGGCACCGGCGAGAAACTCGACGCACTGGAACAGTTCCACCCCGACCGCATGGCCGGGCGAATACTCGGCATGGGCGACGTGGTCACGCTGGTGGAGAAGGCCCAGAAGGAGTTCGACCAGGATCAGGCCGAGAAGATGCAGGCCCGCATGGCCAAGGGGCAACTGACGCTGGATGACTTCCTCGGCCAGATGCGGCAGATGAAGAAGCTCGGGCCGATGAAGCAGCTGCTCAAACTAATGCCGGGCATGGGCGACCAGGCGGCTGCGCTGGGCGCCTCCGACGGCGAGATGAAGCAGATGGAGGCGATTATTCAGTCCATGACGCCTGAGGAGAAATCCGACCCGGCCGTCATTGACGCATCGCGGCGGCGACGCATCGCCCGCGGTTCGGGAGCTCAGCCGCAGGATGTGTCGGGGCTGGTCAAATCGTTCAATATGGCCTCGGGTATGATGAAGCAGATGGCCGGGATGAGCAATAAGCAGCGGATGGCGATGGCCCAGCAGATGGGCCAGGCCGGAATGGCCGGGGGAATGCCCAAGTTCAAGACCAAGAAACGCTCCAAGCGCCTCTCCCGCAAGCAGCGCCTCAAACGCCGCAAAAAACGCCGCAAGTAATCAGCGCCGGATTTGTAGGCGTGTCCCGATGCATCGGGATTGCACACCCTGCCAACTCAACCCGACACGGGTATCGTCAGCACCGGCTGGCCGCCCGACGGCGCCTTGGACTGAAGGGCGAAGATGATTTTCAAAAGTGCGAAGGCATCCTTGGAGCCCACGTCGCCGTCGGCGATGTAGAACCACCCGTCGCGGTGTTTGACCGCCAGGAACGCCCCGGCCGGTCGCGAGCGGCTGTATCGGACGTCGAGCAAATCCTTCGTCAGCCGCCGCCGGTCGATGACTCGCCCGCGAGTGTCCTTGTACTTTTTAATCAGGCCCGCCTCAACGTGTCCGGGTGGCGTCTGAATGCCCTGGGCTACGTAATAGAGCATGTCGCTGTACGACCGCAGTTGTATAGGGACCTGTCCCGGCCGACGATGCTTGGTGGCTTCGTGGCTCGAGACCAGTTCGATTTTCTCAACGACACCGCCGTCGAAACGCTTTCGCGGAGGAGACGCGCCCAGAAGTTCGTCGGCACGGTCGGCCTGTGACTTATCGGCGTATTTGATACGGACCACCAGCGAAGGCGTCCCCGGTTTTGTCATGCGGTAACCGCCGTCGGGATTCTTTGTGAGCGAATATCCGGACTCATCGGCCGCCAGGTATGTATCTGCCGCGACGTCATCGGCCGGGATATTCTCGGCCACCACGACCGGCTCGCCGGGTGAGACCATAAAGTTCAAATCGCCGCGCGACTGGAGTTTCGCCCACAGGCAGGCCAGTTCCACGAACCGTTCGTACTCGGTATCGGTTTTGTGCTCGGCGCCGGTGGTGGGGTAGTTTTGTAGTTCGCCCAGCCGCTCGACCATGATTCGCATGAGGTGCTCGACGCTCCAGCCGCCGCGGGCCAGCAGCGTGAAGGTGGACATGTCCGTCTCGGTGAGTATCCGCGAGGCGAACTCCTCGCCCTCCAGCGTGGTGTAGGTCAGGGTGGGCTGCTCGCTGTAGGATGTTCCGGCCGAGGGCGAGAAAACTTTCATGCCCGCCTCCGGGATCGTTACCGAACCGGATGCGTTAGCCGAGTAGTTGCGGTGCGACGAGATGGAACTGATTTGCAGGAACGTCATCGGCTCGCGGTATTTCAGACGCACCATGTTAAGCAGCAGTTGCTCGTTGCCGCTTTGCTGCACGGCTGCGTTGTACATACCGCGGTCGGCGGGCAGTGCCTCGGGACCCATGTTGCATCCGCCGGCCGCGATAACCGCCGCCCCGGCCAGCATTATGGCTATTGTGTTATTACCGAATTTACGCATGTTCCAATCTCCGCATCTTTGGCTTTGGTACTTTTAGAATATTACGCGAGTATAATGGAGGCGATTGATTCGTCAATTGCTGCCTTGTGACTTTGAAAAATACTGGGCCGGTGCGGCCGTTGCGCCGATGAAAGTTAATAAAATGTTTCTGCCGGTTGACGCGGCCGGCCGGATTGGTAAAATGAGTTTCTCCGGGCTTGTAGCTCAGTTGGTTAGAGCGCACCCCTGATAAGGGTGAGGTCGTTGGTTCGAAT
>CAYYMD010000079.1:0-6334 GCA_964472875.1 uncultured Planctomycetaceae bacterium
ACGCGCAATATCGCGCAAAAAGGTCTAAAAACCTGCAACAACGTGGCACAACGCGCAAAAAACCGGCAATTTCTGAGATAACGCGGAACGGCTGTGCACAAAATGAGCCGCGAGCGGCCGGAAGCCCCGGCCGCCGGTACTGCTGCCTGCTTACAGAGAGGAGATTGCACGGATGGACTCGACGGCCGTTTGCTCATTCATGGGCGTGTCCGTGGAGAATTCGACGATGCAGTCGCCGTCGTCCTCGCTGGTCAGCGCCAATGCGCGGGGGGCGAAATTTTCCCACGGCGACGGCATTTTCCGATGACCTATCACGAAAAATTCCACAGAGAGTTTCCCGGCCAGTGCCTCTATCTGTTCGGGTGTGTGGCCGCGGCCCCATACCCACTGATAGATGCAGCCGCCGCGGCGGAGGTCGTCGGCCTGCGGCGTGCGTGTGAGCGTCTCCATGCACGCCTGTTCGTTTTTGCCGGGCGACGGGAGTGAATGACTGATGAGCACCCCGTTGGGGCACTTTACCGCGACGGGGAATGATTGCAGGAACTCGGTCACGGCCGCCAGCGCCTCCGGGCCGCTGTCGCCGAAGGCGTAACGCACTCCCTCGGCGAATGCACGGCAGGCGCCGTGGCCGTTCTTGACTATCTCGCCGCCGGTTATCTGCGAGAGGTCGTGGTTGCCCAGCACGAAAAGCACCTGCCGGGGGTGGGAGACTTTCAGCCGTGCCGCACGCAGCAGCAGGTCCACGCTGCGGTCCTGGCCGCTGCGCGTCTCGAGCGGGGCGTGGATGAGTTCCTGGAATATTATCCGCCGGGCGGGATTATCGCCGCAGGCGGCGTGGGAGACGATTTTCGTGAAGTTGCGGCGATGGCCGTGGATGTCGCCGGCGACGGTGACTTGCTCGCCCTCGCCCAGCGTTACGAGGCCGCCCTGCCTGCGGGGGTCGTTGAGGTTCTCCCCGGCCGCGCGTCGGAATGTTTCTATGGCCGGCTCAGACATGCGGGGGGCTTTCGGGCTCGGTCGCCGTCGGGCGCTTGTTGTTCTCCAGCGACCTGACGATAAGGTCCACCCGCGAGGCGACTTCTTTCATAGACTCGGGCCTGCGGGTCGGGCTGAATTCGATGCAATCGATAATGAGTTTTTCGATGGCTGGTGTTATACGGGGATTTAGCTTCCGGGGCGGCACTACTTTCATTTCGTTTTTGAGCGTGACCTCGCCGCGTTTGGGCATTGCCGTGGGGATGGCCTGTCCGGTCAGCGTCCAGTACAGCGATGCGCCGAAATTGAAGACGTCGGTGCGGGCATCGAGCGGATTGCGGTTGACCTGCTCGGGCGCGATGAAGTCCGGCGTGCCCTGGATGCGCTGCTTGACGGTGCCGATAGGACAGGCCTGGCCGAGGTCAACGATTTTGACGGTTTCGTCGTCGGCCACGATTACGTTGTTTGGCTTCATGTCGGCATGGACGAAACCCCGGGAGTTCATGTAGGACAGGGCGGCTGCGACGCGGGAGAATATACGCATGGTTTTTACCACCGATTCGGGCCGGTCCGCCTGGAGTGACTGGCCCCGGCAGTATTCCATGATGAGCTGTATTTCACTGACTCTGAAGAACTTTCTGATCTTGCGGATTTTGTAGATATGTCTGATTACGGGGTGGTCCAGTTGCGAACCGATCTGGTGTTCGTTAATTGCCTGCTGGAAAAAACGAGCATCCGAACTGTCGCGCTTGACGACGCGTTTCAGAGCGTAATATTCATCTTCCCGGCGGGCGCGTATCTTCCATATGGTGCTTCTGGCCCCGTTGCCGAGCAACTGAACCACTTCGTATCCGGGTATGTCAAGTGTCTTGGAAGTAACCATTCAAGTTTTAGTGATATATAAAAGATAGTATGAATCCGATGAAATCACACACCAAATATATACTATTATTCCGTTAATATAAACCTTCTTCTTTCATGGATGTATATCGGTTTTTAGCCGGGCGGGATTAAGAAAGTTATGAATACGGGTTTTGACCGGATGAAGGAGGGCTTATAATCACGACATTTTGAACCGATAGATTACAGGGACCGGATGAAATCAAGAAAGACATTGCTTCTGACCGGGAAAGTCTTAATTGCGGCGGTGCTGCTGGCGTGGGTGCTGTCCCGTGTGCACTGGCATAACTATGTGATTGAATCGCGGACAGGACGGACATATGCAGTGGTGGCCAGGCGCGCAGAACAGGTGGTAGTGTCCGAGGGGATGCTGTGGTGGCGCAAAACGCAGGTTCGTCCGCTGGAGGATTTCAAACCGGTTAAGGACACCGAACGCTTTGTGCGAATGGGGTTCGCATCAAGCATTGAGGGTGTTAATCCGTTTTACATCGCGGCCGCCACGGCCACCTTTTTGTGCGCATTGCTTACGGTGGCGGTGCGTTGGTGGCTGTTACTGAGGGTTCAGGGGATAAAAATCCGCCTGTGGGAGGCGGTACGGCTGATGTTTCTGGGTCAGTTTTTCAACGCGGTCGTGCCGGGTACGGTAGGTGGAGATTTGGTCAAGGCCTACTACGTCTCGAAACATACCAGCCGCAAAGCCGCCGCGCTGGTGAGTATAGTGATGGACCGCATGACGGGCCTGAGCCAGTTGTTGCTGCTTGGAACGGTAATGGTTAGCGTAATATGGCTGGGCAGTTCCGAACAAGTGCAATGGCTGCGTCGCCCGGCGATAATCTTGGCAGGATTAGTGGCGGGTGTGATATTGGCCGGGTGTTTCATACTCAGCAGGCGCTTCCGGAGGGCACTCAGGGTAGAAAAGTTTTATCAGCGTTTCCCGTTGGCCCGTCAAATCGAGGCAGCCGGAGAGGCCGCCGATCTTTACAGGAAGCACATCGGCTCGCTGGTGGCAATCGGTTCGGTCACAATCATATCCCATATTGCATGGATAGGTGCTGTTATGCTGGTGGGGATGGGACTTTCTATGCCGCTGCCATGGTACCATTTTTACGTTTACGTACCGGTTATATACATAATAGGAGCGGTCCCGATAACTCCCGGCGGCGTGGGCCTCATCGAGAATTTTTACATGGTATTTTTTGTCTCCGGTCAGAGCACGCCCGGAATGGTGCTGGCTATGGCGCTTCTGGCGAGGCTGATTCCAATGTTTCTTGGGCTGCCGGGGCTGGTAGTGGCAGTTACCGGCCCGAAAGTGCCGGACGTCAGTACGATGCGCGCCGAACTTCTGGATGAGAAAAATGACTGAGAGGCAACACTGTATCGTAAGTCGTTAATCATTTCGAATGTGGATTTTATGACTTGTTTAAGTTTAGTCAGGATATGATCGAAAATATATACGTGTCGAATTTGTGTGGCGGCCGAGAGATATGAGGGTGTGCGATGGCAGGCTTTAAAGAATCGACCGGAAAACAGGTAAATGAAATATTGTCTCTGGCGGGCCAGAAACAGGTTCCCATCACGATTATTATTCGCAATGGTAAAACCTGGATGAGTCTGCACAGCCGGATACTTTCCGTCAAACTTGGCCACATATGGCTCCAGCCGCCGGTAGGGGGCGAGGATGATGTCCCACATGAATTTGCGCCGAACGAAGAAATCGGACTGACCTTCAAACTCAAGCATCACAAGTACGTCTGCGCGGTGAAGGTGAGCGGTATGCGCGCACTCGACGATCAGGAGCACGGCCAGGTTCCGGCCCTGGCAGTGTGCTATCCGACCAATATAAGAATGTTGCAGCGGCGGGTATTCGAGCGCGTGGATGTTCCGGAGGGAAAAATAGTCCGGGCCTCTTTCTGGCTCGGCGGCAAGGATGCCGAACCAAGCGGCATGTCACCTGACAGCCCCATCTGGTATGGTCAGGTTACGGATATAAGCGCCGGGGGCTTCCAGGTGCAGGCGCCATCCTCGGCCCTGGCCAACCTTGACGTGGGCGACCTGGTGGGCGTGCGACTGGTATTCGGTGTGGGAGGAGAGTCGGTATATACCGATGCGCAGTTCCGGCACTCCAGGGGCGAAGAGGATGAAAAACTGCTCGGTTTTCAGTTCATAGGTCTCGATCAGACATCGCACGGACGCGCGGCGCTGCGGCTTATTGTGGCGAAAGTAAACGAATTCCGCCTCGAGGCCCGTCGTGCACATTCGGCCTCGCGACGTTAAATTCATCCGGCGCGGCGTAAGATCCTAATTTTGAAAGTGTTAGCTGCAAACTGCGAACTACAGCCAATCGTCCGATTCTAACTTCTGCGTGCTTACTGCTAACCAAATCCTTGCCCCGCTTATCGCATATGTCTTAAGGTGTGCTCATGTCGAAAAAATCATCAGATTTGCATTGTTATTCGGTCTGGACGACCGCATGGGGACCGGTAGGGGCCGTGGCCGGTCCGAACGGCTTGATAAGATTCGTTCTTCCGGAATACCAGCGCGACGACCTTTGCGATTTGTTGGCGTGGGAGCATGCAGGCGCGCGGCGCGATGACAATGCTTTCGGGCGTGTCGTCGAACTGACGCGCGATTATTTTAACGGCAAAGCCGTGGATTTTACCGAAATCGCCTGTGACCTGCCGGCCGAGAATACATTTGCCGGAATGGTCCTTCGCGCCTGCCGAACGATACCTTACGGCCAAACGCGAAGTTACCTGTCCCTGGCCGAGCAGATTAACCGTCCCGACGCCGCCCGCGCCGTGGCCACGACGCTGGGCAAAAACAACATTCCGCTCATCATACCCTGCCACCGTGTAATTTACTCCGACGGCCGCATCGGCGGCTACTCGGCTCCCGGCGGACCCGAAATGAAAAAACGCCTGCTGGACCTGGAAAAGTCATAGCAGAGGCAGATATTCGTTAAGTTCGTAATCGCTGATTTGCACGCGGTAGCGGTCCCATTCGATTTTCTTGTTCTGGACGAACTTCTCAAAAATGTGGTCGCCGAGCGCCTCGCGGACGAGGTCGCTTTTCTCGCAGACGTCGATGGCGTGGCCGAGGTCGCGCGGCAGCGATTCGATGCCCTGCGACTCGCGCTGGGCCTCAGTCAGTTCGTACACATCGTGCTCGACCGGCTCGGGCAGTTCATAGTCGCGCTCGATTCCCCGCAGTCCCGCCGCCAGCACCACCGCAAACGCCAGGTACGGATTGCACGCCGGGTCCGGGCTGCGGAGTTCGGCGCGCGTGGCCTTTTCGTTGCCGGGCTTGTACATTGGCACGCGGACCATGGCCGAGCGGTTTCGCCTGCCCCAGCAGATGTAGCAGGGGGCCTCGTAGCCCGGCACCAGCCGCTTGTAGGAGTTGACCCACTGCGCGATGACGGCCGAGTATTCCTGCGCGTGCTTCAGCAGACCGGCCACGTATTTCTTCGCCACGCCGGAAAGGTGATATTCGTCGTCGCCGTCGAAGAAGGCGTTCTTGTCGCCGGCGAACAGCGACTGGTGCGTGTGCATGCCGGAGCCGTTCTGTGCGAACAGCGGTTTGGGCATGAACGTTGCGTAGACGCCGTTCCGCGCGGCGATTTCCTTCACGGCCTGGCGGTAGGTGATGGTGTGGTCGGCCATGCGAAGCGCATCGCTGTACCGCAGGTCTATCTCGTGCTGGGAGGGGGCGACCTCGTGATGGCTGTACTCCACGGGGATCCCCATGCACTGGAGCATTTCTGATGTCTGGCGTCTCATGTCAACCGCGATAGACTGGGCGGGCATGTCGAAGTAGCCGGCGTGGTCGAGTATCTCCCGCCGGGGCGAGTCGTTTTTGAAGTAGAAAAACTCCAGTTCCGGGCCGATGTAGAAATCGTATCCCATGTCGCCGGCCTTTTTCAGCATGCGCTTCAGCGCGTATCGCGGGTCGCCCTCGTAGGGCTTGCCGTCCGGCCGGCGGATATCGCAGAACAGCCGCGCCTCGCCGCCGTCGCCCGGCCGCCACGGAAGGATGGCGAAGGTATCCGGGTCCGGCATCGCGATCATGTCGGATTCCTCGATGCGGGCGAAGCCCTCTATGCTGGAGCCGTCGAAACCCATACCATCGGCCAGGGCGCCTTCCAGTTCATCCGGAGAGATGGCGAAGCTTTTGAGGAACCCAAGCACGTCGGTGAACCACAGTCGCACCAGCGAAACTTTCATCTCGCGGCATTGCTTCAGGACCCATTCGGCATTTTTTGCGGTGTCATTCACGGTAGTTTCCTTTCCGGTTTGTGGCGGCGGAGTGTTCGTAATAAAAAGCTTATTCCCGCAGCCGCGGCCGTGTCAACGATGTATTGTGACTCGAGGGGTAATTCGTTGACTGGTTCATCTATTCTCACTGGCGGCTCATTTTGTGCACAGCCGTTCCGCGTTATCTCAGAAATTGCCGGTTTTTT
>CAYYMD010000080.1:0-4864 GCA_964472875.1 uncultured Planctomycetaceae bacterium
CGGCCTCGAAGTAGTAGTTGGGGTTCTTGCCCGGCAAATCCAGCAGCAACGCGCCGCCGTCATCTCCGGCGCATCGGAACACCTGTTTTTCGGCATCCGTTTCCCACTTTCCGGAAAGTTCCTTCACATTGGCGAAAATATCAGCATTCTTTTTTGGCTTCCTGATTGCGTCGATAAGTTCCGGCAGCGGGCGCACGCCGATCTTGCCGTCGGGCAAGAAGACCATCTCGCGACCTACGCCCAAAGGACCGCCGTATCCTCTGCTGCGATTCTCGGGCGTCGGATGGTGGATGAAGAATCCCCAGCCGAGCCGCCGCTTGCCGTTGTCGGCCCATCGCGACGCGGCGGTCAGGCGTTTGGTGTGGTAGAAGCCCCCCAGATGCCAAGGCCCGCGGGGGTCGTCGGCCGTGTAGTACCAGGTCGGATAGTCGAGCAGCGCGAGATACCAGCGGCCGTCGTGTCGGAAGAGTTGCGGGCAACTGCCGTATTCCCGGTCCTCGTCCTTAAATATCGGATCCCGCCGCTCCCACGTCTGGAGGTCCTTCGACGTGAACAGTCCGACCGCCACCTCGGGACAGCGCGCCTCCGGCAGCATCCACCACTGCTTCTCGTCCTCGTTGTAGAAGACGTGTGGGTCGCGGAACCAGCCATGCTTGTACACTTTGCCGTCGGCCCTGGCGACTTGCCGGCTCGAGTCGAAATCGAATTGCCACGGATTGTCGCTTGTCACCAGAAAAATCCTCTGCCCCTTGCCCGTATAGAACAGGTAGTACTTGCCGTCATGGCGCACGACGCTGCCCGTCATGATCCGGGAGCCCGTCATCGCCGGCTGGTGCTCGGTCCACCGCACCAGGTCCGTGCTCGTGAAATGGTAGACCTTCTTCAGGTTGGCGCTGAGTGTGTAGAGATGCCACACGCCGTCCCAATGGACAGGGAAAGGATCACCGAACGGCACGCCGTTGCAAGGCAAGAGAAACGGATCCACACTGGTGTCGTGCACGGCGACTGGCTGCGCTTCCTGGGACAGGGCCGCCGATGTGTCCCATAAAACGATTGCGGTAAACAGAATCATAAATATTTGATGCAGTTTCATTCTCATAGTTCCTTTTGCGTCTTACTGCCAATCGCATCTATACGTTCGGCCATACATAGATCACCTTTCCGGCGGGCTTTTAGAGTGGCTGCAAGGATTCTCTTGCGCAACATCTCCGATCGTTTTTCCCGGGTCCCAAGTGATTCCGGCCGTCCATGGTTTTGCGCCGTATTCATATGCGCCGATGTCCGGCGCTTTTCCTTTATAGTCACCTTCGAAGCCGGGGATTATTTTGCCGGCATCTATCAGCGAGGAGCCCTTACGCGGGCGAAAATCCATCTTCTCCGGATTTACAAGCCACTTTTCGGGCGGCTCTGTGCCGAACTCGATGTTATTGCTAATCTTATCATTACCCAGCGGCTCTCCCCGCCACACTATATTCCCCACGGCGTTATTGGCGAAGATGCTGCCGGCATTCTGCGCTTGCAGCAGGGGATGCTGCTTGCGCCACGGCTTTTTCGGCTCGGCGCGGGTGGGAATAAGCAGATGTTTGCTGTTATGCTCGTTGCGTTGGGAAGGGTCCCTCGGGCCTACGTCGAATACGGTGTTGTTGAATACCCGGTTTTCATCGCCCTTGATAATGATTCCATGTATACCGCAGTCCCACACCACATTGTGGTGAACGGTAAGTCCGCGGGTCTGATCATCACCGCGGATGCCCATGCCGCCAATGCCGTCGTGGCCCCTGAAGCCCTCGGTCATGCAGCCGTGAACCCAGTTGTAGCGGATGACGGTACCGCGGCAGCGGGGAAGTTGCGTGTAAATCAGCGAGATGTCGCGGCATAGCAGACCGCCGTTATAGACGTGGTTATATTCGACCCGCTGGTTCGGACCCGGGCACTTGAGCAGAACGTTTCCGCCGTTATAAATAGTGTTTCGGCGCGATACGTTGGCCTCGCCCCGGACGTTCAGTCCGGCGTAGTCCAGCGAACCGTGCCAGCAGACATCGTGAATCAGGCAGTTCTCTATAATGTTTGCCTCGCCGCTGACCCTCAGGCCCGAGTGCGATGCATATGAAATAACACATTTACGGATGACATTGTGGTTTCCGTATACGCTCGTGCTGTATCTGCGGTATGACGAGCTTCTTACGTGACGCGAATACGTGGGAAACCTGACGTTGCAGCGATTGACAAGCATGTGACTGCATTTTGTGAAGTTGAACGTGCAGCAGAAAAAATTTAGCCCGACCAATTTCACGTATTTCAGTCTTTCGCCCGTAATGGCGTACTGGCGCCGGCGGTATTTAACATCGAGCGCGGATGGATCTTTTCCGCCTGGTGGGTGGAAATAAAGTACTTTCTTTTGGCGGTCGTAGAACCATTCGGTCTCGGCGTCCAGGGCCTCGAGTTTGCCTGACAGGAAATAATAATCATCCTCCCAGCCCTTTGCATGCCCGGCGTAATGTGTGATGCCTTTAAGATTTTTGGGATAAGTGAGCGTGTCCCCGCCCTTGCCATGGCCGGTCACCGTTCGCGTCCAGGTGAAAAACTGGTGCGCCACGTTGAGCGTGATGTGAGCGCCGGTCCAGTCGATACCGGTTTCGGCCAGCCGCGGGTCTTTGAGGACACCGTAGCGGCTGCCCTCTACGGTCGTCGCCCAGGATTTGCGGTCGTAGAGTTGCTCGTCGAAGCGCATGTTGGGCCAGCGGGCCTCGACCATCATCTTTCCGCCTGCGAAAAGTTGCTCGATGTCGGCGTCGATTCCGATTTTGTAAATGTTACCCTTATGCTTTGTCCATTTGCCTTCGACGGGCGCTGTGCCGTCCACAATGACAGTTGCTCCCTTTTCAGCTGTGAAGCAAATCGGCTTGTCGGGTTTGCCGGACTGCGTGAGTTTCACCGTCTGGTGATATGTGCCGCCCCGGATGATGCAGATGTCTCCGGGTTGCACAATGTCGGCCGCCTTCTGAATTGTCTCGAATGGCTTCTCCTTAGTGCCCGGATTGGAGTCATTACCCTTCGTACAGACATAATACGTCATCGCCGGGGCCGATGATGCCGAAGCCGTCAGTATTACCAGCACAGCAATAAATCTTTTCATTTCACATTTCCTAACAAAGAAATCTTCACTTTACCTTTTATTTTTAACCAAATATTGGGGATTCGCGGTCTTGCCGACGGGTCGGCTGTTCTTTTTCAAATCCGCCTCGAAGTCTTCCATATATTTTCTCAGCCGCCGCACGACCTGGGGGTTCTGTTTGGCGACGTTGTTCTTCTCACCGATGTCCTCGTCGAGGTTGTACAGTTGCCCCTTGTGCAGTTTCCATTTGCCCGAACGGACCGCGCGAAGGTGATTGCCCTGGTGATAGAAAAAGGCCTCGTGCGGCGATTCGGCTTTGTCCGGGTCGCGAAGCAGCGGTGCGATGTCTTTGCCGTCTATTACCCGGTCGTCGGGGACCTTTCCGCCGCCCAAGCCGGCGAATGTCGGCAACAGGTCCATTGTCGCGGAGACTTCGTCGCATACACTGCCGGCCGGAATGGCGCCCGGCCACCAGGCGATGGTCGGCTCGCGCATGCCGCCTTCCCAGGCGCTGCCCTTGCCGCCCCGCAGCGGCTTGTTGGAACTGCTGCGCGATCCGCCGTTGTCGGAGGTGAACAGCACCATCGTATCTTCGCCCAGGCCGAGTTCACGGATGGTGTCCAGAATCCGCCCCACAGACCAGTCAATCTCTTCTATCTGTGCGCGTGTGACGTTGCCGTTGGCCTTGTCCATGAACTCTTTGCGGGCCCTGCGGGGCCAGTGGATAAAGGCGTGAGGAAGGTACACGAAGAACGGATTATCCTTGTTGTTTTTGATGAACTTGACCGCCTCATCCGTAAAGCGCTTGCACAATTGCGCCTGGTCGTCCATGTCTTCCACGATGTCCTCCACCTCCTCGCCGCGCATCACCGGAAGCGGGCAGACGCCATTTTTCCACCGCTTGGCGCCGGGATGTTGCGGCCACATGTCATTGGAGTAGGGTATGCCGAAATAGGTGTCGAAGCCGTGCCGGGTCGGCAGGAACTTCGGCTGATCGCCCAGGTGCCACTTGCCAAAGCAGCCCGTGGCGTAGCCGGCGTCTTTGAGCACTTCGGCGACGGTCTTTTCTTCGGAGTTAATCCCGTGGGGATCTTTGGGAAACAGCACGCCGCGCCAGGACCCCCTGGCCAGTCCAACCCGCCTGGGATAGCAGCCGGTCATAAGCCCCGCACGCGACGGCGTGCACACGGGCGCCATCACGTAAAACGATGTCAGTTTCATGCCCTCCTCGGCCATCCGGTTCAGGTTCGGCGTTTTGTTTCTTTTGGAACCAAACGGCTCGATATCGCCGTATCCCATGTCGTCGATGAAGATTACGACAAAGTTGGGTTTTCTTTTCGCCTTCGTCGCCCCGGCCAGCCACGGCGCAACGCCCAGCGAACACGCGGCCGCGGATGCATTCTTAATAAAATCCCGTCTGTCCATAATCAAATCTCCCATATTTGCCTGTTAGTTACTTACCCGATCCCGGCGCGGGCCGGGAACGTCGGTCTTTCAACGATAATATAACAACCAAACATCTATTCACGTTTCGTTTTTTTTATTTTTTTCCCGACGATGCGAAAATACAGGAGTAGCCCACGGGGCGAAGAAGGGTTCGAATTTCGTATTTCAGATTTGCTTTGTTATTCGTTCATTCGTCATTGATTCGACATTGTAAATCCCGGCGCGCCGGGATTCGTCATTTCTTCACAAGGGCCACCGGCCTCCGGCAGCATTTAAGTTTTCAGCTTTTAGTTTTAAGTTTTG
>CAYYMD010000081.1:0-4039 GCA_964472875.1 uncultured Planctomycetaceae bacterium
CAACCGCCGAAGGCGGACGGGCGAAGCCCGAAGCAGCAATGCTACGGGTTTTAACCCGTAGTACTTTACTGATGCGGCGGGCAAAGCTAAAAATATCCCTGTATTGGTCAAATCTCGACACCTTGCGCGATGCAAATCATTACTCATATATTGACGTATTGTAAACACGGGAGCAAAACCGCAGCGCGATCAGGTCGCATAAGGGTTAGGCAGGAACGGCCGTAATCTTTCAGTATCCGATTCTTTAGTACTATGTTGTTCTGCGGATTCCGCCTTCTCTGAAAAGGAAATAACGGAACTTGCAGCCATGCTTAGCTGTTGTATTATTTGTAAAAGGCCGGTTTTGGTCGTTCGCCTGTGGTTGCCATGTAAATTGCGGTATGGCACTTCTTGTCGGCAACAGTTCCGCGTACTCTCGGTATCTCCCGCTTTGTCGGGTCTTTTCCGCCGGCCCTCATGCGGCTATAATGTAAATCACGGTTTGGGAGGCGCTTTGGAAAAATGGTGCGCACGACGAATTCCAGTATGAAATTCCCCGACGCCGGCGACGGTCCGACCGGCGTCATCTTTGACATCAAACGGTTCGCCATCCACGACGGCCCAGGTATCCGCACGACCGTTTTCCTGAAAGGGTGTCCGATGGCCTGCCCCTGGTGCCAGAATCCGGAGGGCATTGGCCACCAGCCGGAACACGCCTGGCGGGCCGACAGGTGCAGCGCCTGCGGCGCGTGCGTGGAGGCATGTCCGAATTCCGCCCTGGAAATGAGAAATGGCCGCCCCGTGACGGATGTTGAACGTTGCGTTCTGTGCGGACGGTGTGTTGACGCCTGCCCGACGGGCGCCCGCGAGATTATCGGTCGGCGCGTAAGTGTCGGCGAAGTGCTGGCCGAAATCGAAAAGGACCGGGTGTTCTTCGAGACCTCGGGCGGCGGAGCGACGTTCTCGGGCGGCGAGCCGCTTTTCCAGCCCGAATTTCTGGCCGAACTCCTGGCCGAATGCCGTCGGCGCGATATTGCCGTCGCCGTCGACACCACCTGCCACGCACCCTGGGAAGTTATCGAACCTCTCATTCCGCTGGTGGACTTGTGGCTTTGCGACGTGAAACATGCAGACCCCGCCGTCCACAAGCGGTTGACGGGCGTCGATAATACACAATTGCTGGCTAACCTGCATCGGCTGGCTGAGGCGGGCGTCCCCATGCGCATCCGTATGCCCATCGTGCCGGGCATGAACGACGATGCGGCCAACCTGGAGGCGACAGGCCGCATGCTGGCAGATTTGCCGGCCGTGGCGGATGTTGACGTTCTGGCATATAATGTAGGGGGGCTGGCTAAGGCCCGGCGACTCGGCCGCACCCTTGCGGCAACGCCTGTGCCGGACGGCTCAGGCGGGCCGGAAGAACCTACAGGCGGGCACGTGGCCGAATGTGCCGAAAGACTTCGTGCTTTCGGGCTGAACGTAACCATTGGCGGATGAATATGAACGAACGCGTTAAAAAACTTCGTGAACAGAGCGTGAACACGCGGCCGTACCTGTCTTCGGAGCGGGCGGAACTGCTCACCGATTTCTACGCAAACGGCGGCGCCAACGACGCAACAGTGCCGGTGGCCCGGGCATTGGCCTTCAGGTACATTGTCGAGCAACGGACCATTTATATCGGGAAGGGCGAACTTATTGTGGGCGAACGAGGCCCGGCGCCAAAAGCCACGCCCACCTACCCGGAACTCTGCTGCCACAGTCTCGAGGACATGGACGTTCTGGCCGACCGCGAGCGAACGCCCTTCGAAGTCCCCGACGCCGTCCGGGAAGTCTACCGCGAGAGAATCATTCCTTTCTGGGGGGGAAAGACGATTCGCGAGCGGCTCTTCGAGGGAATGACGCCCGCATGGCGAGGCGCTTTCGATGCCGGCGTGTTCACGGAGTTCATGGAGCAACGGGCATTCGGCCACGCGATACTCGACGACAAGATTTATCACAGGGGCATGCTGGACTTCGCGCGCCGCATAGCCGAACGGCGGGAGGAACTCGATTTTCACAACGACCCGGAGGCGGCGAGGCGGGATGAGGAGTTGAAGGCGATGGCCATCTGTGCCGACGCCATAATCCGCCTGGCCGAGCGACACGCCGAGCACGCCGAGGCGCTCGCAGCCGAAGAAACGGACCCCGAACGCCGCGCCGAACTGAACGCGATAGCCGCCGTATGTCGTCGTGTGCCGGCTCATCCGCCGCGCACCTTCCACGAGGCGCTCCAGGCATATTGGTTCGTCCACCTGGCCGTCATCACGGAACTGAACACCTGGGACTCTTTCAATCCGGGGCGGCTGGACCAGCATCTGGCGCCGTTCTATCGGCGGCAGACGTCCGAGGGCGCCCTTACACGCGAGCAGGCCATGGAACTGCTCGAGTGTTTCTGGATTAAATTCAATAACCAGCCCGCCCCGCCCAAGGTAGGGATCACTGAGCAGCAGAGCGGAACGTACCAGGATTTCGCCCTCATCAACACCGGCGGAGTGTGCCCGGACGGCTCGGACGCAGCCAACGAGATCTCCGACATGCTTCTTGAGGTCGTCGACGAGATGCGGCTCATTCAGCCGTCCGTCTGCACGCAGGTCAGCGTCAGGACCGATCCCGCTTTGCTGGAACACGCATGTCGCGTAATACGGACCGGTCTGGGCCAGCCGTCGCTGTTCAACACCGACGTTATCATCGAGGAAATGCTTCACGACGGTAAGTCGCCGGCCGACGCCCGCGCCGGCGGACCCAGCGGGTGCGTAACGGTCAGCGCCTTCGGAAAAGAGCGATGTGCACTGACAGGATACCTCAACTGGCCGAAACTTCTCGAACTGGCGTGTTTTTCGGGTATCGACCCGCGCACCGGCGAACGCGTCGGTCCCGACACGGGCGATGCGGCGGCGTTCGGCTCCTTCGAACAGTTCTTCGATGCGTATCGCCGCCAGCTCCAACACGCAGTTGAGGTCAAGGTGGAAGGCAATCGGTATATCGAACGCCTGTACGCGGACAACATGCCCTCGCCCGCCATGTCGATTCTCATCGACGACTGCATCGAGCGCGGCCGCGACTATCACGACGGCGGCCCGCGATACAACCCTTCCTACATCCAGGGCGTGGGACTGGGCACTACGACCGACGCCCTCGCCGCCGTCAAATACCACGTTTATGACCGGCAAACGGTGTCGATGAAGAATTTGCTTACGGCCATGCGTAACAATTTCGACGGGGCCGAACCGCTGCGTCGGCGCCTGGCCACACAGTCGCCTGCATTCGGCAACGACAACCCCGAGGCCGACGGCATAGCGCGCCGGCTGTTCGAGGCGTATTACGAGATACTCGACGGCCGGCCTAACACCGTGGGCGGATGCCACCGCGTGAACCTGCTGCCGACGACCGTCCACGTTTACTTCGGCGCCGTGACGGGCGCCCTGCCGAACGGCCGGCGCGCGGGAACGCCAGTCTCGGAGGGCATCTCGCCCACGCAGGGCGCAGATGTAACCGGCCCCACGGCGGTTTTCAAGTCCGCCGCATGTTTCGACCACAGCCGCACCGGGGGAACGCTGCTGAACATGAAGTTTACCCCGCAGGTGCTCGACGGCGCCGGCCTGGAGCGACTGACGGCGCTGGTGCGCGGCTACTTCCGCCTCGGCGGGCATCACGTCCAGTTCAATGTAGTGGATGCCGATACGCTACGGGCCGCCCAGCGCGAACCCGAGGCCCACAGGAACCTCATGGTCCGCGTGGCGGGTTACAGCGATTACTTCGTGGATGTGGGCCGCGACCTGCAGGAAGAAATTATCTCGCGGACCGAGCAGCAGGGTTACTGACCGGCCGTTAGCCGCAGCGAAAATCTGACATAAGACACTATTCTTCAGCGTGTTACATAACACATCTTTGTTTACTCCCGTCTTCGCCTTTCGGCTCCGTCGTGGCATGCTTTGCTCTTCGTGGTTTACACAACTGTTCCGGGTAATTTTAGAAATTGCCGGTTTTTTGCGCGTTGTGCCAAGCCATTGCAGGTTTTTAG
>CAYYMD010000082.1:0-3662 GCA_964472875.1 uncultured Planctomycetaceae bacterium
ACCGGCTGCCCGGGGTTATGAGCCCCGGACACTGCCTGTCCCCGCCCCGGTTTTTTTTCTTGGGTCAGAACGGAATAATCTTCTCCGGCCCGTGGTCGCGCATGGTCGCCCACTCGACCGGGCTCAGTTCGTCGGGCTGCTTGCCGCCGAACAGCTCGGCGATGATGCGGAACCACTCGGACTCGACGGCCTGGCGGTCCCACTTGTCGCCTTCGCAGTGCCCGATGAACTCCGCCCACGCCTCGTCCATCGTTGCTTCCGGCTTTTTAGCGGGTGCACTCGAAGGGGCGGGCGGTTTTTTACCAGGGGGCTTCGGCCGGCCGGCCGGCTTGGACGCAGGCGAAGCGCCCAAGACGGCCCTTAGCTTCGGCCCCAGGCGATTGGTGATGCCCCGCCTGGCCGAATCGTCCGCCCTGGAGACGCCGCCGCCGGTGGAGCCGTAGGGATTGATGAACTGGACCCTCAGGCTCGTGGAGCCGTTGTAGCTCTCGTAGGCAAGCTTCAGCTGGACCGGATGCTCGCGCAGGGCCTCGGCGTTGTCCTGCAGCCAGAAGGCGTCGCGGCCGTCCCAGCCGAACGCCGCCTTGAGCGCCTCGACGGTGAAGTCGTTGACGCGCCCGTCCCTGGTCTCCAGGTAGAACCAGCCGGTTATCTCCATGTTCTCGCCGGTCACGTCGGCCCACTTGCCGTTCTGTTTTTCCTCGAAGATGGCGAAGCGAATCGTGTAGCAGGCCAGCTTGTTGGAGCCCTGCTCGTTGAGGCCTATCTCGACCGGATACGCATTAAAAAGTCCTTCTCTGTCTGCCATCATGGTTACTTGTCTCCTCTGTTTGCGAATATCAGGTTCCAAACGGTCGCGTCGTGCTTGAGTATCTCCACCGGGTCTGCCAGCGTGCGGCTCTTGGCCATGCAGTGTGGCTGCTCGGTCGGCCACAGCGTCCGCGTGCCGCTGCTTCTGCCCTTGCCGTCGTTCACCTCGACGTCGTAGCCGACGAACAGCAGGTGGTCGCACCAGTCACGCACACGCTCGCGGATGGAGTTCTTGGGCGTGTGCTGGAAGCGCGGCTCGCTGCGAAGCCAGTCCTCACCCCGCGGGTTGGGATGCTTCTCGGTGGCCTCGTGCGCCACGAGGATGACGTTGCGGCCGGCGCGGACGTGGCCGTCCAGGTCGCCCAGCAGCTCCAGGAACGTGTCATAGATGTGGCGATAGCCCTTGCCGTAGCCGTAGTCCTCTATCCTGCGGACGTGCCTGTTCTGGTCGTGGGGGACGTTGGCGATTACCCACTCTGTGGCCAGTTCTTCTCCGCGCGTCGCCGAGTCGATGACGATTGTGCTCACGTCGTCCCAGCCGCCGCTGCGAAGTGCCTCGCGTATCGCATTCCAACTGTTCATTCCCGCCACCGGCCGGATATCGACATCCGGCAGCCGGCCGGCGAGGACGCCCAGCGAGTCGTCCAGGTCGATGAACGCCACCGGCCCCGGCGCTACCGAGGCCAGCGAGGTCTTTCCGACTCCGCCAGGGCCGTAGATGACTATCCTGTGGCCGCTGTCGGGTCGAATCTCGCCGAAGGTGACGCGCCTGTTCGGCGCGGCAGCGGTCTGCGTCCTCCTTCCAGGCGTCTTACGCGGCGGTCTTGTCGGTGCCTTCGTCGGCGGTGGTGCTGTCGCTGTGTTCATGGTGTTGCTCCTGTGGTTGGTGGTTACTGGAGGCCTCATATCCCGGCCTCCTCGAGAATGGCGTCCGCCTCGGCCAGTGCTCGCTGGCGCTGGCGGCTGGTTATCGGCCTGTTCCTCCCCAGTCGCGGTTTTCGGTAGCGGTACGGGTCGATTTGCTCGTCCTGCTCGGCAAGGGCGGTGAAGAACCGCAGCATCGCCTCCCGCGTGGTGCATATCTTTCGGCCCACGCGGACGTACTCCAGGAACTCGCCCCGCATGCCCTTGCGGCACCATCGCCACAGTGTGCACACGGCCGGCTTCCTGCCGTTTACCCTGGGGAGGATTTTCGTCGCCTCGGTCAGTGTGATGAGTTCCTCGTCGGGGCTTATCCGCCCGGCGGGGCTGTCCAGGGCCGGATTCGTTTGGGGTTGTTTCGCTGCATCGCTCATGCAAACGAAACTATCACAGGATTTGGACGGTGAAAGCGGCTATAAGCGGTTGCGCGCTTTTCCGGTCGGTTTGCGCGCTTTTTGAACCGGTCTGCGCGGTTTTCGGGTCGGTTGGACGGTCGGTTGCGCGCTTTTTGAGCCGCAAGATTAGTTTTCTGTTCTTAGGCTTTTCGGGAATCTTCGTCTCGCAATAAACTGATCCTTGCTTGGACAGCACGAAAAGATATTTGTCAGGCATTGAATTCGTGATAAAATCGCAATATATGCTTACAGTAGGTGGGCTGAAGTTCATTTGTGTAATCACGGTTAGCGCATATTCAAGCACAGGGAATAAAACCGTGATTCTATGTAAACGCGTAAAATGATATGTCGTCCCGAAAAACCTGAATAGGGCGGCCGTCTGATACTAACATAAGAGTGACGAGTATTCAGAATATGAAAGGCAAAACGTACAACGATGGTCGGCTTAGCGAAGCTTTTTATAATGCCGTCGCAAACTCGCGCGACAGCCGGATTGAAAACCTCTCTGGGATGGAACTGGATGTTTCTGAAATCATGGATCGTTCTAAGCGTCTTGCCCGCGCGATACTAAATGGGGCAAACGACTTGGTGTCCGACTCTTCGGTAGCCCGTGCTCAAGAAGAAATTGAATCTATGTTTAGTGATAAGGCAACTACCGAAAATAATGAGGTGCTTGCTACGCATGTCGGCCAGGTAATCGACGAGCAGATGGGCTATTCCATCGTTTCTATGCAGGCTTCAGCCGAGTCCCGCTTCATAAAGTTGGTATTGCTTGGCCAAAAGGTCCTGATTGACAAACAGACATCAGAGTATCTTCGTCATGTTACTTTTTGTTATCTTATCGGCCTTGATGAACAGTGTATTATTATGTGCCGCTCGGCTTTGGAGGCTGCATTCCTGCAGGCGATTCCCGACTTTATGTGTGAAGAAGTTCCTGAGGTGCGGAAGAAGCCATTGCCTAATAAAGAGAAGCCGGAATACTCCTTAAATGACCGAATAAAGACAGCAAGCGCAAAAAATATTACTACAGAATACATTTTGAAGTTGGCCCGCTTCGTTAAGAACATTGCCAATGATCTGATTCATCCCAACCGCAAAATGCAGCGTGAGCTGGATGAGAAAGTGATGGACATGATAGTGAAGGAAACCGTTGAGGTAATCAGTGCACTATCTGATCGCTAACGTCGGCAGCTATAGACTACCATTATGGAAAGGGTATGATATGAAGCAAGTGATTTGGGAAATTTCAAAGCAGGCAGCAGGTTGGGCCGTAGTCATCGGAATATGCGCGCTGGTGGATGCCCTAGGAATTGATATGGATGAGGCGTATGACACGTCTGATTATTCTACTGGTTCGTCCGAGGGTGGCAGCGTTTGGACCGTCGGACACGGCGGCAAGAAGGGCTACGGTTCTTGGAGTTCACTTCGTCATCGGTAGAAGTATTAGAGATACTCGGTCAGCGTGATGAACTCCTAGTCCCTGAACAAGCGTGATTGACACCGTTTTTTGCAGCAACTCTCAAAAAAAGACTCGAA
>CAYYMD010000083.1:0-3344 GCA_964472875.1 uncultured Planctomycetaceae bacterium
ACGGCGCGTACCCGGACCAGAAGCGTGCGTACTTCACGCTCCGCGACGCCACGCGTACGCTCGGCCGCGCCGCTCCCGGCACCGGGCTGGAGGGCTCGATATACGCCGGCCTGGAAAAACTCACCGGCGATTACCTCGCCCGACAATGGCCGCGCGACGACGGGGCCGTCATGTCAGTCGGGCGGTGCCTCATAGACGCCAACTGGGGCCAGTCCACCGACGTGGTCTACCAGTTCTGCCGCCAAAGCGCCCACTCTGCGGTGGTCATGCCCAGCCACGGGCGGTACGTGGGGGCATCGAGTGTGCCGTTCTTCGAATACAAACGAAAGCAGGGCGACCGTGTCGGCCACCACTGGCGGATACCGAACGTGCGGGGCCGGCGGCAGGTCCGCCACGTGCTGATAGACACCAACTACTGGAAGTCCTTCGTCCACGCACGCCTTGCGGTGGCCATGGGCGACAAGGGATGCCTGTCGCTGTTCGGCAGGCAGGACCACCGTCTGTTCGCCGACCACCTCACCGCCGAGTACCGCGTCAGGACCGAGGGCCGCGGCCGCACCGTGGACGAATGGAAACTCCGCGCCGGCCATCCGGACAACCACTGGCTGGATTGCCTGGTCGGCTGCGCCGTTGCCGCCTCGATGTGCGGGGCTTCACTGCCGGGCATGGCCGCCGCCGCGCCGCCGCGAAAACGAAAGCGATACACGCAACAGGACCTCAGGAGACGATAGTCATGAACGATACTGCCTCTACTACCCAGCCCGAGCAGGACAGAAAAGACGAAAAGCGCGGCCTCGAATGCCGCTATTGCGGCTGCCGGCATTTCCGCGTCGTCTATACCCGCCCGACATGGGGCGGCCGCATCATGCGCCGCCGCGAGTGTCGATATTGCGGAAAACGTATGACGACGTGGGAAAAATGAATAAAACTTGACATTTATATAAGGCGATATATAATAAGATAAGTAAACTTGTCATAAACAATGAATATGTTTATTAAAGGCAAGTGAAAGGAAAAACCCATGGCAATTACCAAAACCATCCCGCAAAACATACGAAGAATCCGTGTCAGCCGCGGGCAGTCACAGCAAGATGTAGCCCGCAAAGCAAAAATCTCGCGGACCGCTTATCGGAGTATAGAGACTGGCAAGTCAGAGCCCAGGGTAAGTAGTCTTCAGGGCATCGCCCGTGCTCTTGGAGTCGCCCTGCCGGAACTACTTTCTGAGCCGCCTCGCCTATCAAGCGTAAGATTTCGGTCAAGTAAGGTTAAAGGAAACAAGGCACAGGCCACCCGAGATCAAGTAGTAATTGATGTTGCCCGATGGTTGAGGGACTACGTTTCCCTGGAAGAATTGTTGGGCAAACGAAAGCCCTACGCACTGGCTGGTATGGATAAGCGATTGTATAGTCTGTCCGGTCCAAACCGCCCCATTGAAGCCGCTCGAAAAGCTCGAAAAGCTTTAGAACTAAGTTTTGACGAGCCGATTCGTGATATTCGCGGGCTACTGGAATCGGCCGGCGTAAAGGTGAAGGTTCTTGATTTAGATTTCGAGAACCTGTTTGGTTTGTCCGTATCGGCCGTGGATGGGGGTCCTGCCATAGTAGTAAACGGACGTGATGATATTTCCGTGGAGCGCCGTATATTCACTGCCGCCCATGAGCTGGGACACCTGCTATTGCATCCACGGGCTTACGACTTTAAACGGATGAAGGAAGACCCTGAAGAAGAGAAAGAGGCCGATCTTTTTGCCGGTCATTTCCTGATGCCGGATAAGGTGTTCAGAAGTGAATGGCATGATACTTACGGTTTGCCGTTCGTCCAAAGAGTTCTTCATGTAAAGCGTATCTTCCGCGTGAGTTATATGACCGTTTTATATCGTTTGGTTGAGATTAAAGAGGCGGATGCGCAGAAAGTATGGATGATCTTCAAGGCACAGTATAAGCAGAAATACGGACAATCCTTAACCAAGAAGGTCGAACCGGATGCCATCGTCGAAGACAAGGCCAGTCTGGAGCCCAAGGGGCTTGATGAATTAGACTTTGCAGAAGACCGCTTAAGCAGCCTGGTTCGTGAAGCAATCGAGTCCGGAAAGATCACTCTCAGCCGCGGCGCGGAAATCCTCGGACTCGACCTGAGCACTATGCGTGACGTGGTCACCTCTTGGGGTGCAGCGGCATGAAGTCGTCGGGAGACAAACCAACATCCCTGGTGGCTGACGCCAATGTATTGATTGACTACGCAAAGTCGGACAAATCGGTTATACTTTTAATTTCACGTTATCTGGCGACTGTCTGCATTCCAACACCGGTGTTCGATGAGATCCACGAACTATCCAAAAGAGAGGCCAAAAGCCTTAAGATTACATTAATTGAGCCGACCCTGAGCCAAGCGCAAGAAGCATTGGTTGACGAAGGGCCGCTTTCTTTTCAAGACAGGTTATGTTTCATCGTGGCTCGGGACAAAGGTTGGTCCGTATTAACTAACGACAAGAATCTGCGGAAGACATGCGAAAGTGAAGATTTAGACTGTGTATGGGGTATAGAAGCGATGGTGCCTCTTGTGCATAACAAGTGTCTAAGTGCTTCCAAAGCTATGAAAATAGCAAAGAAAATCGAGAGCGTTAATCCCTGCATTACAGAGGACATTTTGAAACGATTTGGCAAAAAAATAGGCTTATAGGTTTACATGCGTAATCATTTCAACCTTGTTCCCGGAAACCACTTGAGACGCTTCTTTAAGCACATCAAAATGCACACAGACGAACGGGCCGGATGACGGTCTGGTCATTACGATAAAAACCGAATATCGCCCAGGAAACAGGACCGGCCGGTCCTGAGTCTTCGCAGAATCGAAACTGAAGCCCCACCTTCACCGCGCGGTGTGGAGGTGGGGCTTTTTTCCTGGGGCAGGGAAAACCATGGCGGACGAACTGGACAACGAGATTCGCGACAACGCCGCGGGGCCCAGGCGGGCACGAGGCGACGGCGGCGAGATGGAGCAGCACCCGCTGAAAGACCAGATAGCGGCCGACAGGTACCTGGCGGAAAAAGACGCGCTGGCCAGGGTCAACCCGGGCATCAAGCGCGTGAAGATCGTCCCGCCGGGAACTGCATGAGAACAGGAAACGTGAATGTTCGGCTGGCTTAGAAAATTATCATCGAAAAGCAGGACGGCCCGGGGTGGCCCGATGTTCCTGCGCGGCAGGTTCGACTCGGCCCAGACCACTGCGGACAACCGCCGCCACTGGGCCAACGCCGACAACCTCTCTGCCGACGCGGCGGCCTCGCCTCAGGTCCGCCGCACCCTCCGCAACCGCGCCCGCTACGAGGTGGCCAACAACTCCT